>JAKAQR010000001.1 GCA_021819725.1 Actinomycetes bacterium
CGAGTTTGGTCGCCATGAACCTCCACCTAGCATGTTGTTCGAATTGCGGTGGTCCTCGGTCGACCACCATCGGGCAATACTAGTCGGACGACGGAGAGGGGTCAGCAGCTAGCCTTGCTCCAATGCGGGTAGGTGCTCATGTCTCGGCGGCTGGAGGATTCGATGGTCTGATAGATCGGGCAGGTGCGCTTGGTGTGCAAGCAGCACAGTTCTTTCTCTCTTCGCCCCGAACCTGGAAGTATCGCCCGCTAGCGGCTCCGGCGAGTGGTCCGGTGAGCCAGGCGGCACGGCTCCGTGGAGTTGACGACCTCGTCGTTCACGCCTCCTACCTCATCAATTTGGGGTCGAATGATCCGCAACTCGTCACCAAATCGAGCGAGTTGCTGGCGGCCGTCATGGCCACGTCGGTTGAGAAGTCGCTCTCTGCCGTGGTTCTCCATCCGGGATCGCATAAGGGTTATGGTTTTTTGGAGAGCCTTGAAAGTTGGCGGCGAGCGGTAGCGCCAACGGTGTCCCTTGCCTCGGAGACGACGCAATTGCTTCTTGAGAACACAGCCGGAGGAGGCGCTTCGATGGGTCGGTCAGTCGCTGAGCTTCGCCAACTCGTTGAACGATGCGAGCGGCCAGAGGTGGTGGGCATCTGCATCGACACTCAACATCTCTTTGCTGCTGGTTATGATCTGCGCGATCGGGCTCTCGCCGATGAGCTGGCTGATGAACTCAAGAGCACATTTGGCAAGGTAGCCGTCGTCCATCTCAATGATTCAGCGTCGGAACTCGGTTCGGCGCATGACCGTCATGCCAATCTTGGTGAGGGTGAGATTGGGTTAGATGCGCTGATCGATTTTGTCCATCACGAGGTCTTTCAATCTGCCGATCTCATTCTTGAGGTACCTGGTTCCGGTGACGGGCCTCGCATCGAAGATGTCGTGCAGCTGCGAGATGCGCTAGCAAACTCTGGAGCGTCAGGCTCCTGAGTGCCAAATGCTTGCGTGTTGGTCCCGTGTGCGCCAGCGTTGAGGGTGTCGATTCGCAGAACTCGCTGGGGTAGTCGTTCTTGGGATCGGCAGCGACTCGTCGGTGTTTCAGATCTCTCCATTGACCTCGAGGCCATTATCCTGTAGATACGACTCCAGTGCGTTCATGCCAACGTATCGGTGGCTGCGGTAGCCGGCGTCGGTCGCGGCCCTCACATTCTCAGCGCGATCATCAATAAAGACTGTCTGCGAAGGCGTGATTGGGAACGTTGTGGAGAGGGTATTGAAGAAGTCTCGAGATGGTTTGGCAACACCGATGAGTCCTGATACGAGAATGCCGCGAAAGGTTGCTAGGAATGCAAACGTCGCCATCGCCCCATCCCAGTACTCGGCGGGCCAGTTCGTTGCCGCATAGGTTGGGTGGCCGGCATCGTTGAGCCGATGCAAGAGCGCGACCATCTGGCGCGAAACGGGCCCCCACATCTCTGGAAAGCGATCGTGATAGGCGCGGATCGGGCCCGCGAGCCCAGGGTTGGCGGTGAGCAGTGCTTGTGATGCGATGGAGAACGGAACGCCGCGATCGAGCTGGGCATGCCAAGTTGGTGTGCAAACCTGCTCGAGGAAGCGTTCCATGTCGCGCTCGTTGGCGAAGATTTTGCGGTAGAGGTGCCGTGGATCCCAATCGATGAAGACCCCACCGAGATCGAAGACAACGGCGGTAGCGGGGGGCGTCCCGGTTGTGGTGCGTATGGATTCCGCTTCGCTCACACCGTCATACCCTACCGGGTGTCAGTCCCTGATCTTGGCTTTGCCGATTGGGACTCTTGCAGCGTGCATTCGATTCGCGAGGCCCCTTCGGCCCGCAGATCCATTACCGTCTGCCAACGGCAGTGCCGGCGAACACCGATACACAACGGGTTTTCGCTCCGGTGTCGCGTCATCGCGCGGTATGGACAGTCATGGTTCCTCATGAGATGTTGGAGCCGATTCGGACCTTCCTCCGCCGCGTCCGCTGATGGGGACGCGGCGCAAGAGATCAGAATGGTTCGCGTGTTTTTGGCTAATGGAGGGCAACTGGTAGCTATGTAGCAGCCTGCATCCACCCAGACTACTGTACGTTCCGGAGTTCGGTCGTGAGTGCAACGACCGGGAGGCTGATAGTGTTTGCGCCAACATCGAGGTTGGGGAGTGACCCGGTGAGGCCTCCAACGCGATAGTCGGCTGACCAATGTTCTATTAAGGAAGCCTCGAGGAGGCCTGATTGCTCCGGACGGTACCAGGTCAGGGCAGCGTTTCCAGTTGGAGGAACTCCGGGCGGGGGCGCGTGGTTGAACTGCCATGAACTCCATGACCAGGCGTGGATCACGAGCAGTCCGTCGTTGGTGGACAGCGTAGTGGTAGCGGTCGGAGTCGTCGAGGTGAGCAGTTGCAAAGGAACGTTGACGATACCGAACGACGGATGAGCCGCGATGCTGGGTCGAGGTAGCCGGTCGTTCACGACTTGGATCCAGAGGGCGAGGAGATCCAGATGACTGATGGGGTTGGTGTCGCATCGTGGGTACACGCTCAGGCGTGCCCACATCGCCTCTGCCCACGACACTTCGGCTTGGTACAGGGATTGAGAAGGGGGAACAACTGTGTGATAGGTCACACAGCTCACTGCTAGCGATGCCCCGGTATGGGTTACGAGTGAAGGAATAAAGACTGGCCCGAGTGAGGGAACACCAGGGTTTGCGGTCTCCGTGCGCGATCCGCGCAGGACGATATGATAGGTTGATCCCGATCCTTCACCCTTGATGATTACAGCGGTGAGTTGCGTCGACGCGCGTGCGCCTGTGGCGATTACCGCGGCGATGATAATAGCGGCCGCGATGCGCAGATTGCGCAACGGTTGCAACATGAGCCCTCCTTGGCAGCTTCTTCAGTCTGGGGTATCGTCTTGACCCGATAGATCGGGGCCTTTTCCAAGGTGTGCTCCACCTATCATCGAGTGGTGACCCCGGTGGCTCTTCCATGAGCCAAGACCTACACTAGCCATCCGATTGCGCGCCGTCAAGGCATCCGTCAAGGATGATGTGGTCAGACGATCTTGGACCAAAACATGTGGCTAACGTCCTGGTTACGCTCCGAAGGCATGATAACCGCCGTCGACGTGAATCAGTTCGCCAGTGGTCATCGGGAAGAAGTCGGACAAGAGAGCTACCACGCTCCGAGCGACAGGCAGGGCATTCTCAGGGTCCCAACCGAGAGGAGAGCGATCCCCCCAATTGTCCTGGAACATTTTGAAGGCCTCAATCGATTTGGCAGCGATGGTGCGAATCGGCCCTGCAGAGATGAGATTGACGCGGATTTGGGAACCTCCAAGTTCTCGAGCCAGATAGCGACTGAGCGACTCGAGACCAGCCTTAGCGACACCCATCCAGTTGTAGCCAGGCCACGCGACGGTTGCGTCGAAGTCAAGGCCCACGATGGATGCCCCCTCGGCGGCTGCCAATAACGGGCGAAAAGCTCTGGCCAGCTCCGAGAGGGAAAATGCCGATACCTGGAGGGCAATGGCGACATCCTCCCATGGGGCTTCCAGCATCGGCTTGTCCAGGCAGGAGGGTGGCGCGTAACCGATGGCATGGACAATTCCGTCAAGATGTGCCCAGCTCTTACCCACTTCGACGGCTGCCTGATCGACTGAGGTGGGGTTGCCAGCGTCGAGTTCGATGACCTGCACATCGGCACCCAACTTCGCTGCGACTCGTCGTGTGATTGAGAGACCCCGACCAAAACCCGTGAGAATGATCTCGGCGCCTTCGTCGCGCGCGACGGAGGCGATATGATACGCGATCGATGAGGTGTTGAGAACACCAGTGATCAGAAGCTGCTTTTCGTCTAGGATGCCCATTCCATCTCCCTGGCCGTAAACTCTACTCAGAGTAATAGCAGCTTAGATTGGTATGAGCACACTACGAAACGACATCGAGTGAGGAGTTGGGTTTGCAGATCGGAATATTGGGAGGGACAGGCCCTCTGGGCAGTGCGCTGGGTGCAAGACTTGCGGCGAGCCATCTGTCAGTGGGGTTGGGTTCGAGGGACAGGACCAAGGCCGTCGAGGTTGCCAAGGGCATGATGGGCCGGTGGCCGGAGGTGGATGGATACCTGGTTGGCGCCGACAACGAAGAGGTCGCCAGAGCGCAAATGGTTTTTGTAGCGGTTCCCTGGGAAGCCACGATCCGGTTGGTGGAACCACTCGAACACGTTTTGGAGGGTAAGATCGTCGTCTCCATGGCGAACGCGCTGGTGAAGGTGGGTGACGAGTTCGCCGCTCTTACCGTCCCACGAGGCTCGGCGGCCCAACTCCTACAGGCGAGACTGCCCGCAGCCATGGTGGTGGCAGCCCTGCATCATGTACCCGCACGATCGCTTGCCAACCTTTCCCGACCTGTCGAGGTCGATACGCTTGTCTGTGCTGACTCCTCCAGTGCGAGGAGTCAGGTGGCGGTCATCCTGTCAAGGATCCCGGGACTGCGGGTCTTGGAGGCTGGATCACTGGCCCAGGCACCCGCTATCGAGGCGATGACGGCGGTGCTGTTAAACATCAATTTGCGGTACAAGGCGACGGCGTCAATCCGCCTGACTGGCGTGGAGGTTGCGTAGGTGAAGATCTTTGATACCGCCCGCGAGGCGCTCGTTGAGCTTGATGTCCACCAAGTCGCCCGTATCTACACCTGCGGCATTACTCCCTATGATGCTGCCCACATGGGTCATGCAGCGGTCTATGTGACCTTTGATCTCTTGCAGCGCAATCTCGCGAGGCATAACGTGATCTCTACGTGTGTCCGGAATGTGACCGACGTCGATGATGATATCCTGCGCAAGGCTCGAACGATTGGCGCGAACTATCTGGATCTCGCTGCGCGAGAGATGGCTAAGTTCGATCGTGATATGGCTGGCCTTGGCCTTGCTCGACCGCATGCAGAGCCGAGGGCGACCTCGGCGATTCCAGAGATTTTGACGATGGTCGGTGATCTCATGGATGGTGGCTTTGCCTACCAAGTCGATGGCTGGGTCTACTTTGAGGTGGCGAAGGCGCCTCATTTTGGGAAGGTGTCCCACCTTCCGCGTGACATGATGATGGAGCTTGCCGCCGAACGAGGTGGCAATCCAGGTGATCTGCGAAAGCGTGATCCGCTCGACTTTGTGTTGTGGCAACCGTCGCTTCCGGACGAACCTTCATGGGAGTCACGCTTTGGACCCGGACGTCCTGGATGGCATATCGAATGTTCGGCACTGGCCATGCGAGAATTGGGTCCGGTTGTCGATATCCATGGAGGCGGTTCAGATCTGATCTTCCCTCACCATGAGTGTGAAGCGGCACAGACGGAGGCGATCACCGGCGGTGAGTTCGTGAAACACTGGATGCACGTTGGGATGGTCTGCCTTGACGGAGTCAAGATGTCCAAGTCGCTTGGGAACCTTGTGTTTGTCGGTGACTTACTTAAAGATTCCACTGGCGAGGAGATTCGCTTGGCCATTTTGAGCCATCACTATCGATCGACCTGGGACTGGTCCGATGCCGTGTTGGCGAGCGCAAAGGAGCGTATTGCCAGGTGGCGTGCGAGCGGACCTGGTAGAGGCGCTTTTGATGAAGTAGCGGCGGCTCTCGATAATGACCTCGATACGCCAACGGCTATTGCGGCAATCGAACGTGCCGTCGCTGAGGGTCAGGGCGTCAGGGATACGGTTACATTATTGGGAATCGATTTGGAGGTTTCGTGAAGCTAGACGGTCAGAGCTATGAGGAGTCCGTGAGCAGTGGTACCGATCTTCTCGCTCGGCTGCCCAAGGCAACCGCTAAGGATGTGGTCGCCTTACGGGTTAACGGTGTACTGGTTGATATCAGGCACTCGCTTGATCCTGATGATGAGGTAGTGCTCATCCATGCCGATAGTCATGATGGGCTCGACATCGTGCGACACTCGTCGGCCCACGTGCTTGCCCAGGCTGTGGTGCGACTGTTTCCGGGAGCGCAGTACGCGATTGGTCCAACGACTGAAGACGGTTTCTTTTACGACTTTCTCCTACCAAATGATGGGCGTTTCGAGGAATCTGACCTCGCGAAGGTCGAGGGGGAGATGCGCCGTATCGTGGCCGAAGATCAACCGTTTATACGGGCTGAGGTCACGATTGAGGAGGCTGAAGAGCTCTTTGCTTCGCAGCTCTTCAAGCGAGAGATCTTGGCCGCTATCCGTGATGTTGATGCGGCGCAGATCGTCTCAGTCTACCGTAATCGCCCCGATTTTGTTGACCTGTGCCGGGGGCCACATGTTCCCTCAACTCGTTACCTCAAGAGCTTCCGACTACAACGGGTGTCAGGCGCCTATTGGCGTGGAGACGAAAAGCGCCCGCAGCTGCAGCGTATCTACGGCATCGCCTTCGCCTCTGAGAAGGCTACTACGGACTATCTCACCTTCCTGGAGGAGTCAGAAAAACGAGATCACCGTCGCATAGGCCAGGAGTTGGATTGGTTCCACTTTCCGCCGGAGATCGGTTCTGGACTTGTGGTGTTTCACCCAAAGGGAGCCTATATCCGTTATCGCATGGAGGAGTTCTCACGAACCAAGCACCTCGACGCGGGTTATGAGCTCGTGTGGACCCCGCATCTCGCGAAATCGACGCTCTACGAAACCTCGGGTCACTTGGAGTGGTACAAGGAGGGGATGTACCCACCCATGGAGCTTGATGAGGGGGATCTCTACTACCCGAAGCCTATGAACTGTCCTGGTCACATGCTCATCTATCGCTCACAGCCACGTTCGTATCGTGACCTGCCACTACGACTTTTCGAGTTCGGAACGGTCTACCGCTACGAACGTTCAGGAACCCTTCACGGTTTGCTCAGGGTGCGCGGTCTTACCCAAGATGACTCTCATATCTTTTGCACTCCTTCCCAACTCAAGGATGAGTTAGGACGGCTTCTGCGGTTTGTCATCGCAATCTTACGCGCATTTGGACTCGAGGATTTTGATGCAGAGCTTTCGACGCGACCGGAGAAGTCCGTAGGTAACGATGCTGAGTGGGAGTTCGCTACCGAGGCCGCCCGGCTTGCTCTTGACACCTCTGGCATCGAGTACTCGATAGCCGAGGGGGAGGGAGCCTTCTATGCGCCCAAGATCGACATCCATCTTACGGATGCGATCGGCCGACGATGGCAGCTCTCGACGCTCCAGATCGATCTCCAGGAGCCGCAACGGTTCGCGTTGGAGTTTCAAGATACCAGTAATCAGAAACTGCGTCCCTATATGATTCATCGGGCGCTGTTTGGATCGGTGGAGCGGTTCTTTGCCATCTTGACAGAACACTATGCAGGAGCATTGCCAGGCTGGCTGCTAGAGGAGCAGATTCGTATCCTGCCGGTCACCGAGGAGGCACAGGATTGGGCACACACTGTGGCCCAAACCTGTAAAACCAACGGGTTGCGGGTCGTTGTCGGTTCTGCAGGCGAGCCCTTGGGTGGTCGAATTCGCAAGGCGAAGATGGATAAGGTTCCCTATATCCTCGTCGTCGGCAACAACGATGTGAGCGCTGAGACCGTTGGCGTGAACCGCCGAGGGGATACCAAGGAGCAGCGTGGTATTGCACTCGACGTGTTCATCGCCGAGGCGGTGCAGGCCCTTCAGGAACCTACTCTCGACGCCTTCTGATGGAACATCTCTTTGCCGGTTGGCGCGCACAATTTGTCGCAGGAGAGGATCGCCCGGTCGGATGCGTGTTCTGCACGATCGGTGCCGAACCAGACCGTGATGATGTGCACTATGTGATTGCTCGCGGGGATAGCTGTTTTGTAGTGCTCAACCTCTATCCATACACTTCCGGACATCTCATGGTGGTACCCAATGCACATGTGGGGGATCTTGCAGGCCTCAATGGTGTGTTAGCCGAGGAGATGTTGGTCTTCATCCGGGCAGCCCATGATGCACTACGTGCGGCCTATCACCCGGAAGGTATCAATGTTGGCATGAACCTAGGCAGAGCCGCTGGGGCAGGAATTGCTGAGCACGTCCACGTACACCTTGTACCTCGCTGGTCGGGTGATGCGAATTTTATGTCGACTCTGGCGGAGACCCGAGTTCTGCCAGAGACGCTTTCGGACTCACTAATGAAACTGCGCACGCATTGGCCCGCGCGCTAACGGTTGGTTAGGTCGCTGAGACGGTGAGCTTGGTCGCGATATGGTCTGGCACGGCATCGTAGTGATGGGCTTGCCCCACGAATGAACCAAGGCCATTTGTCATCGCTCGCAGATCGGGGGCGAAGGAGACGAGCTCTGCGGCTGGTACGTCGGCTTCTATGCTCACCCAGGCGCTATCTGGTGTAGTGGTGTGGAGAATTTTGCCGCGTTTGGAACTGAGATAACCAAGGACATCGCCTTGATGTGTTACAGGCGTGGTGACGCAAAGGCGAGTGATCGGCTCAAGTAACTGTGATTGGGCTTGGTTAAGGGCCTCTCGTAGGGCGAGGGATCCGGCCATCTTAAAGCTCATCTCGGATGAGTCGACACTGTGATATTTGCCATCGATAAGGCGTACGCGTATGTCGGTGATCGGATATCCCATGAGCCCACCAGCCTCCATTGCCTCAAGAATACCTTTCTCGACCGCGGGAATGAAGTTACGTGGAATGGCACCACCGACAATCTCATCCACGAACTCAAAACCGCTATCACGAGACAGGGGTTCGACGATGATGGTCGCGACGCCAAATTGGCCATGGCCTCCAGTCTGTTTCTTGTAACGACCCTCCGCCTGCGCGGGTGCACGGAACGTTTCACGATACTGGGTGATCGGTTCGTGGGTCTCTATTTTGAACTGCCCACGTCGTTGGATACGTTCAACCGTGATGGCGAGATGGTTGGTCCCAAAACCCTGCACAAGAAGGCGATGGGTTCCCGGTTCACGGTCGATCGTGATACCTGGATCATCACCGGCAATTTTGAAAAGGTTAGCCGCCAGTCGTTCCTCGTCTTGTGGGGCCTCGGTCGTAATCGCGACCGTGAACCCTGGTACCGGTGCGGGATGGAGGGTCGGTTGATCGGAGGGCTGTACTCCTCGGGTCAAGAGTGTTCCGACAGGAGCGGCGAGCTTGGGAACGACGACAAGGTCGCCGGGATCGATCGTGGGTACTTGATGCAGTTCCGATGGGGTGGGCACGAGGAGTTGATGCAGCCGCTCTTCATGTCCATCAGCCGACGTGAGCACATCATCTGGGTGCAACGCGGCTCCGAGATTCTTTAGCACGCTCAAGCGCCCGAGATATTGATCCTGGATTGCCGAGACAACAAGCACCGACCATCCGGGGTGAGGATGCAACGTCGGTGGGGGCACAAGACTAACGAGTGCGTCCACGAGGTGATGCATACCCACATCCCCCGTTGCGGAGCCGCAGAGCAGGGGACTGAGGTGGAGGGCTCGCACACTCATCGAGAGGGCACGAGCGAGTTCATCGATCGGCAATTCTTCGCCGGAGAGATAGCGTTCCATAATTGCATCGTCCTCCTGGACGATTTCATCGAGCAAGGTATCGCGAGCCGTTCGCTCCTGGTCGACGAGGTCCGCAGGAATGCCGATCTCGGATTCGGTAGTTCCGTGTTCGAGAAAGCCACGATTGGCAATGAGATCGATGACTCCACCGAGGCCATTGCCCTCGGGCAACGGAAGCTCGATGGGGTCGATGTGTTCGCCGAGCGTCTCGTGTAAGAGGCTGACCGTCTTGGCAAAGGCCTCAGGATCGCGGTCACACTTGTTGATGAAGAGCAGACGTGGCAATTGACGGGTGTTCAGCAGGTTCCAGAGGAGGAGCAATTCAGGGTTGGTTACCGTCTGTGCATCGATCACCACGAGCGCGGCATCGGCAGCTTCCATGGCGAGTGCGGTGGTGGCGAAGAATTCGGAGCTGCCAGGGGTGTCGATAAGGTTGATCTTGACGTTCTCGTACTCGGTAGCGATCGTACTTGAGTCTATCGAGTAACCGTGGTTGATCTCCTCTGGCGTGCGATCGGAGACGGTAGTACCATCCTCGATCCGTCCCTTGTGAGATAATGATCCAGTTCGAAATAGTATCGCTTCTACCAAGCTCGTCTTGCCGGCACCTGGGGGGCCAACGCAGACGATGGTGCGGATTTGTTCAGTTGGGTAGGCCTTCACTGGCAGTGCCTCCTTTTGCGTTGGGACGACGCAAACGTCGTTGTACCCACAGTAGCAGAGCATATGATGGCGTGTGGGGAAGCCAAAAACATCCGTGTATTGCCCCACGGACGCTTATGGGCAGCTAGGATAGATAAAAAGCTCACTGGGCGTGGCCCACGGAGGTGTAGCTCAAGTGTTTGATGGTAATTTTAGAGCTTCGGTTGATCGCCGTACTGCTCCTGTTGGTCGTTCACTGTCGCGTCTCGGTGTCAGTCCTGACCTCCTTACGGTGATAGGCATCGTCTTCTCGATCGGAGCCGGAGTCGCGGTTGGATTTGGGGAGCTCTATCTAGGATTTGGGTTGCTCCTGCTCGGCGCGATACCGGATTTGCTTGACGGGCCGGTGGCCAAGGCCGCGCAGACCTCCTCGAGCCGCGGTGCCTTTTTCGATTCCTTTGCTGATCGCATCAGTGATCTCGCCATTCTTGGTGGATTGAGTATCTATTTTCTCGGCGTGCACGATGAACTCTTCGCGGTGCTCTCCTTCTTTGGTTATGGGTTTGCCTCGTTGATCTCGTATCAACGGGCCAAGGCCGAGTCGCTGGGTTTGAGCGGCAAGGGCGGGATTATGGAACGTGCAGAGCGCGTTGTCCTTCTGCTCTTCGCCCTGTTGATCCATCCCTTGTTGCGTATTGCACTCCTCGTCCTCCTCGTCGGGTCGGTGGTCACCGTGGTGCAGCGTTTCGTCTCGATTTGGCGCCAGGCTTCGCGTCGACCTGATCGTGTTGCGGCACTGGCACGGATAACAAATCTTCGGCGCGTCAATCGACGTCGGCGTATCCGGTCTCGAGCGAGCCTCCAACGCTTTTTGCCTGGCGCTACTGGGCGTGCCAGCTTCTCTCGGCGACACTCCGCAGGTCGCAAGCGGGCTTGATTTCGCGAGTACGCCTTATGCGCACGGCGGTCGTGGTGCTCAATCGCGTTCCACGGGTCCTTGATCCAGTCGTTTGGACGATCGCTGGAGCGACAAGTTATGTGAGCAACCGCCAGCGGCGCGCGATCGTTCGAGGCAATCAGCGTCTTGCGTTGAGCGCCCGCACTGGGTCGCAGGTAATCGCTCGATCGCGACTCGAGCTGTCTACCTATCGTGCCTACTATTTTTATGCTCGCTACTGGGTCGAGGTCTTGCGCGTACAATCCCTCGCCCCAGAGGACATCGTGTTAGCGGTCGATCCGGTGCGGGCAGAGGACTTCGTGGCACGGCGCATGGCGTCACAGCCCACGATAGCGGTGCTTGCCCATGTTGGTAACTGGGAGTGGGGCGGTGCTTGGGTGTCGTTGGCTTGCAATGGCGTCACCGCCGTCGCTGAGGCGCTCGATGATGCTGAAATGACCGATTGGTTCCTCACTGCACGGAGGCGACTTGGCATGGAGATCGTGCTGACCGGTGGCGACGTTGTCCGTACGCTTTTGAAGGCGTTACGGCAGGGAAAGCTGGTGGCACTGGTCGTCGATCGTGATGTCAGTGGCACGGGTGAGATGGTTGACTTTCTCGGCACACGTGTGCCCCTCTCGAGCGGTCCTGGAGTCCTAAGTGTCATGAGTGGCGCGCCGATCTACCCAGTAGGAACCTATCAGCGGCGTGGCCGGCAAGAGGTGCGGTTCTACCCACCGATTGTTCCACCACAGGAGGGGACGAGAGCTGAACGTGTCAGCGCAGTGATGCATCAGGTGGCCAAGGCTCTGGAGGTCATCGTGACCGAAGAGCCCGGTCAGTGGCACAACTTTCAAAAATACGAGCTTCCAGCCACTCGGGAGTTTGATTGAAGGTCGTTGAGATCTCTCCTTACGATCTTGGTTCGGTGGGTGGTGTGCAGGCACAGGTGAGCGGCCTCGCGCAAGCCCTTCGGTCACTCCAGTGTGAGGTGGAGATCATCGCACCGGGAGATGCGGAAGGCGTCAGGGCTTCGCTGGGGCCGGTGTCGCGTTGGCGCGCCAACGGTTCTGTTGCGCCGATTACTCTCTTCCCGCGTATGAGCCAGATCTCTGGGGTTCTGGAGTGGGCCGACGTGATCCATCTTCATGAACCCTTCGCACCAATGGGTGGGGTCGCCGTCCTTCGCTGGGCCTACACCCATGATGCCCTCGATCGTCTCTGGGTGACCTTCCATCGAGATGGAGTCTCTCAGGGTTACCGCCGCTGGGCGCAGTGGTGGGCCTACCTCTTACCACGATCGGATCATCAGATTGCGGTTTCGCCGTTTGCTGCGCGCACCGCCGAGATCGTTGCCGGTGTTGACCCATACCAGATCCCCAATGGTGTCACACTCGATAACAGCCTCACTCGCACCCAAGAGGAGCGCAAGCCAAGTGACGGGAGCGCCGTTCGGTGCGCTGAGGCGGGATACCGCGTACTGTTTGTAGGACGCCATGAGGAACGAAAGGGTCTCGAAGTCGCTCTCCAAGCACTCACCTCGCTCGACTTGACGGTGCGCCTGATCGTGGTCGGTAGTGGTCCGCTCACGGAGGCCTTACAGGCGCGGTATCCCGACAGGAGAGTTGATTGGTTGGGCAGGGTCGACCAGACCACACTCATGACGCTTTATCGGAGTGTCGATGTGGTGGTGGCGCCCTCTTTAGCGGGTGAATCCTTTGGAGTCGTGCTGTTAGAGGCGATGGCAAACGGTGCTGTGGTGGTCGCGAGCGATATTCCGGCTTACCGATGGCTCAGTTGCCAGGGATCCTCAGCGGTGCTTGTTCCTCCCCGGGATGCTGATGCACTCGCCATGGCACTACGTAACGTGTTGACGGACCCCGCACTCAGGGGCAATTTGCGCGAGCGCGCGTTCGAACAGGTACGCTCCTTCTCATTCGATACCCTCGCTGAGCGGTACCTGCAGTTGTTTGTCGCTCCATGATCGATGCGATCAAGGTGATGGAGAACCGAACGCGGGCGCGGCGCTACGGCTGGACACTTTTGGGGCATCACCATTGGTGAGCTGGTAGATTGATAGAGGAACGTACAACTGCGACGTAACGATAACGAGTTGAGATCGTGAGGTAGAAGTGGCAATGAGTTCGGATTCTATGAGCATTTGGGGCTATGACACGCCAAATGTTCGTTCGGCGCGGGTGAGACAGGTGATTGTCCGACTTGTCGCGGCCTGGTTAGTGGCGGGTGGGATCGCTGTCATTGTACTGACGCTCGCGTTTGGGCTGACGGGGATCCTCCCCGTAGCGGTGACGATTGTGGCCGGTGTGATCATCGGACTCCTGATCACGGCCGTAGCTACGGTCATTGGGCCGGCTCGTCTTGGTCGACGATTACCGTGGGTTGAGCCGGAGGCAGCGGATCGCAGGCGGATCGACACCCTCCTCTCAGGCCTGGGGTTCCAGCTTGGGATTCCGGTCTGCCGTGTTGCAGTCGTTGCCTATCCAATGGTCAATGCCGCGGTGCTTGGGCGTAAGGAACCAGTCGTCGTCATCACGACTGGTGCACTTCGTGAACTGGAGACCATCGAGTTGGAGGCGTTGCTCGCCCGCCAACTTGGAGAGCTCCGACTTGGATTGGTTGGCCTGAATTCGCTAGTGGCCTACTGGGATCAGGTGTTTCATCGCGCTGGGCGCCAACTCAGCGATTGGCAACGGGCCGAGGCGGTGCTACTGGATCGACTTGGCGTTTCAGTTACACGCTATCCACCTGCCATGGCAGCGGTGCTGGAGAAAGCACTCGCGAGTCGGTCGGTGCCAGCGACGAGCCTCCCGGCATGGCTGTGGCTCTGTCCGGTTGGCGTCGAGGACCTTGAGTCGGACCTCGCACTTCGTGAGCAACTGCTGCTCGATGAGGTCTGGACGATAGGTGCATCTTAGCGGTTTTGTAATGGAACGTACTAGGCTGTGTACTAGGACGTAATTGAGGAGGCGACGGTGGCTGAGTTGACAGAGGGTACTGCCAGGGTGAAGCGTGGGCTCGCGGAGATGTTGCGCGGTGGCGTCATCATGGACGTCGTCAACGCCGAACAGGCGAAGATTGCTGAGGATGCCGGCGCGGTTGCAGTAATGGCACTCGAACGGGTTCCCGCTGACATTCGTCGTGATGGTGGTGTTGCGCGTATGAGCGATCCAGCATTAATTCGCGAGATCCAAGATACCGTCACGATTCCTGTGATGGCAAAGGTGCGGATCGGCCACTTTGCTGAAGCACAGATGCTAGAGGCGATGGAGGTCGACTATATCGACGAGAGTGAGGTACTCACCCCCGCAGATGAAAGCTATCATGTCGATAAGTGGGCCTTTCAAGTGCCGTTTGTTTGTGGTGCGACAAACCTCGGTGAGGCGTTACGGCGTATCGCAGAGGGGGCGGCTCTTATCCGCTCAAAGGGTGAGGCTGGTACCGGCAACGTGGTGGAGGCCGTCCGCCATCTGCGCTCGATCACCTCGGATCTTCGTGCCATCGCGACAGCATCGGAGCAGGAACTCTTTGGTTGGGCGAAGAAGCTCTCCGCACCCTATGAGCTTGTCGCCGAGATTCATGCCAACGGCGGTCACCTCCCCGTACCCCTGTTTTGTGCTGGAGGAATCGCAACACCAGCCGATGCGAGTTTGGTGATGCAACTAGGGGCTGAGGCGAATTTCGTTGGATCGGGTATCTTCAAGAGCGGTGACCCGGCAAAGCGGGCACGAGCGATCGTTGAGGCAACCACGCATTTCCAAGATCCAAAGGTGTTGATTCGCGTCTCCGAGCATCTTGGTGAGGCGATGGTTGGTATCGAGATGGACGCTCTTGACCAGCACATGGCTGACCGAGGTTGGTAGGAGGGTCGGTCTTTGCTGCGGATCGGAGTGATTGCCCTCCAGGGTGATTTCCGCGAGCACCTTGCTATGGTCGCCATGCTGGGTTGGCAAGGTGTAGCCGTCAAGGAACCGAGTCAGTTGCTCGGGCTCGATGGATTGGTATTTCCCGGTGGCGAGTCCACCACGCAGTGCATCCTGAGTGAAGCGAGTGGTCTGCGTCAGCCGCTCACAGCAGAGGTGCAGTCTGGGCTTCCGGTCTTGGGCACCTGCGCAGGTTTGATCATGTTGGCCCGAACCATCATCGGTGGGCGCCAAGATCAGTGGAGCTATGGAGCCCTCGACGTGACGGTGCTTCGTAACGGTTTTGGTCGGCAGGTACGTTCGTTCGAGGCCGATCTCGCCGTTTCTGGGCTTGACACTCCCATGCGTGCAATCTTTATCCGAGCGCCAGTCATCACCGAGATGGGTGAAAAGGTTGAGACCCTCGCCGCAGTGGAGTATCGATTCGTCGACGGTACGAGTCGGGAGGTCCCGGTTGTGGTCGCTAGCGGATCCATCGTTGCAACCTCGTTTCATCCAGAGGTATCGCAGGATCCACGTTTACACGAGTTGGCCTTCACCCGTTAGGCCCAGCGACGGTTGGGTGGTATCGTGAGTACGTTGGAACGAAGAGAGGTAATACATGTCGGGTCACTCCAAGTGGGCGACGATCAAGCACAAAAAGGGCGCACAGGATAAGGCGCGCGGAAAACTCTTTGCTAAGTTGATTCGTCAAATTGAGGTAGCCGCACGAGAGGGTGGTGGCGATCTGAGCGCGAACGCCAATCTCCGCGGCATGGTCCAAAAGGCTCGTGACAACTCTGTCCCCGCAGCGACCATCGATCGCGCCATTAAACGAGGGACGGGCGAGCTCGAAGGGGTCCGATATGAGGCGATTACCTACGAGGGCTACGGTCCAGGTGGTATCGCAGTGATGGTGGAGTGTCTCAGCGACAACCGTAATCGTACCGGTGCCGACGTTCGATCAGCCTTCTCGAAGTCCGGTGGTTCCTTGGCGGAACCGGGAGCGGTCAATTGGCAGTTTTCGCGTAAAGCGGTGATGCACGTCGATGGTGCTGCCCCGGAGGAAGAGTTGATGCTCGCTGTCCTCGCTGGCGGTGGTGAGGATCTGACCCGTATCGAAGATGAATGGCAGATTACCGGGCCCCCGGCGTCACTGGTTGAGTTGAAGGCGGCGATCGAGGAGGCGGGATGTACGATCCATTCGGCCGAAGTAGAGTTGGTGCCGCAGTCGACGATTGCCATCGATGACGCTGGTGACGCGAGGAAGGTGCTCCGGCTCATCGATGCCCTTGAGGATCTCGATGATGTGCAGAATGTGATTGCAAACTTCGATATCCCAGATGAATTTTTTGAGGAGCTTGAGGACTAAGTGCCCGAGTTGCAGCTGGGCGATCTTGCTCCAGAGTTCAATCTGATCGGTACGGGTGACCGATGGTATGCACTGGAAGGGTTCTTAGGTCATCCGGTGGTGCTCGCGTTTTATCCTGATGACTTTTCGCCTGTCTGTACCACGCAGCTACGTGCCTACTCGGCTAATATCGACGATTTTACCCAACTTGGTGCGGTGATGCTGGGTATCTCCCCACAGACGTTGAGCTCGCATGAATCCTTCAAGGACCGGCTCGGAATCCGTTTCCCACTCCTGTCCGACCGTGAGCGCACGGTGGCCAAGGCGTATGGGGTGTTGGGTCCGCTTGGGTTCTATCGTCGTTCTGTCTTTGTCCTCGATCGCGAGCTCCACATTGTCTATCGTCATGTTTCACGAGCGGGTCTCACGTTCCGGAGCTCTGACGAGCTGCTACAGGCGGTGCAAAAGGCGGTTGCCTAGCGGGGTTGGCGCTATTTCGGGCCGCCAGGGAACGGATGGGCGATCATATGTATTAGTTTGGAGGAATGCACAGTGGAATCGCCGCACGGAGGGCTTTGGGCATTGCCTTGGCCGCTCTGCCAGTAGGGTCCATGCCGCATGCCTCCGCGGGATGGTTCTGGTGACGGTGGTGCTCGGTATCGACCCAGGGCTCAAACGGGTTGGGTACTCCGTTCTCGAACAGACGCAAACGGGGATCGGTCTTCGTTGCGCTGGCTTAATTACCACTGACCCAGAGGTCGCTCTTGGGGATCGGCTATCGGATATCTTTGGTTCGGTGGATGAGTTGATCCGCGAGTACCAACCGAATCAACTGGTGCTCGAGCGAATTCTTTTTGCCAAGAACGTGACTTCGGCATTACTCGTTGCACAGGCGGTTGGGGTGATCAAGCTAGCCGGTGCCCAGCATGGCCTTGAAGCGAGTGAGATCGGTGCGAACCAGGTGAAGCTCTCGCTCTCCGGCGATGGACACGCCTCTAAGGCGCAGATGAAGAAGATGGTGGTGCTGTTGTTAGGTCTGCAGCGAGCACCGGAACCAGCCGATGTCTCGGATGCGATCGCGATCGCCTATGCTCATCTCTCTGGCAATTGGAGTCGCGGTTGATTGGTTTTTTAGCCGGTACAGTACAGGGAATAGAACCACCGATGGCGGTGGTACGGGTTGGTGGTATCGGTTACGAAGTGGCGCTCTCTTCGGCACAACTCGCCCGGCTTGCGCTTGGCAGTGAGGTCGAGCTCTCCATCCGGACGATTGTACGCGCGGATGCCATCATGCTCTACGGGTTCGCAGATGTGCTTGAACGATCGCTCTTTGATGAGCTCCTCAAGGTGCAAGGAGTTGGTCCGAGTGTGGCACTCGGACTCCTTTCGGCGCTAGGCGTGCAGGGATGTTATGAGGCGGTTGCCGCCGAGGACCTCGCTCGTTTGAAGAGCGCACCAGGAGTAGGGGAGAAGACAGCGCGCCGCATCATCGTTGATCTAGGGGCTGCGGCACGACGATCAGGAGTACCTTTGTCGGCGCTTGCTGCTCGCTCTGAGGTACGCGAAGCCTTGCTCAGTTTGGGTTTTCGTGCGAGTGAATGCGAGCCCGTCCTCGTCCGGATTCCCGCTACCTTTGGTCTTGAGGATGCATTGAAATGGGCACTGAAGGAGCTACAACGTTGAGCCCGCGCAGAGAGGTACTTGGAGATGACTTGCGTAGTGAGGTCAGTGTCGAGAAGAATCTCATCGATACCTATGATGCTCATGTCGACTCTGCGCTCCGACCCTCGCTGCTTGAGGAGTTCATCGGTCAGAGCGAACTAAAGTCGCAATTGCGAGTCGTCCTCCAGGCTGCTGATTCACGGGGTGAACCACCGGACCATCTCCTCTTTGCAGGCCCCCCTGGCCTCGGGAAGACGTCACTGGCTTTCATTGTGGCTGAGGAGCTCGGTCGTGGCATTAGAGTGACCTCCGGGCCAGCGCTTGGACGCGTTGGCGATCTAGCCGCGCTGCTATCCGATCTCAAAGCCGGTGACGTGCTCTTCATCGACGAGATTCATCGCTTGCCGCGACCGGTGGAAGAGCTTCTCTATATCGCCATGGAGGACTTTCGATTGGATGTAGTCATTGGGAAAGGGCCAGGTGCGCGTACTCTACGCTTGGAGATTCCGAGGTTTACGCTTGTGGGGGCGACCACCCGATCTGGGATGGTGTCGGGACCGCTGCGCGATCGTTTCGGTTACTCCTACCGGCTTGACTATTACTCTGACCCAGAATTGCGTCAGATCGTACAGCGTTCCGCCAAGCTGATGCACATGCAACTCGCCACCAGTGCAGCGGATGAGATCGCGTCACGTTCTCGAGGTACGCCGCGACTGGCGAACCGACATCTGCGACGGGTACGCGACTATGCCGAAGTAGAAGGCGCCGAAGTGGTGACTCATGAGTTGGCCGCCGATGCTCTTGAACTCTTTGGCGTCGATAGGCTCGGGCTTGATAAGGTGGACCTTGAGATTCTCCGTGTACTCTGTGAACGCTTCGAAGGCCGGCCGGTTGGTGTGAGCTCTATCGCCGTGAGTGTCCATGAGGATGCCGGAACCTTGGAAGAGGTCTATGAGCCGTTTCTGATCCAGAGAGGACTGCTGCTACGCACGCAACGGGGGAGGTTGGCCACCGAACGCGCCTATCGCCACCTTGGATTGACCGTCCCAACCGAACAACCATGAAGATTCAAGTCGTGAGCTACGGTTGGGAAAACGACTCCCGATACCGGACATGGGCGTATCGAGTGATTGAGAGTTGCGACGTCGTATTGCCCGCTAGCGTGTCCTTGAGAGGGAACGGCTCTCGAGAGGGCAAAGCGCAGGGTGCACAGGGTTTGGTTTCGTGATGGACGAAGCGAAATGTGGCCCAAAGCGATGCGACCCGCAGGCTCACGTGAGCAGTCGTGGATGCGATTCATGGGGCGATAGGTTGACCTGGGGTGCCCGCCGCACCCCATGGCCCCGTGCGCTGCACTGCGTATACGAGTTCGACGGCACCAATCCTAGGGAGCGGGCGCAGCTGGTTGCGTTCCCCTGATCCTGGGCTCCAGCAGCATTCCTCTGCGTGGGTGGAATCAGCATCATGTGCGTGATGTTGACGATAGGCGGAATAGCAAACCGATCTAGGGTACTGGAATTCGGGTTCGCGCCTTTGGCTGGTAGCCTGAAGTAGAAGTTTGCATGAGGAGAAGGCATGAGAAGGTATCGGTGCACAAATTGCGGCAATGTGACGCGGTTTGATGTGACCTCAATGGTTCGTAGTCGATGTTTTTATCATTACAGCGTTGCGGGTGACCTGGAGATTGAGGAACCTGAAGAGATCTCCCGAGTGGTCGAGGAGGTGTCATGTCGATGGTGTGCGACCCCAAAATTTGTCGAGATCATCACTGAGGGGGCTGAGCACAGCGTTAGCGAGGCATGATGAGTGAGTTGAGTCAGCCAGGCCGCCCACGCCGCCCGGCCCCGATTTGGCAGGCTGGTGAGGTCGTTGAGGTGGTCGTTGAGACACCAGAGACCAGCAGCTTGCGTATCCAGTTGCCGCAACCAGAGCCTTTTCTTCCAGGACAGTACTATAACATCCGCATTCCCGTCGTTGGACGACCGCGTCCTATCCAGCGCGCTTACTCCGTTGGATCCAGCCCACATCCGCGTTTTGATGTGATCGAGGTCGGTGTCAAGGAGATGGAAGGGGGCTTGGTCTCGCCGGTCCTTGTCCGGGAGTGTCCAGTGGGTTCCATTCTTGAGGTGCGCGGGCCGTATGGTGCCTTCACCTGGACCGAAGAGGAGGGTGGCCCCGTTCTCTTGATCGGCGCTGGCTCCGGTGTGGTACCCCTCATGGCCATGATCCGTTATCAAGTCTCCAAGGGGACGACCGTTCCAATGCATCTCGTCTTTAGCTCCAAATCGGCTGAGTATGTCATCTATCGCGATGAACTCTCCACCTTGGCGCATCAGTATGACTGGCTCCAGGTAACGCACACGTTCACTCGTGAAACGGACAACCCATTGGCTCGCTACCATCGACGTATCGACAAAGAGATGGTGGAGGAGGTCTTTGTGGAGACGGCTCCCAAGCTCGCGTATCTGTGTGGCCCGCCGGAGATGGTCGATGACTGTGAACGCTCGCTCCTGGAGTTAGGTCTTGAACCGGATGTGATCAAGACAGAGAAGTACGATTAATGCTGCTGATCGATCGACCAATCTTTCATCGAGATGGGCGTCGATTTGCTCATCTGATCAGTGACCTGTCCTTAGACGAGCTTCATCGGGGCGCTCGTCGGTTGGGTCTCGATCGTAGTTTCCATCGCGACCATTATGACATTCCCGAGGAGTATGTGGCGGCCGTGTTGGCGGCAGGAGTCCGCCAGGTCGACCCACGTGAGATTGTGCGGGCGCTACGTCGGGCCGGGCTGCGTGTGCCTCGCACCCGGTAACCATGCCAACAGAGATCGAGCGTCAACTTGAGGAGTTGTTGACGGAGCGGGGGGTTGTGGCGGCCGGATCTGGCCCGACGACTATCCTGCATTTTGATGCACATCAGGCCCGCCTCCGCATCGCCGCGGGCGAGGCCGACCAGGACCATTTCACCTTCCGGAACCCCCAACGGGCGGCGACGTTACAGAGCACCTTCCCATGGAGTCGGGGATATGTGTCTGTTGCGATTCCTTACCGCACGACCCTTGAGGACGAGGCGGTGGTCGCTGGTTACGCCCAGCAACACAGTTATCGTCACCTACATGCGACGTTGGCAGCTGCGGTGAGCAGCCTGCGAGCGTCAGGACTGCGCGCAACATCGTTGTACGATGCAAACCAAGCCTTCGATAAGGCGCTGGCCCGTCGGGCCGGCATCGGACTGGTGGGACGCCATTCCCTCGTGATGGTGCCCAAGGTGGGAGCGCGCGTGGTCCTCGGATCGATCTTCACCGAGGAGGTGCTCAAGGTCCAGATCGGACGCCGTTTTGGAGTCGACCCCTGCCGCGGGTGTCGCCGCTGCGTGGATGCCTGCCCAACGGGTGCGATTCGCTTGCCCGGGGTCGTAGTGGCTTCTCGTTGTATCGCCAATATTCTCCAACAAGAGACCTGGTCCTTTGATGATCGTCGGGAGGTCGGGACGCGCGTCTACGGGTGTGATAGCTGCATCGATGCGTGCCCAATCGGCTGGCGCCGTCGCGAGCCAGCCGATCTTGCACCCCTTGTCCGCTGGCTACGCGAGGGAGACCATGAACTCCTCGCCGAACTAGGGCATTGGTACATCCCTCGACGTGATGCATTTTATGTCCGTCGCAATGTCGCCAACGCGTTGAGGAACCGAGGATCCCTCACCTATGACGAGCGACGTGCCCTTGCCCGGCTCTGCACCGCACGCGATCAACGACACCGGACAGAGGGGTTGCGTTCCTTGCTTGGAGTACGGTGGGTACGACGATGACCCGTCACGTGTTGATTACCAATGATTTCTTGCCCAAGGTAGGTGGGATCCAGGCGTATCTTGGCGAGATCTATCGAAGGCTTGACCCGGAGTCGTTCTTGGTGATCACCACGACGGTTCCGGGAGCTTCGGAGTTCGATCGGAACTTTGGTGCACCCGTGGTGCGCCTCGGGAAGCGTCTTTTGCCGATACCATCGACGATTCTCGCGCTGCGACAGCTGCTAGCGAGCTTTCATCCTGAGTTGGTGGTCTACGATCCAATCTTCCCAATTGGCGCCGTTGGCGAGGCGCTCGGGCATCCGTACGCACTCATTGCGCATGGTGCCGAGGTTCGCGTTCCCGCCTATCTGCCGCTCGTACGTGCACAGCTCCAGCGCACCATACGTGGCGCCCGTGGAGTGATCGCGGCGGGAGGTTATCCTGCGGATGAGGTGCGCCAACTTGTTCCCGGCACCAACGTCTTCGTCGTCCCCCCTGGCATTGATGCGAGTCGTTACTGTCCTCCAGAGGAAGATGACCGTTCCAGACTGCGCCGTCAGTGGATGGCTAACCCTGAGCATCGACTTATTCTTTTCGTCTCACGCCTGGTTCCTCGCAAAGGTGCCGATACCCTCCTGCGCGCCGCGGCCGAGCTCGATTCGAGGACCGGCACGGAGATCCATATCGTTGGCGATGGGCGTGATCGGGCCCGTCTCATGCGGCTCGCCGCCGCGGTCTCCAGCTCGGTGGTCTTCCATGGTCGCCTCACAGAGGAGGCCAAAATTGAGCTGTATCAGGCGGCCGATCTTTTCGTCTTCCCGGCCCGAGACCGATGGTTTGGCATCGAGCGAGAGGGGTTTGGCATCGTCATCCTTGAGGCGCAGGCGTGCGGAACGCCCGCCATCGTCGGTGCCTCTGGCGGAACCGGTGAGGCGCTCGCTCCGATGAGTGGGCATCTCTTGGGGGCGGCAGGGCCGGATGAGTTGGCTCGGTTGCTGCGTGAGCTGCTCGAGGATCCGGCGCATCTCAAGTCGTACCGCCGCGAGACAAGCGCATACATTCGAACGCATTTTGACTATGATCAGCTAAGTAAGGCATATGCGGTGTCACTGCAGGCCTTGGCCAGTGGGTAGAGTCAATGGGTAGAGGAGGAAGCGATGGATATCACATCGGACTCAAAGGAGATCCCTGCGAGCGTTGACGCCTGTTTTCAGGCCGTTGTTGAGGTTGAAAGCTATCCAACTTGGGCCTCTGATGTACGGAGCGTGCAGGTCGTTGAACATGATGCCGTTGGACGGCCACTGAGGGTTGCCTTCCGTACTGGTGCCTTCGGACGCAGTGCCTCCTATACCCTGCTCTATGACTACAGCGATGCACCGCACTCCATCAGTTGGAGTCAGGTGGCGGGGGATATCACCTCAAAGATGGACGGTCGCTACACTTTTGATCGCGGCGCGAACGAGACGACGCAGGTTACCTACGAACTCTCCGCGGAGCTCATCGTCCCGCTTCCGTCTTTTGTGAAGCGCAGGGCTGAGGTGAAGATCATTCGAACCGCCCTTGATGATCTTGCAGAGCGAGTGCAGTCACACGCGAACGACGAACTCGCTGACGGGACCCATAGCTAAAGCATCCCACCGCGGAGCTATCTCCGGGTGATCCTTTGGAGCCGGCCCGTCGGTGAAATTTCCTGACTGGATGACTGGATCGACGTGGGGACGCCGTCGGCGTTACACTCTTGAGTCACGTCGTTTGGGGTCCTCTGACCGATTGTGGCCATGATCGAAGACGGTGGGCCGACTCGCTCATTTGACGATAGCGTTACTGTGTGGTGAGGGATGGTTCCTTTACTATCGGTAGGAACTTGTCCGGGGCATCTGGGCGATGGCGGAGGCAACTGTTTTGAGTGCGAGGTTGAACTCCGTGGTTGGTTCGCTCAAGGTGAAGCGGAACTGGTGGGCGGTGGTTGGGGTGGTGGCGTAGAAGTTCGTTCCCGGTGCCACCCGGATGTGCTCATGGGTGAGTTGGAGCAGTGCATGTAGGGAATCGGCGGTGTCTACCCAGACATTGATGCCGGATCCGGTCGCCTTCATTTGGAAAAGGTCTGCTACCGCTGCTCGCCGCTCGCTATAGGCGAACTGGGCCGCCAACGTGAGGTCTTGAATTTGGGGATCAGTGAGCATTTGGTTCAAGGTCGCCTGCAGCAGCTTGGAGGACCAGGACGGCCCGAGGGTGCGTCTGCGGTTGAGGTCGGTGATCAGATCTGGGTTGGCGAACACAGCGGCAAGGCGGAGGTCTGGACCATGAGATTTCGAGAAACTCAAGATGTAGACGATTCGGCTGCCGAGCACTTCAGCCATCGTCCAGAGCGGCTCGCCACTCACTAGACCAGAGTGATCGTCCTCGAGCACCATCACCTCAGGGTATTGACCAAGAATCTCTGCGATCTCGGCGGCCCGTTGTTTGGAGAGCGAGGAGCCCGTTGGATTCTGCGATCGGGGCTGGAGCAAAACCGCACCGACACCACCCTTAGCCAGTTCTGCGCGCAGACCAGCGGCAGTGATGCCTTGATCATCGATAGCAACCGGCCGGATCTCAAGGCCATGGCTCTCCACGAGATCGTAGAGGGCGGGGAAGTTGGGTTCCTCGAGAATAACGGCCCGATGGCAGGAGGGGCCGATCGCCAAGACGCGATCGATGGCATCGAGAGCACCGTCGACGATGGTGAGGTCGAAGTCGGACTCAGTGAGGCGACTGGGGACCAATTGGGCGAGGGTCTCGACCAACGGTGGATAGACCGGTGGGTCGAGGTAGGAGGATATCGCAGAGCTACCCAGGTGGACGAGGGATGCAACTGGACTTGGGAGCAGGCGCGGATCGGGGACACCTGAGGCAAAGTCCAGAGCATAGCTCTGGGAGTCCTCATAGAAGTGCCACCGAGCGGCTGCGGGTGTGAATCGCGTTGTCTCGGTCACAAAGCTGCCTCGACGTCCATGGGAACTCAAGAGACCGAGCTGTGCAAGGTGTGACCAGGATGCGGCCACGGTCGTTGGCGAGACGCCGAGATGGTCAGCAAGCTGTCGTATTGACGGTAAACGATCTCCCGACCGGAGCCTTCCGTCACGTGTGAGCTGGATAAACGCCTCGGTGAGACCTCGCATACCATTGCGACTAATGGAAGCGCCGAGCATCTGGCAGATCTCTTCGGTGGTATGGAAGTTGGACCTCTCAATCATCGAACGCTAGTTTAGCAGATCACAAAGAATGTTTGGTACATTAAACCCTCTATGGGTCATACAATGTTCGCTAATATAGGAGATGTTAGCCGTAATCGTAGGAGGGATAACGTGGCCGATAGTCTTTTGCAACGCCATCGAGCGGTGCTACCAACATGGATTTCACTCTATTATGACGAACCGATCCAACTTGTACATGGCGAGGGTCGCTATGTCTTCGACGCGGATGGGCGTCGCTATCTCGATTTCTTTGGCGGAATTCTGACCACCATGGTAGGTCACGCAGTCCCCGAAGTCGTTGATGCGATTGCCGAGCAAGCGGGCCGGATCATTCATAGTTCAACGCTGTACCTGATCGAACCAATGGTCGAGCTCGCTGAGCGCCTGGCGGGTCAGTCAGGGATCCCCGATGCCAAAGTGTTCTTCACTACGTCGGGGACCGAGGCCAATGATGCGGCGTTGTTGCTCGCCTCTTCCTATCGTCGGTCGAACCAAGTGATTGCGATCAAGAATAGCTATCACGGGAGATCTTTTACGCAGATCTCGGTGACCGGCAACCGCAACTGGTCGCCGTCTTCGTTCTCGCCATTGGCGGTGAGCTGGTTGCAGGGTGGGTCACGCTTGCGCGGTCCGCTAGCAGGCCTCACCGATGCCGAATACCTTGCGCGTGGTAAGGCGGATCTCGAGGATGTTTTGATGACAACAACCAGTGGGGATGTTGCGGCCATTATCGCCGAGCCGATCCAGGGGGTTGGTGGCTTCTGTCTGCCTCCTGATGGCTATTTCGGTGAACTCCAAAAGATCCTGGCTCCGCATGGCATTCTCTACATCTCCGATGAGGTTCAGACTGGCTTCGGTCGTACGGGTGAGCATTTCTGGGGTTATGAAGCACAGGGTGTGCAACCAGATATGATCACCTTCGCGAAGGGTGTCGGCAACGGTATGGCACTGGCAGGCGTCATCGCTCGCGGGGAGATTATGGACTCGCTCGGTGCGAGTTCGATCTCGACTTTTGGCGGTTCACCGGTGGCTGCGAGTGCGGGAGTGGCGACCTTTGACTATTTGATGCGCCATCAGCTACAACAGAATGCGCTGCAACGAGGCGCCGAACTCCGGCAAGGACTTGAGGAAGCAGCAGCCGGTAACCCCTCCATCGGGGAGATTCGGGGCAAGGGTTTGATGCTTGGTGTCGAATTCGTTGAAGGACCCAACTTGGATCCGGCACCGAAGTTGGCCAATGAGGCGCTTGAGCATGCCAAACGGCGTGGACTCTTGATCGGCAAGGGCGGTCTCTTTGGCAACGTCTTGCGCATCGCTCCTCCACTGTCGGTAACCCAGGAGGAGATGAACGAAGCCATTGCGATCTTCAAAGAGGTGCTAGGGGGTACGCAGGTATGACGCGGGAATTGATTGGTCACTTTATCGATGGCAAGGAGATCTTCGAGGGCGATGGGCGTGGTCCGGTCTATAACCCGGCCCTCGGACGACCGGTTCGCGAAGTACTCTTCGCCGATGAGGCTGTCGTCGATCGAGCAGTTGCAGCAGCAAAAGCCGCTCAGGTCGCTTGGGGTGAGGAGTCGCTGGCGCGTCGCCAGCGGGTCATGTTCGACTACCGGAGTCTTCTGCTGGCGCATCGTAACGAAATCGTTGCGTTGATCAGCGAGGAACATGGCAAGGTCCTTGGTGACGCTGGCGGGGAGTTCGCCCGCGGCGTGGAGGTGGTCGAGTTTGTCACCGGTCTACCCCAGTTACTCAAGGGACAGTACAACGATTCGGTCTCGCGTGGGGTCGATGCCATGTCAGTGAGATATCCCATCGGTGTGGCTGCAGGGATTACCCCGTTCAATTTTCCAGCGATGGTTCCGATGTGGATGTTTCCGGTAGCACTCGCCGCTGGCAATGGCTTTGTATTAAAACCTTCAGAGAAGGACCCTTCTACCGCCCTGCGCCTCGCCGAACTCTTCGTCGAGGCTGGTGGACCCCCGGGGCTCTTTAATGTTGTCAATGGGGATCAGCGTGCCGTCGGTCGTCTTCTTGAGCACCCCGACGTCAAGGCGATCTCGTTTGTCGGGTCGACCCCTATTGCGCGTTCGATCTATGAGCGTGCTGCTCACGCGGGCAAACGAGTACAGGCTCTTGGCGGGGCGAAGAACCACATGGTGGTGTTGCCCGATGCCGATATTGATACGGTCGCTGAGGCGGCGGTCTCGGCGGCCTATGGCAGCGCGGGCGAGCGATGCATGGCCATTTCGGTGATGGTGCTCGTCGGAGACGATGGTGAGGCGCATCTATCGGCGATCAAGGACCGGATGCAACGCCTCACGGTTGGTTCCTACCTTGACCCCAAATCCGAGATGGGTCCACTCATCACCGGTATCCACCGTGATCGGGTTGCACGCCTTGTCGGCGAGGCAGAGGCAAAGGGTGCCAAGATTCTGGTCGACGGTCGCCAGCATCCCCTTATCAAGGAGGCAGGATTCTTTTTTGGTCCAACGCTTATCGATGGTGTGCGCGTAGACATGGAGGCGTATCAAGAGGAGATCTTTGGTCCCGTCCTTCTCGTATTGCGCGCCCCAAACCTCGAGGCAGCGATTGCGTTGGTCAACGAGAACCCGTACGCGAACGGGGCCGCCATCTTCACTGGCAGCGGTGGTGCCGCTCGAACCTTCATCCGTCATATCGACGCCGGCATGGTTGGTGTCAATGTGCCGATACCGGTTCCGGTGGCCTATCACTCCTTCGGCGGCTCGAAGTTTTCACTCTTTGGAGACACCCATGTGCATGGGGAGGAGGGGATCCGGTTCTACACGCGCGCGAAAGCTGTCACTATGCGATGGCCGGGAGAGGACAGGATTGCCACAGGCATGCATTTCGTGACGAACTCCTGAGGGAGAGGGTTGTAGGCGGGAGCATCGCTTCGCTGTCGTTGCCTCGTCTCCATCGAGGTGGCGATACTCCCGGTTGGTGCTGGCAAGTAGGTCGATGGATGGGCGCGTGCACCATCAACGGACGGCGCCAAGTCGTCCGGCGAGGGTGCTGTTGCACGCGGGAGACGAGTGGTGAGGGATGCAGACGTGTGGTGCACGTTGGGTTAACTGGTCTAGTCGCCATCTCCTGAAGGAGCAAGCGTCAACATCTGTCGCACGGTTGAGCGATGTCTCCCACATGGCTGAACGATGGGTGAGACATCGTCAACGTCGTTAGGCGAGGACAACGGCGAGTTCGGTGATGCTCGATAGTACCCTGTCTGCGCCAGCGTGAAGAAGTGCTTGTTCGGAAAAGCCTCCGGTTAAGACGCCGATGACGCCACCGAGTCCCGCGTTCTTGCCAGACTGAACATCCATGATAGTGTCACCGACGTACACGACATTGGTCATACTTGTCACCCGGGCAGCCAGCGAGGCCGCCAATAGCTTGTCCGGGTGTGGCCGACCACGTAGCTGTTCGGTAGGACATAGGGCACCATCGATCAGCGAATACCAATCGAGTTTGTGGATCAAGAGCTCCTGGGTACTGGCGGAGAACCCAGTGGTCAAGAAGACGTGTACGCCTCGGTCGCGGAGCCGTTGGAAGAGCTCGGTTGCGCCGGGCATCTCCTCGACTCCAAGGACCTCAACTGCCTCTTGGTAGTAACGTTCAAATGCTCGCGTCGCTTGGAGTGCCTTGGCCTCATCGTGAAGCAGCGCGGTGAAGACTTCGATCTTGGACTGTCCCATCGTCTTGACGACGAAGTCGCGTTCCTGGTCGGTAGGCTGACGTTGGGCGATCTCTACGATAGCACGATCGAACACCTCGAGTACACGGCCAGCGTCCCTCACGGTAGTGCCGGCCATGTCGAGACAAACGAGTTCCACGTCGGCTAGTTCAAACCCTACAGCGTTCATTGGAGAACCTCCTCCACCACCTCATAGGCGGCCTGTGGTGCTATCGTCATGCCACGACCTCCAAGGCCGGTCACCCATGTTGCATTCGCTCTTGGTCTCTCGGCGAAGAAGATCGCCTCGTCCGCTGGTCGTAATCGTGAGTAGACACCTTGCCAACGTTGGCTGGTGGGTGCGAGTTCCTGACCGGGCAGAACCTTGGCCCGTTGTAAAAGGTGGGTTTCGATGGCGGCTTCGAGAAAGGGAGAACCGTACTCTTCGTGGGTGTCGCCAATCGTCAGTGAACCATCATCACGTTGTGCGAGGAGGAGTTGGGCACCATGAACGGCGGCGATGGGCTCCTGTGGGGCTAGGAGAGGTTGCAATGATGCAAAGGCTGGATAGTAGCGAAAGGAGTCGGTCTCCTCGCTCTCCATCGAGGCCCAAGGTGGGTGGTAAGAAAGGTTTGGTTGTCGTTCACCAAGTGTTGGTACAACCGAGACTCGGTGTTCTCTTCGCTCTCGTAGGTTGTGAGGCAATGAGCAATCATATGCAGAGCAATCATATGCAGAGCAATCATATGCAGAGCAATCATATGCAAAAAAGGAGTCAGCGTTGAAGGCAATGAAGGTTGGAGTAGCGATGGTAGGCGCGGCAGCGGTGCTGCTTGGCGCTTGTGGGAGCGCATCGAGTGCGAGCACCAGCGCAACCACGTCAAGCAAGGCAGTGGATTATGCGACCTGTTCCTCGCTCGCTGCTTGCGGTGGGATGGCGAATCTTGTCAAGGCGGCTAAGGCCGAGGGTGCGCTGACCGTTACGGCACTGCCAAGCGATTGGGCCAACTATGGCCAGATCATGACGGATTTCCAGAAGAAGTATGGCATCAAAATTACTGACGTGAGCCCAGAAGCCTCGTCTGCTACCGAGATCGATGGTTTGTCTACGTTGAAGGGTTCCTCGCGGTCTGCCGACGTGGTTGATGTGGGAATTCCCTTTGCCGTCACAGGTGCAAAGAAAGGCCTCTTCGCCAACTACGAGGTCCAAGACTGGAGTCAGATCCCCGCTGGCTGCAAGTCAGACTCTGGCCAGTGGTACTGCGACTATGGCGGCTATATCTCCATTGGTTACAATGCTGCCCTCACCAAGACACCGGTGACGAGCTTTGCCAGTCTGACCAATCCTGCCTTCCATGGTGGGGTCGCACTCGATGGAGATCCAGAGGATGCCGGAGCTGCTTTCTCGGGCGTGATTGCAGCAGCCCTTGGCAATGGCGGGTCCTACAGCAACATCATGCCAGGTATCAAGTACTTCGAGCATCTCAAGGCGATCGGCAACTTCATTCCCGTCCAATCTTCGGCAGCCACAATTGGTTCCGGAGAGGTCAAGGTCAACATCGATTGGGACTATCTGAACGTCGCCTACGAGAATGCGCTCAAAGGTAAGATCGACTGGAAGGTCGTCATTCCCAAGGGTGTGCACTACGCCTCCTACTATGCCCAGGCGATCGCTAAGTATGCTCCGCATCCTGCAGCCGCTCGCCTCTGGGAGGAGTACCTGTACTCGAACACGGGCCAGAACCTCTGGTTGAAGGGTTACACCGATCCAATCCGACTGAGTTCGATGATCAAGGACGGGACCGTTAACAAGACCTACCTTGCCGCCGTGCCTCCGGTGAGCGGCACGCCTGTCTTCCCGAGCCAAGCACAGCTCAATGCTGCACAGACCGTCATCCTTGCTAATTGGCCAAAGGTCTGATGGTCTCCACGCTTACCCGCAATCGGGAGGAGAGTTCCCCCAGCTCTCCTCCCGCGACCCGACCGCGGCGTCAATTGCGACGCTACGGCGGTGTCGTTCCGTATCTCTTGTTTCTAGCCATCTTCTTGATTATCCCAGCGGTGTCAGTGTTGGTGGGTGCCTTTGAGTCGGATGGTGGCAAGCCGACACTGGCAAATCTGCGCCTGGCATTTTCGGGTCCTTACCTGCACTCCTATGTCGCCTCCTTCGAACTCTCCATCGGCAGCACCGTGATCGCGGTCGTTATTGGGTTCGTAGCGGCGTTGGCGGTTGCTGCGACACGGGGACGACCGCGTGCGTTGGTCCAGTCGAGTTCCAGTGTGCTTGCGAATACCGGGGGCGTCCCCCTCGCCTTCGCCTTCATCGCCACGCTTGGCAATTTTGGGATCGTTACCAAGATCCTTTCTGGCATGGGTATCAATCTGTACGCCCATGGTTTCTCACTGTATTCGGTTGTTGGCCTCATTATTGTCTATCAATACTTCCTGATTCCGGTCATGATCCTGGTGATGCTGGGGCCGATCCAAAACATCAGATCAGCCTGGGTCGAGGCGGCGCGTTCGTTGGGGGCCTCCAAGGTGCGCTTCTGGTGGTCGGTTGGTCTGCCGATTCTCCTACCAGCCATTCTGTCGGGTACTGTGGTGATCTTCGCTGATGCCTTTGCAGCCTACGCGACCGCTGAGGCGTTGACATCGGGAACGTTACCGCTCGTGCCTATTCAGATCGGTAGTCTCATCTCGGGAAATGTGGCCGCCGGCCAAGGGAACCTCGGCAATGCACTTGGGCTCGGCATGATCATCGTGGTCGCACTCGCCGCTACCGTCTACGTTCTCAGCCAGAGGAGGGCTTCACGTTGGTTACGGTAACACCCGGAGGCGATGGGCTTCATCTTCGACAAGCCGGTATCGGACGTGTCTTCCGTGCCGCTGTGTTGATCTTCGTCGGTGCGTTCTTCTTGATTCCGATTCTCGCGTCGGCACGGTACTCGGTCCTCGGGGTCCACAACCACCTCACCCTTTCGGCGTACCGGTCACTTTTTGATGATCCGAACTTCCGCTCATCGCTCTGGTTGTCCTTCCAAGTGGCCATTGCGACCGTGATCCTCACGGGACTGTTGGTCATTCCCACCTCCATCTGGGTGACCGTGCGTATACCCAAGCTGCGAGGCCTACTCGATGCGCTCAGCATTGTCCCACTCGGCGTACCTTCTGTCGTCGTCGTTCTGGGGCTGTTGGGAGCGTATCACAGTATCTTGAACCTGATTCTCACCTCTCCGTTTATTTTGGCACCGATCTATGTGATGCTTGCGCTCCCCTATAGCTATCGGACCTTCGATACAGCTGTGCGTTCGCTTGATGTCAACACCCTTGTTGAGGCTTCGCAGTCGTTGGGTGCAAGCTGGACTCGCACTCTGGTGGGGGTGTTGTTGCCGAACCTTCGCGCGGGGATGGTAGGCGCGCTAATCCTGGCTGGCGCCTACGCATTGGGTGAATTCGTAGTGGCTTCTCTCCTCAGTTTCAACACCTTTCCCGTCTATATCGTCCAGATCGGTCTCACGGCTGCAGCTGAGGCGGTTGCGGTCTCTCTGGTCGCGCTATTGGTGGCATTTGTACCACTCTCACTGGTCACTATCTTCGGTGGTGGCCGTACCAAGAAAACAAGGAGGATGCGTGTCACAAGGTGAACTTCGGCTTGAGGGGTTAGAGAAGTACTACGGTACGATGCATGCGCTCGATGGCTTCTCTCTGCGGATACAAGCTGGTGAGCTGGTCGTCCTGTTGGGGCCCTCGGGATGCGGCAAGACGACAGCGCTTCGATCGGTGGCCGGACTCGAACGCTTGGATGGAGGCCGGGTGTTCGTGGATGATCAGGATATCACCCTTCAGCCGACCGCAAAACGCAACATGGGCATCGTCTTTCAGCAGTACAGCCTCTTCCCACATCTGACGGCGGCGCAGAACATCGAATTCGGCCTCAAGATTCGCCATGTGGGCGCGGCCAAACGCCGTGAGCGCTCTCGTGAACTGCTCGATCTGGTGGGTCTTGGGGATCTTGGTGACCGCTTTGCCCACCAGCTCTCTGGCGGACAACAGCAGCGGGTTGCCCTTGCCCGTGCGCTCGCGATCGAGCCCGCCGTCCTTTTGCTCGATGAGCCACTATCGGCACTCGATGCCAAGGTGCGGGTCAGTCTACGTGAGGAGATCCGTAGAGTGCAAAAGGAGGTGGGAATCGCCACCATCTTCGTGACCCACGATCAAGAGGAGGCACTCGCCATCGCGGATCGGATCGGGGTAATGAACCGTGGCATTCTGGAGCAATTAGGGACGCCAGCGGAGATCTATGCCGCGCCGGCTACAGAGTTCGTCGCCGAGTTCGTCGGGAAGGTGAATCGGATCCACGGCACCGTCACACGTGAATCGACGGTGCTTACCCCAGGGTTTGGCGCCTTCTCGATTGGCGGTCCGCTCACAGTCGGTGGGGAAGTCGCCGTCCTGGTTCGGCCTGAGCAATTGGGGATTCGAGTGACCGGGGATGGTGAGTGTCGCTTAGTGGAGATGTCGTTTTTGGGTTCGAGTTTCGCCGCCCATGTCCAGGGGATCGACGGAACCAAGGTGGTGGTGGCCGTCTCGCCAGAGGAATCGATCGCCCTGAGTGTCGGCGATCGCGTCGAGATCTTCCAGCGTGGCCCAACCCTGTTGGTGCTACCAGAGGACAGGGTAGGCGGACCGGTTCCCGAGTTCGCTGAGTCGGACTAGGTTCCGATGGGAAGCGCGCGTTCGGTGCTCGAGCTCCTCGGCGAACCAAGACTGCTAGGTACTTTTGGTGAGGAGCTTCCCCTCATCGATCATCTCTGCCAGACAGCAGAGGTGCTCTGGCATGACAGCGACGACTCCGAGCTGGCGGTTGCAGGCCTTCTCCACGATCTTGGTTGGTCATCTGGATCGACGGAGGCAGAGCACGCAAGCGATGGTTTGCGGCTGGCACTTGCATTGGGCTTTTCAGAACGTGTTGGTCAACTCATCGGACTGCACGTGACGGCGAAACGTTATCTGGTGAGGACGGATTCGCGTTATTGGGGACGCCTCTCCAGGGAGTCACGCGCCACCCTCGTCGAGCAGGGAGGCGAGTTGGGCGTTGATGAAGTAGGACCCTTTGAGGCGAGCCCCTACTTCGATGACGCGATCCGACTTCGGTTGGCTGACGACATGGCCAAAGATCCCTCGCGACCCAGGGCGCAACTGGAGAGCTTCTATCCGATCATCGCGGAGGCGCTCGAAAGCGCCCAATGACGCTTGGCGCTGATCGTAAGCTTTCGTTTGCTAAGCTACTTAGGGTCGGCGCGCGGGATTCTTCGGAGCGTACGAGTTCAGATTGGTGGGTTGAGAGAGGTCGTTGCGCGCATGACAGGCGAGGATTGGTCGATTATCGATGCCTACGATTACGACCTCCCTCCAGAACGGATCGCGAGGGTACCGGCAGAGCCGCGAAGCTCTGCCAAGTTGCTGGTGGGTCTTGGAGTGCCACCACAGGTAGCAACGGTCGCTGACCTGGGGTCCTACCTCTCAGCGGGCGATGTAGTAGTCGTTAATGACTCCAAAGTCATTCCTGCACGGTTCCATGTGCAACGTGCGACCGGCGGTGCTGTGGAGGTGTTATTGCTATCTCCGCAGGGGGCGACCTTTGAGGCGCTGATACGACCCAACGCACGAGTCCATGATGGTGAACTTCTCTACTATGAAGCCAGTCCCGTCTTTAGAGTTCTTGAGGGTACGACGGAGGAGTCTGGCCTGCGAACACGACGGCTTGAGGTCCTTGGCGATGCGATCTTGGCCCATGGGGAGATTCCCCTTCCCCCCTACCTTGCGGGTGTAGAGATTGACCCTGAGCGATATCAGACGGTCTATGCGAATCGGCCAGGTTCGGTGGCGGCCCCGACTGCAGGACTGCACTTTGATCTGCAACTGCTTGAGGATCTCACAAGACGCGGCATTGAAGTGGTGAGGGTGGAGCTCGAGGTGGGACTTGGCACCTTTGCGCCGGTGAAGGACCGTGAGCTTGCCAAGCACACGATGCATGCCGAGCGCTATCGTGTCACAGCGGATGCCTATGACCGGATTCGTTCTGCACGAAGAGTCGTCGCGGTTGGAACCACAGTGGTACGAACGTTGGAGACTATCGCCCATGGGGGAGCGTTGTGCGGCTCCTCTCAGCTGTTTATTGTCCCTGGCTTTGAGTTCCAAAGCGTTGATCTTATCCTCACGAACTTTCATGTTCCGAGGTCGACCTTGGTGGCACTGGTGGCGGCAGCCGTAGGTTCTTCCTGGCGAACGCTCTACGAATACGCGCTTGCCAATGATTTCCGGTTTCTCTCCCTCGGGGATGCCATGTTGATTCCCACTGGTCGTGGAGCCAGTACTCGTCCCCCGGGAACCGGTACCCCCGCTCAGGAGATTGATGAGTAACCTCTTGGTAACCCACACTGATGGGTCTGCACGGAGCGGGCAGTTGCACCTCCGATCTGCTACTGTTGAGACCCCCTTGTTCATACCCGTCGCGACGCGTGGGATCGTGCGTTACGTCCCGAGTGAACTCGTCGCCGACCTCGGCTTTCAGGTGCTGCTCTCTAATACCTATCATCTCATGCTGCGACCAGGAGCGGAGCTTATCGCAACGATGGGTGGGTTGAATGCCTTCACCGGGTTTCGTGGCGCATCGCTGACGGACTCTGGAGGTTTTCAGATCATGTCACTCGGAGCGAAGATCACCGACGAAGGGGCACGCTTCCGCAACGTCTATGACGGCTCCTGGGTGACGCTGACGCCCGAGGATGCCATGACCACCCAGGAGCAGATCGGGGCCGACATCGCGATGGCGCTCGACGTGTGCACGCAACTCCCTAGTCCCGAAGCGGTGCTCAGGCAGAATCTTATGCTCACCGGTCAGTGGGCGGAGCGCTCCCGCGCGGCCCACACCGACGACACGCAGCAGCTCTTTGGCATCGTGCAAGGCGGTGTCGATAGTGAACTGCGCAAGCAAAGTACGGCGACGATCACGGCTATCGGTTTTGATGGCTACGCGATTGGCGGTCTTGCCGTTGGAGAGTCCAGAGAGAATACGCTAGAGGCGGTCCGCACGGTGGTGGAGGGGTTACCGGCGGAACGACCGCGCTACCTTATGGGCGTCGGCGATCCGTACCTGCTGGCACACGCGACGGCGCTCGGTGTCGATATGTTCGATTGTGTGGCTCCGACGCGGATCGCACGACACGGAACGGCACTCACCAACCAGGGTCCCTTGCGCGTGAAGGGACTCGCAAACCGTGGGGTTGATGAACCGCTTGAACTAGACTGCAATTGTCGGGTGTGCCAAAGAGTATCCCGTGGCCTGTTGCATCACTTGGCCCATGTGGACACGGAGAGTGCGGGCACGCTGTTATCCCTACACAACCTGGCCTTCCAGTTTCGGTTGATCACGAGGCTCAGACGATCCATCAGGGAGGGCACGATCAAAGCACTGCTCGTCGATATCGATAAGGTTTGGGGCACCCCAGTCATAAGAAGTGGTAGCCATGCCGACTAACTTTATAGAGCCAGAGGTGGCTATGATCATGTGTTTGGTTGCAGAGATAAAGGTGGCGAATGCGTAAAGGGCGTTGGATCCGTTCGGTCCTCATTAGCACGGTGGTGGCGCTCGCCGCTTTTGCGGCGGTGATCTCTGCCCACTATCATCCTGTCCTTGGCCTTGACCTCCAGGGTGGCGCGTCAGTCGTCTATAAGCCTGCGAGGAAAGTCAACACAGCGACGCTCAATGAGACGATCTCCATTATCCAGGATCGAGTGAATGCACTCGGAGTGGGGGAGCCATCCATTGGTCAGCAAGGTAGCGACATCGTCGTGGACCTGCCTGGAATCAAGGATCCAAAGACAGCACTCAGTTACATCGGTCAGACAGCGATTCTGCAGTTTCGTCCGGTTTTGTGCACCGCACCGCTCTACACTAAGCCCCCAACGAGCCTTCATCTCAAAAAGTCACAGCTGACTCCCACGTGCCCAACGGCTACCTCTAAAACGGCTTCGACTCTGCAATACGTTCCCTCCACGAGTCCATTGAAGGCAACCAGTGCCTCGACAGCGCTGCTGCCGGAGTATCAGGGCAACACGAAGACGGTGATTGCGCGCTATGTCGTTGGACCAACGCTCATGACTGGCAACGCGATCAAGAGTGTCTTTGCGGCGCCGGTAGCCCAGAGTGCCTCCAACCAGTGGGCGATTAATTTCACCTTGACATCCAAGGGAGCGCCCCTCTTCAACCAGATTGCCAAGACCTACTACCATCAGCTCCTCGCCGTGGTGTTGGACGGAACCGTGCAGTCGGCTCCGCAGATCAACTCCACCAACTTCAATGGGCAGGGACAGATCACCGGCAATTATACCCAGGCCTCTGCAACCGATCTCGCCACTATCTTGCACTATGGAGCCCTTCCGGTGCAGCTTGTGCAGCAGACAGTCCAGACGATCTCACCGACGTTGGGCGCCGCCTCGTTACGCGCAGGGTTAATTGCTGGCATCGCTGGTCTCGTCCTGGTCATGCTCTACACGATCTTTTACTACCGACTCCTCGGCTTGGTAGTCGTTGGTGGGCTCGCTACCACTTTCGCCGCACTCTGGGCGATTATCGGCTACCTGGGGCACAGCGTACAGCTGACGCTCAATCTGGCTGGAGTGACAGGTATTATCGTCTCGATTGGCGTCATCGTGGACTCCTACATCGTCTTCTTTGAGCGACTCAAGGATGAGGCTCGCAACGGCCGGAGTTTGCGGGCGTCGGTGGATACCGGCTTTACCAAAGCGTTCCGCACGATCATCGCTGCCGACCTCGTCTCTTTTATCGGAGCAGCGCTACTCTATTACTTTAGCATCGGCGATGTGCGGGGATTTGCCTTCTTCCTGGGGCTATCGACGATCCTCGATGTGGCTTCAGCGTGGTTCTTCACCCGGCCGTTGGTGCTATGGATTGGGAATTCGATCTCGCCGAAGCACTATCGATGGCTTGGCGTCCCGGTGGTCCAGGTAACTCGAGAATCGACCGTCGGCAGCGGAGTGATTAAGCCGAGCCGTGTCGCGGCGAAGGGAGTATGAGCGAGATGGTAAGGGAAGGATCGGATACCTCGGACTCGATTGAGAGTGAGGGTTTTAAAGCCAAGACGATTGACGCGAGTGAGGCGTCGTGGTGGCGGCGTCTGGGCGCCGGCGCCACCCATTACCCATTTGTGCAACGGTCCCGCTATTACTTTGTGATCTCCTTTCTTGTGATCGTCGCTGGGGCGGCAGCGCTGTCGGCCAGGGGTCTCAACTTCGGGATCAGTTTCAAGGGAGGCGTGAGTTGGCAGGTGCCTTCAGCGACCCTCACGGTAGCCCAAGCCAGCAAGATCGTGGCACGAGCTGGTGTCACCCAGGCGACCGTGGTAACCCTTGGTTCGCATTCCGCCCGTACCGTCGAGGTACAGGCTGGTCTCACCAAACTCTCGGGTGCTGCGAGGACAGCAAAGGAGAACCAGGTCGCCGCCCTCCTGGCGGCCAAGGCCCATCTCCCCTCCTCGGCGGTCGCGATCGAGTTTGTGGGTCCAACCTGGGGAGGACAGATCACCAACGCTGCGGTCAAGGCCTTGATCGCGTTCTTCGTCGGCATTATCCTCTACATCTCCATTCGGTTTGAGTGGAAGATGGCTGCCGCCGCCTTTGTTGCGGTGGTGCATGACCTTTTGGTGACGATTGGGATCTATGCGTTGAGTGGTTTCCAGGTCACTCCTTCGACGGTGATCGCCGTACTCACGATCCTTGGCTATTCGCTCTACGATACCATTGTGGTCTTTGATCGTATTAAGGAAAACGTGGGTGGACTCGTCGACCCGGGGAAGATGAATTACTCGAATGCGGTCGATCTTTCGGTGAATCAGACGTTGGCCCGATCGTTGAACACGTCGTTGGTTGCCGTCATCCCTATCCTGTCCGTGTTGGTCTTGGGAGCGTACGTGCTTGGGGCCACCACACTGAAGAATTTCGGTCTCGCACTGGTGGTGGGTCTCACGAGTGGGGCCTACTCTTCACTGTTCATCGCCGCACCGTTGTTGGCACGTTTCAAGGAGCGTGAGCGGCGCTATCGCCAGATCAGAGCTCGTCTTGAGCGTCGTAACGCTCCCGTCGAGGCTGAAGGCTTACCGGCATCGTAGCGAAGATGTTGGCCGATCGTGATCTGCAATCACTCATCGATGCAATGGCACTTGACCCATCGAGTGAGGCGGGTGCGACCATCGAACGGGCGTTGGAGTTTGCGCGTGTGGCGCATGGCTCCCAGCGGCGGCGATCCGGCGAACCCTATGTGACCCATCCCATCGGGGTGGCGACGATCACGGCTGCACTTGGAGGCGACATGACCGCAGTGGTGGCCGCGTTGCTCCACGATACGGTCGAGGATACCTCGGTGACGTTGGCTCAGATCAGTGCAGAGTTCTCACCCACGGTTGCTGAGGTCGTCGATGGTCTCACCAAACTTGATCGTATCAGCTTTGACTCGCGTGAGGCCCAGCAGGCGGCGACGATGCGCAAAATGCTGATCGCGATGGCGAAAGATGCACGGGTCCTGGTCATCAAACTCGCTGATCGGCTCCACAATATGCGCACCATTGCTGCACTGCCAGTGGAGAAGCAACGCCGTATCGCGCAAGAGACGATGGATATCTATGCACCCCTCGCGAATCGACTCGGTATCGAGGATATGAAGTGGCAGCTCGAGGATCTTGCGTTCGCCACCTTGCATCCACGACGCTACGCCGAGATCGATCACATGATCGAGACGAGGGCGCCTGAACGAGAGCGTTACCTCGCCCAGGTTATCGAGGAGTTGGGGAAGCGACTTCAGGTGGTTGGCATCGATGCAGAGGTGACGGGTCGACCAAAACACCTCTGGTCGATCTATGAAAAGATGATCATCAAGGATAAGGACTTCGACTCGATCTACGACATCATCGGGGTCAGAATTGTCACGGACAACGATCGGGACTGTTGGGCTGCCCTCGGTGTCGTGCATTCATTGTGGGCACCCATCCCTGGCCGCTTCAAGGACTACATCAACGCGCCGAAGTTCAACCTCTACCAATCCCTCCATACCACCGTGCTGCTCGACAAGGGGAATCCGCTTGAGGTTCAGGTCAGGACGCGCGAGATGCACCGGCGGGCCGAGTTCGGCATCGCTGCGCACTGGGGTTACAAGGAGGGTTCGAACTCCACGAATGCTGCCTGGGTTGATCGCATTATGGAGCTGCAGGAGGAGCTACCTGACCCGCTGGAGTTTCTTGAACACCTCAAGTCGGATCTTGAGATGGATGAGGTCTATGTGTTTACCCCCAAGGGCAAGGTTGTCACCCTCCCGGTCGGCGCAACCCCTCTTGACTTTGCCTACTCGATTCATACTGAGGTTGGGCATCGTTGCATCGGTGCGAAGGTAAACGGTCGACTGGTCCCGCTGGAGTCGACGTTGCGCTCTGGGGATACAGTAGAGATCGTTAGCTCTCGGTCGAGTTCCGCTGCGCCTTCGCGTGACTGGCTCTCCATTGTGGTTACCCCGAGGGCGAAGGCGAAGATTCGTCAGTGGTTTTCCAGAGAACGGCGCGAAGAGTCCGTTGAGATCGGTCGTGACGAACTGACCAAGGCCTTTCGTCGGGAGAATCTGGCGGTCAATACCCATCTTTCGCAGGCTGGGCTCGCCAAGTTGGCCAAGATGAACGGCCTCCATGATGGTGAGGGACTACTGGTAGCCATTGGAGAAGGACACGTCTCGGCACGAGCGGTAGCGCAGCGCGTCCAACGCAATGAGCTTGAGACTGACGGCTACGCTCCCACCGTGTCGCACCAGCGCCCTCGGCATCTGTCAAAGGGTCCCATGGTCTTCGTCGAGGGCATGGAGGATGTGCTTGTTCGCATATCGCGTTGCTGCAACCCGATTCCCGGTGACGAGATTGTAGGTTTCATCACGCAGGGACGTGGGGTGGGGATTCACCGTGCCGACTGTCCAAACGTTCTTGACCTTCTGAAGCGAGCTGGTGAGCGTCGTGTCGACGTTGAGTGGGCCCATGACAGCGGTGCGAGTTATCAGATGGCCATTGAAGTATTGGCCTTGGATCGAGCACGATTGCTCGCTGACGTTTCGAAGGTGTTAAGTGAGCACCACGTCAATATCACCATGAGCTCATCGCGGACGGGTGGCGACCACGTCTCTCGCATGCGCTTCGAATTTGAGTTGGTTGACCCAGGCCATCTCTCATCGGTGCTTGGGGCCATCCGCCAACTCGATGGGGTTTTCAATGCGTATCGAATGCTGCCCGGTGGCTCACGCCGGGCAACCGATGCTGTTCAGGATGGTTCGCGTTCATGAGTAGGTTCCAGTACCTCGACGATAGCCCTTCTGGAGGCATCCGCATGGTTCCCCTGGTTCATGATGGTCGATAGACTGAGCGCAAACCCAGCCCTGGAGGTCGCGCGTTGGTTTCTTTGATAGCATCGATCGCCTCAATCGTCTTGCTGGTCATCTGTCTGATTCTCGTGGCACAGGTCCGTACCTTGCGCTCCCAGATGGACGCCTTTGCCAGCGAATGGCGCCAGGAGATGATTGACCTTATTCGTTACGCCAGTACGCTGGCTCACGACGCCACGACAACAGCGAGTGAAACGAAGGAACTCCTTGAGGAACGTGCGAGTGATGTGCAAGCGATCGATCGCATGACGAAAACCGTCGTGCATACCATCGGTTACCCGTTTATCTCGATGGGGCGACTCCGTCTTGCCATTCGGCGTGGTCGCAAAGTGTTTCGAGACCGAAGGGAGGGCTACAGTTGATGCGACGTGGTCGATGGTTCTTACTAGGGATTGGTGTGGGAGTGATGGGTACGCGCCGCTTGCGGGCACTGGCGCGACCGATGTTGGAGCGTTCCCTCGAGCGGACGACACGTCATGCGGTGGCGCGTATGCGGGGTGACCTGCGTACGGCGCTTCGCGAAGCGGCTGCGGCCTACCGCGGTGAGCCCAGTCGCGATGGCAAGACTCGTGTGCTCGAAGGAGAGGTAAGGGAGATTCATGGACTCTAATGAGCTACGACGCGCGTTTCGAGACTTTTTTGTCGAACGTGGCCACACTCCGGTACCATCAGCCAGCCTGATCCCCTTTGATCGGACGGTGTTGTTTACGGTGGCGGGGATGGTCCCGTTTAAGCGGTACTTCTTGGGCGAGGAGCCAGCTCCGTATCCGCGAGCGACAAGTATCCAAAAGTGTATGCGCGCTGGCGGAAAGCACAACGATCTCGATCAGATCGGCCAGACACTGCGCCACCTCACCTTCTTTGAGATGTTGGGAAACTTCTCCTTTGGGGACTACTTCAAAGAACAGGCGATTCCCTACGCCTGGGAGCTCGTGACCAATGTCCTTGGTTTGGAACCCGATCGGCTATGGGTTACGGTGCATACCAGTGATGATGAGGCCGCAGCGATCTGGCGTGACGCCATCGGGGTTGATCCGGCTCGCATCCAGAGGCTGGAGGAGGATAACTGGTGGCAGATGGGGGACACGGGTCCCTGTGGCCCGTGCTCGGAGATTTACTACGACAAAGGAAGCGAGTATGGCGCCGACGGTGGGCCAGCGTATGGATCGGATGAGCGGTTCCTAGAGATCTGGAATCTCGTTTTTATGCAGTTTGACCAGCAGTCTGATGGTGACCTTGTGCCACTGCCTAAGCCGTGCATCGATACGGGAGCTGGCCTCGAGCGCATTGTCCCGATTCTCCAAGGTCGACCTTCGGTCTTTGAGACCGACCTTGTCTATCCCATTCTCCAAGAGGCAGAGTCGCTCACCGGTAGGACCTATGGTGTTGAGCACCGACAGGATGTTGGACTGCGCATCATTGCAGACCACTCCCGTGCGATGACCTTTCTCCTCGCTGATGGGGTGGTTCCCACCAATGAGGGTAGAGGGTATGTACTGCGAAGAATTATTCGCCGGTTGGTTCTGCGTTCGCAGCTACTTGGTGCACGCCATGAGGTAGTTGAGCGTTTGGTCAACGGAGTGATTGCGACCATGGGGGAGGCCTACCCGGAGCTGATTGACCGGCGAGAGCGGATTCTCGAACTAGGCATTCGGGAGGAGGCGAGGTTCGAACAGACGCTCACGATTGGTGCGCCTATTTTGGAGACGGCGATCACCAGTGGCAAGGTCACTGGTGACGTCGCTTTTCGTCTCCATGATACCTTTGGAGTTCCGATCGAACTGACGACCGAGATAGCGGCCGACCGCGGTGTCGATGTTGATCTTGATGGGTTCCACAATGCCATGGCCCAACAGCGCCATCGCTCGCGTCAGGCCGGCCTTGGTGATGAGGCGACGAGCGAACAGGCGACGGGTGCGCTATGGGTACTCGAAACACTCGGCAAAACTGAGTTCCTTGGCTACGAGGTCGAAGAGGCGGTTGGCGAGATCCAGTTTGTGGAGCAAGAGCCAGCGGGTCTCGCGCTATATTTGGATCGAACCCCCTTCTACCCTGAGGGTGGTGGGCAGGTGGGCGACACGGGTTGGATCAGCGCCGAGGGTTTCCGGGCCAAGGTTGTCAATACCGATCAGCCAGTACAGGGCGTGGTTCGTCACTGGATTGAGGTCGTGGAGGGCGAGCCCGTGGTGGGTACCTCGCTCGAACTCGTGGTCGATCGAGGGAGGCGTGCGCGAATCCGAGCAAACCATACCGCTACCCATCTGTTGCAGTGGGCGCTCCGCGAGGTACTTGGCGAGCACGTGGCGCAACAGGGGTCATTGGTTGCACCAGAGCGGTTGCGCTTTGACTTCACCCATTGGTCAGCGCTCACGGTCGAGGAGATTGAGCGAGTTGAGCAGCTCATTATGGAGCAGGTGGTGACTGCCGCTACGGTGGTTACGGAGATCAAAGACAAAGAAGCAGCCGTCAACGAAGGCGCCATCGCCTTTTTTGGTGATCAATATCAAGACGTGGTTCGCGTGGTCCACGCAGGCACGCACTCGGTGGAACTTTGTGGTGGCACGCACGTCGGTTCGCTGGGTGAGATTGGACTCTTCAAGGTTGTATCGGAGGGCTCCATCGGTGCGAATACGCGAAGGATCGAGGCGGTCACCCAGCTGGCGGCGCTCGATGCAGTGCATAGGCTTGAACGCCAACTCGATACGATCGAGAAGATTCTGCCTGGAGGTCGTGAGGCACTCGCAGAGCGAGTCGAGAACTTAGCCATGCGGCATAGAGAGCTTGAGACCCAGCTTGCAACGATGCGCCAAGAGGAGTTGCGCTCGCTCGTTCGCAACATCTGGGCGCAACACCCTTCTCGAGCGCTGATAGAACGACTTGATGGCCTCTCCGCCCAGGAGTTGCGTTTTGTCGCCCTTGAACTGCGCAATCGCACCGAGGCCGAGGTGGTCGTCTTAGCCAGTGTGCTCGACGCCAAGGTGGCGTTGGTGGCGACGGTGGCCGACCCGACGGTGCTCAATGCGAGCGAGGTACTTGCGCCGCTTGCTCAGGCCGTCGGTGGCCGCGTCGGTCCTCAGCGTGAACTTGCGCTCTCAGGTGGTCGTCAGGTCGATCAGCTGGATCAAGCCCTTGAGGAGCTCCGCAAAGGGTTCGATTCCCAACGATGAGAGTTGCCGGTTTTGATCCTGGTCTTCGGCGGATCGGGGTTGCATTGAGTGTCGATGGAGCTGGTTTTCCATTGGCGGTGATTTCGCGCGTCGCTGGTTGGCAAGATCATATCCGCAATATTGTTGCCGAGTATAATGTCGAGATGGCTGTCGTCGGTGTGCCACTCTCCCTCGCAGGTGCAGAGACCGAAAGCACCCGAATGGCCCGGCGTTTCATCGAGGAACTGCAGCCATTGTTCGGAACTCCTATTGTCGAGGTAGACGAACGCTTCTCGAGCCGCGGTGTGGAACGAGCATTAGGAGAGGCTGGGGTCTCTACCCGCGACCAACGTGGTCGCGTCGACGATCTCGCTGCCGCTGACATTCTCCAGCGCTATCTTGATGGGCTCCGTGATGCTTAGGGTAGCCATGCAGGGAGTGCGTCATGTCTAGGCTCCGGCAGTTACTCCTGGCGGGCATCATCGTCGTCGTGATCGCGATCAGTGTGGTGGGGATTAGCTACTACCTCGAATCACGACCCGGCCCGCAGGGACATTCAGTGGCAGTGGTGGTTGCTCCAGGTGAGTCTGTGAACGCGATCTTTGATCAGCTCGGGGATGCAAGGGTGGTGCGTTCGCCGCTGCTCTTCAAGACCTATGCAGAGATCAAAGGAGTAGGCGTGATCGACGCTGGTGTCTACTTTTTGCGCACGAATGAGGGGTACGCCAAAACGTTAGACCTCCTGACCGGCGGTCCTTCCTCGCTAAAGATTACCGTATTGCCAGGCATGACCGTGAACGCTATAGCGGCGGAGTTACGAGGCCTACCGGGGGAAGGCCTCTCGGGCGCGAGTTTCCTGCGCCAGGCCAGCGATCTGCATGCGTTCCATTCGCCATTTCTTGCGACAGCCACAAGCTTGGAGGGGTTACTCTATCCGGATACCTACTTTGTCGATCCGCTTGGGACGCCGAAGGAGCTTATCCAGCAGATGTTGGATCGGTCGACCCAGGAGTACGAGGCGGCTGGACTCTCATCTACAGGAAGATACCATTCGCTCACGGCGAATCAGGTGATCGTGGCGGCCTCGATTGCAGAGCGGGAGGCTAACACACCGGCCGGGTACGCCAAGGTAGCTCGGGTTATCCTCAATCGTCTTGCCGCTGGCATGCCGCTCGAGATGGACTCGACGGTTCGCTTTGCGACCGCCAACTATTCGAACCCTATCACCGGCGCACAGCTACAAGATGCGTCGGCCTATAACACCTACACCCATGTAGGTCTGCCTCCTGGACCGATTGGAGCAGTCGATGCTGCTGGCATCTCCAGCGTTCTGCATCCAGCGCGGGGGTCGTGGCTGTACTTCGTCGCCCTTCGGGGGCACCGACATCTGTCGTTTTATGATACCTTTGCACAACAGCAGGCGGCGATCGCGCGTTACGGAGAGCAGTCGTGAGTACAGCGCTCAGCCAGCCGAGTGTGCCATTGGCCTGCGTGCTCGGTGATCCGATCGCCCAGAGTCTGTCGCCTCGACTTCACCTCGCTGCTCTTGCCCGGAGCGGACTCGCTGGTAACTACCTTGCCTTTCGGACCCCATCTTCTCAACTCGAGGATACCCTGCGAGCGCTGCAGGTGCTTGGGTTCCAAGGTGCAAACCTTACAGCACCACTCAAGGTAGAGGTGCTGCCGCTCCTCGATCGGATGACCGATGAGGTACGCACGATCGGCGCAGCCAATACCGTCCTGTTTTCCCAGGGCTCTGTGATCGGTTACAATACCGATGCACCTGGGCTCTTGGAGGCGTTGCGGACGATTGTGGGTTTCGAGCCATCGGGGCAACGAGTGCTGATCTTGGGGGCTGGCGGTGCTGCGCGAGCCGCCGTCTTCGCGATGCTCACCGCCGGAGCCGTCGAGGTTTGGGTCGCGAATCGTAACCCCGTTCGGGCACGGCTGTTGGTGGAATCCTTTACGGGTCCGGTAGGTATCTGCGAGGATACGCGAGAGCTGTCGGTCGACCTCGTTATCAATGGAACGATCGTCGGTATGAAGGGTGCGGGAGCGGAGGGACAGGCTCCGATCGACCTTACTGAGCTCAAAGGGTGCCAATTCGTCTATGACATGGTCTATGAGCCAACGACGACACCTCTCATGCAAGCGGCTCGACGCCTGGGAATCAGCGCTTTTGATGGACGGTCAATGCTAGCTGCCCAGGCGAGGATTGCTTTTGCACTCTTCTATGGTGGTCGACCCGACCTTCAGGTGTTCATGGACGCCCTGGGTCACCACAATAGCGATCGAGACCCACATGGCTGATCAGCGGAGATCAACTGGACACCATGGCTGATAACTAGCCATCGAAGTAGCGCAGTTGTGGAGTACCAGAGGATTGGAGCACCTTCCCACGAAACTTCGATCCGATAGGCCAGCGAACGGATAGACGATCGATCGATTCGTAGGCACGACTGTGAAGATTCGCCACTCAAGTTCGAAGTTCCAGTAAAGGTTCGCGTCAAGGCTTCTTTCAATGGAAAGGGTGTTAACGGTCACAAAAGCCTGCATACTCAGCTGGAACTTCTTCAACTAGCACAAGAGAGATCGCCCAGACACGTCAGCGTAGCGCCGGCTAGCACCACCGAGGCAACCCAGCTGAAGTGGTGTTCGGGAGGACGGGAAGCATCTGGTGACGCTCGCGATTGGCTCCTTGTCAACGCGCCTGCGTTCGAGCTTGGCAAGGATTGTCCAATTTATGGGGATCCGCATCAGTGATCTCAACCAGGATGGCAATACGACGTATGCTTCCACACGCGTGACGATACCGATGATGAGGTTATCTGCCGGGTCCGGTGTGGTGACGAGGCCAACGCCTGTCCACTCGACCCCGGCTACCGCGACGGGCAAGACCGGTCCTCCCGTCCCCCCGGCATCATCAACACGACTGCTATCAAGCGGAGGCGGCATAGCAGGGAGCGCTGTGTCGAGTCTCGCTGTCGATGGTTGGCGGAGACGTCGGGCCAGCTCAGCCAGTTCGAGCATCCCGGGGGTTTCGTTGTGATCGATGGCCATAGTACACAGTTGTCGAAGCCAAGAATGGAGTTCGGCGCGGTTGGGGATGTATGCGGTACCCGCTGCGGATGGGTGAAACCTTGAGTGGGGTCCACGATGGTGGAGGGCACGATCAAGTACTGATGCGAGGCATGATGGTCGTGTGAGTGAGAACATGCTCATGGTGGCTTCCAACGTGTAAGGGTGCCAAGCCATGGGATGGAGCCCCGCTTGGGCCGAGACAGCCAAGTGCAGGTACTGTGGGAAGGGTACTGGTCGGAGTAGCCCAGACTTGGGTTGCGCTGGTTTTCGGCCGATGCCATGGATATGAGCGAGCCCGAGGCACAGCGTACCTTCACGATCCCTGAACTCTCTTCGCTTGCTCGCGGTCTCGTGAATGCAGGGCTTGTAGCCGAGGATACACTTCGACAGCTCTTGGGAACCAAAGACGAGCAGCGATCGTTGATCAGAGCCTTGGTGGAAGGTCGACTGGTCGATGAGGTTGCGCTATGCCATTTTCTCTCTGAACGCTATGGTGTCGAGGAGCTCGATCTAAACGGTCTCACCTTCGATCCAGATGTCGTCGCACTGTTGCCTTCTCGAGCGGCGCGCCGCTATCTTGCTCTCCCCATTCGTGAGGAGTCTAGCTCGATCATGGTCGCCATGGTTGATCCGACCGACGTAGTCGCCAAGGATGATCTCAAGACCGTCTTGCGGCGGGATCTTCATCTGGTGGTGGTGACCTATTCGCAGCTGCTCGCCACCATTGAGCGTTCCCAACTGAATCTAAAAGAGCAGTTCGATCTCTCCGAGCAGGCTGAAGAGAGGAAGGAGGCTGTCAAGTCTGATGTTGCGGACGTCGTAGAAGATGGTCCCATCGTCTCGCTCGTGAATCAGATGGTCTCTCAAGCAGTCCTCGACCGCGCATCAGACATCCACGTTGAACCGATCAATGGGGCCATCCGGATCCGATTCCGTATCGATGGGGTACTGCACGAAGTAGGCCGGCTGAACGTCAACGTTCATGCCAAACTCATGACGCGAATCAAGATTCTCGCGGGTCTTGACATCTCCGAGCGGCGCCGACCACAGGATGGACGTTTTAGCGTAGGCATTGAGGGCCAGAAGGTTGATCTTCGGGTGGCGACCCTTCCGACCTATCTCGGCGAGAAGGTCGTCATCCGTGTACTTGACACCGGTACTGCTCGGCTCGACCTCGAAGATCTTGGATTCCTCCCTGATGTTCGACGGCTCTATGATCGGCTGACCGACCAGCCTTGGGGCACGATCCTGATCACTGGTCCCACTGGTTCAGGCAAGTCGACCACGTTGTACGCAACGCTCAACCGACTGAACCGGGTGGAGACCAATATCATCACAGTCGAGGATCCGGTAGAGTACCAGTTGAGCGGCATCGCACAAATGCAGGTCAACCCTGCTGCAGGCGTCACCTTTTCGTCGGCTCTTCGGTCCATTCTCCGGGCCGACCCCGACATCATCTTGGTGGGGGAGGTGCGTGACCGTGAGACGGCAGAGATTGCGATCGAGTCGGCGCTCACTGGCCACCTTGTCCTCACCTCACTGCACACCAACGATGCACTCTCCACGCCAACCAGGCTTTTTGAGATGGGGGTGGAACCCTATCTCGTCGCATCTGCGCTCACCGCGGTGGTAGGGCAGCGTCTCGCAAGACGGCTCTGTCTCAACTGTCGTATCCCCTCCTCGATCACACGTGAAGGCTTACGAGAACTTGGCTTCATCGTCCCAGCGAAGGACGAGGCCTTCACGCTCTATCGGGCCGATACCAAAGGATGCGTACGTTGTTCTCGAACCGGTTACTACGGGCGAGTCGCTTTGCATGAGTTGTTGGAGATTACGGAGCCACTTGGGCGAGCGATCGCTGCACGTGCACCGATGGAGGAGCTGCACCGGATCGCTGCGGCCCAGGGGTTCATCACCCTGCGCCAAGCCGGTTTGGTTCAAGTATTGCAAGGAGTTACTTCGATAGAAGAGATATTGAGAGTATTGATTTGATGAATACCAATGCAAGAAAGGGCGCCTCCAGGTGTTAGAGACCCAAGACAAGTTATCGATCGATGCCCTGCTCAGGGAGCTGGTCGCGGCCCGAGGAAGTGACCTTCACCTCTCGGTCGGGGCGCACCCCCTTATCCGCGTCTACGGCGCTTTACGTGAGGTTGAGGGTACACCTGAACTTGACCCTGAGACGATCCGTGATGGTGTCTATGCAATCCTGACCCAAGCACAGCGTGAGCGCTTTGAAGAATCATGGGAGCTCGATCTCGCTTACTCGTTACGGGGTCTGGGTCGATTTCGCCTGAACCTCTTCCGACAACGCTCGAGTATCGGTGCGGTGTTCCGGGTGATCCCACACCAGATACCGCCCCTCGAGACGCTTGAGCTGCCACCCGTCGTCAAAACGTTCGCCGAGATCCCTAAGGGTTTAGTGTTAGTTACCGGACCTACTGGTTCGGGTAAGTCGACGACACTTGCTGCCATCGTTGACCTCATCAACCGGACCCAGCGACGGCACATCGTCACGATTGAGGATCCCATTGAATTCCTCCACACCCACCGGAGTTCCATCGTCAATCAACGCGAGGTTGGTACTGATACCAAAGCCTTCGCCACGGCCCTCCGTCAGGTCTTGCGACAGGATCCCGATGTCATCATGGTGGGTGAGATGCGGGACTTTGAGACTATTGCTGCGGCGATCACCGCAGCTGAGACGGGCCACCTTGTCTTTGCCACGCTGCACACCCAGGATGCTCCCCAGGCGATCGATCGTATGATCGACGTCTTTCCCTCCTTCCAACAGGCGCAAATTCGGGTCCAGCTCGCTTCCTCACTGCAGGCGATCCTCACCCAACAGCTCATACCCCGCTGTGACCAGCCTGGTCGTGCGGTCGCAGTAGAGGTACTTGTTGCAACCTCAGCGGTACGCAACGTCGTACGCGAAGCCAAGAGCCATCAGCTCTATTCGATCATGCAGTCGAGCGCACAGATGGGGATGCAGACGATGGACTCTGCGCTCCTTCGGTTGGTTAAGCTTGGTCAGATTTCACGAGAGGCAGCACTGCTCGCGACCACGAATCAGCGGGAACTCTATGAAGCGATGGGGGGAATCGGTGCTCGAAACCTATGAATATCGTGCCCGCGACACACAGGGCAACGTCAAGCAGGGGGCCATCGACGCCGATAGTCGTGAGGCGGTGCTCCGTCATCTTCGCGATCTAGGGTTGTTGCCGGTCTCGGTCAACGCGAAACGGGTGCCAGTGCTCAAGCGCGATGTCAATCTCGGCTTCTCACGTCGCGTCAAGCTCGCAGAGGTGGCGGTCTTCGCGCGCCAGTTCGCCACCATGATTGAGTCAGGTATCACGATCGTTCGCGCCCTGTCGATTCTCCAAGCGCAGACGGATAATCCCACGTTGCGAGATGCGGTAACGTCGATTCGTCAGGAGATCACGGCTGGGAAGTCGTTCTCTGAGGCGGTTGAAGGGTTCCCGAAGGTGTTTGACACCCTGTTTGTGGCGATGATCCGTGCTGGTGAGGTCTCTGGAACCCTTGATCAGGTCCTCTCAAGGGCCGCCGAGACGCTCGAGACTCGAGTGGAACTCCAGCGCAAAATCAAATCCGCGCTGACCTATCCCGCAGCCGTCGTGGTGCTGGTCGTAGTGATCCTTACCGCGATGCTGGTGTATGTGGTACCAACCTTCCAGAGTATCTTCACGTCCCTTGGGAGTCAATTACCCTTACCCACCCGGATCTTGATGTTCGTTTCGCATCTGGCCGTCACCTTTTTCCCGCTGCTGATCATCTTTTATGTCGGAGTTGTCGTCGGTTTTGTTCGATTGCGTCGGACCAAGCGTGGCAAGGCCATGATGGACAGGTTGGTGCTTAAACTTCCGGTCTTTGGTGTGTTGATTCAAAAATATGCCGTCGCACGGTTCGCCTCGACGCTGTCAACGCTGATACGCAGTGGGGTGACGCTCGTTCCTTCGCTAGAGATTGCGAGTGGGGTCGCGAACAACTCTCTCGTGTCTGCTGCGGCGCTTGACACGAAGCGTGGGGTCTCCCAGGGAGAAGGAATCGCGGAACGACTCGGGACCCACCCGATCTTCCCTCCCATGGTGGCACAGATGATTGCGGTGGGGGAGGAGTCGGGTTCGCTCGACACCATGCTCGAAAAGATCGCTCGATTCTATTCCCAAGAGGTATCGGCGATGACCGAATCCCTCTCATCGCTGCTCGAACCCCTTCTTATCGTGGTGCTTGGAACCGTGGTCGGGGGAATGGTCATCGCCCTCTATCTGCCGATGCTTGATATCATCAAATTGCTCAAGTAGTCTGCTTTCGCTAGCGCCCTTCCAAAGCACCTCATGTGACGTTGTCTCCGTTGTCAGGGAGTACTTGTTCCAACGGGGCACGCCCTAGTTGGCGCACTGATGGGACGCAGAGGACCAAGATGGCGGAGAGCACAAGGTAACCAGCACCAAGGAGAAACACACCCTCGACGGTGATGAGTCGGGAGAGTGGAACGACGATAGCGAGTCCGAGCGGCAGGAATGCCACTGAGGCGAGAAAATCGAAGCTGGCAACCTTCGAGATCACGTCCGCTGGCACATGTGTCTGGAAGCTATATGACCAGAGTGCGCCAAAGAGTTCGAGACCAGCACCCCCGAGGATAGCAGCCGCGCTTGTCAACCAAACATTCGCGTGGAGCGCTAACAGCACCATCACCGGCGTCAGTCCAACCATGGCAATGGTACCTGTTCGAACGGGAAATCGTGGATGGTATCGGAATGCAACCAGCCCACCGATCACGCCACCCACGCCCACGCCAGCCCAGATCAGCGCCCAACTGGTCGCGCCGTGGTAGTAATGCTCTGCCAACACCGGACCAAGAACCATCAAGGGGGCCCAAATCACCACATGCCAGAGAGCAAACTGTAAATCCACTGACCAGATCCAGCTCCGAGAGCGAAAAGCCCCCCAGCCACTGCGCAACTCGCTGAGCAATGAAGCCGGGGCCTCGCCCGTGCTTGCCCCTGCGGGCAGCTTGATAAAGATGGCACCACCGATGAGTGGGAGGATACCGGCCACGACCAAGGCCCAAGGAGCAGAGATCGCTGCTACCAAGACCGCGGCGAGGAAGGGGCCAGCAATCGCACCGATGTTCCGGTAGATGCTGCGCACTGCGCTCGCCTGTTGTCGCTGTTGGACCGGGATGACCTGTTGTGCCCAGCCCTCAAAAGCAGGGACAAAGAGGGCGTCGGCGAAGCCAATCAACACAGCGGCAAGAAGGTAGTAGGGTAGCTGGCGGACGGAGAGGACCGCGAGGATTCCCGAGGCAAGCATGCTGAGGCCAAAAAAGACATCGGAGAGCACCAAGAGCGATTTGCGAGGTACGCGGTCGGCGAGTACGCCAGCAAAGAGAATCGCAATGACCATGGTCAGTGTCTCCGCGCCGAGGATCAGGCCGAGGTCAGTTGCCGAGTGGAGGAGTTGAAGAATCGTAAAACTCAAGGCGACCGGCAGCATGCCATTGGCCATCGACACGAAGCTGCGCGCAGCGGTCAGTCGTTGGATGACTGGGTCGCGTAGAATCTCGCCCGTTGTGGAGCGCTGGTGGTCATGGGGATCTGGCATCGCCTAACCATTCTAGGTCTGCATAGCGGTATCATCCTCGTACTATCCCTATAAGAACGAGCATGTCCTTCGGCATCGAACCAAGCATGTCGTGAATCAGATTTCATACGTACTGCACGGAGTTTCGAATCGTGATAGAATGAATGATACCGTGTAGGGTATTTATGCGGGTGTGTGTTGAGAGGGGAAGCGTTCCTATGGACATTACGGTCGTTGCTACACCTGAACTTGGTGATCGGTCATACGTGGTCTCGGAGGGGACAACTGCGTTTGTCGTTGATCCACAACGCGATATCGATCGCATTATCAGCTCGTGTGCGCAAAGAGGACTTATCATCGCAGGAATCGGTGACACCCACATGCACAACGACTACGTAAGTGGTGGTTTTGCGCTCGCGAGCGAACTGGGGGTTCCGTATCTTGTTCACGCGGATGACCCAGTTGCCTTTGATCGCGTACCAGTGCGGGATGGGGATATTTTCGAGTTCGGCCCATTGACGGTTAGCGTTCTTCATACCCCTGGCCATACCCCCACCCATATCTCTTTCCGCATCACCTCGACGCAAGATCCAGTCGGCGCGGTGATGAGTGGTGGGTCCATGCTCTATGGCAGCGTTGGTCGAACCGATTTGATCTCAGAGGAGCTGACGGAGCCTTTGACACATGCACAGTATCAAAGCGTGCACCGGCTTGCTGACGAGTTGCCGAGTGCGACACAGTTAATGCCCACCCATGGTTTCGGGTCCTTCTGCTCAGCCGTCTCTGTCCAGGAGGTCTCCGATGGCACTGTCGGTGGGGAGCGGCGTGTCAATATCGTCTTCCAGTATCCATCCGAAGACGACTTTGTTGCCATGTTGGTTGGGAGTTATGACCCCTATCCCGCCTACTACCGACATATGGGGCCAGCAAATCTTGCTGGCGCATCAGCGCTTCGTCCGAAGACGCCCCGCATGCTGACAGGCGCCGAGGCGGCGAAGTTACGTGATGAGGGCGCCATTGCGGTCGATATTCGTCCTCGACGTGATCATTTCGACAACCATCCCATTGGAGCGCAGCTCATGGAGTATGGCACGCTATTTTCTACCTACCTCGGGTGGACGATCCCCAGCGATTCCAAGATCATCCTGGTCACCGATGGGTCATCTGATCCACTCGCCGCCGTTACCTCCTTAGGTTTCATCGGAATTGAGAACATTCTTGGACAGGTGGAGGCGAAGGAGTTCAGTGCGGTAGTAGGGGAGCGCTCGATCCCGGCGATCGATTTTGCCGAGTATTTTTCGACTACGATCTCCACGCCTCATCAGCTACTCGATGTTCGTAATCCATCGGAGCATCGGCAGAATCGTCTGCCAGGTGCGAAACAGATTCCGATCTACGAAGTGGCGGATCGGCTTCATGAGATCGATCCCACTACCACGGTCGTCGTCCACTGTGCTGCTGGTTATCGTGCCTCCGCTGCAGGTTCCATGTTGGCAGCAAGGGGTTTCGAGGTTGTCGTCATCGACGATGACTTAGCAAATGGCCTGTCGCTCATCTAAGCAGTTGACCAGGGGCGCTTGACCGCATCGCTGATCACCGTGACACGGTGGTACAGGGAGTAGCAGTGTCATTGACACTGAATTGGGAGTTGCCGCTGGGGCCATATCCTTCGGCCTAGCTTGGTAGTCGTGTTGCAAAACTGTGCACATGGCTGGATGGGCTCGTAGAGCTCCTCGCAACAGGACTTTGGCTGCGCGTATCGAAGCGATCGTTTGAGCTTCGCGTCCCTAGAGGAGCTTCAGGGCGAGCGTCTCCGGAAGCAATGATAGGGAGAGAGAAGCACTGGTGTGCACACTAGCGTCGTGCGCAGGGGTGAGGCTAACTCGCTGTGACGGATGCGTGAACAACAGGAATTCTCGTTGGCCCGTTGTGTAGAGGATCCAGAGAGAACGGAGATGGTTCGCCCTTTAACAGAGCTAAGGTCATACGAATGGCATCAGCGAACCCTGTTCGGCATCCTTATATCGTCGAGGCGTGTGACCTCTATCAGCTTCCGCTTCGTTCCGGTGACCCAACCCTGAGATTACGGCGGCCATCGAGTCCCCAGGAGTGGAGGCTGTTCTTTGACGCACACCCTGATGCGGTAGTAGCCATCGCCCTTGACGCAACCCCTGGCGGACCACTTCGAGATCCTGGCCGGGCGCTTCAGTCAATAATGGGTGGCCCTGCCATCGGCCTCACATTGGCCGCCCCCGACCTGTATCACTTTTGGCACGAAGGGAATCAAGGCTATGTCATTGACATGCCGTCGATGCTTGCAGCACAGTATCCACGTAATGTAGGGGTTGTCATCGGCGAGGGCACCTTGGTGGTGGGTGGGCCTAACACGGATGCAACGCCGGCAAGGGGTGTGGTCCATGGTTGGGGGAGTTCAACTCTTTGGACATTGGAGTCACTGTTGGGATCGGTGACCGAGATCGTCGGGGCCTCGGTGCACCCACTCGACGGATGTTTGAGTGCGGTCTCGGCGGGACGGCGAGTGTTGGTGGGGGTATCGGCGACTACCGATGCTCAGGTGCTCCTTGCAGCAGCCATCTTTGACTGCGCAGCCACTATTTTTCGTGCCGACAATGCGACAAGGTATGTGGTGACGGGTTGGACGTCCGCTACGCGCGCTATTGCTGCCGATCTCGCGGTTCTTTGCGGCGATTCGGTACTCTTTGTCGATCCCGTTTCTGTTCTTTCCCGTGGAGGATTGCCACTGGATTTGGGGTTGGGCGAGGAGGTGATGAGCCCAGCGGGGCCACAGCGCCTATTGCGGAGGACCTATGCGGACTGGGTGAAACTGGGCGCACGGATTCGCGCCGCGACGGAATCGAGATAGAACCGTAAGTAGCGAGCAGATGAATCCTCAAACAGAGGGTCGAGGTGATCGGCCGCGATCAGACCAAGAGGGGTAAGACAGGGCGGTAGGTGTGTTGTGATTGGCCGTTCGTGACACCGCGTCCAGCCGCACAAGGTGTACCCGAGCGGCTGACTGGTCGTAGCAGACGACACACTTGTGGAACCGAGGAGTTTACCTACGGCGTGGACTCGGCAAGGGGTGCACTACGGAAAAGCCACTTGTGCATGAAGGTGAACTTGCCAAACCATAAGAGCACGAAGGAGAGGAGATAGGACCCTTGCACGACGATGTCAGTGGCAAGTCGTGAAGTCCCTAGAAAGCCGGCATGTGAGTGAGAAAAGTCTACGAACCATGTAGAAAAGATCAGTCCCGTTACGGCCATGAGAATATAGGGAAGAACCTCTCGCCGAAAGGAGGTTGGACTCTTTTTCCCCCACGCCCAGTAGCGATTGATGAAATACGATGGTATCGCACCGATAAGCGTCGCCGTGATCGCTGAGTCACGTGCGTTCTCAAGACGCAGTACCGAAAAGACGAAAAACAGTACCAGCTGTGAAAAGACTGCAGTGATGACGGAGCCAGTCGCATAGCGCCAAAAACGAGACCACAGAGCCCGTATCCTACGGTACTGTTCCTCGCTGATGACGAGAGTAGCGAGCCGTTGTGCAACGATTTCTATGGTATCCACTTACCCCCAGCATAGCACCACTGGCAACACGATGCGTGCATGACTGAGACGGGTAGCGACCCGAAAACCCTGGTCAAATGTTACCATTTGGTTAGGGGAGAGCTGGGGCATGGTCCGTGCGCTGCTCGCGGCCGGGTAAGCTTGATATATTGATTAACGAATATGTAGTTGGTTGTCGTGAGCGGGTGTTGGGTCTGAATGACCGCCGGGAACTCGCCAAAAAGCGAGTCGTCGTGGCGACTTCTGCCTCAGCCCCTGCCGTGTGGTGTCGTCGGAAATAGGATAGGTGTATCGTTGGAACAGAGTAGCGCTAGGCGTCGCGTAGTGGTCACCGGGGGTTCCGGATTTATCGGTACACATCTCGTGAAGACCTTGCAGCGCGAGAACTCCCAGGTCGCTATCGTCGATCGGAATCAGCCGCGCGTAGATGGGGTCGACCATTTTGTTCGCGGTGCCATCGAAGATCCGTCGACATGGGACGCATTGGGGCGAGTGCTGCCGGATGGCGCTGATACGTTGGTGCACTTGGCAGCGAGGACCTCGGTCCTCGAATCGATCAAGGACCCAGCCGATGTGTTTGCCTCGAACCTCGTTGGCTTTCACCATGCGCTCGAGTTTTGCCGACTGCACGGGATACCGCGTGTAATCCTCGCCTCAACCAATGCGGTGGTTGGGATGAGTGGCGGAACGGATCTGATCACCGAGCTCTCACCACTTGCACCGCTCACCCCTTATGGTGCGAGCAAGGCAGCCGACGAGATGCTTGGTTCCGCCTACAGCGAATGTTATGGTGTTCGAGTGGTGGCTGTCCGCTTGACAAACGTTTACGGACCAGATATGTGGCGCAAGGATAGCATCGTACCTCGGCTCTTTCGCTATGCCCAGGGTATGGGTGACTTCGCCATCTATGGCGATGGCACACAGTTTCGAGATTTTGTCTACGTAGAAGACGTGGTCCGGGCCTTCCTGTCGTTAGCTGAGAGTGCGTTCGCTGGGCCAGTCTCCTTCGGATCTGGGGAGAGTGTCTCGGTCAATGAACTCGTCGCGCTCGTCGGTGAAGTGGTAGGCAAAGAACTACACCCTGATCGTGTGCCAGCAAAAGCAGGCGAGATGCCAGGAGTGAGCGTCTCACTTGAGCGTGCGCGTACCGCAGGACTCAAGGCCGATGTCAATCTTCAAGAGGGTTTAGGACGAGCATGGCGTGATTTTCTTACGAGTATTGACTAACAGAACATCGTCTGCAACCAAACGATAGCCGTGACCTCAGAATCGCAACGGTGTACCGAAATGACGAACAGTTGGTCATGTTCGCTCCTGGGGCAAGCATGGTGGCCAACACCATAGTTTCAGCGCTAGCGAGTGCTACCCTTTGTGTCGAAGAATGAACGCTCCAGACCGAAGAGCCGCACTGCTTGCCGATTGGCAGCCAATTGAGTGGGATCGGGTCAGTGGGGAGTCCCAGCATCAACGGCCTGCTTGAGCAAGGCGTTCACCACCACATGAGTCTGAGTAAGGCGCTCGCCCCACCACTGATCAATGGGGGAACTCCGATGTCGATACCATAGCAACTGAGCCTCAACGGTCTCCAGCACCGCCGCCAACGTCGTCTCAGGGGAGGCATCGAGCAATGACTCAAAGCTAAAGCGTCTTCCGCCAGGACGCATTCCTAGTTCACGTTGATGGGTGATCCTAATGAGTTGCGATCTCGGGAGGATCAGTCCAGAGGCTACTGGTGACAATAAGAAATCTACCAAATCCTTACGTTCATCAGTCGCCGGCGGCGGTGGGGCATGCCGCAAAAGATACGGTAGGGCGCTAGCGGGCGGAGCCTCTTCCTGCCACGTTTGGTGAACCTCACCGAGTAAGGAACCAATTCGACGGAGGCCAGGAGGTGCGAAGGTCGCTGCGGCTCGCGCATAGGTACTGAGCCAGGGACCCATCGCCTCGTAGAAGATCGCGTTAGCACGCTCCCAGCTCTCTTCATGAACCAGGAGTGCGAGTAAGCGTAAGAGAAATGCGAGCGAGTCGGGCTGGGCAGGCTGCAGTTCGGGCCGTAGATAGGCCGCAAGAAGGCCGCGTAAGAAATCGACAGGCGCTCCACCAAGGACAGGGCCAATCGTTAGGTAGTAGCTAGCAAAGGGAGGTAGATCGAAGTCAAAGAGCTCAGTGAAGCCGTCCCTCGTCCACTCTAGGTCAAGGATCTCCAGGATCGCTGGGTGAGGGTCAGGATTCTCGATCACCTCAGCGAGAGCCTCAAGAATTTCGCCACTTCTCCGTAGTGTCATGGTCATACTAGTGGTGGTCAGACCGGTGTGGGAAGCTCGAAGGCTTCCACGCTTGGCTTCAGTGGGCGTAGAAGCCAACGAGGTCGCCGAGTCCCATCTGGCGACACGTCCCGCGCCGACTGCGTGAGCTGCATCCAGCGTTCAAAGATCGCTCGTGAACGCGAAGTATCAACATGCACTTCACCATGAAGGTCATTTGGTTCAGCTTTCGTGACCGTTACCACCTGATGCCAGCAGTGCATGCCAGATATCGGATCAGGATGCACGCCGAAGGTGAGGTTCTGGTGGACCCCGATATCGGTCCACCAAATCCGAGCCGTGTCAGGATCGCTCGACTCATAGGGCTCAGCACCTCCGTGCGGGTGCATTCCCCACTGGGTCCCTTCCTTGGAGAGACTCACCGAGCGCATCATGGCGGATGAACCGAGATCGCCGATTCGCCAACGCCCCATGTGGTGTGAACAGGCAACCACGCCAGGTCGGATGCCTTCGGTGACCCAGGCTTTTGCAACAAAGTAGCCGAGGTCGGTATTCACCCGGACCAGGTCGCCGTCGTGGAGCGAGAGGTGCGAGGCATCGATTGGATTGATCCAAACTGGATTGGTGTGCGCAATCTCATCGAGCCACTTTGAGTTTGCAGAGCGCGTATGAATCTGCACTGGCAACCTGAACGTCGAGATCAGAGGGAACTGGTCTTGCGTGAGGCGATCCGGATGGACATGACTCTTGATGTAGGTGGGAGTCGCATACTCTCGCCAACCCCAATCCGCCAACGTAGTCGAGTAGAACTCAAGGCGACCCGAAGGGGTCGGAAAGCCGCGGCGCACGACTCCATCGACGATGACCCCAACGGGGCGCCGACCATCGTCATCAGGGGCGGGGTCTCCTGTTGGGACGACGTTTGCGCTCATCGGTTTGGGAGTCTTTGTGTAGACGCGACCAAGCGACGTCACCGCTAGATCTTCAAGCTCCTTCGCGGGTACCTCCTCGGCAAAGACTTGACCCACTCCGTTACGGATCTCGAACGCACCGTAGCGCTGCATATAGCCCAATGGACTCAACTCCTCGGCTGCTGCCTTCTCGGGTAGGCCGGGCACAGAGTTCTCGAACATCCAGCTGTAGTACTCCTCGACACTGAGTTTTGCTCCTGGATGGCGCCGTGACTCAAAGTATTGACGTATTCCAAGCGATCCATCGGGGTCGATGCGCCACGAGAGTTCGATGTAGAACTCGTTCTCCTCCCAAACCTCGCCTGGATTCACTTCGCGGGTATCATAGACGCGTCCACCGAGGCGCTCTCGCGCGACTTTGAGCACCGGTTGCCGGAACCCGATCCACTGTCCATCGTATTGTTCATAGGAAAAGGTGTCGTGCCGTTCCGATGCATGCCCCATCGGCAGGATGTAGTCAGCAAAGAACGAGGTCTCATTCCATGTCGGCGTCAGTGCCACATAGCAACCGATTTTGCGCTCGTCAAGGAGCATCTCAATCCAAGAGAAGCCATCGGGATTAGTCCACACGGGGTTGTAGACGCGGGTCATATATACCTCAAGTCGTCGCCCCGTTCGCTCCATGAGGTGTGGCAAAAGGTAGGAGAGTTCATTCATCGCCAGGGGGAAGTCCAATGGCCATGAGAGCTCATTCCAGACGTTGGGATGGCCGGGCGTATGGATGGGCCGAGGGACGTACTTGTTCCAGGCATTTAGATTGGTGCCTCCTGGAGTTGCCACCGCCCCGAGCAGCGCATTGAGCAGAAAGGTGGTACGTGAAACTTGCCAACCGCCGAGGTTCCCTGCCGCGGCGGAACGCCAGTTGTGACTCGAGAGCGCCGTTCCGGAGGTGCCAATGATCTCGGCCGCTTCCCGAAGGGTTTCGATGTCGACACGCGTCTCGGCAGCGGCGAACTCCAGTGTGTAGTCGGCGTAGAGTGACTTGAGGTGCGCCTCAAAGTTCTCAAAAGTCTGTGGTTCGTCCGGTGCTTCAATTGAGAGGTACTCTTGCCAGTTCCACCATGACCGCACGAAGTCCCGGTTATAGAGATCGTGCTGAATGAGATAGTTGGCAAACGCGAGATTCATCGCCGCCTCCGTGCCTGGCCAGGGAGAGATCCAGAGGTCAGCATGGGTAGCGGTATTGGAGAGTCGGGTGTCCACCACGATCAGCTTTGCACCACGTTGGCGAGCCTCGGTGATGCGCTGGGCGTGTGGGTTGAAGTAATGGCCTGTCTCAAGGTGGGAGCTGATCAGATAGATGACCTTTGCGTTGGCAAAGTCCGCACTGGGGCGATCGATTCCGCTCCAATAGTGGTAACCGGCACGCCCTCCCGAGGAACAGACGTTCGTGTGCGAGTTGTGACCATCGACCCCCCAGGCAGCCAGAACGCGCTCGGTGTAGCCGTCCTCACCTGGACGTCCAAGATGGATCATGATCTCGTTTTGGCGCTCCTCGAGGATGGCCGTACGCAAGCGATTGGCGATATCGCGTAGCGCTTCATCCCAAGGAACGCGCTCGAATCGCCCCTGACCTCGAGGTCCAACTCGCTTCAACGGATAGAGAATCCGATCAGGGTCAGTCACTTGATTGATGGTGGCCGGGCCCTTGGCACAGTTACGGCCTCGTGATCCTGGGTGCTCAGGATTGCCTTCAAACTTGCGAACCTGCAAAGTGCTCCGGTCGACATACGCAAGCAGCCCACAGGCAGACTCACAATTGAAACAGGTCGTGGGGATCAACATCGAATGGCGCTCGACGCGCTTTGGCCATTGGCGGGAATCTAATTCGACCCAATCATCCCAGCGCTCTTTAGGCGGGAAGCTCGCGAGGTCGGTCCGCGAGGGTCCTTGATAGAACGTCTCGCCAGCGGCATCGATCGCCTCGCGTTTGGCTCGAAGACGATCGCTTAGCTTGTTGAGTTCACTCATTGCTACTCCTTAGATTCATGAAGGGGATGGTCATCGGTACCGTAGAGCTGTTTTGTCGCATCACGCGAGCGGAACGGCTTGCCCAGCCTGCACGAAAGCGTGTTCGAGTGGCAAGATGCACAGGAGCGCAGCAACACCGAGATCCATGCCTACAACCGGGGTGGCGATCGCAAGCAGATTTAGGAGGATGCCGACAAGAAAAAACCATCGGAACCGGCCGCGGGTCATCTCGTAGGAGGCGAGGTGAGCTTTGGCCGTTGGATGGGTGATGGTGGCCTCACCGATCACCATCGCAAGGTTGATGACCGCGAGGGCGCTCACAATGCGATCGAGATAGGCGACGTGCAAAGGATTGGCCGCCGCTACCCCAAACAGCGCGATGACAGCACCGACCAGAAGGGCTTGTACCACCAAGTGGGGCGGCAGGAGTGGATTCTGCCAGAGATCACGCGCTTTTGCCTGCGCGAAGAGGAAGGCGGTATAAAGGGCGGCGAGGCAGGCGAGGGGAATTCCTGGGATTGCCAGCAGCTCCTCGAAGGTCCTCGCGCGGAAGATGGCGGCGACGAGGTCGAGCGTGACGATACCACCAAACAACATGAGCCCCCAAGCCCCCCGCACAAGCCAACTCTGGAGTCGGCCCTTCAGGAAGATCAGATGAAAGCGCTCGGGATGCTTGAGGTCGATGATGAGGAGCACGCCGGTAATACCGAGGAACACCAGTGAGGTGATCGGTCCTACAAATCGTACCACTGGTGAAGACCAGGGTAGACGGTGGAGGAGCGCCAGCAGAATCGGAACGAGATAGGCGCCGGCCGAGATTCCCTTCGTCCAGGTGTACAGGCTCACCTTCCATCCCCAAGGTGCCGAGTGAGCCACGTCATAGGCGAGCTTAGCCTCGGCAGAGAGGTTGGAGTCATGAAATTCAGCTGGGTGGCCAGATACGGTCGTGTTTGGTCCGCGCTGTATCTCGGACCACATAAAGGTATCCCCGCCAGGACGGGTGGCAGCGATCGGGTCGAGCGTTGCTTGGTGTGCTCCTTTGTAATAGACCTTGGGACGTGTGCCCTTGTCCGGAGAGCGAACCGCCACGCTTTGGCGATGAATGATTTTCGTCACCGGGGAGCTGGGATCATCGAGACGCCCGATCAGAATCGCCTCTGTGGGACAGACGACGACGCAGGCTGGTTCGAGACCCACCTCGAGTCGATGAGCGCAGAAGTTGCATTTCTCAGCGGAATGATCTTCAGGATTAATGAAGATGGCATCATAGGGGCACGCGGCCATGCACGCTTTACAGCCGATGCAGATTGACTTATCGAAATCGACGATACCATCGGGGCGCTGATACATGGCGCCGGTTGGACAGGCGGTTACGCAGGGTGGATTGTCGCACTGGTTGCACCGCGTGACCTGAAAGTTGCGGCGAACATGAGGGAACACCCCGACTTCAACGGCTTTCACATAGGTTCTCGTAACCCCAAGCGGTACCTCATTCTCCGCTTTGCACGCGGTGGTACACGCATGACAACCGATGCATTTGCTCTGATCGAGCACCTTGACCCATGTCTCGGTTCGTTTTGTAGCGTCTGTTAGCAACTGCTCCCCTTTGCACAGTGATGCCCAACTGGCATGTTGCTATCCTATTCCCGTCGTGACGTGGTACCGGGTCATTGTCTTTGGCGGGTCTTAGGCGTTAGCGAGGTTGCGGTTGGTTGCCCTAGCAGCTTGTGAACTGGTGAAATGTCAGATAATGGATACGCCGCAGCTATTGCCCGTTGGTAGGCCGCTCTTTGGCTCACGTCAGTATTGGCAATTCAGGGTATTTGCAAACTTATATCGTTCGCCGCCGATCGAACCAAGCAAAGCTCAAGAGCCCCGCGATCCCCAACGCAGAGAGCGCACCGAGCACGAGTGCGTCAACGATTCTCGGCGCTCGATAGCGCAACGTCAACCGTGATGTCCCCGCCGGTACGTCGAGGACGATCAGACCATGGTCGTCATGAACAGCGACCCTGGCGCCAGTGCTTGTGCGTGCTTGCCAGCCAGGCGCATAGGCCAGTGTTGAGCGAACGACACTTGGTATTCGCGCCGCAAGGTGCGCAGTAAGCGTACCATCGATGTGTTGCGCTTGAGAAAGTATTGTCACCGAAGCATTCGATCGAAGGTAGCCACTAGTGGGGTGTCTACTGACAAAGTCGATTGAGCTGTATTTGCCTTGGAAGGTGCGCCATCGAGACGGATCAAGATGATTAACCAGTGGTCCGGCCACCTCAAGGTCCGTCGAGGCCGTTGTGATGACGACGTCGAAGGGTTGCGTTCGTGTCAGATGAGGGTGAGGCGTGACCACAAGGGAGGCGAGTAGACCAGAGGAGAAGGAAGCTGGTAGGTTGATGGTAGCCCACCCATTAGAGCCGACCATCGCGTTGGGATCGACATAGGTTTGACCGTTGACGGTGGTTGCTCTTACCGCTAGCGAGGATACACCGGGTCCCGGCCGAAGCAGGACAGAGCGAGCTGTCCGAATATTCCCAACAAAGAAGGCGCTCGATTTGCCGGCCTGGAGCAAGGGGCGGGCACCATGTTTGCGAAGTGTGCTAGCAGCTAGCGTGCGAATCGGTACATGAAAATAGCGCCGAGCGGTGATCAGTAGATCCATATTGAGGTCCTGGCGGTAGAGGGATAGCAAGGCCGGGTCGAGGGTGGACTGGGTCTTGGTGTGGGTGAGATTGTTGTAGGTAGCGAGCGAGAGTGAGGCGTAACCCTGAATCGAGTTTGTGTGGGTAAAGACATTACGGTCGAGTTGCTCGTCGGCCACGATCGTCCGATCGTAAAGGTAAAGATTTGGATCGTAGAGTCCATAACGTTCTGATCCATGAAGTAGTTGGCTTGCCGCAGGAGCGGCGGGGTTCCCCAAGGGCTCATAGAAGGCTGGCAGCACCACGAATTGGATCGACATCCCGAGCATCTCGAAGGTGAGTGCGCCGATAAGGATCTGTCGGATCCGGCGAGTCGAGCGGGGAGTGGTGTTGCCATCGGGAGGTGAGGGTTGCCGAGGTGGCCTTCGTACGAGGAGTGCCCCGAGAATCGCCAGCATGATGGCGACCTCGATGAGGACATAGATCCGAATCTCCAAGAGGGCAACGTGCGTTGGCGCAGCGTTGGCAGCAACCATTTTGTAGAAGGAAGAGGGCGCCAGTACGATATCGCCGCCGACGACCACGGTGATCAGGCCGAGCAACGATAGAAGATAGGTAACTGACCGTGACAACGGCCGCAGCTTGCCGTTGTTCCAGTAGAACTGAGCACCAGCAGCGGCGATGAGAACAGCCGCGAGGTCGACATCGATGATGTAACGGGATGCAAGGCGCTGGAGATTGAAGAGCGGTAGATGATAGATAATGGTCGCAACGGGTGTCTCAGAGCCAAGGGCGAGCAACGCTGCGACGATCATCAGTGTGACCAGGAAGGATTTCGCCCAGGGTTTGATGGTGGGTAGATGTCGGGTAGCGATACCGATAATGGTAAAGACCAGGCCGACCGCAGTGATCGCAATGGTGATCTCAGAGGGGTTGTAGTTGCCGAAGTAGTTAGGAAGGTAGCCGCCGCTATAGCCGCCATAGGCAAAGGGAAAGAGGATAAGCGGCAGAAAGCGATAGGCAAAAGGACCAAAGCCAGCGTATTCGGCTGGGAGATGTGCCCGATTCGAGATGGCGGTGTAGGCCAATCCGGTGTACCACTGTGGCGCCGATAGTCCGAGTGCGAGTACTGCAGCAGCGGCCGTCAACCCGATGGCACTGACCCTCAGGGTGCGATAGGCGAGTCGCACCACAAACAGAACGCCGAGGGCCACGACACTCGCGAGCATCGCCTCGGGCGCGCCCGCAAAGACAGCACACGCGAAGGCAACGGCGAGGCCAGCGGCGTTGGCGATCTGCCCGGGACGCGTTGGCGCATCGAGTAGGCGCACGAGAAACAGGAGGGCGACAAGAGAGGCAAGGTCACCCTCGATCATGTCGATGTGAACCACCTGCGCCGTGAACGCACCTGTGCCGACAAAGACGATTCCGGCGGCGACTGCAAACCAGCGACTGATCCCGATGGTTTCGGCGATCTTGACGGTGACGATTTCGGCGAGGAACCAGCACAACATCAGGGTCAAGGTCATGGCGACGGTGGCAGGAAGCAGCACGAACAAGATCATCAATGGGTAGAGGGCGCCTGCATTGAAGCCAGCGAGTAGCGGGGTGCCATCCCAATTGAATGGATCCCAAGTTGGAAGGTGCCCAGCGCGGTAGTCCTGACCGACTAGCCATCGAAAGGAGATGTTCTGGGTGGCATTATCGCCGAGGATGGGGGGGTGGCCGAGCAGGGCTGGAATCACAATCACCAGAATGGGGAGGAGTGCAAGCGCCATCCAATTCCGGTAAGTGAGGCGGTTCCTTCGGCTCGCCTCTGATGATGTCACGATGGCGCTATCCAGCGCTCACGAAGGTAGGTGCGCAGTGCTGCTCGGCCGTAATACCAACCATAGAGCAGATTTGTCGCCTTCTTGGACTGACCTGCCAGCCTTTTCACCATGTCGACTGGAAATTCCTGGATACGAGCTCCAGCAAAGGCTGCCGAGATGAGAAGCTCCGATGATTGATACTGTGGTTGATCCAGGCGGAGTTTGCCGGCCAGGGTTGCGGTGAAGAGGCGCAGGCCGGAGGAGGTGTCGGTCACCGACACGCGGGCCATGCGCGATATCAGCGTAGCGAAGACCTTGACCCCCAGGTCTCGCACGGGATCCCCGACGATGGTGGAGCCGAGGACACGTGATCCTTGGACGAAATCGGCCCGACCGGATGTGAGGTAGTCGAGGCCAGACACGAGCCCCTCGGGTGACCACTGCCCGTCAGCATCGATCACACCGATGTAGGTCGCACCGAGGCGGAGTGCGGCAAGGTACCCAAGACGGAGTGCGGCTCCTTGGCCTCTATTGATGGGGGTCTCACAACAAAGCGCCCCATTGGCGAGCGCCACAGCACGGGTTTGATCGGTCGAGCCGTCGGAAACGACGATGACAGTTGGGGCGACGCCATCGAGCCGATCTGGCATCGCTGCAAGGACTGCGGGGAGGGCCTCTGCCTCGTTATAGGCGGGGATCACCACCACCACATGAACGTCGTCAATGTCAACATCCGACAGGAATGCCGCGAGTGTACGGCGATCGATCGGGTCAAGAGGATCGCGAGCGTCGATCGCGAGCGGTCGAGTCACGCGCATCGTGGTTTCGAACTCCTTACCTCATCGTAGGGCCATCGTAGTGTACAGCCATAGTACCGTATAGCCATCGTACCGTACACCGATACTCGCGTAGGTCGATCGTGTTGGCCGTAGCATAACGATCACTGTTGCTGGCACACCCATGCTACCAATGGTGACCGGGTCACCAAACCCCCCACTGTAGTGGCGATAGGAGAGATTACTCCTCTGTCACAGCCTCGGCCTAGCGTCAACGTTGGAGTTCCTGTGACCGAGAAGCAATTCCTTCCTTGAAATTCGAGAATTTCGTGATTTCTCTCACAGTGACCAAGCCAACTGGTATAGTGGGTGGTGCGCTAGATGTAGTGTTGTTGGTTTGTTGAAGACGCTACTTGTGGGGGCTGCAGAGTGTTTCTGCGCTGGAAGGAGAAAATATGAAGAGGCAGTTAAAGGGCTTGGAACGGCATTTCACAACCCAGGGGATGAGTCCGTTTGACTCGGTCGTGTGGGATCGACGAGACGCCAAAATCTCGAATTACCGCACGGGTGAGGTGGCCTTCGAGCAGCGAGGGGTCGAAGTGCCGAGCACATGGAGCATGAATGCCACCAATATTCTCTCCCAGAAGTATTTTCGCGGAGCCCTCGATTCAGCTGATCGAGAAGGGTCCTTGAAGACGGTGGCCAATCGGATCGTGGATACCTTGGCACGGTGGGGAGAGAAGGACGGCTACTTCGCTGATGCTGAAGAGGCATCGACGTTCGCCGATGAACTCAAGTACCTTCTGATCCATCAGAGGGCAGCCTTCAATTCGCCGGTGTGGTTCAACATTGGCGTTCAAGGGGTACCACAGCAAGGGTCAGCTTGTTTCATCCTCTCGGTAGATGACACGATGGATGCCATCTTGAATTGGTACCGCGAAGAGGGTGTGATCTTTAAGGGCGGGTCTGGCTCAGGCGTGAACCTCTCACGGATTCGTTCCTCACTCGAGCACCTCAATGGTGGCGGAACCGCGTCAGGACCGGTATCGTTCATGCGTGGCGCAGATGCCTCCGCTGGAACCATCAAGTCTGGCGGCAAGACGCGTCGTGCGGCCAAGATGGTCATTTTAGATGTTGACCACCCGGATGTCGAGGAGTTCATCTGGACAAAGGCGATCGAGGAACGCAAGGCCCGCACCCTTGAGGCTGCCGGCTTCGACATGGGGGTCGATGGGAAAGATGCCTTCTCGGTGCAGTACCAGAACGCCAACAACTCAGTCCGAGTGAGTGACGAATTCATGCAGGCCGTGCTCGAGGGTCGTGACTGGGAGTTGCGAGCGGTGACCACCGGAGAAGTACTCAAGCGCTTGCCGGCACGGGACTTAATGCGCCAAATCGCTCAGGCCGCATGGGAGTGTGCCGATCCCGGTGTTCAGTACGACTCCACCATTAACCGTTGGCATACGACGCCGAATGCTGGCCCTATTAACGGATCCAATCCGTGCAGCGAGTACATGCATCTTGATAACTCATCATGTAATCTCGCCTCGATCAATCTTTTGAAGTATCTCAACGAGGATGGAACCTTCGATGTCGATGGGTTTAGCCATGCCGTCTCGCTGTTGATTGTTGCTCAGGACATTCTTGTGGGCAACGCAGATTATCCGACCGAGAAGATTGCCCAAACATCGAGGGCCTATCGACAGCTTGGCATCGGTTACGCCAACCTCGGAGCGTTGTTGATGGCGCTTGGATTGCCCTACGACTCGGAGCCAGGGCGCGCCTACGGCGCGGCCATCACCGCCATCATGACCGGTGTGGCCTATGACACTTCAGCACGTCTTGCCGCAAGAGTCGGTGCTTTTGATGGTTACGCTGCTGACCGCGAGGGCATGCTCAGGGTTATCGCGATGCATCACGAGCATGTGTCAAAGATCAACTCCTACTTTGTCCCACCGGAGTTGTTCTCGGCGGCTCAGGAGATATGGCAGGAGACTGAAACCCTCGCCCAAGAGCAGGGGGTACGGAACGCGCAGGTCTCCTTGCTCGCACCAACTGGCACCATCGGTCTGCTAATGGACTGCGATACCACTGGTATCGAGCCGGATCTCGGTCTTGTGAAATTTAAGACATTGGTCGGGGGTGGAACGATGACCTTTGTCAACCAAACCGTCCCTCGGGCCTTGCGATCGCTCGGCTACGACCAGGTAGCGATCGACTCGATCGTCGCCTACATCGATGAACACAAGACGATTCTCGGAGCACCACAACTCCGCCAGGAACATCTGCCGGTCTTCGCCTGTGCGATGGGGGATAATGTCATCAGTTACCGTGGTCACATCGCGATGATGTCCGCCGTCCAGCCCTTCTTGTCCGGAGCGATCTCGAAGACCGTCAACCTGCCAGAATCGGCGACGGTTGAGGATATTGAAGAGGCGTATATCGAAAGCTGGAGGTTGGGTCTGAAGGCCGTTGCGATCTATCGCGATAACTGCAAGGTTGGTCAACCTCTCCAGACAATGCGTAAAGAAGAGAAACCCATCGTAACGGCTGAGGTTGACGAACTGCGGCGTGAACTGGCTGCGTTGGGGTCACAGTCCAAACGCGAGAGATTGCCACGACATCGACAGTCGAGGACGTACGCATTTCAGGTAGCCGATGCAGAGGGTTACGCTACGGTTGGTGAATATCCGGACGGACGACCTGGTGAGGTGTTTATCAAGGTCTCCAAACAGGGATCGACGCTTGCTGGCGTCATGGACGCGTTTTCGATTGCGGTGAGCTTGGGCCTCCAGCATGGGGTCCCTATGGAGACGTTTGTCCGCAAATACGTCAATATGCGATTCGAGCCGGCCGGTATCACTGATGATCAGGACATCCGTATCGCCTCGAGCCTTGTCGATTACATCTTCCGTCGCCTTGCTATCGACTATCTTGACACCGAGACTCGCGAAGACTTGGGGATCCATACGACTGGAGAGCGGGCACACAACTTGTTATTCCCCGCCGATGAGCAGGAGATAGCCTCAACAAGGGAGATCGACGAAAGCTATGAAGCCTCCGAGAAGCCGCTGCCTCCCCTTGACGATGCGGTGTCGTTCACGCAGTCGGATGCTCCCTACTGTTACTCATGCGGTAACGTGATGCAGCGTTCTGGTTCCTGTTTCGTCTGCTCAAGCTGTGGGACAACCTCGGGTTGTAGCTGATTTTTAGGGCTCTTGGAGTGTCTCCTTGGTACCGTTAGTTTGTTGGTGCCAAGGAGACTGAGTACAGCGGTGGAAAGACTGGGAATCAAGGATATCTCCCTCGAAGGCTAGCCAAGAGGGGGTCCTTCCTCTCAGCGCAACCCTCGTCCACAGGGATCGAGGAATGAGATGGCTGCTGCGGATCTGTAAAGGTTGTCGCGCTTGACGCAAGCTTGTCGGTGTGAGATGATTCGTTGAGCTGTCGATCATTGGTGATCAAGTTACTTTACCGTTGATCCTCGGTGAGGGAGCGTTCCATGAAGCAGCGCTAGGGCAGTTGGTAAGGCGTACTCTCCTCTCCTTCTCCGAAGCGCTGCAGGTAGATTGACCTAGTTTTCGTGCAAGATGCCAGGGCTAAGGAACTGAGGGCAGGTAGGAGTCTCCACTGGAGCCGAGGTGTATCACTCCATCTGAGAAGTAGTGGACCGGGCACGAGGAGGCCTTCCGGTCGCCTCGGCGTGCTGTTGAACCTCATGACCAGACGAGTGATCCCCTGCAAATGTTTTTTGTTGGCTTTGGGATTGCTCTCATGAGGTCAGCCGGGGTCAATAGGTGGCGCACAGCCGGGGATGTTATTGATCATGTGCCAATTGTTCTCGAAGAGGAATCGCTGTTTGTGTAGGTTAAGCAGAGTTTCGTGAACTCATTGTTGCGATGGCTCGTCGTCGCAAACGTTCCACGAGCAGCCTACCTTGCTTGCAGACGTCCACCGGTGCCCTTCATCGGGGGCAACGTCAGTGGCAGCGATACTTAGGGAGCCAAATGCAAACTCTACCATTGGAGGTGCTGGACTCGTGACGGTCCCAAACCATGGGGTAGGCACACGCGGCAACGTAGGAGATGACGTACTCGGCATAGCAGTCCGCGTGATCTTTTCGACAAGCCTTGATGGTCTCCTTACCCTTTCACCTAGTCAAAGGTCCCAATTAGGTGCCTAGATGGGGGCCGGATGGTCGCCCTCGTCTACCTTTGTTCCTAGACCTATCGGATTGGAGTCAAACAAGATGACTGACTATGACTATGACCTTGTCACCATTGGAGCCGGAGGCGGTGCCTATCCTGCGGCATTCCAGCTTGCTCGCACGGGCCAGCGTGTCCTCATGATCGACCCCAAAGGTGTCATGAGCGGCAATTGTCTGGCTGAAGGCTGCGTTCCTTCAAAGACCATTCGTGAGGCTGCAGAGTTGTATCGCGGTATGCGTGCGATGCCATATTTCCCATCAGAAGTTCCTCCTGACTATCGGTCACTGATCACTTTCAAGGACGCTGTGCAACAACTTCGCTACCAACAGCATGATCAAGAACTTGCACGGTTTGGAGACCGTCTTCGTTTGATCGACGGTATCGCGACCGTCCTGGACCCTCATAGCGTGGCGTATGAGACCAAATCTGAGGTCAAGACCGTGACGGCCAAGTATCTTCTCCTTGCTTCCGGATCAGACATCTCGATACCGCCGATCCGAGGAATCGAGCACTGTGTCACGAGCCGAGACCTGTTCGCCGTCTCGCCCACCGTTGCCACATTACCCAGAACGCTTGCCGTCATAGGAGGCGGGTATATCGGCTTAGAGGTCGCCACAATGTGGCATGCCCTTGGCGTCGATGTGACCGTGTTCGAGGCTGCCGATCAACTTTTACCAGGTATGGATCCCGACTTCGCCAAGCTGGTCGCTGACGGGTTAGCCAAGGGTATTGGGGTGGAACTCGGCGCTGAGGTCATCGAGGTCGATGATCATCATCGAGTAACCTACTCCCAGCAGTCAACATCGGCGTTCTTTGATGCAGATATGGTCTTGCTGGCCACGGGACGGCATCCAGTGTACCCACCTGGCGTCCAGGAACTTGGGTTGCTTGATGAACGGGGGCGGCTGGTCGTTGGGCCTGGTGGCACGACCAAGATGCCATCAATCTTTGCTGCTGGAGATGTGACCGGAACCCAGATGCTATTTCACGCCGCTACACGCGAGTCGTTGGCTGTGGCACACAACATCCTCGCAGGACGAGTTGTAGATCGGGCCGATCCCCAAACGATTCCTGCCACCATCTTCACCTTCCCTGAAGCGGCCCGGGTAGGAATGACACGAGCTGAACTAACCACCCGCAATATCGACACAGTAGAGGTGGCTGCGCCCTTTGATCATGAGGCACGCACCCAGATCCTGAATGAACCCTACGGCGAAGTCAGACTCTTTGGGGACGCTCGCTCGGGTCGCTTGCTCGGCGCCTGGGTAGTGGGGAAGGAGGCAGGTCAGCTCATCGGTGAACTCGCAATGGCGATTAGGCTCGGGGCGACAATCGCGGACATCGCTTCAGTTGCGGATCAACATCCCTTAGCCCACGAAGCGATCTCACGAGCAGCTCGTACTCTTGTCTAAGTTCCTCTGTTGGCCTCGCTAATCCTCGGGAGCTATTAATCGTGCTACATAGTGATGTTAAGCTCGGAGGAGGAATTGGCAAATGCGCATTCCGTAGTGCCACTGAGGTTGTCAAGTGTTCGTCGACGGCTGCTCTGGTGCAAATGTCGAGCAAGGTCCATGCAGCAGGGCATTCGCTCATACGGTCCCGAGTTCGTTTTGCCGTCGGCCTGCGTATCGGTGTGCACGAGCTGGTCTGCGCCTACCCCGACGCCACTCCTTCTTTGTTGGCAGTGGGCGAGGGTGTATGGTGAACGTACGCTCTATCGTGAACGACCTGAACCTTCAAGTAGAGCTTCACTGCTGGTTGAGTATGGGTTACTTTATGCCGATGATCACAAAAAGGGTTGCGGCTTGTGCGTTGCTGTGTTAGTCTGTGCAAAGGCTATTTCGGTCTTGTCCCACCGTGGACCATTGCCGAGTAACTGGAGGGTTTGTAGATGAGAAACCGGCTTAGGCGTAGTGCCTGGCAGGCGATTGGTGGAGCGGCAGTGGCCGTTGTACTGATCTCGGCGTCGAGCTCCTCGGAGGTGCATCCCCAGCTCACGAGCTCTGTTCAGTCAATGAAGCAAGAAGCAAACTCATTGACGCAGAGAATCGCCGCATTGAATGCACAGGTTCAGTCGATCAGCTCGCACTATGCGGCAGTTGAGGGCCAGATCCGACAGCTACAGGCGAAGGAGAGCACTGTCGAGACAGCGATCGTACAAAAGCAGCTTGAGCTAAAGAAACTTCATGGTGAAATCGTCACCGAGGCGGTTTCGTTGTTTGCTCAGGCTGGTACCGACTCTCAGGTCTTAAGCGTCCTACAGGATAACCCCAACGCTTCTGCAGTCGCACAAGAGGACATCTCGACAGCATCATCTACTCAGGAGCAGGCGGTCAATGCCTACGAAGCCGTACAACAACAACTGTCGAATCAGCAGTCGCAACTAAAGGCCGATCAATCGCAACAGGCATCCTTGCTTAATCTTCTCAGTGCGCAGGAGGCTAAGGCCCAATCAGCACAGCAACAGGCCTCGACAGAGTTATCGAGTGTGAACTCCCAGATTCAGCAGATGGTGGCGGCGCAACTCGCCGCAGAGGAGCAGGCCCGCCAGGCACAGATCGAGCAACAGCAGATCGCCGCTGAGCAGGCTGCGGCGGCCCAAGCGGCTGCGGCGGCTCAAGCGGCTGCGGCGGCTCAAGCGGCACAACAGGCAGCAGCTGGTCAGGCACAGGGTGCGGGTTCCCAGCAACAGAGTCAGCCCCCGGTGAGTCAAGCTCCTTCTCCGGCTGCGGTTGCACCGAGCGGCTATGCTAATCCGATACGATCCATCAGCGATCTCCAAGTCTGGCGGATCGATCAAGGCGTCGACTTTAACGGTTATGGGCCGATCTATGCTCTCGGCGATGGGGTAGTGCTTTCAACCTTCAACGGAGGTTGGCCGGGAGGTACGTTCATTACGTACCGACTGACCAATGGACCAGCTGCAGGACTGGTGGTCTACGCAGCTGAAGATATCAACCCTGATGTCAGTGTTGGCCAAGCGGTCACGCCCAACACCGTGATCGGAACGCTCTACAACGGTCCTGATGGTATTGAGACTGGATGGGCTGATGGGGGAGCGCTCGGGGAGACGATGGCGATGAGCTACGGTCAGTTCTACGGTTCAAACTCGACCGCATTTGGCGCCAATTTCTCGCAACTCTTGTCGTCACTGGGTGCCCCCGGCGGAGTTCTGCAAAACAGTCCGACGGGATCGGTTCCAGGCAATTGGCCGCAATGGTAGCTGTGTTGCGACACGCTAGTGTATCCTCGCATCTTTCATCGTAGCGCAAGTCCTAAAGAGCAGCTTCTCCGTCAAGGTTGAGGGATAATCCGACTCTGCAATCACCCCTCCCTTGCTTCCTGATGGGATCTTCGGAAGTAAGCGGTGATTCTGGTCCAAAGTCGCCTGGAAGTCGGTAAGTTGTTGATCGTTCCGGAGGTGGTTGACTGGAGTGGAGCCAGTTCGGTCAACCGTCTGCAAGCGTCATCCCAAGAGGCCTAGGATCCACAACCGACGATCACCAGCAGTGGCCAAGGAATCCGGCTGCTGCTACCAACAGGCATCTCGTACTCGGCTGAGGACCTCCGCCGTTGAGGCCGGTCCCGCCGGGTCGACCTCGGGCACGTTACCAACCATTAGGTGCGCAATCGTGCAGGACAAATGTCCAGTCTCAATACAGTTGGCACTTTCACAACGTTCCTACTAGGGATAATGCCATCTCCAGTGAGATCTCTGGAAGCGAATTCTCATTATAGTTGGCGCTATGAGAACAATAATCGTGCATATTATCGTTCATTCTGGCCATTTCGGGCAGGACTAACGGGAATACGTGTCTTCCTGCCGGAAGCCCTTCGGTGCCCGCAGTGAGCAACTGTTTTCTGACAGCCTTGTTGGAGCGCTGGCATCCACGTCTGAGGACTTGGCTACACAACTTTGATCCGACCATCTTCGCGTTCTGATCATCAGACCAGTGTCCGTCATTGCGAAGTCGCAAAGCTCGCGCCGTGTTCAGGCAAAGTTACCAACTCACGCTGAGCGTTCAGCTTGGAGCTTGCGCTTTCCATAATCAGGCGTTCCGTCTGGCTCGTTCAGCTTCGGCGGAGAGCATGAGTGATAAATGCGAAAGAGTTGTTCGCATAAGATCAATCGCGAAGGCAGCGTCAAGATGATCGACTGGGAATGAGCCTATAGCAGGGCCGGACTCAGAAACGTGTCGGCCTAGATGGAGGTAACTTCCAAGTTGCTTAAGGAGATCATCTACCGCCCTTCTCTTTCCGACATCCGCGATACTGTCGCAAATTGCTTGCTTCGCACCAGGTAGCGCGTCAAGGGCACCTCGCAGGTGACTGAAGGTCGCCGCGTCATCCCCGCTGGCATAGGAGCCCTCTGCGTTCTGTAAGTGATAGACGGCCTTATCCCATTCTTGGGCCAGTTCACGATCTGAACGGGGAAGCGCAAGTTCTAGGAATCGATACTCCTCGCTTCGTGTCGCTGACAGCACTCGCTGATACCACTCGGTGCGTTCGATGGTAATGGTCCCATTTCCGTGATCGAACAGAAATTCCCTTACTTCACCCGGTTGTGGATCGTCTCCCATTCGAAGATCGTTCTGCCTATCGGTAACGGGCTTCAACTGGTATTGCCCCACGCCCCGGAGGCGTGCGCTTATCTGCACCGTTGACTGACTGGAGGACAGTCCTTGTGTGATGTGTCGGAGTAGCTGCTGGGACGTGACAATCTCGAAGGATACTTGACAACAGGACAGCAATGAAGGGATCTAAGAAGGTCTAGAATGCGCCGAGAATGGATATTATGTCAAGTAGGACGTGTGGTGAGCCGGATATATGCTCGCGGAGGGTCTTGACATCTCGCCTGCAATCTAACAACAGACCTCATTCCCAACGCCCTCGTGTCAATAATCCACCTTCGAACAGGTCGAGTCAGAGGTGTCGGGGTGGTATCTGGTAAAGGCAGTTGACGCTCTGATCACAAGGTGCCACTGTTCTGCCTCCGTTAACTGTCACCACCAGAATGAACTGCTTGCTCACGTTGCTACCATGACTCCTCGTACAGCGTCGCTATGTGAACCAGCCCATGACCTGCCTTCCAAAAGTATGACCGCCTACCAATGCTCAACACTGCTTCGTTGCCGGATGGTGAGACGGCCAGATAGGTCTGGAGACTCGGAGCGACGACAGAGGCGACCTGGATCGCCTTGTGCTGATGCATACGCACGAGTATGAACCTCTGTGTTGCACATCCACCATAAAAACAGTTTGCGTCATGGGGTCCGATAGATGCGATATAGAAGAGCTCGCCATTCTGGGTAAAGGCAGGTGATGTCTGAGCGCATTCAGAGTCGCCCTTGGGGCATGGCAAGACGTTCGCTGAACTCGCCTCCGGTGTGGCGCTCGCCCATGCATAGAGGTAGATCTTCTCACGTGATTGACTCAAAGGGACTGCTATCGCACCCTGTTGGAGCGCAAGTTCCGATCCGTTGGCCGTTACGGCCATGGATTCGACGAAAGTATGGTAGTTCTTCACTTGCGTCTGGCCGGTCTTCACATTCATCTTGTGCAGCGCATACGGAGGTCTGCCGTCACAACCCACGCTTGAAGAGAGCCAGAGTGCCCAGTGTCGGTTCCGGGTCATGGTAAAAGAGTTGATGTTGATCAGTTGGCCCTGGACAATCGGATGGCTCTTGCCATCGATCAGCTTTTTCTCAATGTCAGATTCGCAGGTCTCGTTACCTGGTGTTGAAGTGGTGAAGTATACTGAACTTCCGTTGGGGCTGAGAAAAGGGAAATGTCCAAACGGGGGTGCGGTAAGTTTCTTTAGCGGTCGCCCTGATTGGGGACTGTAGATAGATATTCCACCTAGTGATGGTCCAACCCCGACCAGTAATCCACCACCTGCGGCATTCGGGGCTGTTGCGCCAGGTCTGGTCGTGTGAGCATTGATCCTACCGAAGATAACTACTCCCATGACGAGAACAACTACTAGTACAGCAGCTGATATTACCGACACTTTAGCCTTTCTCATCATCCCCAGGAGACCTCCACAACCATAATTCTGACCAAAACATGCTCCATACTGACCTCCATGGTGAGACTACAAACAAATCTATAAGGCAGCGTGAAGCACCAGAACCTCACTATTTTGCAACTTGGGCCAGTTACCGTTCCGCTTTAATACAGCACAGTTCACGGTTCCCTTCCGGCTTCCCTGTTGAGCATCAAGCACGAACTGCGTCCTACTCGGACAACACCACCATCCAGTCGACATATTGCGTCACAAGCCATCCACCCAGCCTAGGCAGTCCAGGTCTTCGCCGCGCATCGCGCACCTAGTCAGGGAACTGTGCGAGCACGTCTCAATTAAAACCCAGTGCTCAACTTCCGCCATCTGAGGCATGCTCGACCTGTTCATCGCCGCCAGCAGCTCGCACTAACGAGGCAGCACCTCATTTCGCCAGGATAGCAGGTCCTATGAACCTACCCATGTCGAACTAGTTACAAGTATCGCTTTCGCCGCTTACGATTTGAGAACCATAGACTTGGTCATAGTCAGCTGATCCCGAAATCCACTGCCACGCCACAGCACATGGATAACTCTGGCTGCAACCTGCGAAGAAGTCCGCCGTATAGCCAAGGGGTGAACCCCAGCCACACGCACAATTGCCTGAAGAGTATGATCCATAGGTTGTCTCCGCAGTCCACTCATATGTCGCTCCAAGACTGCCCGACATGAAGGTAGACCAGAAGTAAGGGGAAGAATACACACCAGCATAGATTTCCCGTTGAGTACCCTTGATGGAGATGAGCTTCTGATGCACCTCGTTCCAGAATCCGTTGAAGACGTCTCGATTTAGTGAAGTAGCCTCCGAATTCCAGGTGTACTGCGAGTTCTCAAGATCTGCATAAATTATCGGGTTGGACGGTAAGTTGATTCCACTTTGACCATAAAATGAACCCCAGTTTTCTACCGCAGCATTACCTTGAGACTCACCCCAGAATGTTGCTTCAGTAGCCGTACCGTTGTATGAAGGACCTGACTGAGGTTGTGCAATAAAATAAGAGTTCTGGCTTCCGACGCCGTGTCCTGATATCTAATTCGTATTAGCCGCATTCTAATCTGAAGCAACGTTGAAAGCGCTACTCACTTGGTTGAGCTGGCCTATATACGAGCCATACGCCCCACCACAGTTCGGCATCGTGTACTCGACTCCCGTCCCCTGAGGGGGTGGCCCGGAGCCGTCTGAGCCATACCAATATCCTGTTGGCATATCACCAGCATACGCCACAGTGCCGGTAAGCGCGATGACCATCGTAACGGCCGACACTAAGAGAGCTACTGTCCCGCCTATCCGTCGGGGAAATCGTTCAATCACTGGAGCCTACTTTCATTGATCTCTTGCCGCTGAACCACACTGTAGAAACCTGGGGTCCGGATGGTATATGGGGCACCTACGGCGCGTTAATAAAGGCCGCGGTGTACTTGAGCGGGAGATCTCCTTGACTAGTGCGGGTATATGGAGCACCGACGAGATTACTCGCCTCACTCCAGGTGAGGAACGGGGAGAACGCCATTGCAGTGCATGACGAAAAGGGAGCTCCAGTTGGATCAATTAGCGGCTTTGACGTCCCTGCTTTAGCAGGCATGTGAACCTGTACCGGGGACCCATTTCCCAGTGAGACGGCGATGCTACCTCCGACGGGTGTAGAAATACAAGCGGGATCTCCTGGTTGCTGATTGACACCGACGGTACCGAAAAGGATGTCTACTGCCGTACCACCTGGTGCGAGGGTGATGGGAGCAGGGCTGAGAGGGATCCCAAATGACGATGTCGCGGGAGCTAAAGAGGACCCATAGGCCAAGAAGTCGCTCGATCCCTTTGTCCCCGCCGGACCGGGTAGCAGCGGCATCGTCGCTGGGGTGCCGTCCGCATTTGCCAGATTCAGAGACGAAGGATACACCGGCAGCGAACATGCCTGCCCTGACCTATTGATGAGATTGAAGCCACTCATCTGGTTGTCAAATCCCGGCAAACTTGTCCAGTACTGCGTCTCAAGCTGGCTCGACGTACAAAGTGGAGAGCTTACCATCGCACTTCTGGTCGCGCCTCCACGCTGCGATGGCTCCCACGGTGGACCCCCCGTGTTCTTGGAGGTCGGTATTGACTTGAGTGGAACAAGGTGCGGTGCAGATCTCCTCGTCAATGTGAAGCTCCCGGTTGCAGCAAAGATCAAGGCAAGAGACGCAACTACCATGATGAGTTTCTTGTGCGTTATGCGCGTCACGCCCTCCCACGTCGGGGTTGTGAGTTATCATTGATAATGACCCCGCTAACACCGACATCTTAATCATCATCACGACACGTGTCAGGTGGTTCGAGATGTGTTTTGAATGATTTCAGTGAATCAGTTACTTCTTTGGCCGGTTCCATGATCCAAAGAACCCATCTGTCTTGCTTCACAATACCCGTTGCAGTTACCACTGAAGCTCCCTGACAAACAGACTCTGCTTTCCTCCCGAGTTGCTGGACCTTGACTCACCACAAGCGTGCGATGGCGGGCGAAGGTACTACGATGATGAACTCACATCAGCCGCCTTCCGGACTCTCTTCAGCTCTAAATCAGCAGGACAGGGCGTCCCGAGAAGATCATATTGATTGAGACAGGCCAGAGTGTGCCACGAGCAACGGCGATAATGCAATCGTCATCGATCGGCGCACTGTGGAAGCGGATCGACGATGGATCGTGAAAAGGGTCCGGCGTTGTAAAGGACCACCGAATCACAAACGCATCGGAATAAGAGCACAGAGGATCACAGCACGCGCATGAAGCCGTCAAACTGTCCATCATAGCGAACGACTCACTAGCTGAGAATCCTGAGAGTAATCACGACAACCAACTGATGAACTTACCAGTATTTTGTTAGGGTTACTCTGATCAGTCTCAACTGGCGGAAGGGGTGTCGGCTTGGCTTTGTGGATGCAGGGACGGCGGTGGGTGATCGTACTTACCGCTCTTGGGTTGGTACTCGCTGCTTGTGGTTCGACGACGTCACCGCACGCGGCTACGACTCATCAGCACTCCGCCGCGCGTCAGCAATCGACGAGTACGACCACTCCAACACGTTCTGGGCGGGAGCCTACTGCTGTTCCCACCAGCGCGTCGCAAGCAGGATGTACTCTCGGTACGCTGACGGCGACGATGAGTGGGCGCCTTGCAAAGTCCTGCTACCGCATCCCCAACCTCCCCTCGGGGACTTACTATCTCGGTATCGAGGCAGTCCCTATGCCGCGAGGAACGGCGGCGGAAAAAGGGGGCTTCACGGTGCCCTCCGGTCATAGCGAGCCAGCGGTAGATCTCACGGTATCGCCTCCATCAGTTAAACCTGGGGCGACAGTAACTGTTTCTGGTCGTGTCAGCACGCCACTTTCCCCAGAGCCAGGCCATGCCAATCTATGTTTCGATGGTTGTGTGGATGGGTTGCACTACGATGGCGTTCCAGTGCATTGGCTCTCCTCAACCGAGTTTCAAACCTCCTTCGTTACGCCAGGCGCTCCTTGGCTTGAACACTATCCGCTGCGGGTCGTTTCGCCGAAGGCTGGTAACTATCGTGTGGGGATTCAATGTCTCAAGATATTGCAAGCCTGTGGGCTGGGCCACGCTGAGGGATCGACGACCCTCACCTTCGCACACTCCGTCAAGACGGTTCTGCCGCAGATCGTCCTCCCGGCCGACAAGGTTCTCCCCGGCGAAATGATTCCGGTGGAGGGCACCTCGGTACTCACCACCATCATCGGCAACAACCAACCCTTTGTCGATCAGTTTGACATCGTCGATCGACTTCCCAGCAAGACACTTGGCGCAGGGGTGTATGAGCTGCCTCGCACGCGGTCTGGCACCGGCACCGCGTTACTCCTTAGCCCCGTGAAGTTGCGGATGATCACCCCGTTGACGTACCAGTCCATCAGTCTCAAAGGTCCTACAGCTATCCAGACGAGCGCTGATCCCCCAATTGTTACCGAACGAGGAACTAACGGGGTCGCGCTCACCTGTAGCTATAACCCGCAAAGTCAGGCGAACGCGATCAGGATGCTGTCCAATGGAAAGGTCAGTACCGTGGACACCAAGGGTGTTGTTGTGCTTTTGGAGAACAAGGGAGTGCCGACCTCCGTCGCGAGCAATGAGTCCTGTGCTGGTCTTGCAGCTTTGCGCACCTCCAGCGGAGAAACCGTGATAGCGGCCTCCTACGCTATCGATATCCCCAGCCAGTCTCCCGCCTTCTCCTATCTTCCCGTCATCTCGACCAATGAGGGCACGACGTGGACCATCATTCCCTCGCCTACTGGAATCAGCGATACGAGCTTCGCCGGCCTTCGAGCCACACAATCCGGCATCCGCGCCTACTTCAGCGTTCCACATCATGGCGTGATCGCCGAACGTACCCTGAACGGAACTAGCTGGCAACAGGGTGGATTGCGCTGTCCGCGGTCTGGACCTTGCGTTCGCTTCTCCCCCATTACAAACTTGACGAACTGCGCAATGAACGGATCGCAAGAAGCGATCCTCGTCTCGGGGGATCAGGGGAAGAGCTTCAAGGAACCAGGTTGGCCAAGCGTGGTGAATGCTTGTGGACTCAACGAACTTTTCTCAGTTCATGGAGCGGAGTACCTGCTCGATGATTCCAGTTATTACCCACTGCGTCGCAGCACTGATGGTGGTGCCAATTGGCAGGTGGTGAGTAGCGTTCCGCCCCCACCAGGAGTGGAGTCTTCAAGCGTCTCTCCGCTTGAGCAAACCAGTTGGGGTGCGACTGCGCTCATCCTCCCGGGGTCAGGGGATCTCTTAAGTCTGGGACAGGGCACCAAGAGCGCCCTGCTCGCCCCTCATGCGCACCAGTGGTGCACAATACCTACCAGCATCATTCCAAAGAATATGGGTGGGGCGATCACGGGAAAGCACAGTCTCTATTTTGTCACATACTCCAGCTCCGAGACCTCTACCTTCAAAGACATCCCTTTGACGGCATTACGTTGCAGCAGCTAAAGCCTAGATCTGGAGTCCATTGTCGCGTTAGTGTGGTTCCACTGGCGCGCGGTTTCGTCTTCCAGGACTAATGACCTGGCGACAGAGGGCTCTGATGGCTATGGATTGCGTAGAGAAAGTCCTGCCTGAGAAGATTTCCGGTGTGCACCAAGTGTCCGCTCATGGAGCATGAACCAGAATTGATCTGGGCTTGATGGACCGCCTGATAGCAGGGACCACCTCAACTACCCCGTTGCTCCGAAGTGCGCTTCGGTGGTAGCCTGTCTGACTCCGAGCATTGGGCTCGCAACGTAGCTACGCCGCGGTCTCGGCCCTGGCCCGCGCGTCAGATCACTGAGCGATACGAGGTCAATGGAGCGGCAGATGGCGATCGCACGATCGCTGTGGGTTCGGGAATGATGGCTGGCCGCTGCCATCCGACCTTGGACTCATAACGACGGGTGCGCACGATGACAATGCTCTGGCTAAAGAGTTTGAATGGCCTGTACACGACGGAAGTCGTCCGAGCGATTGGTCTCCCGACGAGATCGCTGTTGAATGGGAGACCCGCAAGTGGGTGGATTAGCCCGATGATAAAAAGGCTACACTTGTCGATTGCCAATCATGGCCGCCAGTTGAATACGACGCTCGTGGAAGGGCTGAGTGTCCAGCCTCACTTGGTGGATGGGCCTTGAATTCGGTGCAGTTCGCGACTACTATTGAGTTATTGAAGATGAAGCAATTCACGGTCAACGGTAATACCTAAAGCAGACAGCATGATTTTTGGGTGGTGACAAATGGGCAAGAACGCAGGTCGCGATGCACGTCGGTTGCGCTCGCGCGTAGTGATGCTGACTGTCGGCGCCTGCATAGGTGTTGGGGCGCTGGCTGCTTATGTCAGTATCGAAGGCGGGGCTCGACAACAAGCAGTTGCCCATAGTCACCGGGTATCGAGCGACGTTTCGCCATCACAGCCAACCTCACCGGTTCCGGGCGGTGCGGTCGCAGCGGTAGTCCAGCAGGCCTAGGCGAAGTTGCCATCACAATCAGCCGATGCCGCCCTAATAGCCGCCCAGGGCATCGCCGTCAGCGACGGGAGATATACAGAATCTGCATCAGGTATCGGTCAAATGATGCATGGCTTCGAAGTGAACGATCTGGTTAGTCGTGTATCGCCGTCGATGAGCATGTCGACGATTGAGACGACTGTCGTTACGTCAATCGAACAGTCTTCAAGGTCCTACTCATTGCAGGCCGTTGCTAGTGCAACGCTGGATGTGATGCTCTTACAATACGCGGCGAAGACGAATCAAATGGTACCGTATTCCACTGCGCTCCAACAGGCGCAGAAAAACTACCATGGGTACTTGGTAGCGGGTTCACCACCGCCGTCGCTGCCCAGTGGTCAAACTGCGAAACAGAGTTTTATCTCTCCGGAAGCCGTCCATCTTCTCCGCGATGCGCTTACAACCACAGAGATGAGAAAGAAGATTGCCGGAGACCAGTACGCACCTGGGGGTTCTATCCATAATCAACGTGCTGCTCTGGCTGCTTGGATGACAAAACATCTTGACAGCCTGCACCCGGTTGTAGTAAACAGTCCCGTTCCCATTGTACAACTACCGAATGACCTCCCTTCGCCGATGTAGAGGGTTCGCAGGACAATCAATGATTGCCTGTGGCATCAGGTTCTCACGGCGCAAGGCTGCCGTCGTGGAGTACCGAAGTAGCCCTAATTCCAGCTCTCCCTCCTCGAAGTGCACATCCATTGGTCCCAGGTAGCTCATCGACGTCGTTCACTGGCGACGACAATCGTTACTCGTGTTCACGGCGTACCGAATACGACAGGCCTTCCAAGAAGTAGGCGAATTCTATCCCTAGCACCATCTGGAGTGATCCACATCCCCTACCGCTGCGTCACGCTACCGAGAATAAAGACCCTGCAAGGTGGAGCTACTGCTTCGATGTGTAGGCGTGGAAATTACTCACGATACGGGACACGGTTCTGCCTTTGGATAGATCGCGATGATCCGGCCAAACCGACCCCTCGTGCTGGTCGATCACCACAACAATGACGAGGGTTTGACCTCCCACCAGGCCTCTGTTCTATCGGGAAGGCACGACGGGCAAAGGAGGTCTCCCCTAACGCACTATGCAGACCCTCTCCACCTTATCCATGCTAGAAGGGTTGGGATTAGCGAACCGGAAGACTACAATTACGTAGCAATTGTCTTGATATACTTCATGGCCTCCTACATCCACAAGCAGAGAATTCCCAGCTATGAGCACGCCTGACGCACACTTTCACTCGTCAACGAGCACTCTCAGACTGAGCCTCCCCAAGCGCCTGCTAGAAACTAAATTTTTGGAACTACCGGATGATGGTGTGCAAGCGTCGCGATGATCTAGTACGTTCGTAGTTGGACGTGGAGGCATTGCCAACAAGGTCGGCTGCCATAACCAGAGATGGGTGGCAGAGGATACGAAGGGTAGAAAAGAACGTGTACCAGGAGCACTCACCAAGTATCGTGAAGGGTCAGGCAGTCCAACATCGCTCCATACTCGTTTCGGTATCCATCACCATATTGGCACTTGTACTGTGTTCCTGTGGGACAAAGCCGGTAGCCACCAAGAACACCGTGAATTTACCGTTGCTGCCGGCCGTACCTAGTAGTGCGATGCGAACAGTAAGAGATGCTGGGCACGGAGATGCCTCGGAGATGTGGAACCGTCTAGGAGCAATCCGAAAGCCAGTCGTCATTGAATGGGAATGCGAGGGCCCAGGGGGAATCCGATTTGAGACTGCTGGAAAGATGCTAACCTCTCAGCCTGAGTGCGGTAAACGGGCCAAAACATTCTTCTCGACGGAGGTACCAGTGGATCTGCTCAGTGGACAAAAGCTGGAATGGACGGCTAGCAAGAAAACTGAATGGCGGGTTGTGATCTATGAAACGTGAAGAGGATCCACGAACTGTACACAAGATATCATCGAGGTTGTCCTTGGCTGATCAAACTCGGATGCCAACTGATTATCTTCGTTCCCACATCGGGTCTCTAGGCAACAATGGGCCTCAAATACTCTTGCACCGAGCAGGTCCTGCGTCTTGTGAAAATATGGTGACATCTACACCATTCCTTAGGCAATCTATACCGGTACTGAGGATGGTATGTAGCATCGACTTCATAGCCGCAACCGGTGCGCGGAGGAAGCGGACCTTGCCAGTCTAGCGCAGAAAATGAGGAACAATGGTCGAGCACTACCAGAGGGGGGAACCGCGAGTCCCAGACGATATCCGTCACGAACTCATGGAGATGTCACTCGTTGGACGAGAACTCACGCTCTCGTATGATCTCGAGATCGACCGTCTGGCCCTCGATTCGATGCTGGTGGAGTTCATGGCCTGGCGAGCTCGGCAGCGCGCGTCGCAGCCGCTCACCAAGGAGCAAGTTATCCTAGGTGTTCTTGCACCAGTACGCCTGGGCATAGCCTCCGCCCACTGGCTGTTGACTCGACAAAAGCAGAAGCCTCTCACTCGTGCCCAGCAGTTCGACGCTTTCCATTCAATCCAGATCCGTACCTCGTGGGAAGGAATCGTTCGCGCCGAGGATAGTGATGGGGACATGGTTCAGTTTCCCATTCACGGTCAACGTCCAAGTGATACGATTGGGGGACTTCTATACGATTTGGCGAGTTTCGTCGTGCTACCAAAGGCGAGGAAGTTAGGGCTCGGGTTGCCATTCTCGTGCGCAATGAGATCCGACGAGGATGTAACGTTGGCCCTCATCTTCGAGGCCGACGCCTTCGATCTGGATACGGTGGCCCAACAGCCCCCGGTGCCCTACTGTCGCTGGGCCGATATAGCCATGGTTCCGTACGCAACACGAGTGCAAGCCGATTTCGATACCGGAAGGAGGGTACTCAGACGGCACCGCGTTTTCGATGCTTCGGGAGGGCAACTGATCGACCTTCGGCTCTGTCGTGACCAAACGTGATCGGTTATCGCCTGCTAGGAGCGCTACAGTGACCCAACAAGCCGGTGTAACGGCTCCACCGTTGAAGAACCGGAAGCCACCAGGGAGCATATCGTCAGCCCCAATTGGATGGAGGTAGCTACTGCCGCAGACCCACCACCGCGTCCTGGGGCATCAATGGCCTATGATCACAGGAGTTAGCCTGTGATTCTCATAGAGTCTCATGGACCACAAAGGAGCGCACCATGACCAACAGCCAGTCCCGAGCCGCAGGCAGGGGCGTGTCGGTTCGCGCACAGGAAATCCTCGAATTCGCTGCATCATTATCGGACGGCGGAGGATATCAAAACACTACTGTCATCCACGTGCTGCAGGCGATGCTCGCCGTTGGAAGATCGCCGATTCGCGACACCCTCAACCGTGTTGGGATAACCGGCGAGCTTCTCGATCGTTTCCTCACCGAAGATCGAGGCCTGCTAGAAACCTTGTTGGCGAACGAGCACGATTTCTATCCCGGGTGGGACGAGATCGTGACCTATTCCTTTGGTGCCAGTGCGTCGCATCGCTTTGCGATGGCGCAGCTAGTCGATGACGTAGACCTACTCTACGGGTTCGCTCTTATGTCACGGATGGCAGGACTTGCTGATCTTATCCGTCAGGCTCATGGACACCCCTGTATGTTCACTATCCGCGTGATCCACGACTGCAAGAGGATGAGTAAGGATGGAAACATTGCAGCGACAGTTGATCCTACTTCTAAGATTCATCTTCTTCTCACCGATGTTCGTGATCGCTCAGCCCTTTTCGCGGCCCGGAATGCTCCTGGCCCCTACTTGTACACCCTAGCGTTGTGGATAGCGTTTGCTGGAACACTACGTTATTATTACCACAATCCATGGGTGTTCGCCTCGATTATTAGCCTGCCAGTCGCTTATATACTAGGTGCGAGTATCGCCAAGGTTCTCCTCTTTGTGAGGAAACATATCTCCCTCCGGAGCGATGAGCCCTATGTATTTCAGTAACAACATTGCCAGAGGGACGGCCGCCCTTTTCCCCGTCTGAGGAACGAGCAATCGGCCCATGTCCATCCTAGAACTGTCGACCGACGATACTGATACTTTGTTGGGCTATCGACCCACCAGAATGGACCGGCTTGGCGGTAACGACAAGAATGATAATGGGCAACGTCACCACAAGGATGGCAACCACCAACGCAATTGCAATTGCGCGACCACTCCAGGTTCTTGTAGGCTCACTTGGCTGCACCCCACCTCCGTAACACCCCCAGTGTAGCGCGTGCTCCAACTCATGACTAACCAAATCGATCAGCACAACCTGATTATCACGATATAGCTTCGGGGCTCCGTTTTGCGAGGCGCGGCTATCTCGGGCCCTCTCGGACAGAGGCTGGGCTGACCGTCATTTTCTGCGTTGGAACACCGGCCTCTTCTCTGCGCATCCACCAGAAGGGGAGATTGAGAACGAGGAAGAAGACAACAGCAACGAGCCCTGCAACGACGATGTACCAAGGCCACGGTCCGAAGAGGTTGAGAATACTCCAAGAGTGTGGCGTCCTTCGCAGGAACATGTAGTTGCCACCGGTGAGCCAATCGATCAATCCGGTACCAGCGGTGAAGAGTAGCGTAACCCCATAGACCTTGACGATAGCGAAGCGTCGAGGGTAGATCTTGAGTCCAACGACTAGGTAGATAGCAGCTGCAACCACGGCGAGATGACCAAAGGTGTACTGAAAGACCAGTAAGTGAGAGAGGGTGCGTGGTAGATCGGGCGTGATCAATGCCTGGACCACACCCGCTAGTGCCCAGAAATAGGTGACCTCAACCAGGAGCGGAGTGCGCCACCAGCAGGCAGCTGCCGCAACAAAGACCGCAAAATCACAGAGGTAGAGGGGAAGCCCGTAGCTCGCATGCCAAGGTCCATCGGTGAAGATTGTATAAAACCACAACGCACCTTTTGCCAGGAGAAGGATGGCGAGTACTCGGGAGATTATGATTCCTTTGCCGCCAGGATCGGTGCGCGCAACACGACAGGTGGCGACGGTCACAATGATGGCAAGGCCAATTCCACCAAGGTAGCAATCCAACGTGTCTGGCGTCATCTCCACCCAACTTCACGGTGCTCTAGTAGCAATTCTATCCGTGAACAAACGGTGGTACGGTGCGCCAGGACCGGGCTCGCTTCAGATGGGTAATATCGCGGCTAGGATTGCATGGCTGTTACCGCCCTTTCGGTGTGATCGAGGTGGTGCTCATGGGAGCCATAAGCAAGAACGACGGTATCGCACGCTCGCCATCGCCTGCAAGCGATAGCCAGCGCCTATGCACCTTATCCGATCTTGGCAATGCGATGGATCACAACAACTTTGCGTGCAGTGCAACGGTTGCGAGACCGGTCAAGTCGCGGCCATCCGCGACAGTAGCCAGTGGCCAGTGCTCGGACAGGCCCACTGGACCCGGACCCACGCATCCGATAACAGCGATCCTTAAGACCCGCCCGACCGTTACTGGTGCAACGGTCACTGGTACGGCAAGACTCCCAGGCGATCGCTTTGACTGGCCTTTCCCGCCCATGCCGTGGCCGTAGCCTTCACCAACGCACCGTGACACCACCGCTTGCCCGACGACGTTGCCTTCCAGGTCTGCTCTCAGCTGGGTACAACACGTGATGACGATAGATCTTCGTAGAAGTTTCCATTCCCACTAGTCTGGTAGATGCCGGAGACAAGCAGCTAGGTGTCGGCGGAAGTGGCGGGAAATGCCTAGCATGGAGTTAGGTTTTAGGCGGCGCGATCCGATCCAATGACAAGAAACCCTAGGGTGGTTCGGATGTCAAGAAACCTCGGACGTGCCCTGTTGGCCAAGCGAGAGGAGTCGATATGAAGAGAACCTGGGGATTAAGGACCGGCCTACGACGCCCAACGCTTATCGGTGCCACTGTTGTCTTGACCGCTGGCCTCACGCTATCAGCCTGCGGCTCCTCATCGAAGCCGACATCGACTTCACAAAGTGCAACGAGTAAAACGAACTCCTCAAAGGCCAGCAACAAAACGACGAAGTCAACCGATACCTCGACCGCGGATCGAGGAGGACGTTGTCGGTCAGCCAATCTGGTGGCGCATATGGTATCCGTAGAGGGTGCTGCGGGCAGCACCATTCGTACCTATACCCTGGTGAATACGGGCAACAACACCTGCACCTTGTACGGCTATCCTGGGCTTCAGCTTCTCGGTACAGGCGGCGCCAAGTTGACGACCCGAGTGGTTCGAACTCCAGCGAGCGAAAAGACGGTGAAGCTTGCCCATGATGCAAAGGTCGCATTCATGATGCAGTTCGCCAATGCAACTGGGTACGGTAACGAGTCTTGTCCGACCTCATCCGCGCTAGAGATCACCCCACCCAATGATTATCACTACCTCACGCTTACCGGTCCGGCAGGGACCATACAAGCCTTTGGCGGCACCGTACAGGCTCTCAAATGTGGCACCATTCAAGTACAACCAGTGGCGGCAGAACCTTCGTAGGATCGATGACGGCCGACCTATGCTGGGATATGCGGTCGTGCCTTCGATCGGTCATCAATGGATCGTCGCTGGGTAACGTGATATCGTTACCATAGGTCGTTTCGTGCTTACGAGGGAGAATCAATGTCTGACGCGAATGAGTTGCGGTCCTTAACCTCGACCTATCAGGAACTAGCCGCGCGGGTGGAGAAGATCGAGCGCCAGCTGCTTGCCCACAAGCAGGAGTCTCCCGCGCAACCATTGCGCCAGGTTGGGGCGCACTCGCGAGCCATCCTCCGAGAGCTCGAAGAGGCAGTACGACGTCTCGAGCGCCATGAGGGAGGCCAATGACCTCATCCAAAGCACTTGGAAGGCGATGGGTCGCACTTGTTGTCGCCGCGATACTCATTGTTGGTACGGGCGTCGAGGGCCTCACTGCTGGCAAGGCTGTGCACACAGGAGTCGATCACCGCGTCCTGCTGACCGCTCTCGTGCGTGCACTCATCAGTGCACTGATGGTTCTCTTCGTCGTCGGTGTGGGTCTGCTGGTCTTCGCGGCCTTGCGCCGAAACGCAGGACAAGGCACCCGCTGGTTCACCAGTCAACAGAGTCCCTTCACCTTCCCGCTGTGGTTGCGGATACTCATCGCCACTGGCGCAATCTTCTTCTTAGCCTTTCTCGGGTTCCTGTTCTATGCGCTCGCCCCGCGACGCAAGCATCGACAAGCATCGATCGAACGGCCCAGGGTGAGTGCAGGTCTCCATGCGAAGGGACCCGTACCGGTGCCCACTCACTTCAACTACCTGCTTCCCATCGTTATCGGTCTCCTCATCTTGGTCGTGTTGAGTGCTGCTGGACTCCTGCGACAACGCGCACGACGCCGTAGCTATGCTGGTCGTGAACACGCATTGACCCGCCAACCCGGTACCGGTGGACAACTTCGCCCAATCCAAGAGCTCGAAACCATCGAAGATCCCCGTGATCAGATCCTTGCCTGCTGGGGGTATGCGGAGTCTCGCCTCGCACAGATCGGCTTTACGCGCTTGCGCTATGAAACATCCATCGAATTTGTACGCAGGCTAGCGCCAAGCCTCCCATTTCCTCCGCTAGAGCTGCAAACACTGGCCAACCTGTTTGTGGAGGCGCGTTACTCGAATCATCGCGTCAGCCAGCGGGATGGACAACTCGCTTACACGCTCATCACGCTTTTCGACGCCGCTTGTACGAGATCCACGACCTATGCGTAATCCAACCATCCTTGGTGTACTCGCTATCATCACCCTGGGGGCCGCTCTTGCCTTTTTCCATATCATCTCCACCCTGGTGGCGATCCAGGCCGTGCTCATCACGAGCAGCGTACTGCTTATTCTTGCCTCGCTGCCCCTCGAGGCCCGTGCCTGGTGGAGCTTGGGAAGCAGTCGGTCGCGGAACTTTGATCGCGCACTTGACCCTGACCCCATCGACATTTTGCTCGCCACCTATACCGTTGACACAGCCGCGGCACAGAACTTGATCGCGATCTTGAATGACCTTCTCTTCGCAGCCGAACGTAGGTCAACCAGTAGCGAAATCACTAACCTGAGAACATCTCTCTCGGCGACAGGGAGTTCACAGGTCGACCGATCCCGTGCGCTCGATGACGATCTGCTACAGCGTGCGCTTTCACTACTGGAGGATAGTTGGAACCAGCAATAACGAGATATCACGCTACCATACGAGACATTATCAATGAGATGAATCATGCTATTCATGGAAAAGATAGTGTAGTGGAGCTGGTCGTTGCATCGGTGTTTGCCGGGGGCCATGTACTTTTAGAGGACGTGCCAGGCGTGGCGAAGACACTACTTGCGCGTAGCCTGGCGGGGACATTGGGTCTTGGTTTCGCACGCATTCAATTCACCCCAGATCTCCTGCCAAGTGATATCATTGGTCTGACTATTTGGGATGCTAAGAACCAGGAAATGCAGTTTCGGAAGGGACCAATATTTACCAATATATTGCTTGCTGACGAACTCAATCGTGCCTCGCCAAAGACCCAGTCAGCACTGCTCGAGGCGATGGCAGAGTCGCAAGTCACCGTCGATGGCGTCACCTACCCGCTACCGGACCCTTTTATCGTGATCGCGACTCAGAACCCAATCGAGTTCGAAGGAACATACCCACTGCCAGAGGCCCAGGTCGATCGCTTCCTCGCCGCTACCACAATCGGCTATCCCAGCCAGACCGATGAGGAGCAGATCGTGAACGATCACCTGCTAACCGGGCTGGCAAACACGTCGGTGCGACAGATCTTCGATAGCGAACAGCTGCAAGAGGTTCGAGGAACACTGCCTAAGGTTTTTGTCTCGAACGCGATCGTCGCCTACATCGTCGCGCTCACGCGCTACACGCGTGATCGTTCGTCAGTCTCGTTAGGCGCGAGCCCACGAGGGGCCATCGCACTCGCCTTGCTCGCTCGAGCATCGGCTGCGGTAGCTGGTCGAGATTTTGTCACTCCAGAGGATGTGAAGGCCATGGCGCTGCCCGCACTGGGCCATCGCATTCGACTAAGTCCCGAGGCGTGGATACGTGGCGTACGCCGAGAGAGCATCGTCAACGAAGCGGTGCAGGCGGTGCCGGCACCTGTCGCCCTCAACGAGGGTAGCAACCCACATTAATGCAGCGTCGCTACACAGCTCGATTTGCACTGTTGTTGCTCGCTACGTGGGTAACCCTTATCTTCGCAGTGATTGATGGCCCTGCCATCATCGTCATCGGTGCACCCCTCATGCTCCTGGTTGCCATCGGTTTATTGTGGCCGAGGACACCCTTCGGTGCTGTCAAACTCGAGGCTGGTGACTCTGCGATGTGTTTCGAGGGAGATGCGATGACGTTCCGGATCAACCTCGAGGCGCTTCGATCACAGCGCTATCGGATCGAGCTGCGCAGCGGAGATCTTCTTTTGGGCGACGCTGAAGTCGCGTCTGAGTCGGCGATGATCACCGTCATCTTCCCCTGTTTTGGAAGCCATCACCTCGAGGCGAGTACCCTCGTGAGGGAGGGACCATTCGGACTCTTTGAGGATGTGGTGCACCCCGAGGTACCTGGTCCTATCAAAGTCTTTCCCGCTATCGAGGAGATCAGTCCGCTCTCTCGAGCCGTGGATGCACAGTTCGCCGTTGGCCGTCATCGCTCGAACAAGAAGACGCACGCCGGTCTCGAGTTTGTCGATGTTCGCCAGGCAGGTCCTGGCGACGTTCTGGCCGACGTCAACTGGAAGGCAACAGCCCGGACCGGCACGGTGTGGCTAAACCAGCGCAGCAGCGAGCTCCCGCTTGATCTCGTTATTTTCCTCGACACGTTTTCACCCGTGCAGTTAGCCAACCTCACCAAAGTAGCGTCCAACCTGGCCCGGGTGCATCTACGTAACTACGATCGCGTGGGTCTTGTCGTCTTTGGTGGAACCATCGGTTGGATTCCTCCGGCCTCCGGTCGTTATCAGGAACGGTTGATCGCTGAGCGGCTCTTGCAGGTTCGTCCGTACGCGACTGCTGCTGACAAACGCATCGATCTCCTGCCACAAAACGCAATCCCTCGGTCAGCGGCGGTCGTAGTCCTCAGCACGCTCCAAGATCGTCGAATGGTACAGGCAGTACGCGACCTGCGTTTTGCAGGGCATCCGCTGACGCTCGTCGGGCCCGTAGGATCGCAGACCACCGATGGCGACGACGCCGAACGACTAGGTGGCTTGATTCGCCGCCAGCTCCTCGAGGATATCACGCGGCTTGGTGTCAGCGTGGTGGACTTGGAGAACCCAACCCTCTCCCCCACTCCAGGACCCTCGCATGTCGACTAGTTCGACGAGATACAGTGGTCTAGCCCTCATCGTCCTTGGGGTTGCGTTAGCCCTTGTCGTCGTGGCTCAGCGATCCACCGCGACGTGGTTCATCGGTGCAGTGACCATCCTGACAGCGGTGATCGGCACGACCCGGGGGAAGGAGGGTACCTCGCTCTTGGTCGCCACCGGCCTAGTTGGCCCAATTGCGATGGTAGCCATCAGTCCGCCTCGCACGACAGCACACCTCCTCCTCCTGGTGCCCCTCGGCGTCTTCGACCTCATTGGCTTTCTTCTGGCTAGCTCACCGGAGCCCTTGCGTTCCACGTTGGGTCCCCTTGAGTGGAGCTTCCTTCTCGGCGCCAGCATCGTCTCCGCTCTCGTCGTGGTCGTCGCCTTGGTCACCCCGCTTACGAATCTTGTGGGTCACCTGATCTCAGGTATTCTCATCCTGGCAGTCCTTGTCATCCTGTACCGACTGGTTCCGGAGGCGAGACAGCACCCACCGCGCTGAGGTGCGCCTGACAAGTTCTCAGTGGCGACGTTCACTCAATCGGGGACGGTTGATTAGTCATCTTGATAGCGATCGGTAATCGAGAGGAAACCCTCACCTACGATCTGGACCTTGATCAAGTTGGTCGTGCCGCGAACACCAAAGGGAATGCCGGCGACCAGCGCGCAGAGATCTCCGGATACGCACAGGTGGAGGTCGATGGCATTCTCAATCGCCTCCTGGATCATGACCTCCGTGCTTGGGGAACGGGGAATCACGACAGGAATCACACCGTAGCTGAGCGTCAAGGATCGCGCAGCGAAGCTATCCGGAGTTGCCCCCAGGATCGGTACGCTTGGGCGATACCGGGAGATCGTCCGAGCGGAGTGGCCAGACTCCGTCACCGCGATCACCACCTTGAGCAGCAGATGCCGGCTCAGATCAGCGGCAGCGGAGCCAATCGCGTCGGCGGTTGAGTGGATCGTCCTGGTGGGATGCGTGAGCAGCGTGAGGCTTTGGTCCGATACAATCCCCTCGGTGGCGCGGGCAATCCGGTCCATCTGCCCTACCGCATCGACAGGATAGGATCCAACCGCCGTCTCGGCGGAGAGCATGATCGCATCGGTTCCGTCGAGGATCGCATTGGCCACATCAGAGGCCTCAGCCCTCGTCGGGGTTGGAGCGCTAATCATCGACTCAAGCATCTGTGTGGCGGTGATCACCATCTTGCCGCGAGCGTTGGCCATGTGGATGATGCGCTTCTGCTCGATCGGCACCTCCTCGACCGGGATCTCAACGCCTAGATCACCTCTCGCCACCATGACCGCGTCGGCAACATCGATAATATCGCCGATATGTCCAAGGGCATCACGACGTTCGATCTTGGCGACCAGTCGTGGCGTGTTTTGGGTCGTAGCGTGTGATCGGATAAATTCACGAGCCAGCGTGAGATCTTGGGGGCCTCCCACAAATGATAACGCAAGAAAGTCGATAGCATGCTCGAGGAGAAAACTGGCATCGGCAAAGTCCTTGTCGGTCATCGCAGGTATTGAGAGGTGCGAGTCGGGCAGGTTTACGCCTTTACGCATCGCGAGTGAGCCACCCTGGGTCACGAGTACGGAGACCCCTTCGTCGGAGATACCCTCGATGACACCACGAACTGCCCCGTCCGCAAAGGCGATGCTTTCGCCCACTGCGACCTCGCCCAAGACCCCGAGCGACGTAATGGTAAGTTTTTGGGGGACCTCCTCGGGTTCCCCCTCCGAAAGGATAAATTGATCCCCAGGCTTTACGAGATGAAGACGCGCTGGCAACCCAGTGATCCGCAACTTCGGTCCGCAGAGGTCGCCGAGAATCCCGATGATCTGGCCAGTTCGTTTGGCCGCCTCGCGAACGTTCTCGATGGTAATGGTATGCTCGGCGTAGGTCCCATGGGACATGTTGACGCGGGCCACATTCATCCCGGCTTCGATAAGTGCTACAAGACTCTCAACATCTTGAGAGGCGGGTCCGATACTGCAGACGATCTTCGTCCGCCGAGGTGCGTTCATCAAGGCTCCAGTCGCATTTGCCTATCACCCTACTGCGCCTCTGGTCATAACGCGATGGGATACGCGTTCAATTCCTTGAATGAGCCTCAACAACCAGCCGCCGGTTTGCGACCCAGACCAGCCATGGCGCCAGAGAAGCTCTCCCCGATCACGGAATCTCGTCGTCGGGGACCTGATTCTTGAGTGAACGAGCCAGCCGCAACAAAAAGCCACGAATGCTCGAGTCTGCCAGTCGATGAAAGACCGCTTGATCCATGAGCTGGCCAGGTCTCCCGAGCGGCGCGCGATAGGTGCCCTCGAGCCAGAGCTGGCTCATCTCAGCCTCCATGCGTGAGATCCCTAGCATACCCTCAAAGGTCGGGAGCAGACGCGATCCCGAGACGGGTGCCCACGTGATGGGGAAGATCACGCTGTCTCTCGAACGTGACGGTGCGGCAAGGGTCACCACCACGGAGGCACCAAAAATCCTCGCAGCTCGCAGCCCCATACGGGCCTGCACGGGGCTCTGGCTGAGGCGTGTTCCAGTGATCAACTCTCCAAGCCAGCTGTTGGGGTGTTGGGTCAGCTGCAGCGCTGCCATCTCCCAGTTCATATCGAGATCAACAAAATCTCGAACAAAACGGACTGGAGACTCGTCACCACTGAACGCAGCGTCGCGATCTGCATACTCAACCATCATGGACCTTCATCTTGTCCTTTATCGTAGGGAGAAGCACCGTCAAAGACCAACACCCACGCGCAGGTGTGACTTAAGTCCCTTAGGTAGAGGACTCTTGGGGGTACGTCGCCCCGCCTGGAGGAGTGATAGAGACAAGAACCATGGCCACTACGACGATTATACCGCCGATCCAGACGGCCAAACCCTCCCGTTGATGGAGTGCGATGAGGGCAACGAGGGCGGCGAAGACGGGCTCAAGGGAGTAGATCACCGATATCTCAATCGAGTTGAGCCAGCGCAAGGACCAGGTTTGGGCCATAAATCCGAGCGCTGAGGCACCAACACCGTTGATCGCGACGGTTGCCCAAGCCTCCTGGGACGCGTGCAGCGGCAACAGCCCCCCTCCTCCAGGTGCCATCGCCACCAAGGCGGCTAAGGCGGTGACGGTCGCCATCTGGAAAAGGGTAAAGCGGATGACAGCCGCTGTGGTGATACGGTAGTATTCAACGGCGACGAGTTGGAGGGCGAAGAAGAGCGCACAGGCCAGGAGGAGCGCAATGCCAAGGAGGCCCTCGTGTCCTTGGGGTCTTGCGAGTAGGTAGAGGCCGACCGCCGCGATCAGTGTTGCACCGAACTGGCGGCGGGTAAGACCCCGATGCAATACCAGCAGGATCAGCGGCACCAGTACAACCGAGAGACCAGTCAGAAAGCCCGCTAACGATGCTGAAAGAAAGCGTTGCCCCTCCGTCTGTGTTAGGTAGCCACCAAACAGCAGAGACCCGGTGAGCAGCCCGCCCAAGAGTTCAGCGCGGTTCACGCCTTGCCAAAACGACCGACGGAGGCCAAAGCCCAACAGCAGGAAGAGGGAGGCTACCAAAAAGCGGAGGAACGTCAGCGTCGCCGCCCCCATCGAGTGGAGCGCGACTTGGTTGAGCGAGAAGGTCACACCCCACAGCGCGGTGACCGATACGAGGCCGAGGCGAGCTCGTCGGTGACGGGAATCGATCATCGCCGACCTAGGATCGCCAGTGGAGCAGATATGCTACCCTGCACATGAGTAACTCCCCCCTCAAATCATCGAAGCTGGCGAACTATATCTCTGGAACCGAGACGGTGTTTTATCTCATCGTAGCGTTGTTCCTAGCCCTCATGGCCGCGGCTGTTCTCTACCAAGCGGCCCATAGCTTCATTGACATCAATCTCGACGCCGACGTCACACGATCGCTCGTTGCCACGCTTAATGAGATCCTGTTTGTCATCATCCTACTAGAACTCATGAGTACCGTCTACAACCACCTCAAGCACGGTGGCTTTCAACTCCGACCCTTCCTCATCATCGGGATCGTCTCCTCTGTGCGGCGCATCCTGGTGCTCGGCGCCGAACTCTCGACGATCAATCACGCGTTAAATGCGCCAGAGTTTCACTCGGCCGTGACCGAACTCCTCGTCGAGACACTCGTCGTGTTGGCACTCACGGTGGCCCTCTATCTTCACGCACTCACCAAGCGTAAGCAGGCAGCTCCTACAGACGCCGCTGATCCTCAGTAAGGATGGGCTTTCTCGCCGCAAGCGCCTCATCGAGACGGCGAACCGGGGTGTTGCGCGGCATCGCGAAGATCGCCTCTGCATCCTTGTAGGAGGTCGCGACGATCTCTTCCAAGGCCAACGCCAACGCCTCAAGCGTCTGCGGGGACTCGGTCTCGGTTGGCTCGATCATCAGTGCTTCGTGCACCACAAGGGGGAAATACACGGTGGGCGAATGGAAACCACTGTCGAGAAGCGCCTTGGCCACATCCAGCGCGCGTACACCCGTCTTGGCCTTGAGGGCCTCCGCCGACACGACGAACTCATGCATGCAGGGTTGCTCGTAGGCAACTGCAAAAGAATCGGCTATCCGGGCACGCAGCCAGTTCGCGTTCAGAACTGCCAGCTCTGACATGGTCCGCATACCATCGCTGCCGAGGTACTTCATGAAGGCCAGAGCACGCGCGAGCACCACCGCGTTCCCGTAGAAGGCATGCACCCGTCCAATCGAGCGCTCCGGGGTCACCCACGAGTACGAGGAACCACCATCGAGCGAGCGCGGGAGCGGACCAGGGAGAAATTGTGCAAGATGCTCGACAACCGCGACCGGCCCAGCTCCTGGGCCCCCACCTCCGTGGGGTGTTGCAAAGGTTTTGTGGAGATTGGAGTGGACGATGTCAAACCCCATATCACCGGGACGTGCGACACCGACAATCGCATTGAGGTTCGCTCCGTCGTAGTAGGCAAGGCCATCCACCGAGTGGATCACCGCGAGTATCTCGCGGATCTCCTCCTCAAAAAGACCGAGGGTATTGGGATTCGTGAGCATGATGCCGGCGGTATCAGCATCGACAAGATCGCGCAGCTTCGCCAAGTCCACCAGTCCATTGGCGCCACTTGGAACGGTGACAGCTTCAAATCCGGCGAGCGATACCGAGGCAGGATTAGTTCCGTGTGCAGAGTCCGGAATAACCACCTTCCGCGGTGAGCGGCCGCGTGACGCGTGGTAGGCACGCATGATCAACAGTCCAGTCAGTTCACCGCTAGCTCCCGCCGGCGGTTGCAGCGTTGCTTGAGCCATACCGGTAATTTCACACACATAGCGTTCGAGCTCATGAAAGAGTCGCAGCCAACCCTGAATGGCCTCTGGTGGTGTGGCTGGGTGGACGTTAGCAAGTCCGTCGATGCTAGCTACCTGATCTGCAAACTTTGGGTTGTACTTCATCGTGCACGAACCCAAAGGATACGCACCAAGGTCGACCGAGTAGTTTCTGCTCGCAAGGCGTGTGTAGTGAGCAACGAGGTCTCGCTCAGACACCTCCGGCAGCTCGACTGGCTCATCGCGAATCCATGCCGCAATCGGCGCAAGATCCATCGCTGGGACCTCAGTGTCACGGAGGGAGAAGGCGCGGCGTGTCGGAACCGAAAGTTCAAAGATCGTTGGCTCCTCAGCATCGCCAACGAGTGGCGCTGAACGAGCCCGTCCACCTGGGGCACTGGTCGAAGCGAATCTCATCGCAGCTCCTTCGCAATCGTATCAACAAAACTATCGATCTCTACCCGTCGGCGTGCCTCAGTGACGGCAATGACCAGTCGATCATCAAACCCTGGAGGTACGACCCCAGCGAGAAAACCATGGGTAAGGAGTCGATGCTGCAACTCGGTAGCACTGATCGGGGTACGCACCGTGAACTCACGAACAAAATGGGTGGTGCTCGGCGCCAGACCGATCTCTTCGAGCCGCTCCGCAAGGTAGTGGGCGCCATCGTAGTTCCGGCGAGCGAGGAGTCCAAACCCTTGTTTGCCAAGCCACGCCATGTGGATGGCGGCTTGGATAGCCATGAGTGTTTGATTGGTGCAGACATTCGATGTCGCCTTCTCACGACGAATATCCTGCTCACGGGTTCGAAGTGTCGTCACAAATGCCCGTCGTCCCTCCTGATCGAGGGTCTCGCCAACGAGCCGCCCTGGCATCAATCGGACATATTCGCTCTTCGCAGCGAAGAGGCCTAGATACGGACCACCAAAGGACAGCGGTATGCCAAGCGATTGGCCCTCCCCCACCACGATGTCCGCACCAAACTCCCCAGGAGAGCGAAGGAGTCCGAGCGCAATGGGGTCAGCGACCACGATCAGCAGCGCCCCGCGTCGATCGGCCAATGCCCGCGCGGCCTTGAGGTCTTCGATGGCGCCGAAGTAGTTAGGGTAGCCAACGATCACCGCTCCAGCCTTGGAGCCATCTGCCCCATCTTCTGTGAACGGAAACGACGTGGCGTCACCGGCGCCGAGTTCGATCGTCTCGAGTGACAGACGGGTACCGGCGCCAAAGGTGGCGAGCGCCTCGCGATAGGCGGGGTTCACGCCGGCCGAGACAAGGATGCGTCGCTCCTTGGTGAAGCCGACTGCCATATTCACCGCCTCAACCAGACTGGCTGCCCCGTCATAGAGGGATGCATTGGCGATCGGCAAACCAAAAAGACGCGCGATGATCGTCTGAAACTCAAAAAGAGCCTGGAGAACACCCTGAGCCACCTCCGGTTGATACGGAGTGTAGGCAGTGACAAAGGCGGATTGGGTGCCGAGGTGGCGTGCGGCGGCGGAGAGATCATGGTCGTAGGCACCACCTCCCGCAAAGTTCACTAGGACGGTGCGCACGGCGGCGTTCTCGGCACCATACTGGGCGAATTGTTCAAGGACTTCGATCTCCGACTGATCCTTGGCAAGTGCAAGGGGCTCGGTCCGCAACAGTGCAGCAGGTATCGAGGAGTAGAGTTCTTGGAGGGAGCTCATCCCCAGATCTGCCAACATCTGTTGGATCTCTTCATCGGTGTGCGGCGCGAAAGATGGCAACCGATCCTCCTTCTCCATTCAATCAGTATGGCCTATAGGACCCTGACAACCGGTGACCCACAACGCCGCTATCCACTCTAGTGCGCCCGTCTGGATGCTGCTTGCGCCCTGCTTCTTACCGAGGGAGGTCAACGAAGGGGTAGGTGCATCGCTGGAGTGCAATGGTGGAGGCACCACGCCGCAGGTGCAGCGCGTCTGGGGCATCAGCGTCGAGGAAGGCCAGTCCGATGCCTTCCTTGAGCAGCGGTGAAAATCCACCACTTGAGACCCATCCGACCTCGACATCGCCAGCGTAGACACGCTCCCCGGTGCGCAACGGAGCGCGCGAACCCGAACGCAATCCAGCGAGGAGGGGGGAGACTCCTCGACGTCGCTGTTCGAGCAAGGCTCCTTTGCCAGGGAAATCACCTTTATCGAACTTCACCACCCAATCGAGCCGCGCATTCAAGGGGGTGAGACCATTGCCGAGCTCGTGACCATGGAGTGGTAACCCTGCTTCAAGTCGAAGGGTATCGCGTGACCCAAGCCCACACGGGGAGACGCCCGCCTCGACGAGTGCGAGAAAACACTCCTCGGCAACGGCGTTAGGGAGGAATAGCTCTACCCCATCGCCTCCGGTATACCCCGTTCCCGCGATGAGAACCGAAGCACCCCGGTAGGTCCCAGCGACGATACGGTTCTTGGCCGGCAGCTCTTCGACGGCTAACACACCGCGGACATACCCGCGTGCCAAAGGTCCTTGGACGGCGAGAATCGTCCTGTCGTGGGTGATGTCATCTCCACCGATACTGGCTAGCACATTCGCCGTGTTGGCCGCATTGGGCATCACCTGAAAGCGATCATCGTCGAGCCACCAGACGATGATATCATCCAAGACAGAGCCATCGTCATCGAGCAGGTGGGTATATTGTGCGCGGCGAGGCCCTATCCGACTGAGGTCATTGGTCAGCGCGGCTTGAAGGCGCCCAAAGGCGTCAGTACCGACGACCTCGACGGTGCCTAGATGGCTGACATCAAAGACCCCAGCGTCCTCACGCACCGCGAGGTGTTCCGCCAATGTGCCCCCTGGATAGGCTAGCGGCATTTCGTAGCCACCAAATTGCGTCATTTTTGCGCCAAGCCCGAGGTGGGTGGCGTGGAGAGCAGTGGTCTTCGTCACTTCTCACATGCTAACCGTCAGACCCGCCATCACCCCACATTCTTCTTTGGCACCATCGAGAGTTCGACTTCTTCAGTGGTATAGGAGCGAGACAGGCGGAGTCGGTTGCCCAGGTGATCGAGTTCAACGCGAATGCAGGCCTGCTGCGTGCACCAGTTCTCTAGCCGTTCGAAGACCCCAGCGTCCGAGCCAAACGCGACAAAGGTGCCTTGTGCCTTAGCTACGTCCTGGGCGGCATGCAGATACGGTTGGTACCCGATGAGGACTGATTCCTCCGCACGCATCACGTTGGTGATGAGCACCTCGGGCTCATAGGCCATCGTCTGCGAGAGATGATTCGCGTTAAACTCTGCCGCACGCCTTGCTCGTATCGAATTCATGAATCGAGTATGTCGCCGCCAACCGACTAGAAACGCCACGATTCCCATCAAAACGATGGTCGATGGGAAGACAACGAGTGAAAGCATGGATCCCTGTGGCACACCTCTATTGTACTGTAGGCTGTTTGACTAAACGGAGAATTCCCACAATCGACGGCGAGGTCTATGCTAAGAGCCGTGAACAAGCATCGGCTATTGGCCATCACACGCACGGCGATCCCTTCGCTCATCACGGCACTTCGCGTACTCCTCCTGCTTCCTGTGTGGATTCTGCTCTCACACGGGCGACACGACATCGCCGCCGCAATCCTGCTCGCGGTGATGGGCATCACTGACTTTCTCGATGGCTACGTCGCGCGTCGTACTGGTGCGGTGACGACCTTTGGCAAGATCTTTGATCCACTTTCGGACCGCGTCGTCCTCATCGTGGTGGCCATCGCTGCGCTCTTGGACCACCTCGTTCCGACCTGGCTTCTCGTCATTGTGCTTCTACGGGAGATACTTGTTGGGATCACAGTCCTTGCTGACCTGCTCATCCACCGTCATCGCAACGACGTGGTCTGGATCGGCAAGGCGGGCACCTTTGGCTTGCTGCTAGGATTTCCTTTGGTAGTTCTTGGTGACGGCCTGCACCAGCCGATCGTGAAGGAGACAGCAGTCGCCCTGATGACCTTGGCAGTGGTGCTGCTCTACGTTGCACTGGTGTTCTACGCCCTAAACTTTGCGAGAACAGCTCATCCGGAGGAACTGCCCTAGCAAGACCGTACAGGATCGTCGGTCACATAGGAGGTTTGCATGCAGGCAGTTATTATCGCGGGAGGAGAAGGGACCCGACTACGGCCGCTCACGAGCACGACACCAAAGCCGATGTTGCCAATCGCCAACAAACCAATGATCGGGCATGTCGTGGAGCTACTGGCAGCGCATGGCGTTACCGATATCATTGTGACGGTCGCATATCTTGGCAACGCCATCCGTAACTACCTTGGTGATGGCGCCGAATTTGGTGTGTCAGTGCGCTACCTACAAGAGGAGACACCCCTTGGTACCGCAGGCGCGGTAGCCCACGCCAGGCATCTTGTGCGTGGCACTTTTCTCGTCCTCAGCGGGGATGTTCTCACCGATATCAATCTGAGCGAGGCGATCGCGTTTCACCAACACCGCAACGCCAAGGCGACTATGGTGCTCACCTCCGTAGACGCACCAACCGAGTTTGGTATCGTGGCGACCGATACCACCGGAAAGGTCGAACAACTGATTGAAAAGCCGACCTGGGGTGAGGTCTTCACCGATACCGTCAACACCGGCATCTATGTGCTAGAGCCCGAGGTTTTAGACACTATCCCGACAGATCGACCCGTTGACTTCTCGAGCGAGGTGTTCCCTGGCCTCCTCGCTGACGGTGAGGCTCTCTACGGCTACGTGTCCGAAGGGTATTGGGCCGACGTTGGCACCTTCGGAGGGTTTTTCCAGACAGGACGCGACGTCCTCGACGGTCGTAGCCAGACGCACTTGGAGGGTTTTAGCTTTCAGGGCGGCGTCATGATCGGCAAGGATTGCGAAGTGCATCCGACTGCCAAGATTGAAGGGCCCGCACTGATCGGCAACTACGTCTATCTCGGGCCTGGCGTTGAGGTTCGTCCCTACACGATCCTCGGGGACAATGCGCGCATTGAGACGGGCTCCGTGCTCTCTGGAAGTGTGGTTTTTGACCATGTCTTTGTCGGCGAGGCGTCTCGCATCAGGGCCGCCATTCTCGGTCGAGGCGCGGAGATCCGTTCCCGCTCCGTCGTCAACGATGGAGTGATCATCGCCGATGGGGTCTACGTCGGCCGCGAAGCTGTCTTAGCCCCCGACATCAAGATCTACCCAGCCAAGAAGATTGAACCGCTCTCTACCGTCACCAACTCGATCGTTTGGGAAGCGGGTTCACCCCGCACTGTCTTTGGCCCACTAGGCATCGCCGGGCTGGCCAACATCGACATTACCCCAGAGCTCGCGTGCCGTATCGCGATGGCCTATGGTTCCATGCTGCCCTTGCACTCCGTCGTGATGGCCGCACGGGATACCTCGCGATCCGCCCGCGCGATCAAACGCGCCATGATGGTCGGCTTTAACTCGGTGGGGATGGATGTTGAGGACTTAGAGGTCTCGACGCTCCCGGTTCTGCGGCACCTGGTTGCTCGCTCCGACAGCCGGGCCGGCGTTCGCGTCGCCCTCGACCCCCAGGACCCACAGGCGATCCTCATCCATCTGGTCAATGAAGTTGGGTGTGACCTTCCCTCGGGTGATCGTCGCAAGATCGAGCGTGCGCTGGAGCGGGAGGACTTCCGACGTGTCTCAGGTTCAGAGGTCGGTGACCTGCGTGCCTACCCGCGCTCCTTTGAGAGCTGGAAGGCTGAGCTCAACGCGCAGCTCCCCATGACGCGCATCCGTAACCTGGGTGCAAAAGTCGTGATCGATTTCTCCTTTGGAAGCGGCAATCTCTCGCTTCCTCAGGTGCTCAGTTCACTGGGCATGGATGTCCTCGCCGTCAACTCCTATCCATCGACGATTCGATCAATCACCCATGATGCCCACGCTCAACTCCAGTCCCTCGCCCGCCTCGTCGTCGCATCCTCGGCACAGCTGGGCCTCCTAGTCGACGCTGGGGCGGAGCGTATCACCGTCATCGATGACGAAGGGGTCACGCTCAGCGATGCTGAACTCGCGGCACTCTTGACCAAACTGGTCATCCAAAGTGATGGGATCCAGGAGGTGGTGGCGCCTGTCAACATGCCAAGCACGTTGGAGAAGTTAGCCAATGATGCAGCTATCACCTTTACCTGGGCCGGACTGGACTTAAACGATATCAGTCGTCGCGTGCGCGCAAGCGGAGTCCCAGCGCTCGGCGTGGGCGGGCAAGGACTTTTCCTGTTCTCCAATCTCACCTCGGTTCCCGATGCGGCCGTGAGCCTCGCCTATTTGCTCTCAGGGCTCGAGCATGTCCGCCAGCCGCTGTCGAGGCTGCGCAGGGGCATCCAGGTGCCAAAGGTCCACGTGGATGAGATTTCAGTGAGCTATGCGCAGATGGGCTACACCATGCGGGAGTTGCGAACGCGGGCTGAGTCTGACTCCAACGAACAACTGATCGTGATTGACGGAATACGCGTCGGTGACGGTGATCGGTTTTGGCTCATCGCGCCAGACCAACAAGAGCCCCTCTTGAAGGTCTGGGTCTCTGACGACGACGATGCTGCTGCGAATGCCATGATCGCCAAGCTTCATGAACAGGTGCGCACCATCCGTGATAGTGCTCCTCACCTGTCATAGATCTCATCGTGCCCCTACGTGAAGGCGCACAATGATGATGATTCTCAGTTTTTTTCGCTGCGAGTCAGCACCGACGCCGATTAGCCGTTAGCCTTGGCAACTATGAACTTTCCAGAACATCTTCAATACACCGCCGAGCACGAGTGGGTCCTGAGTGATGGCGGTACCGCAACGATGGGGATCACCGACTACGCCCAGGATGCCCTCGGTGATGTCGTCTTCGTAGGACTTCCGGAACTAGGAAGATCCGTCGCCGTCGGCGATTCGATCGCTGAAGTCGAGTCAACAAAGTCCGTCTCCGATATCTTTGCACCGGTCGCAGGTGTCATCGCCGAGGTTAACGAAGAACTCAACACCCGCCCTGAGCTACTCAACAGCGACCCCTATGGGGAGGGTTGGATCTGCCGGATCACCGTCACTGCCGGCACAACCGAACAACTGCTCGATCTCGAGGCCTACCGCAAACTGCTCCACAGCGAGTAGAACATGTCAACCTGCCCGCAGTGCCTTGAAGTGAATCCACCATCAGCTCATTTTTGTGCTGCCTGCGGTGCGCGGCTGCTTGAGCGCCCCGAGGAGACTACTGGGTCACTCGATGTCATCGATCCATCCGTGCTCGTTCAAGAGGAGGGGACGGAGAGCATGGAGCCTGCCCCTACGGGCGGCTACGGGTATCTGATGATCCAGATTGGACAGGAGGCAGGTTCATGGTTTCAGTTGGATCGCAAGATCATGAGTATCGGCCGACATCCTGATAGTGATATCTTCTTGAACGATGTGACCGTCTCCCGACGCCACGCGGAGGTGGAACTGCGTGATGAGGGGTACTACATCAAAGATGCTGGTTCGCTCAACGGGACCTATGTGGACCGAGAGCGGGTGGAGGAGGAGAAATTGTGCCCGGGCAACGAGATACAGATCGGCAAGTTCCGCCTGTTATTCCTGCAGCAGGGTCAGGGAAGCTGACAACGCCGCGCTGGGAGGTTTTGCGAGGGGAATCAGCAAAAGAATTTTCCATCAAAGAGGTGCTCACGCTCCTCCAACAGGAGTTCCCCGAGGTGACGATCTCCAAGATTCGTTTTCTCGAGAGCCAAGGGTTGATCGCACCCGAGCGCAATGCCGCCGGGTACCGAAAGTTTTACCAGCCAGACATAGAACGGCTCTGCGAGGTCCTGCGGCTCCAAAAATCGACCTACATGCCGCTTCGCAAAATCAAGGAACATCTCGATGCGGACACGCGCGTCGACCTATTTTCCCAGGAGACCGAAGAACCGTCGACCCCGGAGGTCGCTCACAGCGACGATGCCCCGCTCTCCACTAGTCGACCAGAGCTGTTTCCCATCGATGAACTCGCCCGCCTTACTGGGGCTCCAGCCACTGCCATCGATGAGATGATTCGTAACGGGCTCATCGCCGGCGTTACCGTCGCTGGTCAACGTCACTTCGCCCCTATCGAGATAGAGATCGCCCGAACTATTCACTCCTTTGCCAAGTTCGGACTTGAACCGCGACACCTACGACACTATCGCACCTCTACCGATCGCGAGGTGGGGCTCATCGAACAGCTCCTCATGCCGCTCGTTCGTCAACGGAGCCCAGAGGGTCGACGGCGAGCTGGTGAGGAGCTAGAAGAGCTTGTTGAACTCAGCTCGGGTCTACGTGGCCTGCTGCTCGAGAATGCGCTGGTCAGCCTCAAAAGGTTGACGGATCAATCGTCATGAGTCGTGCCTTCATCATAGAGCTCATCCTCGTCACGGAGTGGGCGACGAAAGAGGGCTAAGCCAAAGACAATCATGAAGAAAGTACCCCCAATGGTTGCCGCCACGCCGAGCGAAGTGGATACGAAGTAGGCACCGACGATGCAAACAATGAGCACGCCAACGACGATGAGCGCCACCTTCACTGGATAGGACCTCCTTGTTTTCCTCTGTAGCGTAGTTAAAAAAGCGACAAGGAGAGGTGAATCCCTCGATTTGCAATCGCAGCAAGGCGACATTATACGGATGAACGTTGGCCGGTATCGTGGCCTGCTAACGTACCGACGTAGCGGGTTACCTACTCGGAAAAATCCTCCGGTCGTATCGACTTGAGGAAGTCACGAAATTCGCCGACGATCTCCTCCTGTACGACTTCGGGTCCGGAGTCGGCTTGCTGGGTATCATCAAAAACCGTCCCCTCGGAGTTCATGACCGCATCATCCACAAAGATGGCGGCCCCACTACGTATCGCCAGCGCCACCGAATCTGAGGGACGAGCACTCACACGGTGTTCGATGCCGTTGGCAATGAGCGTGATCTCGGCGTAGTAGGTCCCGTTACGAACCTCGGTGACCACAACCTGGGAGATTCTGGCATCGAGCACGTCAAGTAAGGTGCACGCGAGATCGTGGGTCAATGGACGGGGCGGATCAACGTTGGCGATGGCGAGATCTATCGCATTTGCCTCAGGGACACCAATGAAGATTGGCACTACACGGTACGGGGCAGTCAGCTCTTGCAACAACAGCACCGGCGAGTTCGAGCGAAGATCCACCTTGACGCCTGCAACCTCGACCTCTACCATGTTGGCTATTCTAGTCGTGACCGTCATCATGCCGTGGTTCCTCCCCCTGGCATGTCGGCGCTTTATAGATCAACTCCAAGTATCTGCTCCAGGGCTTGGCCATGACTGCGTCATCCAGCCGTACACCCACTGGTGCCTAGCCAAGACGGTTGAGCGACGAGAGCCCAACGGCTGAAGCGAGCGACTGGAGGTGACTGGTGATCCACGAGAACTCATTGAGCGCCATAACGACGCCAAACACCAACAGCACGACGGCAGAGCCAATCGTGAGAATGCGAGTGTGTTGTTTGAGAAACTTGAGCGCCCCGACAGCTCTGGAGAAGACAAGCCCAGTCACTAGAAACGGAACCGCCAATCCCGCCGAATACGCGAGCAGCAAGATAGCACCCTTGATCAGTAATGCTTGGGTCGCTGCGATCGCCAAGACTGAGCCAAGGATGGGCCCGATACAGGGTGTCCAACCAAAGGCAAACGCCATTCCTGCCACCGGTGCAGCGAACTTGCCGTAGCGCTGCAATGAGGGATGAAAACGGCGTTCCATAGCGAGTTGCGGGGCCGACAGAAACTGGGTTACCAACAAGAAGAGCGCCATGACGATAAGGACGACCCCTCCGATGCGTTCGATGGCGACATGATCGCGAGCGAGTTCCTGACCGAGCGCCGATGCGGTGAGTCCAAGGGCGGTGAAGACGACGGTGAAGCCGGCCGCGAACAAGAGCGTCGAGGTGGTGACCTTACGGAGCTGTAAGACGCTGCCTGAGGCGATCTCTTGTGCATCGAGTCCCGACACCACGGACAGGTAGGCAGGGACAAGGGGGAGCACGCATGGAGACAGGAACGAGATCACTCCGCCGCCGAAGGCGATCACGTAGCTCCCATCAATTCCCACATCCACAGTATAGGGGAAGAGGCGTACCCGCTGGGAACGCCTCTCTCAGGTCGCAAACGGGTGCGTCATCATTCCGCCGCCACCTCCGATCTCTAGCATGACAATTCGGGGGGCAACGTGTTGGAGTACGAGGGGTGAATGCTCTAGCATAAGAACGAGGAGGTGTGGTGGATACTTTTCACTATCTAGGGTTGTTGACCGCGTGGTCGCTCAGCCCGTTCTCGATCGCCGTGTTATTTTTCCTCATTGCGCTAACGTCGTGGTATCTCGATAGCGTCATCAAAGTGCGGGCAAAGGGTCGAAAGTGGTCGAATGCTCGTGTGGGAGCCTTCGTCGGCGGCGCCTTTGCCATCGAGTACGCCCTTGGCGGACCGGTTTCGGTCTACGTGATGCATTATTTTACTGCCCACATCGCCCAGCACCTTCTCTTGATGATCGTGGCACCGGGTCTGCTCTCACTCGCCGCTCCCGTCACGTTGGCACTACAGACCTCAAAGAAGCATACCCGTCGACTCATCGACGGGTTCTTGCACTCGCGCTTTCTCCAGTTCCTCACCTTCCCTCTCGTGGTTTTTGTCCTGTATTACGGGGTCATGTGGTGGTTCTTCACCTCAACCGCCGTCGGCTTCGCAATGGCTCACATGTGGCTAATGGACATCTTGAACATCATGTTTTTTGCTGGTGGAGTCCTCTTCTGGTGGCCAATCATCGGCAAGGACACCATTTTGCACTGGCGCCTTGGCTTTGGTGGGAGAATCTTCTCGCTTGCGATTGGGATACCATTTGAGACGTTTCTTGGCATCACCATCAGTTCAAACAAGGTCTCCCTCGCGCCGACGATCTACTCCCTCGGCAACTGGCACGCCGGAGGGCAGGTTCTCTGGGGGGCGGGTGAAGCCATGACCACGATAGGTCTTGCGATCGTGATTGGAAGCTGGATCGCCTCCGAGGATCGCGCGCACCGAAGGATGGATGCGAGCAGCGACGCGTTCCCTCTGTCGACACGGGGCGAAGGCATGCCCAAAGAGTACTACTGGGCACAACAGACCCTTTCGCGTACTCCGGTCGATTCCCCCATGCATCAAGAGGCGCTAACGGTCCTCAAACAGATTGAACGTGAACAACTCAAGCAACGACAGAAGACCACGGCCCCTGCAGACCAGGACGTGTCCCTGGAAAACGTACAGGGTATGCAGGCGAACCAGGCAATCGCGCCGACCAATAGCTCCTTGGACTGAGTACGAACGCCTCGTTGATCGGTGGCATCATGTGGCAAAGCCAGCCTTTCGCTATCACGTGTTCCCTATAACGTGGCCCGGGGATGATACGCGTGGTAAACCTTGGTGAGATGGGCAATGGAGACTTTGGTATAGATCTCTGTCGTCGCAACAGAGGCGTGCCCCAGCAGCTCCTGCACCACCCGTAGATCAGCGCCAGCCTCGACGAGGTGCGTCGCACACGAATGGCGCAGGGTGTGTGGCGAGAACTTGTAATCGAGGCCTACCGCTTGCGCACGTTGCTTGAGTGCAAACCAAGCACCTTGGCGAGTGAGGCGAGCCCCGCGACGATTGACAAACACCGCTGCTTCATCGCGATGAGGCCCGAGGAGTTGGCGCCGATATAGCTCAAGATAACGGGTGAGCTGGCGCGCGGCAATCGGTGGTATCGGCACCAGCCTCTCCTTGGCACCCTTTCCGGAGACCGTGAGCCAAAAGGACTCCTCTCGCAGGTCCCCAATGTTGAGTCCGATGAGTTCCGAGATGCGCATGCCAGAGGCGTACAACACCTCGAGCATAGCCCGATCCCTCGATCCAAGCGCGTCCTCAACCCCAACGCTCTCGAGCAGCATCTCGGTCTCAGCGATCGAGAGCGCCTTTGGCAACGATGGTATCGTGTTGTGGAGGCGAATACCCTCCGTTGGATCCCGAGTGAGGTACTCGGAGGTGATCAGATGGCTATAGAGCCCTCGAATGGCCGAAGCAGCCCTCGCAGCGCTGCGAGCGGATGTCGCCTGTTGGTAGGCGGCCAGAAAATCGTCAATATCTCGTTGGGTCGCCTCCAGCAGCGATGTATTGGTCGCGGCGAGATGACGGAGTAACCGCGCCAGATCAGCGCGATATGCCACCACCGTGAGTTCACTGCGTTCCCCCATGACGGCGAGAAATACCAAAAACTCATCGACGAGTGGAGCACCTAGTAGCTCAGTGAAGGCGTCCACGAACCTCGGGCGAGTCAATATACGACGACAGCTCCTCCCGGTGCGACATGAGATGCAACTTAGCCAAGGCAATACCGACGATCGACTTACCATCGGTGAATCCGCTGAGAGCTGAGAAGTCCTCAATGGCGCCGATGGGAACTACGCGCACCTCCATGTCTTCCTCCTCCACCGATTGCGGTGCTTGCGGTGCCTCCGACAGCCCAACGGCCAGCACCACATGGGTCATCTCATCCGTAAATCCGGGAGAGTTGAGAAAGGAACCAATCATCGACAGGTGCTGCGCCTTTAGTCCACACTCTTCCTGGAGTTCTCGCTCGGCCGTGACCAGAATGCCCTCATCGGGAACGTCGCGCTTGCCAGCAGGCAACTCGATAAGATACTCCTCGACAGATGGGCGAAACTGGCGAACCACGACGACGTGCGTGCCATCGACGATTGGGACGATGACGACGGCTCCTGGATGTGCAATGATCGTGCGCCGATACTCAGCACCACCACTGAGAAATGATTTTTCCACCATGGTGAGAAAGCCGTTGGTTGCTACGGTCTGCTCGCCGGTCTTGGCAAACGCCATCTCAATGATCCTTAGCGAACTCGAGTGCAGCACCAATCAGGCCGACGAAGAGTGGGTGTGGACGATTCGGACGTGATTGAAATTCAGGATGCGCTTGGGTCCCAACCCAAAATGGATGACCCGGCATCTCAATAAATTCGACCAGACGTCCATCCGGAGAAAAGCCAGAGAGATTAATCCCCGCACTCAATAGTCGACCATGAAATCGCTGATTCACCTCGAAGCGGTGTCGATGCCGCTCGTAGACCACCTCGGAGTTGTACAGTTCATGCACTAACGTACCAGGCTCAAGGCGAGCTGGATACGTACCCAATCGCATGGTGCCACCGAGATCGGTGAGCTCCCGTTGGTCGTCCATGAGATCAATCACCGGATACGTGGTACCACTATCAAACTCAGTCGAGTGAGCATCAGGCATTGCACCAAGATGTCGCGCCACCTCCACTACCATCACTTGGAGACCCAGGCAGATCCCGAGACACGGAATCCTACGCTCCCTGGTGACCATAGCGGCGGTGATTTTTCCTTCGATTCCTCGTGGGCCAAAGCCACCAGGGATCACCACGCCATCCACCCCATCAAAGAACGAATCTGCCATCATTGGAGTCACCTCTTCCGCTGAGATCCACTCCACAAGCACTTTGGCATCGTGACGAAGACCACCGTGTCGAAGCGCTTCAACGACGGAGAGGTAGGCATCTGCGTGATCGACATATTTCCCAATAATGCCGATCCGCACATCCCGAAGCGGCGCAGATGATCGGTGCGCAAGATCTGACCACTCCGAAAGCTCCGGTTCCGCTAACCCATCAAGGTGAAGCAGTTCCACGATATAGTCATCGAGCTCCTGGTCATGAAGGACCAGCGGAACCGCCAGCAGGTTATCGGTATCGATCGCCGTGACGACCCCCCGGACCGGCACATCGCAAAACATCGAGATTTTCTGCCGCACGCCTGCCGACATCGGACGGTCCGACCGACACACGATGATATCTGGTTGAATTCCTCGGGAACGGAGTTCTGCCACCGAGTGCTGCGTCGGTTTCGTCTTCTCCTCTTGAGAGGGGCCGATGTGGGGAACCAACGTAAGATGGACAAAGCATGCGTGATCGCGTCCGATCTCGTTGCGTAGCTGACGGATCGCCTCAAGAAAGGGAAGAATCTCGATATCCCCAACGGTACCGCCGATCTCGGTGATCACCACATCGACATCGTCGGTTGCAAGGGCTTGGATCCGCGTCTTGATCTCATCGGTGATGTGGGGAATCACCTGGACGGTCTTGCCTAAATAATCGCCATGGCGTTCTCGTTCGATGACTGTCTTATAGATCGCTCCCGTCGTCACCGACGATCCACGACGGAGTTGAATATCGACAAAGCGTTCATAGTGTCCGAGATCTAAGTCTGTCTCTGCACCATCAGCGGTCACAAACACCTCGCCGTGCTCGAAGGGGTTCATGGTGCCGGGATCAACGTTGATGTAAGGATCAAGCTTTTGCATCGTGACACGAAGGCCGCGAGCCTTGAGTAGACGACCGATCGACGATGCCGTAATGCCCTTACCCAGCGAACTCGCAACACCGCCAGTGACAAAAATATGCTTAGTCAACCCCGCTCCCTTCCGGTTCAGTATACGTGAGATTCTCCCGAAAAGCGTGCGATCAGGTCGGTTGCGTGGTCGAGCGCCTGCGGTGAACTGGCATGACCAGAGAGCATGCGGGCGATCTCCTCTACCCGTTGTGGGCCACGTACAACGTGGAGTGAGGTCATCACTCGATCGGCGGTGGTCGACTTTGTGACCACGATATGTTGGCTCGCCGCCGCCGCGATCTGGGCAAGATGGGTCACCACCAGCACCTGGTGGTCCTCAGCCATCGATCGCAGTACCTGGGCGATACGTAGACCGGTCGCACCACCGATGCCAGCGTCAATCTCATCAAAGACCAGTGTTGGCGTTGATGCCCCCGCTATCTGCGCGATAGCAAGCATCAGACGCGAGAGTTCTCCACCCGAGGCGACTTTGCCAAGTGGCATCAGGGGAATGCCAGGGTTAGCGGTGAACAGAAAGGTCGGAAGGATTCCATCGGGATCGTCAAAGTGGATCGCAAATTGGGCACTCCCGAGCGCGACCTCAGTAAGTAGCTCCTCTACCTGGCGCGTTAACTCCCTTGCAGCCTGTTGACGTAGGGTCCGTAGCTGCGTGAGCGCCTCATCGATCTGTGGTGTGAGAGCTGCCAGCTCGGCAACGATTGCCGCCTCAGACTGCGTGGAATCTTCGAGGTGAGCATACTCCGTCGTGAGCTCCGATTCGACTCGAAGGACCTCCGTCAGCGTTGAACCAAAGCGGCGTTTCATAGCCACGAGGACACCAAGACGTTCCTCAAGCTCCGCGAGCGTGATCGGATCCTCTATCTCCCCCTCCAGGGCGTTGCGACTTTCGTGAGCAAGGTCGTCGATCTCGTCCAAGAACGCATCGAGGCGGCTGCCGATCGTTGGCATCAGCTCCTTGGCCTGACCATGCAAAGCCGCAAGCTGGTCGCTCAAACCCCCATCCCCAACGAGGAGATCATGCAGGGCCGAGAGCAGCTGCTGTCGGTCACGCGTTGAAGCAAGACGCGCAATCTCTGCCTCAACTTTGGCGTCCTCCTCGGGATCCTCAAGCTTGGCATCGCGTAGGAGACCCAGTTCAAACGCAAGAAATTCGAGGCGGCGCAGACGCTCACCACCACGCTCCCGGACCTCCGCAAGCTCGGCTTCGAGTCTGGATGAGCGAGCTCGAAGCTCTCGTAGTTTCGTGTCATCGATGGCACCAAAACGATCAAGGATACGAAGTTGGGCCAGTGGTTGGGTTAAGGTTGCTGCGAGATGTTGTCCGAAGATCTCGACTTCGTGTGCTGTGCGCTCGCTCAACTCCCCAAGCGTCACCGCCTCGCGATCGATACGGACTCGATTTCTCCCCGCCATTGTCAGCTCACGCCGCAACAGAACCTGTCCCTCATGCTCGGTCAGCTGAGCAGCAATACGCGCGCTTTCACCATAGGGGCCGATCAGCTCGGGAGAGCCACGCGCCCCCAACAAGAGTCCAAGTGCGGTGGTGAGCAAGGTTTTGCCCGCTCCGGTCTCGCCAGTGATGACGACGAGTCCCGCTTCGAACTCAAGTTCCGCGTACTCAATCACCCCCAGATTCTCGACCACCAGGGAGTCAAGCATCTGAGATACTTTCGGAGTGATTTAATCGAAACTTCCGCTTCACAATGTCGTAGAAGGGTACATCAACGACGCGAATGAGTTGTACCGGCGCAGGATGGGCATAGATCGAAACAGCACCGAGCGGCGCAAGCGAGTGTACGACCTGGCCATCGACCATCACCGATGCATTGGGGCCTCGCGCGAGATGGAAATCAATACGCTGATCACTATCGAGTACGAGCGAACGATCAAAGAGCATGTGGGGCGAGAGCGGTGTAAGAATGATGGCGCGCAGGCTCGGTGCGATGATGGGTCCTCGGGCGGATAAGTTATAGGCGGTCGAACCAGTGGGCGTCGCAATGATGAGACCATCCGCCTCGTAGCGTAAGAACAGTTTGCCGCCAAGAAGGACATCCCCGCGGATGACGTGACCGGAGACCTCCCGCTCAACGACCACCTCGTTGAAGGAGATGACTTGACGAAGCTGCTCATCAACTTTAAATTCAGCACAGAGTGCTAGGCGTTCCTCGACCGTGAACTCTCCCGAGATGATCGACGCCAACGCGTCAATCATCTCGCTCGGCTCAACCTCGGTAAGGTAGCCGAGCTGGCCAAGGTTGATTCCGAGCGCGGGCACACCTTGCCGATGTGCACAGGCCATGGCACGCAACATGGTGCCATCCCCACCGATGCTGACCACCGCATCAACACGCGGTTCGGATGTTGTCCACGGCTCTGGCTCCGTTCGGTCGACCTCGAGGTGTGCAGTATCGGTCGCCAAGAGTTGGATGCTCTCGCAACCATGGGTCGCTAGATAGCTCTTGGCCTCAAGAAAAAGGCTGCTACTTTGAGCATGGGCGGGGTGGAGCACAAATCCCAGAGTCATCATCTCCACGAGAGCCTAGTTCCTCGCCAGTGCATCAGCGATAAGGTCTTCGACCGCCGGCATCGACGACGGGGCGGGAGTCGCTACGTACGCGAAGTACTCCTGGTTGCCCTTCGACCCCTTTCTCCTGGACCGTACTAACTGGGTGACGACCAAGCCGTGCTCGCCAAGATCCACTAGCATCCCCCGCAATACCTCAGCGTGAATCGCAAGGTCAGTGACCACACCCTTGGCCTTAGAGGCGATCCGTCGGTCTACCTCGAACTGTGGTTTGATCAGGATAAGCAGTTCGGTACCGGGACTCGACAGGGAGCAAAGCGCATCGATGATGTGACGGATGGATATGAAGGACACATCGACCGTGATGAGCTCAGGAGCGGTCGCCAGCGGCCAAGCAAAACTGCGAATATCCGTCTGTTCATAACTCGCAACCCTCGTATCCCGCTGCAGCTGTGCATCGAGTTGTGCAGTACCCACATCGACAGCCACCACCGACGCCGCACCGGTGTCGAGTAGTGCCTTCACAAAGCCCCCAGTCGACGAACCCACATCAAGACACACCTTGTTGGCCGTGACTACCCCACAATCCTCCAGGGCTCCAGCGAGCTTGTCGTACCCACGAGGATGCCAGTCGGTCGATCCAAGGACCTCAATGGCGTCGGAGGTGGCTACAAGTCGTGAAGCCTTGGTCGCCAAGGAGCCATTCACGAGGATCTGCCCATCACCGATCAGGAGGTCGGCCTGTGCGCGCGAACGCACGAGGCCCCGACGCTGCAGGACGATATCAAGGCGTTGTCGGATTACCACCAGCACCTCTCATCACGTATTCCCACCCGTCGTCTTAGCGTCATCTCTCTTCACCTGGAGTGTATCGGACCACACCATGGTCGCAATCCTTGCCCCACACGAATCGACCGTATAGAATGCGTCCCAAAGGGGGTCCGATGACAAACAAACCACGTCAACATGTTACCGTCCAACCTGAGGGTGATTTTCTGGTCATCACGATGAATCGACCATCAAAGCGCAACGCTCTCTCGCTTGCTCACATGGAAGAGCTCACGGAGGCTTTTGAGGAGGCACAGGCCTCCGACGTTCGCGGCGTGGTGTTGGCTGGGAATGGACCAGTCTTCTCTGCCGGTCATGACTTCTCTGAGATGGCGGGTCAAGATTATGCCTACATGCACCGGTTGTTAGAGGCCTGTACTCGGTTGATGCTCACCATTATCGGCACACCACAGCCGGTGGTGGCACGCGTCCACGGACTTGCCACGGCGGCGGGTGCGCAACTGGTGGCTACCTGTGACCTTGCGGTTGCATCGTCGAATGCAGGCTTTGCAGCACCTGGCGGCAAGGGTGGCTGGTTCTGTCACACCCCTATGGTGGCAATCGGTCACACCATTGGCCGTAAACGGGCAACCGAGATGGCCTTAACGGGTGACACAATCGATGCCCCTACCGCTCTATCGTGGGGTCTGATCAACCGTGTCGTGGAACCTGATGAGCTCGACCAGGCCACCTTTGACCTACTCGATCGTGCGAGCAGAGGCTCTCGGTACTCGAAGGCTCTTGGGAAAAGTACCCTCTATCGACAGCTGGACCTTCCTGTCGTCGATGCGTATTCAGTCGCCATCGCCGCGATGGCAGGTGCGTCCCAGACGCACGATGCGCAGGAGGGTATGACGGCTTTTCTTGAAAAGCGTCCCCCAAAATGGACCGACGCGTAGTCCAACCGGTGAAACACTCGCAATGGTTGCACCATCGCATGGCCAATGCACGAAGCAGCATCCCTTCCAGCTCTTGCCTTGCCAACCTCGCAATGGTTGCACCATCGCATGGCCAATGCACGCCTCTCTATCGATGGTGCAGGGCAGGCGAACCACGCTGGCGAGTGAAGCGCTGACCGATACACCATCGCTGGCGAGCGCTCGCCAATGACAACTGGTGGGCCAGTGCACTGCGGCATCAATGACTGGTTGCAGTCGAGGAGGATGCCGGTTGCTCTGGATTTCACCATCGCCGAGATCCGTGGCTGCGCTCGAGCCATTTTGTGTCATCAAACGTGATTAGTGTGGCCGGCCATGGGTTCGCCGACATCGGAGGTTCCTCATCCAAGGTGTGTCACCGTCAGAGCCGGTAGGCGAGATCGGAGTCCCACGCTGATTATCGTGTTAGCGTGATCGCATCCACTCCCAACTCGCACGACCCCTATCGGGCCTTCGTCAACACCGATCAACATGTTATCGACACCTTCGCGCGGCTCCATGGAAGGTGGCCACGTCTCGATCGGATGGCTACGTATTTAGCGGCCAATGCTCCCGAGATCTACGCCCTTGGCTTCATCGCCGCCTGGTATGGGCTCAAACCTGCCAATATCGAGACGCGAACGATGATCATCCGCTCGGTCCTCACCGGTGCCGCGAGCGTCATGGGTACGCGCCTCATCGCACAACTAGCCCCAAGAACTCGTCCCTTTGCATCGCCCAACCCGGCGATCTCAAGCCTGGTTGACCATCGTCCCTCTCACTCGTTCCCTTCGACTCACTCAGCAGGATCGGTAGGTTTTGTCGCGGGGCTCGGAGCTCATCCAACTGCATTAGCATGCCTGTTTCGCCCACTCACGCTTGGTGTGCTGGGCTCACGAATCTACTCCGGGCTCCACTGGCCGAGCGATGTCGCTGCTGGTGCACTTGTGGGCGCTGGTTGCGCAGCAGCGCTGCGGGCCCCGACCCATCGACGCTGGCAGCGGTGGCTCACCCAAGAGATCGCCAATCTCACACCATGGCTCGGCTGACTGGCCATAGTTCAAGGGATCGGCTACCATCACTCTTCGCGGGTCGCAATCTCTTGGATGAGGAGAGAGCGCCCTACCATGACGGCGACGGCCGCAACGATCACCATACCGGCAGCGAATCGCCAAGCAACCGCATAACCAAAGTGGTCAACGATAATGCCAAAGACCAGCGGGCCAAAGACTGAACCCGCGAAGGCGCCGGCTTGCGTGATGCCGGTCGCATGGCCGGTTGCATGGGGGTGTGTGCGTGCGACGGCATAGTTGAAGACCCCATTCCAACCCCATCCAGCAGCGTAGGCCAGGACGGCGGCAAAGACCACCAATGGCCGCAATCCAAAGGAGAGGAGAAGATAACCGAGGGCACCAAGTGAGAGCATGGCTGCCACTACCACAAAATGATTACCACTACGGCGATCAGCCAAGTAGCCGGATACGATACGGGTAAAGAGTGATGCCAGGCTACCCAAAGAAGCTAGATAGCCTGCCGTACCCACCGCCACTCCGATTCGAGCCGTCGAGCTGATGAAGAAGGCACCCAGTCCATTCGCCGCACCTGCACCAAGTCCGATACCGACGGCCAAGAAGATCAACGGCTTCAGCACCACGGTCGTCTTAGCAGCCCTTCCATGAAGTTGGGTGCGTATCCCTTGCGTTCTCGGGAGTAACGCTGTCACCGTCAAGGCGACGATCGCGGCCCCAAGGTAGGCGTACCTCCAACCATAGGTGAGCGCGACGAGGGGTACCGAGATGCCAGCGAGCAGCGTTGAGACGGGGATCGCCGCTTGTTTGACTCCAAAGGCGAAGCCTTGTCTCGTTAGATGCACGCGACTGGTGAGATAGAGGTTGACCGCAGGCTGCATCGCTCCATTGGCGATACCAGCCAGGACGAGAGCGACAAGGATCACGGCGAATGAATTCCCCACGCCAGCGATCACTGCCAAGGCGGCCGTAGCGGCGATCCCAGTCACCCGCATGATACGCTCTGCCCCGATCGCTGCGACTCGAGGGGCTATCAGTAGTGAGCTCGGAACGGCCGCTGCAAAGAAAGCTGCTACCAGCAACCCCAGGTCAGTCGAACTCAACCCCAGATGCTGTCGAATCACCACCGCTAACGCCCCCGTTAAGAAGACAGGTAGCGTGGTGATGGTGGTTGCAGCGATGCAGAGGACCAGTATGAGCGCACTCGAACGATCCTCATCGGTACCCAAACTTCATCCAATCTGATAATAACCTTAAGATTTCCTTAAGGCTATGTTCTTCTAGATTATACAGTGCTGCGCAAAGTCCCTGGCCGCCTGCATATTCATCGATCAACAACCCTCGAACTCGAAAAGTTTTGTGTGAAATGTCAAAGAACTCCCCAAAGGGGTGGCGCATTCCATGCAGAAATAGCGTAACATAACTTCGACCCCTGCGCGTAGGAGTGCAAGGGAGCGAGATATATGGGAGGAATTGGGGAACCAATGAAGAAAACGTCAAGGCGGAAGACCGCCGCAATCATCGGAACCACCGCTGCAGCTGCAATGCTGCTTGCGGCTTGTGGTTCGAGTTCAACGAGTACAAAGTCCACCTCGAGCACCACGTCTACCGCGACAAAGGTCAAGGGTGGAGTTGCCTACTTCGCGGAGGGTCCAGGGGCAAATCCGAACTATATCTTCCCGCTCACCCCGAGCACTGACTTCTCTGTCGATAACCTTTCACAGTTCCAGGCGCTCATGTACCGCCCGCTGTACTTCTTTGGAGTTGGGAACAAGGCCGAGCTCAACACCAGTCTGTCATTGGCCAACACTCCGGTCTATTCGAACAATGACAAAACGGTCACCATCACCCTGAAGAAGTACAAGTGGTCAGACGGTGAGTCCGTGACCTCGCGCGATGTGATCTTCTGGATGAACCTCCTAAAGGCAAACAAGACCGATTGGGCGGCCTACGTACCTGGCGACTTCCCTGATAACGTCGTATCCTACTCAGCTCCAAATGCCTCGACAGTGGTGTTTCAGCTGAATAAGTCCTATAGCCCAACGTGGTTTACCTACAACGAGCTCTCGCAGATCACTCCGTTGCCAATGGCATGGGATCGTACCTCGCTCAACCAACCGGCGCCGAGCCCGACGGCGGCCAACTTGCCCGATACCACCACAAGTGGTGCCCAGGCGGTCTACAAGTTCTTGAGCGGCCAAGCCGGTGACCTCTCCACGTATGCCACGAGCCCCATCTGGTCCGTCGTTGACGGCCCATGGAAGCTCCAGAGCTTTACCACTGCTGGCAAGGCTGTCTTTGTGCCAAACACCGACTACTCGGGTCCGGTCAAGCCGAGCCTGTCAGAGTTCGTTGAGCTGCCATTCATCTCTAGTTCATCGGAGTTCAACGTCCTTCGTGCCGGTAACAACGCCATCACCTATGGTTATCTGCCGGTCACCGACCTCTCGCAGAAGTCCTACGTTGAGTCTCTCGGCTACAAGGTGGAGCCATGGATTGATCTTGGCTTTGACTACTGGGTAGAGAACTACAACAACCCGACCTATGGACCACTCTTCAAGCAGCTCTATTTCCGCCAGGCGCTCCAGCATTTGGTTGATCAGCCTGCGTGGATTTCGACCTTCCTGAAGGGCTATGCGGTTCCGAGCTATTCGCCAGTCCCGCTCGCACCTGCCAACCCCTTCGCAGATGCGAACTCGAAGTCGAATCCATACCCCTACTCGGTCTCTGCCGCCAAGAACCTCTTGACCTCCCATGGTTTTAAGATGGTCAATGGCGTGATGACCTGTGAGAGTCCTGGCTCAGCGGCTACCGACTGTGGTGCTGGTGTCTCGAAGGGCTTGGCCCTGAACCTCAACCTGCAGTACGCCTCTGGCAACACTGCGACTGAGCAGGAGATGGCTGCCTATGCGTCTGCCGCAAAGCAGGCGGGAATCACCATCAACCTGACATCGGCGACCTTCGATACGGTGATCACCAACGCCGCTCCTTGTACTTCTTCTCAGGCCTCGTGTAAGTGGGAGATGGAGAACTGGGCCGGCGGCTGGGAGTACAGCCCGGATAACTATCCATCCGGTGGCGAGCTCTTCGGCAGTGGGTCAGGCTCGAACTTCGGCAGTTATTCCAGCAATACTGCGAACACGTTGATCGCCGCTACCCACACGTCCTCTGATCCACAGGCCGCCCTTGATGCATATCAAAACTATATGGTCAAGCAGCTTCCTGTTATCTACCAGCCATCGCCCGACTACTCCATCTCACTGGTGTCGAGCAAGCTCGGTGGCGTGACCCAGAACCCGTACCTGAATCTCACACCTGAGAACTGGTACTTTACTAAGTAATAATCGCGCCATGCCAATGACGGCCCTGTCCAATAGCTGCTACGCTACAGGTCAGGGTCGTCATTGTGCTGGACACATCTACTGCTGCTGCTAGAGGGGAAGCCATGGTTGGTTACACCATTCGCCGAATTATTCAGTCGCTCATTGTAGTGCTCGGCGTCTTAGTTATTATGTTCATCCTGCAGACACTACTTCCAGACCCTGCCCGCGCGATCGTCGGTTTCCATGCATCGCAGGCGCAGGTTCATGCCTTCATCATCCAGAACTACCTGAACAAACCCTTCTACTTTCAGCTCTGGCACTACCTCTATCAAGTGGTGTGGCAACACACCTTGGGTCAGTCCTACAAGCTCAACGAGTCCGTCGGCTCGATCCTCAACCGCGACGCACCAAAATCCCTACTCCTGGTTGGAGTCGCACTGTTGATCTCGATCGTGGTCGCGGTACCGATTGGCATCTTTCAGGCAGTTCGCCGCAACAAGTTCGCGGACCAAGGCATTACTGGTATCTCCTTTGTCCTCTATGCAATGCCAACCTTCTTTCTTGGTGAGCTACTGATTTTCGGCTTTTCCGAGTACCTCCACCTGCTCCCCGCCGAGGCGCCGCAGGGATCAACAGTTGGGCAGATCTTAAGTCAACCAATGGCCCTAATCCTTCCAATAGCCACCTTGGCGCTGGTCAACTTCGCTGGCTACTCGCGTTTCATGCGCTCCTCCGCCATTGAGTCACTTGCCCAAGACTTCATCAGGACCGCACGCGCCAAGGGCCTCTCCGAACGGGTAGTGCTCTTCAAGCACATGTTACGCAATTCACTCATCCCTATCGTGACGTTGATTGGCCTGACGCTCCCCGCCGTCTTGACTGCTGGTCTGGTGACCGAGATCACCTTCAACTATCCGGGAATCGGCTCTGATTACATCAACGCTCTCACCAGTCAGGACTACCCCACTGCCCTCGGCATCACACTGGTAGTGGCGATCGCTACCGTAGTTGGAAACCTACTCGCCGACATCGCCTACGCGGCGCTCGATCCCCGCGTACGCTACTAGGAAGGAAGCTTCGCATCATGTCGATCACCGAAGATCTCAATCCCGAAGTTGAACGAGAGTTTGCCGCTCCCTTCGCTGGCACCAATCTCCCCTCGACACCCGATGGTGGGGAAGTCTCGGGCTCGGGCTCGGCGTGGCGCCTCCTGGTACGTTCGTTTTTCGACAACAAACTCGGCATACTGGGAGTAGGACTGCTCGTTCTCCTCATCCTCTTCAGTTTCGCAGGGCCTATCTTCTATCACTCCGACACAACGGTTGCGACCTACAGTATCAACCTTCCACCAGGTCCCGGTCACCCACTTGGCACCGATCCGAGCGGACGCGACGTCCTTGGGCGATTGATGACGGGTGGTCAAGATAGCCTGATTATCGGTATTATCTCGGCCCTTATTGCAACGGTCATCGGGACCCTGTGGGGAGCCATCTCGGGTTTCCTCGGTGGCTTTGTCGACACGATCATGATGCGCATCGTTGATGTCCTCCTCGCCGTACCAACGATCTTCATCCTCCTCTACCTCGAGACGATCTATCACCCGACGGTTTTGCTGTTGATCATCACCATCTCGATCGTCTCGTGGCTTACCGCAGCACGGTTGGTGCGCGGTGAGACGCTAAGCCTTCGCACACGTGAGTACGTACGTGCCGTGCGGATCATGGGTGGGGGCCGCCTCCGCACGATCACCCGCCATATCATCCCGAACACCATCGGTGTCGTCGTCGTGCAGGCTACCTTCACCGTGGCAAACTCGATTCTTATCTTGGCGACCCTCGGGTTTCTCGGCTTTGGTCTCGCACCGCCAGCAGCTGACTGGGGTTCGATGCTCTCCGGTGGTGTCAGTTACATCTATGACGGCTACTGGTGGCTCATCTATCCTGCCGGCCTTTTGATCGTCCTCACCGTCCTCGCCTTCAACTTCATTGGTGACGCATTACGCGACGCGCTTGAGGTTCGCCTGCAGCGCCGTTAAGGGGAGCTGAGATTCTGACTGCGCCGAAGGCACTGACGCCAACTAACCTATTCGAATCGTGACTCATCAACACCAAAAAAAGATCGTCAAGTCCTCCAAACTACGTCGCAGGCGTCGCCTGGTCACAGGACTAGTCGGTTTTCTCGTCTTGATCCTGATCCTAGGGGTGAGTGGCTACGTCTATGTGCACTACCGCTACGATCAGATAGGCCGCGTCCACGTCGATGGACTCACCACCCAAGCCCCGAGCGGCAAGCCCGAGAATATTCTCCTGGTGGGAGACAATAGCCGCTGCACGTTGAAGAAGTATTCGAGTTTCTATCAGAAACAGAACAACCATTTCGGCACGTGTTCCCAGGTCGGTGGCGGACGCAGCGACGTCACCATGGTACTACACCTCGACCCAGCGAAGCATTCAGCCTATCTACTCTCCATACCGCGGGACCTTTGGATGCCCATGCCCGGTGGCACTGGGTTGCAGCTACGGGTCGATGATTCGCTGAACTCCGCCGAGGACACCTACCTCAACCGGAAGTTTGGCCCAACGATGCTCGTCAAAGCGATCCAACAGGATCTCGGCATTCCTATCAGCCACTACGTAGAACTCAACTTCTATACCTTTGAAAAGGTGGTGAACACCCTCGGCGGCATCACTATTGACTTCCCGACCAAGTTGAAGGACTACTATTCGGGACTCAACATCACGCAACCCGGATGTCAGCACCTCAACGGCACCCAGGCGTTAGCGCTTGTTCGCGCGAGGCATCTGTACTACTACGACCCGACGACGGGAACGTGGAAGTACGATGGAACCGGTGATCTTGGTCGCATTCAACGGACGCATATCTTTCTGAGAGTTCTCGCCTCTCAAATTAAGACATCGGCGTTATCCAATCCCTTGAACGCTAACGCGTTGTTGGGCTCCATTCTCCCAGCACTGAAGCTCGACCAAGGCTTCACCCTCAGCGACCTCGTCTCACTAGCCTTGACCTACTCACACGTAAATCCCGGCGCTATTCCTACGGTCACCCTGCCGGTGATCATTCCCAATGGCACCTTCCATGATCTTGCCAACCCCAGTAACTATCAGGCTCCTGGATCGATCGTCCTGCCCTACCAACCCAATGATCTCACGCAAATCTCCAAGTTCCTAGGCACAAGTGCGGTGGACTACCAGGCGGTATCCCCAGGTTCCGTGACGGTTTCGGTCCTGAACGGGTCTGGCGTTACGAATGAGGCCGCGCAAACGGCCTCCGGCTTACGAGCTCTTGGCTACAAGATCGATTCTATCGGTAACGCCACCTACGCCGGAACCGACTCCGAAGCGGTGGTGCGGTATCGACCTGGTGACCTGGCGATGGGAGAGAAGGTCCTCTCTTCATTGACCGGTCAAGCGATTATGGCCGAAGGGCCAAGTTCACAGTCCGCTGATGTCGTCCTCACCACAGGCTCCACCGTTGCCGTCGACCCACCACCAAGTACAGCGAGCTCTTCCTCCTCTAGCACCGGTAACAGCTCATCATCGTCGAGTGCAACCAGCAGCGGGTCCTCCAGCAATGTTCAAAGCGTGACCCAGCTCGCTAACACCAATCTTTGGAGCGCCTCTGAACCGATCAGTTGGTGGGATCCGAAGGCGTGCCCTTCGAAGTAACGAGTTGAACTTGCTACTGTCTTGACACAGTATTTGCCACAGTTGGTTGCTCCAAATGACGACATCCCACCGCCATCCACGACGGGATAATCGGACGTACTATCGCGGCTAAGATTAACAGACGATGAAGGTCGACCCAAGCTACTTGAATACTTTTTCCGCGCCGTAGCACGAATAGCTGCTTGCCATCGCAGTACGGCCCGAGTAGCAAGAAAGTACGATGCTATTGCCCCACCGCTGCAATCCGCTGCATTCCAACTCCCACACAGCATTACCCCACCAACATAGACATTTATTGTTGGTACTATGAGGTTCTTCTACCCAGCCCGCTTCCATCACGTTGCGACCATGATGTTGCCCACATCACAACGAGAAGCTACGCCTGGCCTGCAAACATTTGCCACCATCGGCTAGCCTTTGCCAATTCGGTCACTGGACAGTAGCAGCAATGAGCTGGCTTCCCCCGGACGCATAGAAGCTCATTCCCGTGTGCTACCACGGGTAGTCGTGCATAGCAGCGCACTCTCCCGCAGCCATCAGGCCGCCCTGCCTACGTCGGGGCGTGGCTTACAGCGAAGAGGGTCTTGCCTTCCTCATAGGACAACACCTACCGACCCGGTGCACGCCCGGCGCACCAACGACCATCCATCATTGATAACGCTAGCCACGCTAATCCAGCGAAATGGCTCATTATCCCCTGTAGGCGACCCACCAAGCTCGGGCACATAACTGACCGGGCTCGGCTTACGCGATCTATCAATCTCGGTAGCGCCATCTCCCTCAGAATCAGTGGTAGCGAATGCGTTCACCAACCAATCGAGACGTTCACCTCATGGCGCTGCAATCATGACTAATGCCTAGCCAGCAGCCTCAGTTTCGGCAAATCGCGGCGGGCGTGCCATCGGATAGAAGCAGGCCGCGTAGTGCTCTTGTCCATATTGGGTGTAATCCGGCTGCTCCTCTGCGCATCGATCCTGGGCAAAAGCACAGCGGGTGCGGAAGCGACACCCGGAGGGTGGAGTAATTGCGGAGGGGATTTCGCCACGGACGGTGCCATGTTCCTTAGCTAGCTCAACCTCCGGGTTCGCCTCTGGCACGGCGTCGAGGAGCATATGAGTATAGGGATGTTTGGCCCGCTGAAAGATGTCCGCCTCTGTTCCAAGCTCCACAAGCTTGCCAAGGTACATCACGGCGATTCGGTCGGCCATGAATCGAACAACGGAGAGATCGTGAGAGATAATGATGTAGGTAAGATCATGCTCTGCCTGGAGATCCTTCATGAGGTTCAGCACCTGCGAACGAATCGAGACGTCCAGTGCCGATACTGGCTCATCTGCCACGATGACCTCTGGCTGCAGCGCCAAGGCCCGAGCAAGACCGATACGTTGTCGCTGACCACCGGAGAACTCATGTGGATATCGGTCAGCGGCCGACGGCGAGAGTCCGACCTCGCGGAGCAGCCGTGCGACCGTCGCATCGCGCTCACGTTGGCTACCAAGACGATGGATGGTTAGCGGCTCAGAGAGGATATCCTTTACCCGCATTCGCGGGTCGAGCGAGGCGTAAGGATCTTGGAACATAAGCTGAAGATCCCGACGGACCGACTTCAAATAGCGACCGTGATCCTTGATAATCGAGCGACCTTTGAAGCGAATATCTCCAGCAGTGACATCCTCTAGGCCGACGATCATCGAACCCGTCGTCGTCTTGCCGCAACCGGACTCACCGACGATTCCAAATGTCTCGCCGCGATAGACCGAGAATGTCACATCGGTCACCGCCTTGACGGTACCAATATGGCGCTGGACAAGGGCACCCTTTGTCACAGGGTACTCCTTCACGACGTGATCGAGTTCGATAATGGCCTCGCGATCCGTCTTTGAGCTCGCCTGATCGCGTTTGATCACATTCACCGGAATACGATCGGGTGCAGAGACCGGGTAAAAGCAGCTGAACGGGTGTGAGTAACCATCCGGAGTCTCGAAGGGTGGCTCCTCAACTCGGCATCGATCTTGGACATAGCGACAGCGTGGCGCAAATCTACAACCAACTAAATCAGTACTGAGATCTGGCGGTAACCCTGGGATCGAGTAGAGACGCTCGGGGATCGAACCCTCTAGGGGTGGGATTGACGCCAAAAGAGCCTCAGTATAGGGGTGATAAGGGTTCTGAAACAGATCCTTGGAGGAAGCGAACTCGGCGACCTCGCCCGCATACATCACCACCACATCATCAGCACGTCCAGCGATCACACCCATATCGTGGGTGACGAGTATCATCGCCATCGAAAGACGTTCCTTCAGATCCTCAAGAAGTTCAAGAATCTGGGCCTGAATGGTGACATCAAGTGCCGTCGTTGGTTCGTCAAGGATAAGCAACTTTGGATCACAGGTGAGGGCCATCGCGATCATCACACGCTGACGGAGTCCTCCCGAGAGTTGGTGAGGAAAGTAGGTGAGCCGCTCCTTTGGGTTTGGCATACCGACCATGTTGAGCACCTCAATCGCCCTCGCCTCAGCGTCGGTCTTGTTCATGCCGAGATGAAGTCGCGCCGTCTCGCCGATCTGGTCACCAATCGTCAGTACCGGATTTAAGGACGTCATTGGGTCCTGGAAGACCATCGCGATCTCGTTGCCACGATATTTGCGCATCTGGCTTTGCGAGAGCTTCGTGAGATCGACACCATTAAACAGGATCTCGCCATGAGGAATGTAACCACCAGTTGGCAGCAGTCCCAAAATTGACATTCCAGTCATCGTTTTGCCTGAGCCGGACTCCCCTACCAGCCCGACCGTCTCACCGACATTGACATCGAAGCTTACGCCATCGACCGCCCGGACTTCACCCTTGCGCAGCCGAATGTGCGTATGTAGATCTTTGATTTCCAAGAGTGGCACGTGCGTTCCCCTTACCTCGGTGGCCCTCTAGTATGTTATCCGGTCCCCGCATAGTAGCACTACCTTCTCTAACAGAAAACTTCAGCGATGCGTGGGTCCGCAGGTGCGATGGTTGGTAGTATGAATCTCTCACGTCGGAGTGGCGGAATAGGTAGACGCGCTAGGTTGAGGGCCTAGTGACCGATAAGGTCGTGCGGGTTCAAGTCCCGCCTCCGACACCAGCGCTTGTCATTGGTGTCTCATCGCGAGCAGGTCCGTTTCGCGCGGGGTCGACAGCGTCACAACACCGATCCGGCTCTACCGTGGGTGTGGCTCTCCTGTGGGTGTGGCGTTCCTAGAGTGCCAAGCCGTCAGAGCGCTCATTAGCGCGCTGAACAGAGACCTCTTCAGCCGATGTGTCCAAAGATGTGCGCAAGCAAAGGCCCAACCTGCGAGTTCCCGGCCAGACCAACAAGCGACTCGGGACCAGGATCGTCGCCGCCATGGCGATCGAGCAGCAAGACCGGCTATAAGTTATGCAGGTACTTCTTGAAGACGCCACGAAGCCGTCCCATCACATCCATAAGCTGGATTTGGATCTCATCCCAATCGCTCTCCGGGGCGTCATAGCCTCCCGTGATCATCGAGGCGATCCGATAGTGTCCCGAACCGAGCGACTCCCAAACGAGCGCATCAGGATACAGGGCGGCTTCGATCGCGTCACGCTGCTTGAGCAGAACCTGATAGATCACGAGCGCCTCGCGTTGCCGCTCCCCTACCCCTACAATTCGTACCTCCGCACCGCATTCAGTCGCATCGGCCACAAAATTGTAGGTCACCCCGGCGAGCCTGGTCAACCGATGCGTCACCGAGGTCATGCCCCGCATCGGGGACACCATCACTGGAGCATTTGCTTGAGCGCTCAAACGATCAAAGAACGATAATCGCAAGTCACTGCGCTCCGTCATACGGCGCCGTTCGGACTCCGCTGAACGCACCAAAGGTGACGGACCAACCACACGGGTAACCAGATAGGTAATCGTCCCTTCAACACCCTTAAAACAGTGCATCTGCAACAGAAAGAACTTTGCGACACCGCTGCGGTTTAACCAATTCACGGCAGCCACGTGTTCAGCTGCGATCTCTTCGACGATCCATACGGCCATCTGGGCCTGCAGGGCACTGACGTAGGTGACCAATCGTCCAAGTCCTGTGCTGCCAGCACGGCCAAGTGCCACCTCGAGAACGCAAAGACCTCCACCTGGATCCTCTGCGAGCAAGTCAGGGGTAATGGCCGCACCCCTACGGCCTCGAGTAACCGTAGATAACTCCAGATCGAGCGCATCATTGATCACACTAGGGTGTTCGAGTAACCAAGTGACCAGCTCCTGGGAGCCACCAGTCCATACCTCGCGTGTGGGTACTCGTACTGGTCTTCCTATGACCTGCTGAGCCATTGCCACCCTCCTTGGTAAGGTTGCTCCAGTTCCATGCTGGCACCCCAATTAACTCCCCCATTCTATCGGGTGCAACAGTCCCAAACGGGTTTTCTTTGATCTTTCTACACGGTTTAGTGATCCTACCGACAACAGCCGCGCCCACGCTATCGACAGGTCATCTCCCACCATTTTCTACGCGGCGTTACAATCACATACAGTGCTTCTAGTACTACTTATTGCGTTATTTCCACTTGTTTTACTGTACATAATGGCAGCACGCACCTCTGCTGACTCGTACGCGGATCCGTCTGAGCAAGGTCGCGCGCCAACGAACTCACACAACTAATGCGGCCCTACGCCATGTGTGAGGCGTTCATCTAGGGTCTACAGATTCAGTAGGGTAACAGGGCAGAATGTAGCGATCTCCCCGCTCTCAACGAGTTCGAGTGCCGCCTGGATGTCGGGTGCCATGAAGTGATCAACATCGTAGTGTGGCACGACTTGGCGTAGGCAGTCCATGACGTTGCGAAGTGTGGGGCTGGTGGTCACTGGTGCCCGCAGCTCGATACCCTGGACAGCCGCCAACAGTTCAATCCCAATAATGGTGGCTACATTATGCGCTAACGGCGTTAACCGACGCGCTGCGAAGGTCGCCATAGAGACGTGATCCTCCTGGTTTGCTGAGGTAGGTAGTGAGTCTACCGATGCTGGATGGGCGATGCTTTTGTTCTCAGAAGCCAGTGAAGCCGCCGTCACATGGGCAATCATAAAGCCAGAGTTGACACCACCGTTGCGGACAAGAAACGGTGGCAGGCCACTCAAGGTTGCATCGATCAAAAGGGCGATTCTCCGCTCTGCGAGGCCCCCGACTTCGCTCGCCGCGACGGCCAAGAAGTCGCAAGCCATCGCTACCGGTTCGGCATGGAAGTTTCCCCCCGAGAGCACCTCATTCGTCTCAGTGAAGACGAGAGGGTTGTCAGAGACTCCATTTGCCTCGACCATGAGTCGTTCGCCTGTCCATTGCAGGACGTCAAAGACACTTCCCATCACCTGGGGTTGGCATCGTAAACTATAGGGATCTTGGACCTTTTCGCAGTCCTGATGCCACTGCGTGATTCCTGATCCTGCCAGTAGCCTACGATAGGCCCCAGCCGCTATCTTCTGTCCCGTATGGCCACGGACCTCCTGGATCCTCGGATCAAACGGTACGACCGAACCCGCAGCTGCATCAACGCTGAGCGCTCCGGTCACCACGGCAGCCTTGGTTACTCGGTCGATGGCGAAGAGTCCCTCAAGTGCCAAGGCGGTAGATACCTGGGTACCGTTGAGCAAGGCAAGGCCTTCCTTCGGACGGAGCACCACTGGCTCCCGGCCAAGCGTCGCTAATCCCTCCCGGGCCAGCATCGTCTGGCCGTGACAACGCACCTCTCCGACCCCGATAAGAGCGGTAGCGAGATGGGCTAACGGAGCTAGATCGCCCGATGCGCCCACCGATCCCTGCGATGGAATCACCGGGAGGATATCGTTGACCAGAAAATCAATCAGCGCCTCCATGAGTTCACGTGAGACGCCTGAGTACCCCTGTGCGAGGCTTGCAATCTTGAGCAGGAGGACCATGCGTACAACCGTGGCCGGGAGAGGATCTCCAACACCAACCGCATGCGAGAGCACCAGATTACGTTGCAACAGTTCTAGCTCAGCAGGGGGGATCTGTGTATTTGCCAAACGTCCAAAGCCAGTATTGATGCCGTAGGCTGGGGCACTCGCCGAAGCGATCTCGGTTACCGTGGTGGCAGCAGCAGCGATACGCTCCCACGTAGGCGCCGCCAGCTCAAGGCTGTCAATGCCCTCCCGGACAGTTTGCAGCTGAACTAAGGTCAACGCTCCAGGCTCGATTCTCATGGCACTCCTTCGTGGTCAGTGGGTCTCAGGGGCGATGATCACCACCCCATCAAACTATCGCAGGTTGATCAGACCACGCCACTCGTGGGCCCATGGAGGCTCTATCACCGATGGTCACTCCCTACCCCAAAAAGGAGTCAGGTGCAGGCGATCACACCACGGGCCACTGTCATGTGGCCCAAGAAGAGAGTCCTGACGGGTCATCGAGTAACGCTCGACGGTAACAGATCAGCTCGACCCCGGGAAAGTTCACGTCGCGCTCTGGTAGCCGAAGAAACCCCTGGCGCTCATAGAGAAGCTGCGCGGCGTGCATTCGCGTATCCGTATGAAGCACTGCAGCGACCTTATGCGCAGCTCGTGCACGCCTAAGACACTCCTCGACTAGGGCTCGACCAACTCCTTGCCGATGGACTTCGGGCGTCACACCAAGCATGCGGATACCCGCCTCGCCAGCGCGCAATCCTTCCGCCAACGGAGAGCTCTCCTCGAGCACTAGCGAGACACAACCTACCACCTGCCCATCCAAGAGGGCGACGAGTACCACAGCGTTATCCATGCGCCCCTTGACGTGAGCTACTTCATCGATGTACTCGCCCGCAATGCCGGGCGGATAGATCTGCTGATATGCGTGCCGTAACACGAGACCTGCTCGATCAACCTCGGCTTCCCCGATGGGCCGAACCTCAAGTATCTCTGCCATGGCACCACCTTAGGGCCTTTAGGTGGCGAAGACACTGCCTACCACACTGCCTACAATGGAGCGATGACCCAAGAACGCACGCCCACGATACTCGCGACCTCAGGCGGATTGATCCGCGGACAACGCACTGAGGTAGCCTTTGGACCCCTCCTCCATCATGCGATCGAATTGAGTGGGGCGACCCGACCAAGCCTTGTCTATGTTGGCACCGCTATGGGGGATGGGAGTGCACAAGGACTCCGCATGATCGAAGCAGGACAGGCGGCTGGGATTCCGGTTCGTCTGCTCAAACTCTTCCCGATGCCCAATGTCGATGATTTTGACGACTACCTTCTCAGTCACGATGTCGTCTGGGTTGGCGGTGGCAGTGTCGCTAATCTTCTCGCTCTCTGGCGCCTTCATGGGCTCGATAGCGCCCTCACGCGGGCTTGGCAGGCCGGAGTCGTGCTTGGCGGGGTCTCTGCCGGCTCTCTCTGCTGGCACCAGGGAGGAACGACCGACTCCTTCTCCCCGGAACTCACCCCGGTGACCAATGGTCTGGCACTCCTCCCGTACTCGAACGGTGTCCACTACGACTCCGAACCGCGACGGCGGCCACTCTTCCAAGAGCTCATTGCAGCCGGAACACTCGCTGACGGCTATGCGACCGAGGACGGCACCGGTCTTGTCTTCAGGGGGACGACCTTAGTCGAAGCGGTAACCGAGATCAAGGACAAGAGAGCCTACTCGGTCCGACGTAGCGGCGAGGGAGTCCAGGAGGAATCGCTACCAACTCGTCTGCTCGCGAACGGGTGAACGGGAGGTGGAACGCGCTTGCAACGCACCCCGAACAAACGTTGACCACCAAACCCGGAAAGCACTTTAGTGTTTGACCTAATGTTTGAGTTTGCGCCCGACTGAGTCCAACAGTGCATTCCAGTCGTCGGTAAAGCTCTTAGCCCCCTGGACCTGCAACTCCCTCGCCAACTCCTCTAAATCCAAGCCTGCACTTGTGAGACGGCCAAACAGCTCCTGTGATTGTGCCAGGGCGTTGTCTCCTAAGACTGAGGCAACTTTGCCATGATCGTCGAATGCAAGCAGCGTCGCCTCCGGGATGGTGTTGATCGTCCCCGGAGCCGCAAGTGCCGAGACATAGAAGGTATCAGGATACGCAGGATCCTTCGTCGAGGTGGATGCCCAGAGTACCTTTTGCATGCGATCCGCGCCATTGCAAAGCTTTTGGCAACGCTCTGTCGCCAGTATCTGGAGATGAGCAGCCCAGATACCCTGCATGACCGCCAGCCCCGTCTGCTGGACAAGCTCAGGCGGCAGCTTTGGATTGGCTGCCGAGTCCCACCGAGAGACAAAAACTGATGCGACCGAGGGCACATCAAGGCTGAGGCCCGCTCGCTGCCGCAGCTCAAGGCCATCAAGAAAGGCAGTCGCGGCTGCAACATAGTGCTCTACCCCAAAGAGGAGGGTAACGTTCACTCCGATGCCATCGGCGATCAGATCACGAATGGCCTGCGCACCCGCCTCCGTTCCTGGAACCTTGATCAACACGTTCTCGGTGTCAAAACGACTCCGGAGACGCCGTGCCCACGAGATCGTCTCTGGCATGGAGTTGGCATACTCAGGGGGGACTTCAATCGATACGAAACCATCCCGACCCCCACTGCGTTCCCAGACCCCGTGGAGAAGTTTCGCAGCATCGGTGAGGTCGACGATAGCAAGCTCGTAGACCATCTCTTCTGCATCGAGGACGCCCTCCGACTCAAAGTGATGGAGCGCCTTGTCATAGTCGTCGGAGTGGCCGATCGCATGCGCAAGAATCGATGGGTTTGATGTGAGGCCCGTCACCCCAATATCCGTGATGTAATGGGCTAAGGTCCCAGAATCGAGCAACTTCCTCGATATCGAGTCGAGCCAGACGCTCTGACCCAGAGCCGCTAACGAACGTACACCTTGCATTATTTACCTCCAAGTATTTCCTGGACCGAATCGGACACCTGACTCGGGGTGAAGCCAAAGGCTTCCAAGACCTCATCTTTGGGTCCAGAGCCTCCGAAGCGATTCATACCAATGACTGCGTCAACAAACTCGTACCAACCGAAAGCCGATGCCGCCTCGACGGCGATCCGTGGAGCAGCACCGAGCAGCGCGTCACGGTCCGCTACGGTACGCTCTCGCAACAACTCAAGGGAGGGCACTGATACGACCCCTGCATCAACACCGCTCTCATGGAGTAACTCGGCTGCGCTCAGTGCAAGACTTACCTCCGAACCAGTGGCTACCAATGTCACGTCCGCACCCCCTCGTAACCGATGGCCCGCCAAGGATGTCGTGTCAATCGTCTTGGTTCCAGAGAGCACTGGCAGGCCCTGCCGGGAGAGGACAAGCGCGGTTGGGCCGTCATCCCTGCCGAGCGCAAACGCGACACTCGCCGCCGTCTCCCGAGCATCGGCAGGCCGGAGCACAACAATGCCGGGCATGGCGCGAAGCCCTGCCAACTGCTCGACCGGCTGATGCGTTGTCCCATCCTCACCAAGAGCGATGGAGTCATGGGTAAAGATGAAGAGGGTGTGGAGCTCCATGATTGAGGAGAGGCGTAGGGCTGGCTTCAGGTAGTCGGAGAAGACAAAGAAGGTACTCGCAAAGGGAAGGAATCCACCATGAGCGGCAATCCCATTGGTGATGGCAGCCATCGCATGTTCGCGAACACCGAAATAGATATCCCTCCCCTCATAGGTTGGCCAAGTGACTTGGGTATCGAGTCGAGTCTCAGTGGAACTCTCGACGTCCGCAGCCCCACCGACAATCTCAGGGGTAACCGATGCGGCAGAACGCAGTGCCTGCCCGAGCGCGACGCGAGTGGAGATTGCGGCCCCGTCATCAAACGAGGGCCACTCGAATGGGACTTTACCCAGTTCGCCATTAAGAACACGACGCTCGAACTCTGACCACCGATGTGGGTCGAGAGCTGCGGCGTCTTCACACAGCTGAGTCCAGGCGCTATATCCAGAGTCTCGATCCGGTCGCCATCGCGCATAGGCCTCATCAGGAACCACGAAGGGGGGGTGTACCCACTGCAGTTGTTCGCGTGTCGACAACAACGCTTCGGCGCCGAGGGCGGCACCATGGGAGCGATGATCATCATGGAAAGGACTTCCTATCCCGATATGGGAGTTCATGATCACCAAGGTGGGCTGACCACGGGTTTGCATCGCCATCCGCAGCGTCGCATCCACTTGCGCAAAATTATCAACGTCAGTGATACGCAGAATCCGGAACCCATAGGCCAAATAACGCGCAGCCACCTCCTCGTTGAAGGAGAGCTCGCTTGGTCCATCGAGTGTGACGGCGTTGGAGTCATAGAGGATCGTCAGCTTCTCAAGGCGCAGATGGCCAGCGAGTGAAGAGGCCTCCGACACGATACCCTCCATCATATCGCCATCGCCGCAGAGCACCCAGGTCCGGTGATTCACCACCGGGGCTTGAGCCACGTTGAACTGCTCGGCCGCCATGCGCTCGGCGAGGGCCAGCCCCACCGCGTTGGCAACACCCTGGCCGAGTGGACCAGTGGTGACCTCTACGCCTGGGGTCATCCCCCGCTCGGGATGGCCTGGGCAACGCGAAGGGTAGCGGCGAAACTGCTGTAAATCCTCCAGGGTGAGATCATAACCATTGAGATGCAACGCGCCATAGAGCAGCATCGAGGCATGGCCACCGGACAAGACAAACCGATCCCGGTCCGCCCAATCCGGCTGTGCTGGATCGTGACGGAGAAATTGCGTAAAGAGTCGATAGATGACAGGTGCCATTGCGAGCGGAGTACCTGGGTGGCCGGAGTTCGCGCGTTCCACCGCGTCAACGGCGAGGAAGCGCAATGCGTTCGATGCAACGTCGAAGATATCCGGCGAACGCAATCCTCCAAAATCCTGCTTGTGATCGGTCATGTAGGTCGTCCTCTCATATGTCGGTAGCGTGCAACTAAATCGGCCGTCGATACGTCCAAGGTGTCGAGCGCTGGCGCGCTAGCGGAGGTGAGGATTGGAGCGAGCTCCGAAGCGAGCTCCTTACCGAGCTCGACACCCCACTGGTCGAAGGAGTCGATTCCCCAGATCACTCCCTGCGTAAAAACACTGTGTTCGTAGAGGGCGATCAGCGCACCGAGAACCTCTGGCGTCAGCCGTTGTGCCAATATCGTGGTGGTTGGGCGATTTCCAGGCATGCGCTTCGGGGGGCGTAGTTGCGCTGGCACTCCTCGTTTCTCCAGCTCAGCATCGTCGCGTCCGAATGCGAGCGCCCTTGTCTGCGCAATGCCATTCGCAAAAAGCAGATCCTGCTGGGCATCAGGACCGCCAAGTGGTTCTGCAAAGAGAATAAAATCTGCAGGAATCAGCACCGTTCCCTGGTGGAGAAGCTGATAAAAGGCATGTTGTCCGTCGGTACCTGGTTCGCCCCAGTACACCGCACCCGTGTCATAATCAACCGTTGCCCCGTCGATGCGAACCGACTTGCCATTGGACTCCATCGTGAGCTGCTGAAGATAGGCTGGGAACCTCGATAGTCGTTGGCTATACGGGAGGATCGCCTGCGATTGCGCACCCAGGAAGTTTCGATACCAAACCGCTAACAACCCAAGCAACACTGGACCGTTTTCTGACAACGGAGTCTCTCTGAGATGTCGATCGATACTCGCGAATCCACGAAGAAACGACCGAAAACGTTCTGGACCAATCGCGAGCATGATGGTTAACCCCACCGCCGAATCGACAGAGTAGCGTCCACCGATAAAGTCCCAGAATCCGAACATATTCTCGGTGTCGATACCAAACTCGGTAACGAGTTCATCGTTCGTGGAGACCGCCACAAAATGCTTGGCAACGGCATCCTCATGATCACCCAGCGCTTGTAGGATCCACTGACGTGCAGCCTTTGCGTTCGTCAAGGTCTCAAGGGTTCCAAAGGTCTTCGAAACGACGACAAACAACGTCGTCGCAGGGTCACAACGCTGGAAGACCTCTTCAATGGCGATTGGATCGATGTTGGAGACGAAGTACATCTCGCGACTCTTATCGCTGAAGTCATAGAGTGCCTTCGTGACCATCGCGGGACCCAAATCCGAGCCACCGATGCCAATGTTTACGATGGCCGAGAAGGGTTTTCCCGTGCAACCCACCCGTTGGTTGGCGCGTACGCTTCGCGCAAACTGCTCCATCCGCGTGAGCACCTTCTCGACCTCAACCTCGACCTCGATACCATCGATGGGCCCCGACAATGTCGCCCCGTTGCGCAAGGCGGTGTGGAGTACGGCACGATCCTCGGAGACGTTGATATGCTCACCGGTGAGCATGGCGGTAATCGCCTCAGGCAAGAATCTCGCCTTTGCCAGGTTCTCAAGAAGGGAGAGTGTCTCCCGTTGGATGAGGTGTTTTGAGAGATCGATATGTAACGGCCTCACCTCGAATGTGCTCCATCCGAGCCGGTCGGAATCCTCGGCGAAGAGGCGCCCGAGATTGGTCTGCTGCAGCTGTTTGGCATGTGCTGCTAGGGCTTTCCACTCGGGAAGTTGATTAGGCGAAACTCCTACTACCGGATACGGCACAGTCTCCTCCGATCCATTCTCTCTACCATCCTAGACATGATGGGTGGATCCGTCGACCTCAGAGATGGTCACGAGAAGTTGACGTGCGAACTTTCCTTCAAAGAGTCGACACTTCCGGCGTAGTGCATACCGCTCCGCGCTGAGATCACTATCGGCATGCAGATCGAGCTCGACAGCGGTCGTACTGATATTGCACTCGAGATCTGTGACCAACTGTTGATGTGATCGGTCGAGCGCATCAGCGAGGCGCAGGAGTGCAGCACTGAACTGGATCTCGTCCAAGTCCGAGGGATCAAGATCCGAAGGCGCCTCGACCTCCCCTTTGGTGTGCGAACCGATAATCGCTCCAATTACTGCGATCTCTCGCCGGCTAAATCCCCGGGGAGGTGACGCCTTGACGAGATATTGTCCATGTCGGTCGTGTTGATCACGATTGATAAAGGCGCCGATGTCGTGGAGTTGGGACGCGACCCCAAGGCGTTCGCGTGCCTCAAGGGTCAGGCCATGTAGTGGTGAGAGCTCATCGAACAATTGAAGCGCAAACCTGGCTACGAAAGCGGCGTGCCGACCATCCACTCGATAGCGCAGCATGAGCTCTCGTACCGAATCAGCCCTCAGTTCTGCAGAATTGATCGCAAAAGCAAAGTGCTCTTGGCTCTGAGCTTCGTGCAATACGATACCTTCGCGTAATGCCCAGGAGCAGAGCCACACTTCATCGAGTGCCGTGACACGGAGCACCTGAGCTAGGATGATCGCGCCATAGCCCACCGTCGCCGCTCGACGCTCGTCCACTCCTTTTAACGTCGATCGTTCACTCTCGGGCGTGGACAAAATCAACTCTACCGCGTGTTCAAGAGCAGAGCGAGTAACGGCTCTCGCTAACAGTCCATCGTCGCGGTCGTCGTGGTCGTGATCGAGTGACAACGCCAGTCGTCCGATAGCGTTCATCGTTCCACTGGTCAAGATGAGACGTGTGGGGAGATAACCGATCATGGTCGCCAGTGGTTCCCCGAGCTCTCGCGCCACGTAGTCCTCAATCGCATCACTACGCTCATCTGGAAACTTTGCGCGAAGGCGACCAACGCCAAGTCGCAAGCTCCTCGCAGCGATCAGCTGGCGTTGATCTCCAAGCATGAGCTCGAGACTACCCCCACCAAGATCCGCGCCAAGAACTGGCCGCGAACCGAGATGACACGCAGCGCGAATCGCATCAAAGATGAGTGTCGCCTCCTCATGGCCACTGATGACCTGCACCTTGACTCCAGTGCGCGCCCAGATAGCATCGTTCAACTGCTGGGCATTTTCGGCATCCCGAAAGGAGGCTGTCGCCTTTGCGACGATCACTTGAGCACCAAAACTCTCGCTGATAGCGTGGAACTGTGCAACGGTTCGAACCGCTGCGCTGATCGCTTCATCACTGAAACTACCGTCACGATAGACATGCTCACCCAGTCGAAGCATCTCACGCTCCTTGGCAACGGACTCGAGGGTTAGATCTGGACGGACACGGAAAACGGCCAGATGGAAGGAGTTGGATCCCAAATCCATGGCAGCGACGATCACTCCATTCATCTCCCTATGAGGGCTCAGCATTCGTCGTGCTCCGCACTGCGTGCTGCCCATGGTGCAAGCTGGGTATCGACCGCATCGAGCAACCGTACCAATCGACCCCCAAGATCTGGCCCTTGTGGCTTGGGGGAGGTGCTCCCCAAAGGCCGTTGGTTCTCACCCATCAGTGCGGTGGCAAGTTTCGATTGAGAGCTCGGAGGTACTGCTGGGAACCGGCCTGCAAACTCGTCTGCCAGCCAGTCAAGCACACTGCGCTCTTGCGCCTCTACCTCGAGTTCGATAAATGCATACGGTTGTGGAGCCTCGACCATCACTTCGTCAAGGCAGACCTCAAGTTCAACCCCCGACAGGTCCATCACCCATCGTTCACGGAGTGTCCTGAATCGAGCGGTCTCAACCAGATCGCCAACGACCCCAATACAACGGAGTGCCACCACAAGTGCCGGCGGGATCACATCCCAGGCCCCATCCATCTCATACTCCGCTGCCTCGCTGACTCCACGTCGGTCAGGCAATGCACCAACCTTGATGGTCCATCGTGCTTGGGTGTGCCCTTGACTCCCCCGAGCACGCAGACCGATCTGGCTGAGCGCCAACGCATGATCAACGCTGTCGAGATACCGCGATGTAAGCTCCTGGGGATCGCCATGGGAGAGTTCTTGACCTCCAAGAGCGACGATCGCCCTCACCATCTCCAAACCCACCTCGTGATCTTGGGGGCGGCGCTTGAGCTCGCGTTCGCTAGCCATGGATCACCGTCTCCTCGGCACGAGTGCCGTTGAGGATCAGCTGGGAGGAGATCCCATGAACGGGGGGTAGTCGTCGCCAACCCCCTTGTGCATCGAGGGTCCAGGCATTGGTATCATCCTGCCACTCGAGGGAGAGCATCGATATGACGCGCCGACGCAGTGCGGAGTCCTCCAACGGGAACAGGAGTTCGACACGTCGATCAAGGTTGCGCTGCATGAGGTCGCTCGAACCCACCAGCACCTCAGAACGCACATCCTCAGGGTCTCCAAAGACGAAGACGCGCGAATGTTCCAAAAATTCGCCCACGATGGAGCGGATGACGATATTGTCGGATAGCCCTGGCTCCCCCGGCTTCAGCGCGCAGATGCCCCGCACGAGCCCCCGGATCTCCACGCCGGCCTGCGAAGCTCGGTAGAGGGCCTCAATCACACCCGGATCGACGAGTCCGTTGACCTTAAAACTGATGAAGCCCTTATCTCCTCGGGCCGTCTCTCGCTCGATCAATTCAGTGATGCGCGCCCGCAAGGCCATCGGGGCTAAAACAAGCTTCTCGAGATGTGAAGGCCGTGAGAACCCAGTGAGATAGTTGAAGACCTCCCCGAGGTCGTGCCCTATCTCCTCATCAACGGTGAAGAGCCCGAGATCCTCGTAACTTCTCGCCGTCTTGGCGTTGTAGTTTCCCGTGCCAAGATGGCAATAGCGCATCAAGGCACCATTCTCCCGTCGGATGACCATGATCGCTTTGCAGTGCGTCTTGAGCCCGACGACCCCATAGACGACGTGAACACCAGCGTCCTCGAGCTTGCGTGCCCAGCCGATGTTGGCTAATTCGTCAAAGCGTGCCTTGACCTCCACGATCACTACGACCTGTTTGCCACTCTCGGCTGCATCGATCAACGATCCCACGATCGCCGAATCTCCGGAGGTTCGGTACAAGGTCTGCTTGATCGCCAAAACATCTGGATCCATGGCGGCCGCGGCTACGAAGGCTTCGACCGTAGACGAGAAACTATCGTAAGGATGATGCACGAGTACGTCATTACCTTTGAGCGCTGCAAAAAGGTCCGTCGGCTCCCCGTCAAGATGGGAGAAGGGTGGCGGGGTACGACCCGCGGCCCTAGGCCCACGCTCTCCTTCGAGACCGAGGTCATAGATCTCGAAGAGGCAACGCATATCGAGGGGCAATCTGGTGGAGTAGACATCGTCGCGGTGTAGCTCCAGTTCGTCGATGAGGAGTGACTGGATTGCCGGCGATGCATCGGCTGCCACCTCAAGACGAACAGCGCGTCCAAACCGTCGACGACGCAACTCGGTCTCGACAAGGGCCAGCAGATCGTCAGCTTCACCCTCCTCAAGGACAAGGTCAGTGTTGCGAGTCACGCGAAACAGCGCACTCTCACCTATCTCCATCCCCGGAAACAGCAGTCCTGCAAAGGTCTGGATCAGGTCTTCGATGAGGACGAAGGATCCACTACCTACCGGATAGAGTCGTGGAAAGTTCGTCGGCACCTTGATCCGTGCAAACCTCTCCTCACGGTCGGCGGAGTCGCGGACTGCAACCGCCAAGTTAAGCGAGAGGTTCGAGATGTAGGGGAAGGGATGGGAGGGGTCAACCGAAAGCGGGGTCAGCACTGGGTAAAGCTCTGCCTCAAAGTTTCGGCGCAGACGTTCTTTGGTTGATCCAGGGAGCGACCGCACCCGTTCGATCTGCACCCCTAGCTCGGCCAGGCGAGGTACGAGCCGCTCCTCATAGCTCTGTTCGGCGCCCTCAAGGAGCGGAATGAGCCGGGTCCGGATGGCACGCAACTGTTCGCGGGCCGTTAAACCATCGGTCGAACGGATCGTAAAGGGGGAGACGAGCTGATCCTTCAGCCCAGCCACACGAACCTGGAAAAACTCATCGAGGCCAGATCCAAAGATAGCGAAAAACTTCGCCCGTGCCAAGGCACCAAGATGTTCATCCGCTGCGAGCTCAAGTACCCTTGCGCCAAACTCGAGCCAGGAAAGTTCTCGATTGAAGTACCGCGCTGCCACCTGACCAGTACGACCTGACTCAGGTTCATAGGGGACCTCAAAGGATTGGGACATCTTACTCCTCACGTTCGCGCAGCCGCCAGGCTATAGTCTAAAGCGTGAAAACAAATGAGCAGGTGGGGGTCCGTACACGCGGTTATGAGCGGCGCCGCCGCGAGCTCGAACTCGTTATTGTCGCTGACCTGATCACCATCTTTGCTTGGGTGCTTGGCTACTTCGGCCTCCATCCCAATGGGCATATCACCCTCGCCCAGCCCTGGCTCGCGATCGTCGTCTTAGCACCTCTTGGCGCCCACGTCACTAATCGCTACTTCGCCTCCAACGCTGATACCATCCTCTTGCCAATCGCAGCGCTCCTCAATGGTCTTGGGTTTGTAATGATCGGGGTACTCGATACCCAGGAAGCCCACCTGCAGGCCATCTGGACCTTGTTATCAGTATTGGCCTACGTGGGTACCATCGTGTTGGTTCGCAACCCTGACTCGCTCGACCGCTACCGCTATCTGCTCGCTATCGCGGGTATTGGTCTTCTGTTTAGTCCCATCATTCCCGGGATTGGTGAAGACATCGGAGGTGAACGGCTTTGGGTTCACTTCGGTAGCCTCAGTTTTCAGCCAGTCGAGATCGGCAAGCTCCTCCTCGCCATCTTCCTCTCATCACTCATCGTCGAGAAGAAAGACCTTCTCGCTCGGCTCCGCGGGGGTGGTCTCCGCCGTTTTGGACCCCTCGCACTCACCTTCGGTATTGCACTCGCGATCATGGCGGCGGAGAAGGATGTCGGCTTCGCGCTGCTCATCTTCGTCACCTTCGTCCTGGTCATGTGGATCGGCACGGGTAACCGAATCTACCTCCTTTTTGGGGCCATCACCTTCGTCTTTGGACTCGTCGTGGGCGGTGCACTCTTGCCACAGGTGCACCAGCGGATCACGGTTTGGCTCGATCCCTGGAAATACGCCGCAACGACCGGCTATCAGCTGATTCAGGCTCAATACGCCTTTGGGATCGGCGGACTCAGCGGGACCGGTCTCGGATTAAGCCACCCTACCGTACCAGTAGCCACCTCTGACTTCATCTTTGCCGCCTTTGGCCAGGAACTCGGCCTCCTTGGCACCAGCGCGATCATCATCTCGTTCCTCCTTCTGACCGGCGCTGGAATCCGCATAGCCCTACGAGCAAACGGCGAATTCAGCTCCCTTCTGGCGATGACGTTGACGGTGATACTCGCCCTCCAGACCTTCTTCATCCTGGCTGGCGTGATCCGCGTACTACCGCTCACCGGCATGACCCTTCCTTTCCTAGCCTACGGAGGATCATCGCTCTTGGCGAATTATATCCTTCTTGGAGTGTTGATGCGGATATCCCATCGCTCCAACCAACACGCCGATCCACGAGAGGCACAGTCGAGCCACCCATGAACCTCAACCGTAGATCTCAGGGCGACCACCGATTCTCGTCTCCCGCTGGCGCGCTCAACGACCGAGCCTGACTCGTGCGCAAGATGAAACCGAAGATTACCTCTCGCCTCGATCAAGTATCTCAATGGTAGTACGATAAGAAAACATGCGAACCTGCTGCCAGGGTGACGAGTGGAGCGTCCCGCTCCGCCGAACCCGCCACCATAGGCTCCTCTAAACCGATGGACACCGAACTTGTGATCGTCACTGTGTTAGCGATCATGCTCGTCACAGGCATTGGCTATCGTCTGCAACACAGCGCCAATGGGCACCATCTCCAACGCAACAACCAGCTCCAACAGCTCCTGGCGCAGGCGAGCCAGCTGATCAATGACAGCCCTGATGAGGCCCAATTTCTCCAAAAGGTCTGTGAGCTCATCTGCCAGATGCCTCCCGTACGCCTCGCATGGATCGGGCGTCCAGACGGTGACGGCACGGTTCGTCCGGTCGCCAGCTGTGGTGATGTCGCCTATCTCAGTGAGGTTCAGGTCTCTGTCCGTCAGGATTGCCCAGCAGGCCAAGGACCCGTAGGCCGTGCTTGGAGAAGTGGCACCGCTACCTATGACGATCATGCACTACGGAATCCGGACTATGAACCATGGCGTCGCGCGGCAAACACCCACCAACTCGTTGGCGTCCACGCACTCCCCATCCGGTGCCAAGGCGAACTTGACGCCATCCTGGTCGTCTATTTTGGACGCAAACCTATCCTCAATCACGAGGAACGACTGCTCCTCGAACGTCTCGCCACTGACCTCGCCACCGGCATCACCAAGATTCGCGAGCACCAATATAACCATCGATTGGCGGCCGCGCTCGCGCAGATCTCAGAAGCTGTCTTTATCGTCGACCTGGACGGCCGCATTCAGTGGTTCAACGACGGGTTGGCGGATTTATTTGTCATGAGCCGTGAGGAGATCGATGGCTCACATCCAACAATTCTCCTCGGGGATCCGCACTTTGATCAACTGCTTGAGCAATCCAGGCATCTCGCAGAGGATGAGGAGCTGCCGGACTGGGAGATTCTCCAAAAGACCGCCGCAGGTGTCAGTCGTTGGGTGCATGTCTCGGCCACACCCCTAGTCGACGATCTGCACACGATCTCTGGGGTTGTGGTAGTCGAGATCGACCTCACCGACGAGCGAGCGGCGATCGACGCAGAGCGTCGTCTGCTCGCCATCCTCGACGACACCTCCGACGGCGTCGGCATTACCGACCGCAACGGAAGACTCATCTATCTCAACAACGGCGGTCGACAATTGGTCGGGTTGAGCGCTGACACACCAGCGGAGGGGCGGCATTTCTTCGAACTGATCGGTGACGCCGTCGGACAGGAGCACTTTAGCACCGCCGTGCAACGGGCTGCAGAGCTTGGACGTTGGGAGGGTGAGCTCAGCATCAAACGACCTGACGGAGTACAAGTCCCCCTCTCGATGGTGCTGATGGTCCATCGAAACACGGCAGGTCACGTTCAGTACATCTCGGCCATCGCGAGAAATATGGTTGACCAGAAGTTGCGTGAGAGTGAGTTGAGCTATCTCGCCGATCATGATGCCCTCACCGGTCTCCCCAATCGTCGCGTACTCAATGCGAGCCTTGATGCCGCGATTGTGCTAGCGCAACAGACGGGGCGCCATTTCGCGGTTGGCGTGATCGACCTCGATGACTTCAAGCCAGTCAATGACCGTCTCGGACATCATGCTGGTGATGAACTGCTCGTCGGAATCGCAAAACGTCTCCGGCACCTCCTCCGCGAAGGCGACACCATCATCAGGTTGGGAGGAGACGAGTTTCTCGTGATTCTGAACGCACTCGACCCCTCCCAGGGTAGGAACGATCTCGAAATCGTCCTAGAACGCATACACGAAGCCGTCGTCACCCCTTTTGTGCTTGGCCAAGACCATCACGTCACGGTGGACATGAGCATTGGTATCGCCACTTTTCCTGACACCTCAACCGAACCTGATGCGCTGATGCGCGAAGCCGATGCCGCACTGTATATCGCCAAACAACGCAAACGTCATCGCAGCCGCTGGTGGAGGCTCGCGTCCGATCCTGAGATTGAAGCTGAAGGCCCCCAACCAGTCGCACTAGCCCCCTCTGCCTATGGAGTTGAGGCAGAAGTCATGCTCGCAGAACTCATCTCCAAGACTCCGGAGTTGGTGACCAATGCCGTCGCGGCCTTCTATGGAGCGGTGGAGGCATCGCCCCTGGGTGCGAGCATCCTCGCTCACTTGAGCGAGAGTGAGTACCGCGCACTCAAGCGCCACCAGGCCGCTCATCTCGAATCGCTGCTCGACGGTACGCTCGAGAAACGCGCTCTCGAGCACCAGGCAGAACAGGTTGGTACTGCCCACGCCCTCGCTGGACTACTCGCTGCGGACCTGGTCGACTCCGTCAATAGCTATCGATGCGCACTCACCGAACAGATCAGCCGTTTGCCCATCAATCCTCGTGTGATCAAGGACATTGTTGGGGTCATCAATCGCAGAGTCGACGATGACATTGCTGCGCAGTTACGCGCGTTGTCCGCCACAACCGATACCTACTTTAGTATTTTTGCCCACCCACTCCCAGGAGTCGACGGACTATGGATCGACAGCATCCAATCAGAGCTCGACATGATCGGACAGCTGCCCGGGATCGCCGCCATCGGTCTCGCTCGCCAGGGCGGTGGCGATAGCCTCTTGATCGAGGCGTACGCAGGTCGTGGAGGACAACGACTCGCCGAGCAGATGAACAGCCCTGGAGCACGGGTCGCTATCGACCCTCACCATCGCAATGGTCAGATGCTGTGCTCACGGGCCTGGCGTGACGCGCGCATCCTGGTAACCGATCGTATCGCCGACGACACCATCTACGGTTCCTGGCCTTTGGACGAGGGTATCGCACTCCGTTCCGCAGTTGCGATCCCCATTCAGAATGTCGAAGGTCGACCCGTTGCGCTCCTGCTGTTGACCGGTCAGTATCCAGGGCAGTTTTCATCGGCGTGGATGGAACGCTTCAACAAGAATGTCAAGCAGCGATGGGAGAACCTGTTATATCGAATCGCAACCCCGGACAATGTGCTAGCAAGACAACAGGCTGTCGGCTATCGAGGCTTGTTGCTGTCTGGCGGTTTGCGGATGTTCGTTCAGCCCATCGTCGATCTCAAAACAGACCAGCTTGCCAAGGTCGAAGGACTCGCTCGTCTGGTAGAACCCGATGGCAACGTCATAGAGCCCGACAGATTTCTCAGTATTCTCGGTGCGGGTGAACGCTATCACCTGTTCCGGATGGGCCTCGAGCTCCTCTTGGCGGCTGATCGAGAGTGGAGAGCCTCTGGATTACTGATCGATCTCACGATCAATGTTGATGCCACCACACTGAACTACCCCGAACTCCCCTCGTGGCTCGCTACGACGCTCATGAAGTGGGATTTCCCTCCTCATCGACTCGTCCTTGAACTCCTCGAAACCGACCGCCAGCACCTCATGCCTGACTCTGTGCGTCTCGGTGAGCTCCTAGAGCTTGGCGTCCAACTCGCGATCGACGACATGGGATCTGGTTACTCCAACTGGCTACGGCTCGTGGAGATTCCGGCCACCCTGATCAAAATCGATCATCACTTCACGGCAAGGATGGAGACACACCCCACACGTGTACTCAACCTCCTTGGAACCCTCATCCTCACCGCCACCGACGCTTGCCAAAACGTCGTCGTTGAGGGTATCGAAAGCCCCGTCCTTGCCGAAGTCGCGGCCCGCCTTGGGGCTGGGTTTGGCCAGGGATATGGTATCGCCAAACCGATGCCCACCGACCAGCTCATCTCCTGGTCCCGCTCCTACCACCACGAACATTCCAACCACGAACTACGCTCCCTGCTCGGAGCTATGGCCTACCACTGGTCATTTGTCCATAGTCCAATGCACTACAACAGAGGGCCGCTTGCTAACTGCCTACTCACGAGCTACTTTGTAGCTCACGATCTCGACACCAGTGAAGGCGCTGATCTGCACCGGGCGTTGCATGCTCATTCGACACCCCCAGCCGATCTGGTCAATGCCTTGACCCGCTGGTTTGAAAGGGTATGCACCCCCAATAGCAGCGACTACAACATCGCACCCCGGTCCACGTCATCACAGAGCGATGACTGGGCTTGGATTATCTAATGGAACCTGACCCCAACAACGCGATCGAGTAACGTTTGTGCCATGAACCCATGTCATGTTCACCCGCCGATCTCGATCGCCGTGGTGCCCTTCTTGCTCTCTCACGAACAACCATACGTACTGCTCAACCGATCCTGCGCAAGGCTCTCACTGCTACGCGTTGGCGTTGGCGAGCTCGATGTAACACTCACGCACTACGCCGAGCGGTTTCTTCGGCGAACACTGGGCCTGACCATCTCACCCCTCACCCAATGCGGCGCGGACCAAGATCTCAGCCAACACCCTCCGGCGATCGACATCTGCTATTACGGCTTTACCACTAGTCAATTCATCAACGGGGACGACCTGATCTGGACACCCTTATATCACCTCCTACCTCAAGAGGACCATCGCAACGGCCAGGCGGACCTGGACGAACCCTCCCGCGGAATCAACGACCAACACGATGCCGCCAACGGGCAGCTCTCGCAATACGATCTAGGCCTCCTCGCCACGGCCCTGGCGACGATTCGTCACTCCCTGGATCGACGACCCGTGATCGAGGAGATTGAACCGGCCGCCTTCACCCTCTCCTATCTGCAACATCGCACGGAGATGCTGCTCGGTGTGCGACTCCACACCCAAAATTTTCGTCGAAAACTACTCGACTCCGGATACCTCGAATCGATCGACATCGCGGTCAACCAGACACTGGGAAGACCCGCTCTACTCTATCGGGTTCGCAAGTCCCAAAGGTAGCGATCCGTACGACAGTCGATAGACTAATACTCATCATGAGCATAATTGCACCGCCAGTGGATATGACAGGATACCGGGAGCAGCTTGCTCGGCTGGTCGAGGAACAAAACGCCGTCATTCTCGCACACAACTACCAGCCCGCATGGGTCAAGGAACTCGCGGACTTCACCGGCGACTCCCTCTACCTTTCGCAGCGAGCGCGTGATACTGATGCCACCACCATCATCTTCGCTGGGGTGCGCTTCATGGCCGAGACTGCCAAAATCCTCTCACCAGAGAGACGTGTCTTCTTGCCTGCCGAGGATGCCGAATGTTCCCTCGCTGACTCGATCACCACCGCAGAACTCATCGAGTGGAAGAGCCGCTACCCAGAGGCCATCGTCGTGGCCTACGTCAATACTTCGGCTGCCGTCAAGGCCCTCGCCGACGTCTGCTGCACCTCTGCCAACGCCGTTGAGATAGTTGAGTCCATCCCTCCGGATCGCGAGGTACTCTTCTTGCCGGATCAGTTTCTTGGTGCCTACGTACAACGGATCACTGGCCACCCGGGAATGCATATCTGGATGGGAGAATGCCATGTCCACGCAGACATCTCCCCTCAACATTTGGCCGACAAGATGGCGCAGAATCCTCTCGCCACCCTGATGATCCATCCGGAGTGTGGCTGCACCACGCCCGCGCTCTACCAACTCGCCGACGCCAGTGGCGGACCCACTTCCCAGCGGATACGTATCCTCTCTACCAACCAGATGATCGAGGAGGCCAAGCGTTCGACGGCGGCCCATGTCCTTGTCGCTACCGAGATCGGCATCATGTCCGACCTCATCAGCGCCAACCCCGCGGTGCGCTTTGAGGCCGTGAATCCTCGTGCACGGTGCCCGTACATGAACCGTGTCACCCCCGAACGCCTGGTCGAGACGCTGCGCGATCACGTCGGCGAGGTCCACGTCGACCAAGAGATCGCCGCCAAGGCACGATTAGCCGTTGAACGCATGGTCGATCCGGAGTTACGCGCATGGGGTTGATGATGCAGATGACGCCGAGTCACGACCTCTCCTTCGACGTCGTGGTGGTCGGTGCCGGTATCGCTGGCCTCACCGTGGCGCTATCGTTACCATCAACGTTGCGCATCGCCATCGTCAGCCGAAGCTTTACCATGACCTCCAGTCACTGGGCAAAGGGGGGCATGGCCGCAGCCCGTGGAGCCGACGACGAACCCGCCGAACATCTTCGCGATACCATCGTGGCGGGCGGAGAGTTGAATGACCCCGAACGCGTTGCCCTACTCGTCGGCGAGGCGCCGAACGCTATCGAGTTTCTTCAGCATCAAGGTGTCGTCTTTGAGGCACTGCCTGAACGCGAAGCCGGCCACGGACGGCCAAGAATCTGGCACGCCGATGGTGATGCGACCGGTGCCGCCATCATGAGCGCCCTCGGGGCACGCCAACGGGCCGCTGATAACGTGACACCGATCGATGGCACGATGGTCGAACTCCTCAATGATGATAGCGGCGTGATCGGTATCATGATCAGCCACCGGAACGCCTTGACACTCCTCCGTGCACCTCGCATCGTGTTAGCCTCTGGCGGCGCTACCGGCCTTTGGGGGGATCACACCTCTCCCAACGCCAACCTTGGTACCGGAATTGTGAGTGCCTATCGTGTGGGGGCGATCGCCACAGATCTCGAATTCACCCAGTTCCATCCGACCGCCATCGCGCTATCGGAATCTCCACTCTCGCTAGCGACAGAGGCGCTCCGCGGAGCGGGGGCCTGGATCGTCGATGAGGAGGGTAAGCGTTTTCTCTTTGCGAGCGATCCCGCCGGAGAGCTCGCCACCAGAGACAAGGTTGCTCGTGCCATGTATCGCCATGGCGGTCAGGCCTACCTCGATGCCCGGCCAATCGGAGGGGAGATATTAGAGAAGCGGTTCCCGACTTTTGTGCGTGAGGCCCGACAACGGGGCCACGATCCGATCGTCACAGGCCCAGTGCCGATACGGCCAGCGGCACATTACACCATTGGTGGGGTGGTGACTGACACATGGGGTGAGACCAGTATTCCCGGGTTATATGCGATCGGTGAATGCGCCAGCAGCGGGATCCATGGCGCGAATCGCCTCGCATCGAACTCTTTGCTCGAGGGGGTGGTTTTTGGTCGACGCGCGGCTCGCCACCTTGTCGACGCTCCCAACTCCGCAGCTCCAACCCACTTCCCACGCTCCACCAACCTACCAACCACGGCGCCATCACGCATTGCTCTGGCTCGCATCGTCGACGACGCCCTCGGCATCGAACGCGACGCGGTGGCGCTCGAGACTGCCCTCGAGGCGCTCACCGACGTGGCGACTTGTGAGATGGATCCCTTCAGTGCCCATGAACTCACTCTGGCATCGCACCTCGTCTCGATGATGCTCATCGCCGCCAAAGAGCGCCACGGCACCGTCGGTGCACACACACGTGCCGATGAACAAGCTGAGGATCCTCATTACCGCCTCACCTTCGCCATCGGGTCCACTCCTCGTCGAGAGGCTCGGGTATGGTGATGTTATCCCCGGGCCCTATCGTCGATCTGGCCCTCATCGATCTAGCCCTCGACGAGGATCTCGTTGAGCCCGTCACCGCCGCCGAGGAGACCCACCCTCTCCCCGGGGCCGATGGTGTCGCACCGACGCGGCAACTACGCCCGTGTTCAACCGCAGGAGATCTCACCGGCTCACTCGTAGCTCATCAGGTAGTAGCGCTGACACTGCGCGCCCGGGCCCATGGGGTTTTTGTTGGTCAAACGGTGGCCCCGGTGGTACTAGGCCGGGTGGCAGAACGCTTAGGCACCGCAGCACCGACCTATGATCCAATCGTCACCGATGGGACAATGGTGGAACCCGGTGCGACACTCGCCTGGCTGCGTGGTGATCTTCGGACGGTCTTGGCAGCAGAACGGACGATGCTCAACCTCCTCTGCCATCTTTCGGGGGTGGCGAGCACCACGCGGAGCTACGTCGAAGCCGTCGTGGGGACGAAGGCGGTCATACGTGACACCCGTAAGACGACTCCGGGATTACGGAGCTTGGAGAAGTATGCGGTTCGTTGCGGGGGTGGCAGCAACCATCGCCTCGGTCTCTGGGACGGTATTCTCATCAAAGACAACCATCTCGCCTTCGCGCCCATGGAGGAGCTCGTGACCCGCGCCCGGCTATCGCACCCGGATCGACCACTCGAAGTCGAGGTCGATAACCTCACCCAACTGCACCAGGCCCTCGACCTTGCCGTCGATCTCATTCTTCTCGACAATATGGAACTTGGAATGATCGCCGAGGCGGTACAGATCAGTCGAGGCCGTTGTCGACTCGAGGTCTCCGGTGGCGTGGGACTGGATCGCCTACGAGCGATCGCCGAAACCGGGGTGGATTATATTGCGGTCGGTGCACTCACCCACTCCACACCTATTCTTGATCTTGGTCTCGACTATCCCGACGCGTAGGTGCAGAGGCATCAGACAACGGGGTTGCATCCAGCGCGTCCCTCCCCTCCCCTGGTGCGGTGCCATCTGCGTCCCCAGCCTCTACCTCGGATCTCTCTCCAACGAGCGCGGGTGACACAAGGATGGGTGCTGGCACCGGTTGGAGGAGCGCCAACATGATCGCATCGGATGGCCGAGCACTGAACAGGCGCGTGCGTCCGTCCTGGCTTGAGAGTGCCAAGATCGCATGCACATTGCCATCGATGACGGATTCAAGCGCTACGTAACTGACACCCATCCCATACGAGGCCAGGATGTCCTGCATGAGCTCGGTCGTCATCGGTCTCGGTGCTCGTTCCTTGGCGACAATCAGGGAAAGCTGACGAGCCTGTTCGATCGAGATAGGGATCTCAAACGCCACGAGCGAGGTATCATCCGGGAGTAGTGTGATACGCGCAAAAGGCTCTGGAAGGTCGACGCCCACACGCACCATCCGGCAGGGCACGAAGCCGGCGAGATTGAAGCTGTCAGGATTTAGTACGGGCACGCTGGGCCCCTACATTCAGTGCCAGACCCACCATCGCGAGAAAGGCGAGCATCGCCGAACCGCCGTAGCTGATCAACGGCAATGGAATACCTGTAATGGGCATGATCCCTATGGTCATACCCACGTTTTGGAAGACCGAGTAACCGATCCAAGCCAACCCACCGGCCACGATCAACGTCCCCGTGATGTCCTTTGCCCAGCGCATTGCGCTCCACATTCGCCATATCAGTATCGCGTACCCTGCCAAGAGAGCGGCGCATCCAACGAAACCAAGTTGTTCTCCAATTGCGGTAAAAATGAAATCGGTCTGCTGTTCAGGCACAAAGGCCAGAGTGGTCTGCGACCCCTTAAACAAGCCAACTCCAAAGATATGTCCGGAGCCAATGGCAATCTTGGATTGGGCGAGGTTATATCCGAAGGTCGATGCGTCTGCCTTCGGGTTAAGAAAGGATAACAAGCGGTGCAGCTGATAACTCTTGAGGAAACCCACATGAAGGACTGCAATCACTCCAACGACACCCACCACCACGAGCGCGAGCAGATAACGCGCTGGGACACCCGCCATCACCAGCATCAGCGCCGTGATGATGCCGATGACGATCCCCGTTCCAAGATCAGGCTGTTTGATCACCAACACCATCGGGATACCTCCCATCAGGAGGATAGTGATCACCGCCCGGAGATCGATGGGATCATCTCGATTGGCGACGTAGGCGGCGACTCCGAATATGACTCCGATCGGCGCGAACTCTGAGGGCTGTATCTGAATCGGACCGAGTTGGAACCATCGCTGCGATCCGAGTTGTGAGGTGCCGATCGGCGATAGCACAGCAAGCAGCCCGAGAAGACTAGCGCCGTAAATGAGATAGGCCAGATGCGCAATCCGTTGATAGTCGATCAACGCGAGGACCACCATCACCACCGCACCGAGCAGAAAGTAAATCGCCTGGCGTTCAAAGTAGTAATGGCCGGAGATGCCCGCATGCACGAGTTGTTCCTTGGTGGCGGAGTAGATCATGATGACGCCAAAGGCTCCAATCCCTAGCGCCACGATCGCTAACAACAGATCGATCCGGCTCAATTCGCGCCAGAGACTCGTCTTGCGACGGACAGCCATCTGGGTCATGACAGACCCAGAAGCCTTTCGAGGGCAGATCGGGCCATGACGCTCTGTCCTGCCTCTGCTTGAAAGCGCACCAGCGCGGTGGCGATCCAGTCGGATAGCTTGAGTGTCTCAGTGCGGATTCGCACGCCGCCCACCACATGATCTACTCGACTCGATTGGACCTTGCCGTCCTTGTCACGTTCTATGATAAATCGTTCAGCACCAACATCGAAGTAGTCGGTACGTTGCTTACGCTTCGTCTCGGTGTGAAGCCGATCCTTGAACAGCTCTAATACCCGCTCTAGACCCACCGTCTCTAACGCCTGTGCCTCCGCAGCCAGCTTGAACAAGTCTGAGGAATCTACCAGACCGTCAGCCGCATCGCCAAAGGCGTCACCTGATTCTTGACCATTCTCTGCTACCATGATAGGTAATAGAGTAATAGCTCTAACCATCATCACTTTAGGGTTAAGGAGATCCTTTCATGAGCATGTTCAAGCGCGTCTCTCAGGTCTTCCAACAGAAGTCAAATGCACTCCTTGATAAGGTTGAGGACCCAACGCAGGCCATCGACCTCAGCTACGAGAAGATGCAGGAGAATCTCCAGCAAGTTCGCAGGTCGATCGCCGATGTTCTCACCTCGCAAAAGCGCCTCGAGGCACAACGAGCACAACTGCAGGCCCAATACGACAAACTGCAGGGTCAAGCACGGCAGGCTCTTCAGCAAGGACAGGAGGATGTCGCGAAGATGGCCCTGCAACGAGCTACCGCCATCCAACCCCAGATCGACTCTCTCACCCCGCAGATCAACCAACTCGCCCAGCAAGAGAGTGCGCTAGAGGAGACCGGTCGAACGCTGAACTCCAAGATCGAGGCCTTTCGCGCACAGCGTGACACCATGAAGGCCCAATACACCGCCGCCAAGGCATCTTCCTCGGCGTTGGAGAACCTTACCGGACTCTCAGATCAGATGACAGACGTCAACATGATGATGGATCGCGCCCAAGATAAGATCTCACAGATGCAATCACGGGCTGCAGCCGTCGGCGAACTAGCGAACTCCGGCGTGCTCGACTCCCCGTCACTCGGCGGCCACGGCGATGATATCGAAGCAGCGCTCGCTCAGAAGTCCTCGGCAAACGACGTGGATCTACAACTTGCCGCAATGAAGGCAGAGCTCAACGGTCCAGCCCAGCCAGCGAGTCTTGCAGCGCCGACGAATTCGAACGATACTAAGGAGCTCCATGCATCGGACACAACTACCACCGACGCAGCAGCTAGCCCAGCACCGGTGGCCGGTGACTCGTTTGTGGTTCGGGTACTGGGCCAGAACCGTTTCCGCATTCCCAACTCCATTCGACCAGCCCTCGATGGGCTCGACGCAGCGCTAGAGATGGCGGTTGACAAGAACGACGCTGAATCATTTGCACAACTGGTCAAGCAGCTTGGGCTTCTCGTCTCAACCAACGGCATAGCTCTGGATGAGACGGACGCCACCAAGGCCGACATCGTCTTGCCAAGTCCAGATATGACTCTCGACGAAGCGAAGAAACTCTTCTTTGATGCGCCAGCTGCAACACAAGACGCAACGGCTCCGACTACCGGCACTGCCACCAATGAGGTGGGTGCCGCTGCTGAGACGACGGAGAGCTAACCCCGCCCTTTGTACTCCGCGACTCGTCGAACCGCGCCAGATTGGTGAGGCAATCGGCGGATCAGGACCGCCCTTGGGTGCCTATCTGCCTGCTCCGCCCTGTTCTCGATGAGCACTGTCCCCTATCAGAGCAGTCGGCTGAGTTCCTTGATGTCATCGCGCAGTTTTGCAGCCTCCTCAAAACGGAGCTCAGTGGCGCATGCCTCCATCTCAACGCTCAGCGCGCTGATGACCTCCTGGAGCTGTTCAGGGGCCAAGTGAGCGTAGCGTTCGCCCACCTTTGACCGTCGCAGTTTGGGGACCCGTGATGGGGAGTTTTCGTCACCCATGAGGTCTCCGAGGCGCGCTGTTACCGTTGTTGGAGTAATCCCACGAATCTCGTTGTAGTGCTCCTGTACTGCTCGCCTTCGCGCGGTCTCGGAGATGGCATACTCCATAGACCGCGTCACCTTGTCCCCGTAGAGCAAGACCGTACCATGACTATTACGTGCAGCACGCCCGATCGTCTGTACCAGCGAGGTTTCGGAGCGCAGAAACCCTTCCTTGTCCGCATCAAGGATGGCCACCAGTGAGACCTCCGGGAGATCGAGACCCTCCCGCAATAAGTTGATGCCTACAAGCACGTCAAACTCCCCAAGGCGAAGATCACGGATTAGCTCAATACGATCCAGCGTCTCAACATTAGAGTGCAAGTAACGTACGCGCACCCCGAGTCCCTCGAAATAATCCGTCAGGTCCTCGGCCATCTTCTTTGTCAACGTCGTCACCAAGACACGCTCGTTCACCTCAACCCTACGATGGATCTCTCTGAGGAGATCGTCAATCTGCCCTTTGGTAGGACGCACCTCTACAACGGGATCGAGCAGTCCTGTTGGTCGTACAATCTGTTCGACCACCGAAGACGATTGGGAGATCTCATAGGGCGCGGGTGTCGCAGAAAGGAAGATGGCCTGGTTGATGCGCTCATAGAACTCGTCAAAACGTAGTGGACGATTGTCCATCGCCGATGGTAGGCGAAATCCATGTTCCACGAGGGTCTCCTTGCGCGAGCGATCACCGGCGTACTGACCACGGAGTTGGGGCACGGTGACATGGCTCTCATCGATGATAAGCAGATAGTCCTGGGGGAAGTAATCTAACAGCGTGTAGGGAGGCTGTCCAGCTTTGCGACCATCGAGATGGCGAGAATAGTTCTCGATTCCCGAGCAGAATCCGACTTCACCGAGCATCTCGAGATCGAACTCGGTTCGCATCTTGAGACGCTGTGCCTCAAGGAGTTTGCCTTGGTTTTCAAAGTATCCAAGCTGGTCACGGAGCTCATCCTCAATGCCGTTCATGGCCACTTTGAGACGTTCTGGACTCGCGAGGTAGTGGGTGGCAGGGAAAATCACGAACTCGTCCAGATCCTTGACTAATTCGCCGGTCAGGAGGTCAACCTTTGAGATCCTCTCAATCTCGTCGCCAAAGAACTCGATCCTCATGGCGTACTCCTCGTACGCTGGATGCACCTCAACCGTATCCCCGCGTAATCGAAACTTACCTCGCGATACCTCGACGTCATTGCGCTCATACTGCATCGCCACCAGTGATCGCGCCATCGTCTGTAGAGAGATAGTCTTGCCACACTGGAGCGGAAGAATCTGGCCCTGGTACTCCTCCGGCGACCCGAGGCCGTAGATACACGAGACCGATGCGACAACGACGACGTCCCGTCTCGTCAGCAAAGCCGACGTGGCGGCGTGACGCAGACGATCGATCTCATCGTTAATTGACGAATCCTTCTCGATGTAGGTATCTGTCGTTGGGAGATACGCTTCCGGCTGGTAGTAGTCATAGTACGAGACGAAGTACTCCACCCGATTATGGGGGAAAAAGCCACGAAACTCATTGGCGAGCTGCGCTGCAAGCGACTTGTTGGGCGCGATGATCAGTGTTGGACGTTGAACTGCTTCAATGGTCCACGCGATGGTCGCACTCTTGCCCGAGCCAGTGATGCCAAGGAGAGTCTGGAACCGCTCGCCATCGGCAACTCCCTTGGCAAGCTCTGCGATAGCCTTCGGTTGATCCCCAGCCGGTTCATAGTTTGAGACCACCTGAAATTCTGGCACACACCCAGCCTAGGCGCGTCATAGCTCAAACGTTCACACACAACTATGTGCCATCCATCTCCTTCTCTGACTCGACCCACGTCGCCATCTGGTCCAGCGTGCCGCAAGTAGCCAGCCCTACCACACCCTTTCCAAGGACCGGCACTACTGGTGGATCCTGCGTTATCTGACGCCTTGGGCACCACCAGCGGTTAAGGTAATCGGTAGTTGCACATCGCAACTACCGACCCACAACGCTCATCCGAATGAGCATGCGACCCGACTTGGAGGTTCCATGACAGATCATGCCGTACTTGGAGAAGAGATCGCCTTCCAGGGTGCCAATGGTGACTGGATTGAAGGATTCTACGCTCGTCCACTCGGACGGACCGCGAGAGGTTCCGTGGTGGTCATCCACCATATGCCTGGCTACGATGAGGCGACGAAGGAGATCGCGCTGCGTTTTGCTCGTCACGGTTATGGGGCACTGATGCCAAATCTCTACTTTCGCGAGGCACCCACGGCCGCACCAGATGATGCCGCTGCCATCGCACGTGCACAGGGCGGGGTGCCCGATGCACGTCTCCTTGGGGATGTAGGAGGTGCACGAGAGTACCTTCTCCATCAACCCGCCGCCAATGGCAAGAGTGCCGTCATCGGCTACTGTTCCGGAGGCCGTCAAGCATTTCTGGCTGGTTGCGAACTCCCCTTCGATGCCGTGGTGGACTGTTACGGTGCGTTCGTCGTCAATCAACCTCCAAGCGAATCACCTATGAAGGTCAGTGCTGTCATCGATCGTGCAAGCAAGCTTTCAGGTCCTGTGCTCGGACTCTTTGGCAACGATGACTCCTATCCTGGCCCCGAGGAGGTCAACGCGCTGGATGCGGAGCTGACCAAGCTCAACAAGCCACACGAATTCCATCGTTACGACGGTGCAGGTCATGCGTTTTTCAACACCGCAGCACCCTCTTACCGACCCGAGGCGGCCAAGGACGCATGGGGGCATATCTTCCGCTTCTTCGACACCTACCTGGGGGCGTAACAGCTATGTGCACGTACACCACAGCCACGCTCGACCTCGTCGGAAACGCAAAAAGTGGCTCCGCATGGGAACGGGTCAAGACCGTCTCGGTCTATCTCGACCATCCCGTTGCCTTCCCTGCAACCCACTCACTCAACATCGATCTCTTTGCCGACCAGGATAGCCCCAAACGCAGTGCTGCCCTCGAACTCTCTCCGCGCTCAGCGAAAGAACTCGCCGAGGCTATTCTCACGATGCTTGCACAAGCGCCAGAGGGTCTGCTTGGCGAGGGTTGAACCACCACTGTGAGTGTCGACAGTGCCCGAGCGTGGCTGTTATCGGCTGTTGCGTAGAATTTCTTAACGTTTCCGCGTGAATACCTTATGTTTCGTCTAAACTTCCTTGAGTCGTTATAGTAGATGCACCGGTGGTGCTTGGATCCAAGGATGGTATAGATGATTCGATCGTTGCTCGCCGTGCCACTCATTGCCATGGCGGGCCTCGCCACGAGCCAGGCCCCAGGTGCGGCGCGGCCCACGAGTTCCGCACAACTAACCGCAGCCAGCGCCCCTAGCTTTGGTACCCGACAGCCCTTCGCCTGGGGCACCTTCGTCGCCTCTACGGCCTCCATTGATGGTACGGTCACCGGCACAGTCGCATTTTCGCACACCACTCAGAGGGCAACGTCACGCCCCTTGGAGGCCAAAATGGTGTGCACTAGCGACTCCTGCGGTGCCACACCTCTGGCTTTCGGGCTCGTGGAACAAATCCTGCGCTTGGATGCAAATCGGTGGGCGCAGCTCACACCGAATACCACGATCCACTCAGTGCCCAATGGTATACGGATCGCAGGCACCAATGGCACCCTCGATATCGTGGATCTCTCTACCCTCCCCGCGAAGCCATTTACGGTCTTCATCGACGCCCCTCGCACCGCGACCGTGTTGCTCAACCTCTCTCAACGTGCCGCGCAGACCATCGATGAACTGCACACAACGGTGCTCGCAGGTCCGTCAATCGCAAAGGTCCTCTGGAATTTTGCCCAAGCGAGCGTTGTCCGACTACCCAAAACGTCCTTTCTTGGAAGTGTGCTGGCACCAGTGGCGACGACAATCGGACCAACTGTCATGCGCGGAGACATCCTGACCCAGAACCTCACCATGGGCACACCGACCCCCATGACCATCCATGATTCCCAAGCAGGGTTTGATGGTCTCTTGCCACAGTACCCTGTCACCGACCTCCAGAAAGTCCCCTCAGCGAGGTATGATAGCCACTCTGTCGCCCAGGGCCCACTTCGCATCACTGCACCGTAGGTCTGGAGTGATCCACCTCAGATGAACCACCGCGAACGTTACGGTCGCCATCAAATATCCTCTGTGACCTCAACGCCGAAGAGGACGTTCGGCTCCGAGGGTCTCGTAGATGTTCTGATCGGTCTTGGCCGCAGATTCTGAACCTCTCTAGGCCCACCAGCCCCGAAGTGGGACGCAGCGGCTCATTTGTTACCTGCAGTTCGCTCCCCCTCCCCACCTGCATGTTCCCGGTCCCGGATACAGTTGCGCGAAGCCAGCGGAGCTGGGGCGCGTAGCCGATCACCATGCGTCCCAAGTCAAGGGTCGATATCAACATATCGGTGCCGTTATCACCTTACCATCAACCCACGACGTCCCACAGAGGCGACATCGCGGCGCGCCATGACCTACATTCGGCCCTCACGCACCGTTACGTCAGTGCGTCGATCCCAAGTGTGTCACCCCAATGACACCAAGCGGCTACTTCGGTCGTGAGCATCTCAGCGGTCGCTACAGCAAGAATAGCCCACACCAGGCGCTTCAAGAACACCCACCACAACCAACACGTAACGAAGGAACATCATCTACCGGTGTTTGCCCCGTCGGCATCACTGCCATCGCACAGCCAGCTCGATCGCCATAAGTCCGTCTCTAGGATGAGTATATGAATCACTATGCAGGCATACCCTTTGCGGACCTCAGTTCGGCTATACGACCACAAGAGGATCTCTTCCGCCATGTCAATGAGCACTGGCTTGAGACGACCCCAATCCCACCCGACAAGGCAACCTATGGCACCTTCGTCATGCTCGCTGAACAGGCAGAACTTAGTGTCCGCTCCATCCTTGAGGAGGCGTCCGCCGCCTCGACGGAAACGGAGGCACGCAAGCTGGGCGATCTCTATGCCAGCTTTATGGACGTTGAGGCTATCGAACGCAATGGCAGAGAACCGATCGAGCCCCTGTTAGCGCAGATCGATGCCGTCAATGACCTCAAGGGCTTTCTGGAGCTCCTCGGACGGACTCAGCGCGAAGGGCTCGCGAGTGCCTTCCATCTCTTCGTCGATAGCGACCCTGGCGATCCCAGTCGTTATCTCGTCTTCATCGAACAGGGCGGGTTATCACTCCCTGATGAGCGCTACTATCGAGAACCACACTTTGGGCCAATCCACGATGAACTCGTAGCCCACATCGCCCGCATGTTCGACCTCGCCAACCGAACCGATGCGACCGCCCGGGCTCAGCGCATTGTGGCCCTAGAGGACGCACTCGCCGAACACCACTGGGACAACGTCGCCTGCCGTGACTCCGTCAAGACCTACAATCTTGTGCACTTCGACGACCTCAAGGCCACTATCGCCGCTATCTCTCCCACCTTCAACCTCGACACCTGGGCCGTTGGTCTTGACGCCCCCCAGAAGGCACTCGAGGAGGTCGTCCTACGCCAGCCCAGCTTTCTCGAGGGACTGGCAGGCCTCTTGAAGGAGGATCATCTCGAAGCATGGAAGGACTGGCTCGCTTGGCGCGTGATCCACGCCTCAGCACCGTACCTTCCCGAGGCATTTGTCCAGGAAAACTTCTCGTTCTATGGGAAAATGCTCACCGGTGCTGACCAACTGCGGGATCGTTGGAAGAGAGGGGTGGCCTTTGTAGAGGGTGGTATGGGAGAGGCGGTTGGCAAGATCTATGTCGAACGTCACTTTGACCTACGGGCCAAAGAGCAGATGGATCAGCTCGTCGCCAACCTTCTCGCTGCGTACCGGGATCGGATCACCAATCTCGATTGGATGACTCCCGAGACCAAGCGTCGCGCGCTTGATAAACTCGACGCCTTTCGGCCCAAGATTGGCTATCCCACCAAGTGGAAGGATTACTCATCTCTCACCGTCGGAGCCACCAACCTCTGGGATAATATCCGTAGCATCGCGCAGTGGCACTTCGATCGCGAGCTCCGCAAAATTGGCCAACCCGTTGATCGAGACGAATGGTTTATGACACCACAAACCGTGAATGCCTACTATAACCCCGGCTTCAACGAGATCGTCTTCCCTGCAGCGATCTTACAGTACCCCTTCTTCGACGCCGACCGTGATGCCGCAGCAAACTACGGAGCGATCGGAGCGGTGATCGGGCACGAAATCGGGCATGGGTTCGACGATGAAGGTTCTCGCTACGATGGGGATGGCCGCCTTCAGGATTGGTGGACCACACAGGATCGCGAAGCCTTCGAACAACGAACCCGCTCGCTTATTGCCCAGTACGACGCCCTAACCCCGCAACAGTTACCAGGGCATTCGGTCAACGGATCGCTCACCATTGGCGAGAACATCGGAGACCTCGGAGGACTCGGCATCGCCTGGGTTGCCTATCAACTCTCCTTGGCTGGCCAAGAACCCGCGGTCATCGAGGGGCTGACTGGAGCACAGCGCTTCTTCTACGCGTGGGCGCTCGGTTGGCGTGATAAGCGCAGGGATGAGGAGATGCTGCGACGTTTGGCAACTGACCCCCATTCACCAAACGAATTTCGTTGCAATCAAGTCGTGCGCAATATCGATGCATTCCACGAGGCCTTTGCAACAAAACCCTCCGATCCGATGTGGCTTGCACCGACCGAGCGAGTGCGTATCTGGTAGCGCAGCAGCTCGACAGCTACCGTCGTACTCAAGGCCTCTAACTGCTAGAACAGGTCCGCAATCATGGCGGCCGATCGTGCCTGTATGTTGGCTATGACGCCCGCTAGCCGCGCATCGTCGACGTAGTGTGGTAAGAGCACCATTGGAGTCTCACGGATCTGGTCTAGGCTCAACCCGCAGGTGATGAGGTGTGCGATCCGGTCCCCATCGACCAGCGCAGCATGGGTTCGCGAGAGAGAACCCTTCGGGGTGTGGTGTTGTGCAACCGCCTGGACCAGATCAGGATGAAAGTTCCAACTCTCTAGCATGTCGGCGCCGATCGCTGCGTGATGGAGGCCATAGCGCTTACGTTCAACTGCCAGCATCGTCAACTCACCATCGGCCGTCAACGGCATCGCTCTCCTATTCGCTAGCAACTCATGAAAGGTCGAATCAAGACTTGCGATGACCGCCTCGCCGATATCATGTAAGAGCGCGAGTGAGAATGCCTGCTGCTGATCAGCACCGATCATCCGGGCGACCTCCGCTGCTCCGACGGCTGAGGTGATCGAATGCTCCCAGTCTTGAGGTGTGATCGTCCCTGTGCCCTCTACGAAGGAGGTGAGCGCCAACGACTTCACGGCGTCAAAGCCGAGAATCGCGATGGCTGCATGGAGCTCCCTGACCCGACCTCCCGTCCCGTAGTAGGCGGAGTTCGCCATCCGCATGATGCGCTGGACGAGCACGGGGTCAGCGCTAAGAACCGTAGCAACCTCTCGTGCTCCAACATCATCACGCTCAACAAGCGCCAGGAGCCGCGTCGCCACCGCATGGGACGCCTCAAGAACTTCAATCCTTTGATTGATATCCTCCGCAGAAATAAGATCCAACCCGCACCTCCTGGATGAGTTCCAGTATCGGCGCGCCGCTAGGAGTTCTTGACTTCTTCGATAATCTTGGCAACCTGGGAGGCAAGGCCATCGAAGGAGCCATCATTGACCACCCTCCAACGCGCAAACCTCTCACGATCCTCATCGCTTGCCTGGACCTCCAGACGAGCGACGGCATCGTGTGGGTCCATCCCTCGCTGGTTCACGAGTCGCTCCAAGGCGAGCTCCTTGGGTATCACGACTACCAGCACATCATCGATTTCGTACTCTTTGATCGTGCGCTCCTCAAGCAGGGGAATCTCAAGGACAACCACATCGGCACCTTGCTCTCGATAGTGCTTGACCAGTTCGCCCATCCGGGAACGGATGAGCGGATGCGTGAGCCCATTTAACCGCCGCCGCTCCAGGTCATCGCCGAATACGCGTTCCGCAAGTCTCTGCCGATCGAGCGCCCCATCTTCCGTGAGAATGTCAGAGCCAAAGGCCTCGACCAGCGAACGTAAACCCGGAGTACCAGGGGCTACCACCTCGCGCGCGACTACATCAGCACTGATGGTAGGAATACCGGCACGCGCAAAAAACCCGAGCACCGCAGTCTTGCCAGAACCGATCGTTCCGGTGACCGCGATGACTCGGGTTCGATGGGTCTGACCCGCCACGTTGCGAGCCGGTCGATTACTCGGTGTCTTCGTTGGTCTCGACGGCCCCGTCGTCGCCTTCGGCTGGGCCGATGAAGTTACCCTCTTCGTCGTATCCATATTCTGCAAACGCATCACGATACTCCGGAGCGAGTTCACCCCCCTCAAGCGCTTGGCGAATCGAGAGACTGATGCGACGGCGCTGTGGATCCAAATCGATGATCTTCACCCACAACTCTTCACCAACGGTGACTACCTGCTCAGGCAGATCCACATGGTGGAGTGCCATCTCTGAGATATGCACCAGGCCCTCAATGCCGGTGGCAACTTGCACGAAGCAGCCAAACGGAACCAGCTTCGTCACACGACCGTAGACGAGTTCGCCGACCTTATGAGCGGCCGCAAACTCCTGCCAGGGATCGCGCTGTGTTGCCTTCAACGAGAGTGAGATCCGCTCGGTGTCTTGATCGACCTCAAGGACCAGGACCTGGACCTCGTCGCCGACGGATACCACTGATGAGGGATGATCCACATGATTCCATGAGAGTTCGGAGACATGGACCAAGCCGTCCATCCCACCAAGATCAACAAATACGCCAAAGTGAACGATAGAAGAGACGACGCCCTTCTTCACCTCTCCAGGCCGAATGCTGGTAAGGAATTCCTCTCGCTGCTCGCGTTGATTCTCCTCAAGGAAGGCGCGGCGCGACAGCACGACGTTGTTCCGATTGCGGTCGAGCTCGATAATCTTTGCCTCGATGTCCTGCCCAATCATGGGAGTGAGATCGCGGACGCGCCGCAGATCCACCAATGAGGCGGGAAGAAAACCACGAAGACCGATGTCCACGATCAGCCCGCCCTTGACGAGTTCGATGATCTCACCTCGGACTACCCCATCGCGAGCCTTGATCGCCTCGATCTCCTTCCACGCCTTCTCGAACTGTGCGCGCTTCTTGGAGAGAACGAGGCGTCCCTCCTTATCCTCTTTTTGCAGGACCAGCGCCTCGATCTTATCGCCGGGGCTCACGACCTCGCTTGGGGCGACATCCTTACGGATCGACAGCTCACGAAGCGGAATAACCCCCTCCGACTTGTACCCGATGTCCAAAAGGACCTCGTCCTTGTCGACTTTGACGACGGTGCCGATGACCACATCCCCCTCGTCGAAGTCGACAACACTCTTTGCGATGGCATCCTCAAGACCCATCTCGCCAAGATCGTCTACCACAATGGTATCTGCGGCCGCATCGGCTACGCCTTCTGCTGCCACGTCCGCTTCGCTCATGAACTTCCTTACCCGAATATTTCAAAAATTGAACCAATACAATTAGAGTCTTCACGACTCTCAGATAATGATAGCCCAATTCTGTTCGTCCCGGCTCCGACGGAATAAATTCCTCCCGCTGTTCTCCAAGAGTTAACCCAAGCGGTCTACCGCCTGGCCTCCGCCCAATTCGCACCGATGCCAACGTTTACGACCAACGGTACCGCAAGGTCCATCACACCGGTGAGTGTCGACTCAACCACATCAGCGACACCTTTGGCATCCGCACTCGGTGCCTCAACAACAACTTCGTCATGGATTTGGAGCACCAATCGGGCCTCAGTCCCTGCAAGTCGCTGGTCGAGTGCCACCAATGCCATCTTGAAAATATCCGCTGCAAGACCCTGGGTCGGTGCATTCATCGCCTGACGCTCTGCACCTTGACGAAGTGCTCGATTACCAGAGCGCAACTCTGGTAAGTACCTGCGGCGGCCGAGCAGCGTCGTCGTGTATCCCCGTTCCCGAGCCTCTTGGATGACACGCTCCCGGTACTCCTTCAACCCTGGAAAGGCACTAAAGAACGCCGAAAGAATCGCCTCCGCCTCCTCATTCGCGATCCCGAGTCGCGTGGCCAACCCATAGGTCTCCATCCCATAGGAGAGGCCATAGGCCACCATTTTGGCGACCGCACGTTGTTCATAACTGACCTGGTCTGGCTGGACTCCATAGATCGAGGCTGCAACCATCGCATGCACATCGCCGCTGCCGCGCAATGCCTCGATAAGGCGCGGATCACCGCTGAGATGCGCGAGAATTCGTAGCTCAATTTGCGAGTAATCTGCGGCGACCAGAAGCGAACCGGTAGGAGCAACAAAGACCCTACGGAACTGACGTCCCTCCTCAGAACGAACCGGGATATTCTGGAGGTTCGGATGCTCCGAAGAGATCCGACCGGTCCTCGCCACCGTTTGGTTGAAGGTCGCGTGAATCCTGCCATCCTTGGCGACCTCAGCTTTGAGCCCCTCATAAAACGTGGAATGAAGCTTATCCAACTCCCGGAATCGCAGCACCAGGCCAACCAGTGGGTGTTGATCCCGGAGGCCCTCCAAAACTCGCGCATCGGTCGAGTAGCCCGTCTTGGTCTTTTTGCCCGTCGGCAAACCCAACTGATCGAAGAGCATCGTCCCAAGCTGCTTCGGAGAATTGGGATTAAAGGACGGACCCGTGAGTGCATGGATAGCGGTGAGGGTCGATTCCGCGTCAGAGGCAAGAGCTGCGCCGATCTCTTCGAGCACTCCTCGATCAACTGCAACGCCCGCAATCTCCATGCGCGTCAACACCTTGACCAGCGGTAGCTCGATCTCTTTCGCCAAACGAACGACGTCCTCGGCCTCGATACGTGCGAGCATGAGGGAGAGTAGTTGCGGGATAGCTCCGAGTTCTTGGCGCAACCTACCCTCCAACAGATTGCCGTCAAAGAGACCCTGTGGTTCCTCTTCTGTCCAGCTCACCTGGAGCAGCTCGGCCACTGCGTGTAGATCGGTGCGTCGCTCTGAGGCATCGAGAACGTAGGCGAGCACTCCTAGATCATAAAGTTCACCAGGATCGAGCTCCTTTTGGCAGGTGAGACTCAATGACCGCAGCAGCTCCTTGAGGCCGATGCCGGCTAAGGAGACGCCGGCGAGCCCAACGGCCTCAAGTGAGCCTCCAGGTCGACATGGCGTCGAAGTAAGCCAGACAGCGGTCGTCCCATCCTCAACACTGGCACCAACGCCAAGGATCGTCGGTGACGACCTCCCGGTTTCACCATCGAATCGTGCCGTTACGGCGAGTAGTTCTGGCTCCTTGGCCAAGAGTGCCCCCAACGAGGCGGCAGCCTCCGTCGTGGTTACCAGATCCCGATGATCGTCCTCGCTCACTCGATGTCCGACGAGTTCGCTCAGCTTCTCGTACGCGGAACGCAACCCAAACGAGCCAACAAAGAGTCGCTCTGCGCCAGCATGATCGATCTGCGTAGGCATGCGCAACTCATCGAGCGATACCTCAATCGGCACTCTTCGGTCAAGTGCCGCCAGTTGCCGAAACAGGGGTAGCTCCGGGGCCGACTCCTCCAAAGCCAACCGTTGACGGGCCGGCAACTCCGCTGCGTTGGCAAGGATGCCATCAAGATTGTCATATTGATGAAGAAGAAGGGCAGCCGTCTTGGGACCGATACCACGAACCCCTGGAAGATTATCGGATTTGTCGCCTCGCAAAACCGCGAAGTCGCAGTACTGCCGGGCAGTGACCCCATACTTCTCTATCATGGCGGCCTCATCCATCGTTCCCAGGTTCGAAACCCCTTGCTTCGTTAGATGGACGCGTACGAGGGGATCTGCAACCAGCTGGAGAATATCTCGATCTCCAGTAACGATATCTACCCGGAACTGTTGCTCCTCGGCGACGCGGGTCAGCGTTGCAATCACATCATCCGCCTCATACCCCGGCATCTCGATCGTCCGAATCTCCAGTGCCCGTAAAAGACCCCGAACCGCATCCAACTGGAATCGGAGTTCATCTGGAGTGGTTGCTCTTCCCCCTTTATAGTCAGCAAACAGCTCATCGCGGAAGGTTGGCGAGGGATGATCAAGTGCCACCGCTATGTGGGTCGGTTGAAATTGACTCACTGCCGAGATAACCATGCGAAAAAAACCAAAGAGTGCGTTGGTGGGGCCGCTCGGCCCCTGCATCGGAGGAATCGCAAAGAACGCTCGAAACATCAAGGAATAGCCATCGATCGCAAGAAGCCTTCGAGGGCTATTGCTATCACTGTCCAGGTTTAAGGTCTCCATCGATCACCCTCTCCGCCACGTCCTTGACTCTGCCACGGGTATCCATCGCGGTCTTCTGCAAGAATCGGAATGCCTCGGACTCGGAAAGCTGATACTCATCCATCAGCCGGGCCTTGGCGCGATCCATGATCACCCGCGTCTCCAACTTCTCTTCGAGTCTGCGGCGCTCATCATGAATACGCTCAAGCTCCCCCTCCACCAGCATCTTCTCGTCGAAGCGAGCGAGAGCAAGTTCGATGGCGGGCACGAGATCATTGGCTTGGAATGGCTTCACGAGGTAGGCCATCACGCCAGCTTCTCGAGCCTGCTCCACCAGAGATCGTTGCGAGAAGGCGGTGAGGATGATCACGGCACAGAGGTGCTCAGCATTGATGGCTTCAGCAACGGTTAGCCCATCCATGCCGGGCATTTTGACGTCCAAAACCGCGGCGGCCGGGCGCATGGTACGAACCGCTTCAAGCGCTTCATCACCGCGCCCAACATCGGCTACGACATCGTAACCCTCGGCAATAAGCATCTCTTTGAGGTCACGTCGAATGATGGCCTCATCCTCTGCAATGATGATTCGCTGTGTCATGTCGTTCCTCACTGCCTCCCGAACCAATCCGCTACTACTACATTTGTGTTCCCTAGTAAGCTAGGCGCTAACCACCAGAACGGGTGCCATTTGCACTGCCACGAAGGGAGCATCGATGATCATCGGCCGATCACTATGGGTCGCGGCCACCAACACGTGGATCATCTCAGCCGATAACAAGGAGTGTGTGATCATCGACTGTCCACCTAACCCCGATGCAATCGTGGACCTTATCACGCAACACCAGCTGATCCCAAAGGCGATCATCGCTACGCACGGTCATGTCGATCATACCGGAGGCATCCGCACTGTCTCCACCCAGTACCCGGATTCGCGTGTCTATCGGCATCCTGGAGATGCACACTATCTACGCGACCCTCTCCAGGCGAGCGGCATGCTCCGAGAAGCGCTGAGAGCAACAGGGCTCGACCTGCGTGAACCTGAGCTGATTGAAGATTTCAGCGAAGGGGATCATGTCAAGGGGTCGGGGATGGATTTTGTCGCTATCGACACTCCAGGACACACACCTGGGTCGATCTGCATCATGGCGACGCTGCCCGAAGGCAAGGTGCTCTTCACCGGAGATCATCTCTTCAAGGGTTCGATTGGTCGCACGGACCTGCCTGGGGGTTCCTCTGAACTCCTCATGGAATCGATGAGAACAAAGATCCTTCCTCTCCCCGACGAATTACCGGTTTTCCCTGGTCATGGAGAAACCACGACCATTGGTCATGAACGCCAGGTAAATCCCTATCTGGTCAATCTAGCCACGTGAGGTTGTCATCGACCAAGGAGTAGCCACGGCACGACGATGCCAGCTTGTCCACGCTCTTGGAGAAGCACCTCCTCGCGGTTCGCGATGTTGGTTACTCGCTTGATCAGCTAGCCCAGAGATCGGGCCGAAAGCCGGTCGCACACTGGGCTGTCTCGTCTCTTCGGGCTCGTATATTCGGGCCAGTAACTTCGAACGCTAGGTATCGGCATCAATAAGGCAGCACGAACGCTGCTGTTGGGGCCTTGTCCCGGTCACCCACGAGGCCGATCGCTCGACCGATGGTACCCGGGGCGGGATTCGAACCCGCACGCCCTTGCGAGCAGAGGCTTTTGAGGCCTCCGTGTCTACCATTCCACCACCCGGGCTACTAGAGGAATCAGCATAATGTGCGACGCAGGTGTAACCAATCAGGCCTCGCCGACATCAAAGTACTTAACAGGAAAACGCCGGAATGGCTCGACAGGTTGACTATGGAGGTGAGATGCAGCAATGATTGCCTTTGTCTTTCCAGGACAGGGATCACAGCAACCTGGGATGGGTGCACCCTGGGCCGACCATCCCTCCTTCGAATTGGTCGAAGAGGCAAGCAACGTTCTCGACCGCGATCTGACCCACCTCCTAACCGACGCTGATTCGGAGATGCTCCAGATCACCCGCAATACCCAGATCTCCACCTTTTTGCTCTCCATGGTGGCACTCGACGCGGTAGAGCGTCTCGGCGTCGCCCCCCAGGTCTGCGCGGGACACTCCCTTGGGGAGTATGCAGCACTGGTAGCAGCCGGCGGCCTCGCCTTCGACGCAGGGCTTCGCCTCGTTCAAGAACGAGGCGAAGCGATGGCGATCGCTGCAGAGGCGCAACCTGGGGCCATGATCGCCTTGCTTGGCGCAGATCTCGACGTTGCCAGGGCGATTTGCGAAAGCATTCCGGGCGACCTGTGGGTGGCCAACCACAACTCCGCATCACAGATCGTCCTCTCAGGCACCCACGATACCGTTGCCCAAGTCGAGGCGCGCGCAAAGGAGTTTGGAGTCAAGCGAGTAACGCGCCTGAAAGTGGGTGGCGCCTTTCATTCTCCCTACATGGAGGCAGCACGTGAACGCCTGTTCAAAGCCATCGAAGCAACCAAATTCTACGATCTTGAGGTTCCCGTCATTGCAAACGTCGATGCCCGAGAGCACGTAGAGGCTGCAGACTGGCCAGCTCTGCTCGCAGACCAACTGACACACTCCGTGCGTTGGGAGGAGACGATCCAATACCTGCGGGAACTCAAACCACGGTTGGTGCTCGAGGTTGGACCGGGAGGGGTGTTGACCAATCTAATGAAACGCACCGCACCTGAACTCTCTGTACTATCGATCGCGACACCGGCAGATCTAGAAAAGTTGCTCGCATTGGTCGCTTCCCAGGGACCAATGGACGACTGGGCAACCTCGCACCAAGGCGAGCGGCTGTATGGCACTGAACGCCTCGTTGTCGCACCGTCGACTGGTATCTTTGAGCCGGAGAGTGCTAATTGTGTCGTCGGGGACGCTATTTTCGTGGGGCAACTCCTTGGCACGATAGGTGATGCCGAGCTGCGCTCGCCTTTTGCGGGGACCCTTCAAGGAATGATTGCATTATCAGGAGAGCGTGTTACCACAGGACAGCCGATCGCCTGGCTCACGGTCTCTGACCAATCGCTAGCCGACAAGTAGGCGATGCTCAATGATCATCCGACAACTATCGCATAAAGAAAGGTCACCATGGGAGCTCGCATAACTGGTTTCGGGGCAGCCCTGCCAGAACGAATAGTCACGAACGCGGATTTTGAAAAGTACCTCGACACCTCTGACGAGTGGATCGCATCGCGGACTGGGATACACGAACGCCGTTTTGGTGGCACCACCACCTCGTTGGCGATCGAGGCAGGACGAAACGCTATCTCTTCCGCCGGCATCACGCCCGCAGATATCGACTTCGTCATTCTCTCCACCACCACCCCCGATCAGACCGTGCCAGCCACCTCCGCTGAGGTCACCTTTCAACTCGGAACCACCGGTGGCGGTATGGACATCAATGCAGCCTGCGCTGGCTATGTCTACGCTCTTGTCACCGCCCGCGGTCTCATTGAGATGGGTTATCACCGCATCCTGGTCATTGGCGCCGACACGCTGTCAAAGATTACCGACCAGAATGACCGATCAACTGCGGTGCTCTTCGCAGATGGTGCCGGGGCAGTCGTACTCGAGGCGAGTGACGAGGAGACCTTTCTCGGCTGGGACCTCGGCGTCGACGGCTCAGCTCGGCCAATCCTCTACTGCGACCACGGTGGGTACATGTATATGGAAGGCCAGGAGGTCTTCAAACGAGCTGTACGTGCGATGCTCGATTCGGCACAACGAGCTCTCAAGCAGGCCGGTGTTACCGGCGACGAGGTTAGTCTTCTCGTCCCCCATCAAGCCAATCTCCGCATCATTCAGGCCGCAAATAACCGTCTTGGGATCCCTCTCGATCGGACCGCCCTCGTCCTTGACAAGACCGGCAACACCTCATCAGGATCCATCCCCTTGGCATTGGCAGATGCAGCGAGTGCTGGGCGCATCTCTAAGGGCGACCTCGTCCTTTTCACTGGTTTTGGTGCCGGTATGACCTGGGCAAGCGCCCTCGTACGGTGGGATCTTCCATGAGTCACGTCCTCATTACGGGTGCCGCCACTGGCATTGGTCTTGCCAGTGCCCAACGTCTCCTTGCCGATGGACACCAAGTCACTGCTACCTATCATGGAACCCCGTTGCCTCCCGAACTCGCTGCCTGCTCTCGCGTCTCCCTTGACATCACCGATGCCGACTCGATCCAGACTGCGCTCAAGGAGGCAGAGACGAAGGCTGGACCGATTGAAGTACTTGTTGCAAATGCGGGCTCAACGCATGACACGCTTCTCGTACGCATGGATGACGAGAAATTTGAAGAGATGCTTACCACGAACCTCACCTCGGCCTTTCGGCTGACCAAAGCCGTACTCCCCTCGATGATGAGAGCTCGTCGAGGTCGATTGATCTTCATCTCCTCCATCGTTGCGCTCACGGGAGGACCCGGACAAACCAACTACGCAGCGTCAAAGGCCGGTCTCATCGGCTTCGCGCGTTCCCTCGTCCGGGAACTCGGCTCCCGTAACATCACAGCAAACGTCATTCTTCCAGGCGCTATCGCCACCAAATTACTCCATGACGCTGGCGACAATCGACGCCAGCAGATCGAGGCCCAAATCCCCCTAGGGAGAGTGGGCCGCCCCGACGAAGTCGGAGCAGTCGTACAGTTTCTAGCCTCAGAAGGGGCTAGTTACATCAACGGTGCGTTAATCGCCGTTGATGGTGGGTTGGGAATGGGTGTCTAAGACCATCTCCAACATCATTCCTTGTTCGCAGGACATTGCGACAGGGATTACCTCATAAGAAAGGAAAATAGCAACATGGATCGACAAGAGGCATTTGGGAAGTTCACGGAGTGCACCGTCAAAGTTCTCGGCGTCAACAAGGATCAGGTCGTCGAGTCGGCGAGCTTCGCCGATGATCTTGATGCCGACTCCTTGGACCTCGTTGAACTCATCATGGCACTCGAAGACGAGTTCTCCGTGACGGTACCGGAGTCCGAACTCGAAGGCGTGGATACGGTGGGTAAGGCGTTCGATCTCGTCTATGGGAAGCTCGGATGAGGATCAGTTACGGAGATAATCCTATCTTTGCCACCCACCGCGTAGCGGTGACCGGCCTTGGGGTTGTTTCTGGTCTGGGGCTCGATCTCGCTAGCTATTGGCAGGGGCTGCTTACACCGCCGCCCCCTGGAATACGGCGAGCCGAAGGATTTGATCCGACCAAGTGGCTGAGCGCCAAGGAGATTCGACGCCACGACCGTTACAACCAGATGGGTGTTGCCGCCGCGGACATGGCACTGAGCGATGCTGGTAACCCTACCTATCCAGTCGATCGAGTCGCTGTTTGGATGGGTACCGGTGTTGGCGGACTCGAAAGTCTCGAGAATCAGGTCATCATCGGACATGATCGGGGATACTCACGAGTCTCTCCGTTCCTGGTACCGTTGATGATGGCCAACTCAAATGCGGCCTCAATATCGATGCGCTTTGGCTTTCAGGGACCGTGTGAAACATCAGTCACCGCATGTGCAGCCTCCAATCATGCCATCGCTAACGCTGCTCACCTCATTGCCACCGGCCGTGTGGACATGGCGATAACCGGAGGAGCTGAGGCCGCGATCACCAAGACTGCCGCGGCTGGCTTTGTCAATATGACGGCGACCTCCAAAGTCGACATATCTCGGCCCTTCGACCGAGATCGTGACGGCTTTGTCATGGGCGAGGGTGCGGGTGTGCTTGTGTTAGAGGAGTACGACAAGGCTGTCGCTCGAGGTGCCAGAATCTATGCGACCATCGACGGCATCGCCTCGACTGCTGACGCCTACCACATCACGCAACCCGCGCCGGGCGGTGCCGGAGCCTATAAGGCCATGCTGCTCGCGATCGAGGATGCAGGCATCACCGTCAATGACATCGCTCACATCAATGCTCACGGCACCTCAACTCCGATGAATGACCTCGCAGAGGCGACCGCAATTCGATCGCTCTTTGGAGCACTCAACCCACCGGTGACCTCCGTAAAGGGTGCTCTCGGGCATGCCCTTGGAGCAGCCGGCGGCCTTGAGGCGATCGCTGTCGCACTCACCTTCGCCCATCGACTCATCCCACCAACGGCGAACACCGTTGACCTGGATCCAGAGATCGATCTCGATGTGGTGCTAAAGGACCCGCGAGCCTTGCCAAATGGTCATATTCTCTCAAACTCCTTCGGGTTCGGCGGCCACAATGCCTGTATCGTGTTCGGGCCACCGCCAGCCTAGGCATCGGAAGTTGCGATCCTTTTCGGAGTAGGCATCCCATGGCGGGTAGGATAGACCCATGCCAATTGACAAACCCATTGCTCCCGAGTCGACAGCGAATCATGACTATGATGATGCCGCTGTCGGCTCCTTTTCGGAGGCTCAGCCATGGGTAGTCGACCCCGACCGCTTGGAGTGGTTAAACTCCACGGTTAAGCTACGGGCTCGCACCAGAGCGCAGGTGCCAGTCCTGCTACGCCACCGTCGTATCCCTCCCGCGAGGAGGGTGCTTGGGACTGGCTTCTCGTTAGGTGTCGCCTTGCTCGGTTGGCGCATCTTCGATCGGCGTCGCGGTAAAGTTGCTTCACGCCAGGGGTTGTCCCGGAGACTCAGACGTTCCTTCGAGCATCTCGGCCCCACTTATATCAAGTTAGGCCAGATCATCTCGTCGGGAGAGGGTATATTCCCAGTTGAACTCGTCGACGAGTTTCGGCTCCTGCGTGACCACGTACCTGCCGAAGACTTTGCTATCGTGCAGCGAACGATTGAGGCAGACCTCGGTGGCCCTCTTGAGAACTTCTTTGCAGACTTTGACAAACGACCTGTGGCCGCGGCCTCGATCGCTCAGGTCTACTTTGCAACGCTGCTAACCGGCGAACCGGTGGCGGTGAAGGTACAACGCTCACAGGTGAGCGATCTTGTCCGCCGTGATCTCGCCGCGATGAGTTGGATTACTCCACACCTAATCGGAAGGATCCCCGTTGCAGCGCTCGCAAACCCCCCGGCGCTTGTCGAACTGTTCGCGGAGACGATCGTTGAGGAACTCGATTTCCGTCTTGAGGCGGCGAATATGCTCGACATCGCCGGTGTGCTCGCCGCCACCGACCAGCGAAGCATCATCGTACCTCGACCCCATCCGAATCTCGTCACCCGACGAGTCCTCGTTATGGAGAGGCTCACGGGCTTTAAATGGGATGATGCCGTCGGAATGCACAGAGCCGGCATTGATACCACAGCGGTGGTTCGGGCTGCCCTGGTATCCTTCCTGGAGGGTGCCATGCTTCACGGAGTCTTTCACGGCGACCTCCACGGAGGTAACCTGCTCGTCGGCGACGATGGCAAGGTTATCCTACTCGACTATGGGATCACCGGTAGACTCTCGGAGGCAAAGCGGCTTGGCTTTCTCCGACTCCTGATGGGTGGGTCGATGAATGACCTACCGACCCAGATACAGGCCCTTATTGACCTTGGGGCGCTCCCGCTCGACACCGACATCCGCGGTGTCATTGACGATCTTGGACTTGAAGAGCCCACTAAAGACCCCACGCAGATGCGGCCAGAGGAGATCCTCGCCGAGATTCAGGAACTGACCAAAGCCCTCCTCGGCTACGGAGCCCGTTTGCCCAAGGAACTGATGCTCTTTGTCAAGAACATGATCTTTGTCGATGCATCCCTCGCAACCCTTGCACCAGAGATCGACCTTTTTGCGGAGATCACCTATCTGGCGTCCTACTTCATGACCCGCTATGGCGCACAGATCTCCGCCGACATTGGTATGGAAGTCTCACCAAACGCTATCGATCTTGGCGGGCTCAAAGCAAGCCTTGGAGTCGATGGCGAGATGGAGCATCTGAGTTACCGAGAACTCAAGGAACGGCGAGAACTCATCCGCAAACGTATGGAGCAAGCGCAGCGCCACGGCAAATAAAGAGCTAGGCGGGGCGCTTGACAAACGAGCACTAGGCGGAGCGCCTGGGCAAATGCGTGCTAGCCGGAGCGCCTGGGCAAATGCGTGCTAGGCGCTGGGCAACTCGTCGTGACCGCCGAATTCCTTTCGCAAGGCGGACAGAACCTTATCTGCGAAGGCACCTGAACCCTGGGAGGAGAAGCGCGAAAAGAGCGATGCGGCGATCGTTGGTGCAGGAACTCCCTCATCAATAGCTGCGTTCACTGTCCAGCGCCCCTCGCCCGAATCCGAAACTCTCCCTTTGAAGGTGTCGAGGGTAGGATCACGTCGCAACGCATCTGCAGCCAGATCGAGCAACCAGGAGGCAACTACGCTCCCCCGACGCCACAGCTCTGCCACCTCGGCCACAGGGATGTCATACTGATACGCGGTCGGGTCATGGAGCGGAGCCACTTCGGCGCTGGCATCTTGGGCTCGTGTCCCGATATCAGCACCTTGCAGAATCGCGAGACCCTCAGCCAGCGAGGCCATCATCCCGTACTCAATTCCGTTGTGAACCATCTTCACAAAATGACCAGCACCGTGATCACCACAGTAGAGGTAACCGAGCTCCGCTTGGCGGATCTTGCTCGTAGAATCGGTTCGAGGTGCCGACTCGACACCAGGCGCCAACACCGCGAAGATCTTCTCAATTCGTTCGAAAATCGCCTTTTCGCCACCGACCATCAGGCAATAACCGCGTTCGCGTCCCCAAACACCACCGCTTGTGCCTGCATCCATGTGGTGGATACCATGTTCCGCCAACTTCGCCGCATGCGTTTGGTCGTCGCGGTAAAACCCATTACCACCGTCAATGACGACGTCATCGCGATCAAGGACCTCGATCAACTGGTCGAGCACCCGTTCAGTGACGCCCGCAGGAACCATCAACCACACTGCTCGTGGCGTTACCAGGCCCTCGACGAACTCTTTAAGGCTCCCAGCGCAGGACAGCCCTTCCTTCTCGGCTGCCTTACGTGCCTCAGCCGAAGCATCGTAGCCCAGAACCTGGACATCCCCTGCCTGCAACCTGAGACCCATATTCATCCCCATGCGGCCTAACCCGATGATTCCTAGCTGCACTGTGAACTCCTCCTTCGCGCGACTATCGCTAGCCTAGCCTAAAGGTCTTGAACATTTCCCAGGTTGGCGTTCTAGTGGTCACCAAACAATGTTTCCCCAACAAAGATCGCCCATATCGATCGCGTCCTACCCTCGTGTTGGTTAATCAAGTTCGGCTTCGTCACGCAACCAAGCACGGACCGCATCACCGTCAGCCCCAAGCGCTGGTGGGGGATGTCGATAACTCGGCGGCGTTGCGGAGAAGGTGATCGGGTTGCGAATCATTTCAAGGCGGTTCTCCTCCTCCCCGACCAAAACTGTCGGCTCAAGGCCAACCTGTTTGGCGAACGCAATGCCTTGATCGACAGAATTGATCGGAGCGCATGGAACGCCAGCCGCCATCAAAAGGGCGAACCACTCGTCAGAGGTTTTGGTGCGGATCCGGTCCTGAAGAAGCGGGCCAAGAAGGTCCCGATTGGCGGTACGCAATTCGTTGTGACAGAACCTTGGGTCATCGGCGAGTTGGGGCACTCCGAGTGCGGCGGTCAAGGAGCGGAACTGTCCGTCATTTGCGGCGATCACGATCAACTCGCCATCTTCGGTTGTAAAGGGATCGTACGGGTAGAGGCTGGGATGTGCGTTACCCATTCGGAATGGAACCACCCCGCCCATGGTAACGGCCGCGGTGTGGTTAGCGAGACCCGACAGCGCGGAGGTCAGGAGGCTGACCTCAACGTGTTGGCCAAGGCCGGAGCTCGCCCGTTCGTAGAGCGCCGCTAAAATGCCCATCGCAAGGTGCAGTCCAGCGATGATATCGATCACCGAGATGCCGGCTCGATAGGCCGGTCCATCCCGCTCGCCTGTCAGACTCATAAGTCCTGACATCGCCTGGATCATCAGGTCGTAGCCCATCATCTCAGAGCCCGGTGGCCTCGTCCCAAAACCCGAGATCGAAGCAAAGACAAGCCCCGGATTCCGTTGCGACATGGTCTCATAATCAAGTCCAAAACGAGCAATCTGTCCCGGCTTAAAGTTCTCAAGCAACACGTCAGAACGTTCGGCGAGTCGCTGCGCAAGCCCCCTATCCTCCTCATCGGCCAAATTGAGGACAATCGAGCGTTTATTTCTGTTGATACCCAGGTAGTAGGTCGAGATATCACCTCGCACTGGTGGCTTCCAGGTGCGGGTATCATCCCCAGATGGGGACTCGACTTTGATCACTGTAGCACCGAGGTCACCAAGCAGCATGGTAGCATAGGGGCCGGCGAGAATCCGCGAAAAATCAGCGACTAAGAGCCCCGTCAAAGGGCCATCCTTCTCACTGGAACGAGCACCCTCTAGCTCCACGGTAATACCCCTTTCTTGAACAAACTCTTCGCATCCTAGCAATATCCTTCGCCCGTGCCCGATGCTTCAACGCCAGCGGGCTGGGCCCAATCGCTACCGGTCAATGGCGGATTTCGCCTACCCAAGAACCTCGCCAGTCGCTCATCATCTCGCCAGGACCATCGATCCCTATTGCGATCAACTTACTTTTCGGTTGCGACCCATGCTCCGTCGTAACTGGAGGACTCGCGCCAACCCGAGGAGAAAGACAAACAGGCCACCGAGAATAACCCCAAACAAGATGGCGACGCCAACCGGCATACGAATGGTGGAACCTGGAAAGTGAATAGCTATGGAGACAAGATTCTGCAGGATAAAGACAAGAATCGCGATCAGTACTACCAGTCCAAAGAACGAACCAATCCACACCCGGGAGGTTCTCGTCGAATGCGGTCGCTCCACCAAATGCCGCTGTTTCCCCTCACTGGCTGGTTCGGTGTCCGCCACTTGGGGAGTGGAGACGTCACTTTCGCGCGCTTGATCATCTGGGAGCCTGTCCACGTTGGGTTCGATGGCATCGCCTTCTTGTTCCATGCTCCAGATCCTAGTACACGGCCCGAATCCAGCGTCCCATCGCCTCTATCAACGTGTCTGGGAGCAGCGGATGCGCGAAGACGTTGCCAGTTGGCGCGCTGCTCATCATTGAGCGAAAACGTCAAGCTCATCGTGGGACTATGCGCCTGCCATCTGATCAGCCACGAGACGGGAATGCTCGAAAATCAATCGAACGTCGGAACTCCAAACATCCGCGAGGGGTAGCGCACGACCCAATACCTTGGGTGAGGTCGTCACCTTTTGGGCTGTCTTGTTCTCCACCGCTTCATCGTAGGCTACTATTCCAGCATCTCTGGCTTGGCATCCTCATCGATCTACTATCCAAGCTACGCACACTGATACTGCAGCCCAGAGAGTCGCTGGCTGTTGGTATCCGAGTAGAAGGACGTATGCAGCGCGCGAAGGAGTATCAGCATCAATCCCCGTTAGAGATCAGACGGTGAAGGTGTGACGGTGGTGGAACAGTGCATGCCTGCGACGTGAACGTCGCCATCAATATCGAACGTAGCGGCTTGGCACCCTGACGCCGCCCGACGGCGAGTTCGGCGGAAAGTAACGGTTGCGCGGCAGAAAGCTCTGGCCCGATACTGCATTTCCAGTTGAGTGGATAGCGAAACAAACTTCGATGAAGCAGCAGGTGAACTACCAACCTACGTGCGTAGTCGTGGGTACGATTCATTGACCGATCTTGCGCGCTTGGGTCCTCAAAGACGCCGCGATTTCGCTTGCCGTTCACCCAGTGCATCCGCAAATCCTCATCGCACGGTTCTGCCAGGGCCATGGTACTGCCGACTCACCGACGATGGAGTGACACCAGGTTTGCTCACGTGAGCCAACCACGCCTAGGTCTCGTCGAGGGACTCTCGTATGCTCTGAACAAAATCAGACAGCTCGTGTGGTGACTGACCCTCGAGTACTCGCCGTAAGAGCGCAGAGCCGACTACCACCCCATCAGCGCCGGCTTCGACGACCGCCGCCGCCTGCTCGCCGTTCGATATACCGATTCCTATGAGTAACGGCAGCTCGGTGCGAGGACGGATACGCGTTGCCAAGGCAGTCGCGGTCTCCGCCAGCTCGGCCCGCTCGCCGGTCACACTCATGCTTCCTACGCCATAGACAAAACCCTCCGCAACCGCAAGAATTTCATCGACCCGCTGGAGTGAGGTCACCGGGGAGATGAGCTGGACAGTCTCGAGACCTTGAGTTTTGGCACTCGCTCTCCAACTCTCACCTTCCTCCAGGGGAAGATCCGGAATAATCACTCCATCCACACCTGCCTGACGCAGCTCAGTAACTGCACGCTCAATACCCATGTGATGGAAGATGTTGTAATACGTCATCACCACAATAGGGACTGAAAAGGATCGTGTTCGCAACTCGCTCAGCACTGAAAGCGGTGTGACCCCACGTGCGAGGGCGAGCTCCCCAGCGCGTTGGATGACAGGACCATCCATGCTTGGGTCGGAGAATGGAATCCCAATCTCCACCGCATCAGCTCCACTCGCGATCACGAGATCAACCAACGAGAGCCAATCAGGATCGCTACCTGCCATCACATACGGAACGAGAAGCCGTCGGCGGCTCAACCGAAGCTGTTGCAGGGTCCTTTCAAGCACGCTGATCGCCTTCCAGGAACCCAAGACGCTCCGCGATCGTCTCCATGTCCTTGTCTCCGCGCCCCGAGAGGGTCACCACGATCGAGCTCCCAGCGAGCTCTGGCTGATGCTCGACGAGCCAGGCGATCGCATGGGCGGATTCAAGCGCGCAGACGATCCCCTCAGTCCGGGCCAACAACTGGACCGCATCCAAGACCTGATCGTCGTTGACCTGATCATAACGCGCACGACCTATCGCCGACAGATGTGCGTGTTCGGGGCCAACACCGGGGTAATCAAGGCCAGCCGATATCGATGAGGCCTCGTTGACCTGACCAAACTCATCCTGAAGAAAGAACGACTGCATGCCATGCACGATGCCTCCGATGCCACGCCCTATCGCTGCTCCACCCTCTGGCTCAACACCCACCAACCGTGCCGTGGTATCGACAAAGCCAGCAAAAGTCCCAGCCGCGTTCGAACCCCCGCCGACGCAGGCGACGACCCAGTCCGGGGTGGATCCTGTAGCTGCGTGATACTGGGTCCGAGCCTCATCACCGATGACTCGCTGGAACTCTCGGACCATCCACGGATACGGGTGGGGACCCATCACACTCCCAATGCAATAATGCGTATCGCTCAGTGCCGCCACCCAGCTGCGCATGGCCTCATTCACGGCATCCTTCAAGGTGCGCGAGCCAGAGGTGACTGCCTCAACCTCCGCACCTAGCAAACGCATGCGGAACACGTTGAGCGATTGACGAGCAACATCAACTTCTCCCATGTACACCTTCGCCTCAAGGCCAAACAACGCAGCGGCTGTCGCAGTCGCCACCCCATGTTGACCCGCACCCGTCTCCGCGATCAAGCGGGTCTTTCCCATCCGACGCGCGAGCAACGCCTGGCCGATCACGTTATTGATCTTGTGGGATCCCGTATGAGCGAGATCCTCACGTTTTAACCAGACCTCCGCACCCAGATACTCAGAGAGTCGTTCAGCGAGGTAGAGGCGGGTTGGTCGCCCGGCATAACTCTCTAGTATCGCCGTGTATTCCGCGCGGAAAAGGGGGTCACTCCAGGCCTCGCGGAAGGAAGATTCCAGTTCAATCACCGCCGGCATCAACGACTCAGGCACGAACCGCCCACCAAAATCGCCGAACCTACCTGTCGCATCCGGACTATCCATCATACTCGTCATCTGCTCTCTCCTTCTTCCTCACTCAGTACGGCAACTCCGGTGCGCGCAGCGCTGCGGACCGCACGCACAAACGCACACACCTGGGTCGGATCCTTGTGGCCCGGACTACTCTCTACCCCGCTCGACACATCCACACCATAGGGATTGACCAGCGAGATCGCTTCTGCCACGTTGTCTGCATTGAGACCACCGGCGAGTACGAGTCGCTCCACCGGGGACATCTCCAGCAGCGACACCCAATTGAACCGTTCGCCTGAGCCTGGCCGTGGCCCGTCAACGAGCGTTGCCCACGGCCGGTAGCCCTGCAGTCCTCCGCCCTGTAGCTCCTCGCTTGTGATCGCCTTGATCACATAGGGCAGGTGTTGCCTCAGGTAAGCGACCTCGTCCGGCGCCTCGTGGCCGTGGAGCTGTACACCCACTAAACCAAGGGAGTGCGCTACCGCAAGCACTTCGTCCGGAGGGGTATCGACGAAGACACCAAAAGTGAGCACTCGCGATGGCAGATGTGCCAGCACCGGAGCGGCGCCCTCCACCGTTACCTGCCGAACAGATTCAGCAAAGACAAAGCCGAGTGCATCCGCTCCGCAGTTGAGCGCCACGAGTGCATCGGTGACATTGGTGATGCCACAGACCTTCACAAAAACATGCTCAGCCTGCACAGAGAGCCTTCACGCCAGCACGGCGATCCCGAGAGCGCATCAGCATCTCACCCACCAGGACTGCATCGTAACCACCCACAGCCAAGGCGTGCGCGTCCTCAGGACTCCTGACCCCTGACTCCGCCACCACCGGGAATTGGTGTCCCAACTGTTCACGGTAGGCCAGTGCCCGACTGGAATCGACGACGAAGGTCACCAGATCCCTCTGGTTGATCCCAAGGGCACCATGAAACTGAAGGGCCGCTAAATCAAGACCAGCTAACTCGCGAGGATCATGCACCTCGAGCAGCAGTTCTAACCCGATCAGCGAACTCCAACGGATCAACTGAACGAGCCTCTCCTGATCCATCGCTGCGGCGATCAGGAGTGCCGCTGCGGCACCATAGAGACGTGCATCACAGAGGTCGCGTTCACTAAGCAAAAAGTCCTTGCGCAAAACGGGGATGGTAACCGTATCCACTACCGCCGCAAGATCATCCATACTTCCGCCAAAATGGGGAGTATCGGTCAGAACAGAGATCGCGGCAGCACCTCCCTCTTGATACTCTGCAGCGATCACCGCTGGATGTACCTCCTCCTCGGACATAGACCCGCGAACTGGAGAACGACGTTTGACCTCAGCAATGACACCAAAGGACGGTGATCGAAGTGCTTCCTCAAAACTAGGAGCGGGTGCCATAGCCTCACAGGCTCGACGAAGCCCCTCGAGATCGCGCCCATCGCTGGCGCAGCGCTCCCTGTGTACCGCCAAAATAGCATCGAGATAGGTTGCCACCGCTACCAGGCTACCCGCCCACCGAACCAGCAAAGTCCCCAGATCACTGCACTTTCTTCGAGATAGTTGTACTATGCAAGTGCTTACCGACTACACTGGAACAGTACTCGTCAGTGAGCAAGATCAGCGATACGTTGGTTTTGTTCCTCGAACGGACTAGCTCGTCATCTGGTCGACGGGCTCTAGGACAAGGCGAACAAGACATGATTGGAGTAGTGAGCGATGCTTGGGAGCAAGACCCCTTCAAATAAGCAGTCGGTGCGCGAACGGTCGTTCAAAATAACCGAACACCCGCGCTATAAATGGATCGTCCTCTCCAACACCACGCTCGGCATCTTGATGGCAACCATCAACTCCTCAATCGTGCTGATCTCCCTACCAGAGATCTTCAACGGCATCAAGCTCAATCCGCTTGCACCACAGAACACCTCCTATTTTCTTTGGGTATTGATGGGCTACCTCGTGGTGACAGCGGTCATGGTCGTAAGCTTTGGACGCCTTGGCGACATGTATGGACGCGCACGCATGTACAACATGGGATTTGCCACCTTCACGATCTTTTCTATCCTTCTCTCAATCACCTGGATGCACGGAGGTGGGGGTGCGATGTGGTTGATCGTGATGCGCCTTGGACAGGGCTTAGGCGGAGCGCTCCTCTTCGCCAACTCAGCCGCCCTCCTCACCGATGCCTTCCCCTCAAACCAGCGTGGTCTAGCCCTTGGAATCAACAATGTCGCCGCGATCGCTGGTTCGTTTCTCGGGCTCATTATGGGTGGCCTCTTGGCCCCAATCTCATGGAGGGCCGTCTTTCTTGTCTCGGTTCCCTTCGGTCTGATCGGCACGGTTTGGGCCTATATTATGCTCCATGACCTTGGCAAGCAGATCAAGGCAAAGATCGACGTGCTCGGTAACCTTGTCTTTGCGATCGGCCTCATCTCGATCCTGGTTGGCATCACCTACGGCCTCCAACCCTACGGTGGGCACACGATGGGGTGGACCAATCCGGGTGTACTCGCCGCCCTCATCGGAGGCGTCCTAACGCTGGTCAGTTTCGTCGCGATCGAACTCAAACGACCAGCACCCATGATGAACGTACGTCTGTTCAAGCTACGCCCCTACAGCGCCGGGAACCTCGCTAGCCTCCTCGCCTCACTTGGCCGAGGTGGGATGATGTTTATCCTGATCATCTGGCTACAAGGCATCTGGCTACCCCAACACGGCTACTCATACTCATCGACCCCACTCTGGGCTGGCATCTACCTCGTACCCCTCACCATCGGATTCCTCGCCGCTGGCCCAATCTCTGGGTATCTCTCTGATCGCTTTGGTGCACGCCCCTTCGCTACCGGAGGTATGGTAATCGCCGCGCTCTCCTTCATCTTGCTCATCTACTTGCCAGTGAATTTTGCTTACCCCGTCTTTGCCGGACTTCTGCTCCTCAACGGACTTGCCATGGGTCTCTTCGCCTCGCCGAACCGCGCTGGGATCATGAACAGCCTGCCCGTCAACGAACGCGGTGTCGGTGCCGGTATGGCCGCCACCTTTCAGAACTCAGCCATGGTCCTCTCCATCGGCGTCTTCTTCACCCTGATGATCTTTGGACTTCAGGCCTATCTCCCGCATGCCCTCGTCACCGGGCTCACCCATCAGCACGTTCCATTGCATATCGCAGAGGGCATCTCGACCTTGCCACCAGTCAGCCTGCTCTTTGCAGCCTTCCTCGGCTATAATCCGATCGCAAAACTGATCGGTTCCTCGGTGCTTGGTAAACTTCCTGCCGCAAATGCCCACTATCTAACGGGACGCTTCTACTTCCCTCACTTGATCTCGCGGCCCTTCGGGCACGGGCTCACGGAGGCGTTTATTTTCGCAGCGATCGCCTGTCTTGTCGCAGCCGTGGCCTCCTGGCTACGTGGCGGCAAGTACACCGCCAGCGACATCGACCCCAGCTCACCCTCCGACGAGGAGTTCGAACGCGAGCTTGGGGAACTTGGACCAATCGAACCTCCATCCGAGGCCAATGTTGTGCAGCAAGTCTCTGGCACGGCTGCGACTGGTTCGTCTATTTCCACAACGAGTCGAGCCCAACAGATCGACTCCTCCAAAGCTTGACTGGCGGGGCAAACCCAATCCTTGTCCAAAGGCCGTGATCGGGCCACTTGAGGCTCACCATTGACGCGCCTCCGTGGTCCTAAGGTCACTAGGCTCAACACCGTGCAACCGGCCGTTCTCATCGTTGAGGATGATCCCTCTATTGCGGAGCTTTTGCGGGCCTACCTGGAGCGTGCCCACTTCGTTCCAGTGGTAGCTGTCACTGGGGAATCGGCCCTCAGGCTCTTTGATACCGAGGCTCCTGCCGCTGTCATTCTCGACCTCAACCTACCCGGCGCTCTCGACGGGCTCGATGTCTGTCACACCCTACGCAAACATTCAACCGTCCCGATCGTCATACTTTCGGCCAGGGATCAGGAGCTTGATCGGATCTTTGGACTTGAGATCGGCGCTGATGACTACGTCACAAAGCCCTTCTCCCCCCGAGAACTCATCGCCAGGCTAAACGCAATCTTGCGGCGCACCCAAGCGACGCCACCTGCAGGGGCCGTCATCGAAATCCTTGGTCCGATCACCTGGGACCAGCAGCGCCGCGCAACAACGTTAGCGGGAAAACCAGTTCCCTTAACCAATAGAGAGTTCGATCTCTTAGGTTTTCTCATCACCCATCGGGGTGTAGCACTCTCAAGACGCCAGCTTCTCGATGGTGTCTGGGGGCCCGAGTGGTACGGAGACGACCGTACCGTTGACGTCCATATTCGTCAGCTACGTCGCAAATTTGGCGATGCACTTCCCATCAGCACCGTCTGGGGGGTCGGCTATCGCCTGGCCTAAGTCTTCTAACAGTATCCGTGCGACGGTCCGCTTTGGCCTACTTGCGACCGCCGTGGTCACAGTGCTGATCGGCGGCCTAGGGACCTTGGCCATCAGTCGCGAGGTCTCGGTCCACCAAACACAGGCATTCTTACTACGTACCGCGAGCGCACTCGCCATCTTGTTCGAGCGCGCGAACCATCGATTCGTCCACCCGTTTCTTGCCACAGCTGGCGTCGGTCGACTGCACCTTGTCCCGTTGAGCCGCTCCAATCGGCCGCTCGTGGCGCTGCCACACCCGATCACACCGTCGACGATCAACTTTGCATCGCTCGTGTCCGGCCATTACCAGTCGGGCGTCATCGGCAACGAGGTCTATCTCGCCTACCCTGTCACCACTCCGTTCTCGTTTCACAGCCACCCCTTGACCACCACTTTGCACTCCTTTGCTCTCATTTTGACCCACCCTCTGCCCTCCATCGAGGGTCCGGTCATCTTTGTTGTAGGCGCAGTCCTCATCACCGCAATCGTCGCCGTCTCGATCTCTGATCACTACACGGCACACATCTCGCGAACACTCGATCTTCTCGTGACACGATCACGTCGAATCGCCTCCGGTCATCTCGATGACGAAGCACCCCTCGAGAAACCACGTGAATCAGAGCTCGCCAACCTCGACGACGCCATCTCTTCTATGATCACCTCCTTGAAGGCCGCCAATGAGGTTGAATCGACCTACATCCTCGCCATCTCTCACGACTTGCGTACACCCTTGACCTCGATCAGAGGCTTCGCCGAGGCGATCATCGACGAAGCAGTTGTCTCCCCAGTGGAGGCAGCACGCACCATCGAGCGCGAAGCCCAGCGAATCGAACGCCTCATCAACGACCTGATCGCCCTTGCGCGCCTACGCGCGAGCAACTACACCCTCGAACCACAACAGATTGACCTTAATGCCCTGTTAGAGCACCTCGTCGAGGCGGTGGGCCCTCGTGCACAACGCAGCGCCGTCTCCCTTAACGCGCACCCGATGTCACAGCCCGCAATCGTTCAGGTGGACCCAGAGCGACTGCTCCAACTGTTGGGTAATCTTCTCGATAACGCACTCAAGTACGCTATCCATGAGGTTGAGGTTCGGCTTGAGTCAACCCCACATGCGATCAATGTGACGATCACCGACGATGGACGTGGGCTGTCACCAGATCTACGTGAGAAGCTCTTTCACCATCAACTGAACCCAACACCCGGCAGAGACGGTACCGTCGGCAGCGGCCTCGGACTTCTCATCGTCGGCCGCTTGGCGGGCCACATGGGGCTCAATGTGCGCGTCGATTCACCCGTTGTCCTCGACAGAGGGACGCGCTTTGTGATCACCATCCCTCGCGTCACCACCACCAAGTCTCAGCCAACGGTTACTCCGTCAGATGCCATTCGCTCACTCCCTGTATCATCGCCAGAGAGCAAGGCTCGCTGACGGCGATCCAACTCCTCGAGCAGATCATGATAGGTCGAGGAGGCGATCAATCCCTCTGCGTGAAGTCGGCGATGCAGCACAACAACGGGTGACTTCACACCATAAGTCCGTCCCAGATAGGCCTCGACAGGGCAATCTCCCCATGTCTGCATGACGTGATCACCATGGCGATGTACCTCGCGCCAGATATAGGCAATCGCGCCAAGAGTGGAACTCACCTGCACCCCGACCGTCGAGCCATTGTCCGACCAGCCCTGGCGATCACCGAGTTGTTGTACCCACGGCCCGAACTCCACCGAGGGCATCGGTCGCGCGATCGCGAATCCTTGGGCATAATCCGCCCGCAGAATCGCTGCGACCTCGAGAAGCTCGAATCGCTCGATCCCTTCGAGTACAACGGTCCGTCGAGCTTCATGTCCTGCCTGGATCACGCTATCGACGATGGCAAGCGTCGAGAGTGGGCGACTCCAGAGGCGCTGCACAATGGATCGATCGAGTTTGATCTGCGAAAGAGGGAGATCGACAAGTCGACCGAGGTTCGAGTAGCCTGCCCCCAAATCATCGATGGCGAATCCGAAACCTTCCGCGGCAAGTTCTTTGACGACCTCCGAAACCTCCTCAGTGAGGTGATCACTCTCGAGAAGTTCGAGCATCAGCCAGGAGAGATCCCCATCACAACCCATGCGCGCAGCCGCGAGCTCCTCCCGCAGACGCGCATCACCGAGAACATCGGCAGGGACATTGATGGAGACTCCCATGGTCAGTCCATTCGCACCCCAGCGTTGATGCCATTCGATGGCTCGCCTGAGTGAATCCACAAAGAGTCGAGTGAGCTCCACTGGCCCAAGGGCCGGCAAAAACTCGCCTGGTAGAGCCAGAGCTTCACCACCGACCTTAAGACGGGCTAGGAGCTCAGCGCGTGTCACCGTCCCAGTGGTGAGATCGAGGAGGGGCTGCAGATGTTCGCGGAGTCCTCCCTGGCTGAGCGCCTTACGATATCGCTGAACCTTCTCTCCGGTCAGGCCCGCATGGTGACCGTGCAAACGCGTCCATCCCGTCTCCAAGGTGTGTTGGAGTCCCGCGAGGAACTCGTCAGGCGTTCTGCCCTCAAATTGGTTGGTGTAACTGCCAAAAATCGTGCAGAGCCCGACCGCCTCGACTCCCGCCATGATCGGCACGATGGCCAAGGAACGGAACCGAAATCGTTTGACAAGCGCACGCCATGGTCGATACTGCTCTGCCACCAGCGCATCACGAACCCGAACAATAGTGTTGGTCTCCCATGCATAGACACCATCACCAGGTCCCTGTCGTAGCGACAGGTCAAAGATAGCCGGTGCCTCGCGGGTCTCGCTGAGCCAAGCCCTGACCTCGGCAGTGAGATCGCCTCCGAGATACCCCAACCCGTCCACCACCTGGGAACGCGAAAGACTAAAGACGGCTCCTCGCACACCAGGCAGCCCGACTACTCCATCCAACGTCGCCTCAAGAAACGCATCCCAGCTCCCATGTTGTTGCTGCAACGGCGCTCCCATGGCTCCCATCAGGTAGGTCCCACGCACCTGGGCCATCGCTACGCGTTCATATTCAACAACCCAATCAAAACGACGCCTGATCAGCTCCACCACAAGGCGACGTTCCCGACCGGCGATCATTGGCCCCACACGGTCGTCCAGGATTGCCGATGTGACAATCGAACTGCTCAAGGAGAGTAGTTCGCGATCGGCATTTGCTATCTCAAGCTCAGCACCCGCAGCCTCCACCGCAGTCTGCAGCGAAGCTGGCACGGCGTTGACGTCAAGAGCGCTCTTTAGCAGACGGCAGTGCAGTCGTACCCAGTCATTGTTCTCCGCATCGAGAGGAAGTGATTGGCTCGGGTCGAGGCGCTCACGTAGCCGCATCTCGATCACCTCCATCAGCGTCGCAAAGACTCCCGAGCAACGTTCTAGCGCTCGGGTGCTTGCAGCTGACCAAGGGTCATATTCGGTGGACTCTGAAACCTCGAGTTCGGACCGCGACAGCCACCACCGGTTATCTTTCACGTCCGAGGTCTTCACGTCCGAGGTCTTCACGTCCGAGGTCTTTACATGATAGAGCGCTCGATCAGCCTCCCGCAAGAGTTGATCGAGGACTACCGCGTCCGTCGGGTACTGAGCGATACCCATGCTCGCATGTACGAGGATCGAAAGATCGTCATCAATAGCAAAGGGGGCGTCCAATGCTTGTCTGACTGCTTCGACGGATTGCGCCAAGGTAGCACTACTCAAACAGAAGATCAGCACAAACTCATCACCACCGAAGCGACCGACACTGTGGGCTGCCCCAAGGTTCTCCTGCAGTCGATGTCCGATGCCAGCCAGGAGTTCATCACCAAAGGCATGGCCCCAGGTGTCATTGACCAGCTTAAAGTTATCCACGTCAAGGATCGCGAGCGCAAAGCCAGCGTTCGACTCCGGATCACCAGCAATGATCGCCGCTGCCTTGGCCTCAATCGCAGCCCGCGACAGCGTACCCGTCAAGGAATCGTGCTCCAGCTGGAACTGCAGCGACTCCGTTGACTCATGAGCTTCCGTAGCATCACGCAACAGAACGACTGCGCTACGAGTAAGTGACCCATCTACATGGTCTGCGACGATGGCAACCGTCAAGGAAGCCCAAAAGGTCGATTGATCGGATAACCGACGCAATGGCACCTCGCGATGGAGTTTTTGGCCCGGACTCGTCGCTACTTGTGCCAGCAACTCAGCGACCTCTTGGCCCACCTCTCCAGCGACCAACTCAGGCAAACGTACAGGGATCGCATACTCTGGCCCGACTCCCAACAACGAATACCAACAACGGTTCGCCCACCGTAACAGACCATCACTTCCAAAGATGGCCACGCCGACATCGATGGTCTTCACGGCAGCAGCCATGTCATCGCGCTGTGCCATCACACTCGCTCGCTCAATAGCAACGTCGAGGATATCGAGATTGATTCTTTGGATCTGGGCCTCTGTAGCTCGACTGGGACTCATGACCACGAGGTCACCAATCGTCGACGCTCCTACACCAAAGCCCCAACGATAGAGGCGCTGGTGCGTCGGACTGCTGCCTCCAATCCATGCACGACCGTCACTCGGCACAGAGGAGGTCTTGGTAGTCGAACGCAACCAGGATGGGGCCGTGGCTGTACCGGCCGCACCGAGGCCCCATACTGCGGCGTCCTCCGGCTTTACGTCAACGATCACCCACTGGGCCTCCGTGAACTCCTGTAAAACAGTGCACACGTCCTGGAACAACGGCCCGAGCTCCTTATGGGTCAATACAAGCTCCGAGAGCCGACGGTGCAACTCCGCCAACCTCATGCTCTCTCTACTCGTCACCTGGCTTGCTTTGGCAGCGTAGATCAACTCCACAGCGACGAATCCGAGGCCCACCAACACCAACCATGCCAACGCAATCACTACCAGTGGTCCTGTTGTCGCCCGACGAATCTCCCCACTGAGGGCCTTCGAGGAGATGCCTGCCACGAATTTGACGTCGGGAAGCACCGATTGGACCGACGAGAAGACGACATAGGCCGATGGCACTACCTTCATCTGTACGTTATGGGCAGTGATCGCCAACGTCGGCGACCCACGCTGTAGCAGATAGATACTTTGCGCATCTGCTCTCGCTAGTGGACTCTCCAACACTAACTCGCCAACGACCGATCCCCCGGCGTGAGCGTTCGCTTGGCCAATCTGGAGGTCGATGAGCAGATGGAGGCGACCCCCCACAACCCTGAGTCGACCTGTCTTCATCGCAGCATCGCCAGGCAATCTCTCGGTCATTGACCCCAACCTTTGGTCTTCCAGCTCGCCATAGGACCAGACGACACGGTGATAGTCACTGATCAACGCCAATCCAGCGAGCTCCTTCGACGACTGAGCAAACCGAGTAAAGATCATGCTCAACTCGCCAGGAGTTACTGCATTGGATGGAGAATGAAAGGCGACAAGACCGACAAATTGCATCTGTGCCGCTACGGCATCAACGTCACGCGTGAGGTGAGCAGAGGCATCATCGGCTGCTCCTACGGCTGCCGCCCTGCTGCGTTCGGTCACCGTCTGCCTGACAGTTGTATAGGACCATGAAGCAGCGACGATTGCACCAACCGACACCAGGAGGAGCACCATGGCATAGGCCCAGCGACGCCAATGACCCAGTACGACGGTAGACAACCTTCTCACCAGCTGGCCAAAGCCCAACAACCTCCGCCAGGACGATACATCGCTGGTATAGGGCGGACGATTTTATCGATCGCACTCATTGAGGCTATCGGTAGTCTTGGATCCACCGTCTCACTCAAAGGATCAGCCACCTCATACCTATCGGCACCATGGCGGTCATCTTGACCTCCGATCCCTCCAACGCAACGGTGTAGGCTGATCTCTACGATGACTACCCCTTCACTTCGGCACCGACTCGCCCCTATCACACCTGACCCGCCCCAAACCATCGCCGTACCCTTGGCGTCACTCCAGGTCACCGGTCCGGATGCTCATCGCTTTTTGCAGGGTCAACTGACCAACGATCTGACATGTCTTGACAAGACCATGCCCTTCCTCGCCGCCGTCTGTGCGCCTGATGGAAAGCTCATCACCATCGTGAGTCTACAAGAGATGCAAAACGATACCTTGCGTCTCATCACCTATCGTGAACACCTCAGCCGACTCCGCGTTCGTCTCACCCAGTTTCGCATACGCATCAAAGCAGACATTGCCGAGGAAGACCTGGCCTGGGCGGCCACTCTCAGCTCCGAAGAGACTCCACTCTGGCCGCTTGACACCACATTGACCACTCTTGGACCCGATGACGACACCGGCGCGCTGGCGCACTTCTCGGACCTGCGACTCTCGCGGCTCGCGATCCATCTGCCCACCGACGCCCCCGAAGAACTCCTTGTGGCTAGCGTACCCGGACTTGTCACCTCGGCGGTAAGTTTTACCAAGGGCTGCTATGTGGGACAGGAACTCGTCGCTCGTACGGACGCACGAGGCGCAAAACCTCCGGTCTCCTTATTCGTACGGCGCTACATGCCGAGCTCCCTGGAGGCGATCGCTGCACTGCCTGCGCCGCCGTTGCCGCTCGTCGATGCGTCGGGTGACCACGCCGGCGAGATCCGTGCCCTCCTGCTCGAGGATACTACAGTCGTCATCAGTGGTTGGGTCAAAAGAAGGTTCAGTCAACAGAGTGGACTGATGATCGACGCACGACCCTCGATGGCAATCCCGACTGCGCTGATCACCTAAACGATCGCAGAGGAGACACCCGCTCTATCGTCGCCCATCATCTGGTGATCTGGTCTCCGGTACCCGCAATTCGCGGGCGAGTAGAACCGCTCTCGCGACGGCAGCGGCCTTTGCCACCGTCTCTGCCGCCTCGTTGCGAGCTACTGAATCAGCGACGATGCCAGCACCTGCCTGTAGGTGGCACATCCCCGAAGGGTCAACCACTGCTGTCCGAATAGCAATCGCAAAATCAAGGTTGCCGTGAGCGCTGAAGTACCCGACCACCCCCCCATAGACGCCACGTCGCGTCCTCTCGAGTTCATCGATAATCTGCATGGCGCGCACCTTGGGAGCCCCACTCAACGTGCCTGCCGGAAGTGTCGCCTTCAGGAGGTCAACGTGGCTCACACCCGGCCGTAGCCTCCCAACAACCTCGCTGGTGAGATGGATCACCCTTGCGAACAACTCTGGCATCATAAGATTGACAACCTGGACCGAACCGAACTCAGCGACCTTACCAACATCATTCCTCGCTAGGTCCACCAACATGATATGTTCGGCTCGTTCCTTTGGGTCGGCCTGGAGTTCAGCGATCAACCGGCTGTCATCCTCCTCGCTCGCTCCTCTTGGCCGGGTACCCGCTATCGGCCGGACCATGACCGATCCGTTTCGATCCGCCGTAACCAGCGCCTCCGGCGAAGAACCTACGACGGTGATCTCATTGGACTGCAGCAGATACATATACGGGCTTGGATTCGTCACACGCAGGGCCCGATAAAGCGATATTGCGTCGGTCTGCAACGGAAAGTCAAATCGTCGCGAGAGCACCACTTGAAAGATGTCGCCAGCGAGAATGTACTCCTTGGCGCGCTCGACCATCGCTTCGTAGGCCTCGGTCGAGTGGTCGTCGAGAAGATCACCCTCGACACCCTTGCCGACCCCCACACGACCCGGCGTCAGGCGAGAACGAATCCGACAGAACTCAGTAACGAGTCGTGACAGATCGGCACAGGCTGATCGATACTGCTCATAGTCGCCGCCACCGGGTTCGATCAAGACATTCACCACCACCGTCACCGTCTGCGCCCAGTGATCAAAGACCACCAGCTCGCCGATGAGCGAGAGCAGGACATCGGGCAGACCAAGATCATCCTCGACCGTCTCAGTAATCGTGGGCTCAATCTCGCGTACGACGTCGTAACCAAGGTAACCCAGGAGTCCCCCAGCAAAAGGGATCGGATCCATCGGCTGCATCACCAACAAGCTGGTAAGCCGGTTCAGGTAATCAAAGATACCTTCAGTCGCCAGCGGGGGGACGGGCAACCGCCCGTCGATTTCGATCGTACCTCCTCGCATCAGGATGCGACCAATAGGCGCGCGTCCCACGAAGGAAAAGCGGGACCAGCGACCGATCTGGTCAACGGACTCGAAGATCACCCCGTCTCCATCGGGCCCCACCAATGCATCGAAGGCAGCCACAGGGGTGATGGTATCCACCATCAGCGTCTCTGTCAGTGCCACCAAAGAGTACCGCTTTGCAGCCTCCTGGAACTCCTCGAAGGTCATGGCTGACCAACCCGGTGTGCCAGTAAGCGGGAAAAGCAGCTATAGGTACCGGTATGACAGGCTCCTTGGCCATGTTGGTGAACCCGGATCAACAAGGTATCGGCATCGCAGTCAACGCTGATGGAGAGTACCTCCTGGATGTTGCCAGAGGTGGCACCCTTGTGCCAGTACTCCTGGCGCGAACGTGAATAGAACCAGGTCTCGCCGTCACGCAACATACGGCGAAGCGCCTCTTGGTCAACCCAGGCAAGCATCAGCACCTGCCCCTCTTCGTCAACGACAATAGCTGGCATCAGGCCCCGGCTATCGAAGATCAGCTCTGGTATGAGTTCCTCGTCTCCCTCGATACTCACATCGCTCACCACTCTCTCCATCTCTCATCAGGTGGCTACGGCACACGCTCCGACCACTTCAACTTCTTCTCAGACAGGTGCCCGCCATCGCTCAGGACACCTACGGTTATCTCTCGTTCGGCGATCAAACGACACCGTCCAAACGGGTCAAACAGCCACCACCAGAACATCATCGCTAGAGATAGAGGCCAGTGCCCGAATCGATCCGATCGGAGGCAACGGCGTGGATATCGCGTTCCCGGAGGATCAGATAGGTCTCCGCCTGGATCTCGACCTCAAACCGATCCTCAGGTGAGAACAGAACGAGATCACCCTGTTTGATGGTCCGCACTGCCGGTCCGATGGCCACCACCTCTGTCCAGGTCAAGCGCTTTGCCACCTGGGCCGTCGCCGGAATAAGGATACCCGAACGTGCAGTGCGTTCGCCTTCAGTGGTTGGAACTTGCACGAGCAGGCGATCAGCAAGCATCGTGATCGCCTGCTTCTTTGGCCCCAGTTCACTCATCGTCTCTCCTCATCCTCTCTCCGAACGACCACTCCCGCGCTCGCGAGATACTCCTTGACCTGACCTATGGTAAACGTACCAAAATGAAAGACACTAGCGGCTAACAACCCTTGGACGCCGAGCTCGGCTCCCACCACGAAGTCGTCGAGACTTCCCACACCGCCGGAGGCGATCACCGGGACATCGGTCTCAGCGAGCACCTTGTTATAGAGCACCCGATCGTAGCCCGCCATTTGGCCATCTTGATCCATCGAGGTTACCAGCAGTTCGCCAGCCCCCTCTCGTTGCACCCGTTCAAGCCAGGCTGAAAGTTCAAGACCGGTTGGACGTGTGCCACCATGGGTTACCACCTCGTAGCCGTGCTCACTACGGCGTACATCGATGGCGACCACGACGCATTGGTCCCCGTAGACATCGGCGATCTCACGTATGAGGTGTGGTTCGCGGACTGCCGCCGAGTTGACCGATACCTTATCAGCTCCAACCCGTAGGAGGCTGCTGGCGACGCCCAGCGAGTCAACTCCGCCGCCAACGGTAAAGGGAATCAGCGTCTGCTCGGCCACCCGTGCAGCGAGTTCGACCATCGTCGTACGCGCAGAAGTCGTCGCAGAGATGTCAAGAAATACCAGCTCATCAGCGCCTTCTTTGCTGTAGTGCTCGCCCATCGCTACCGGATCACCGGCGTCACGCAAGTCGAGAAATGAGACGCCTTTCACCACCCTACCACGGGCGACGTCCAGGCATGGAATAATTCTCACCTGCTGCATGCGATCAGCCCTTCCGGGACCGACAGGGCCCCACGATAGAGCGCGGTGCCAACGATGGCGCCTTCGATCCGTCCCCTAGCCGGTGCGATAGATGCCAAAGCCTCAAGATCGCGGGCATCACGAATACCACCAGAGGCGATCAGGTCGATCGGGTAATCGACGACGAGCTGACGATAACGCTCCAGGTCTGGTCCGCTCGCCATCCCATCTCTCGACACCGGAGTAATCAGCTGCGTAATGAAACCCTGTTGGGAGAAGTCATCAACGGCCTCCTCCAGACGGAATGCACTCGTGCGTCGCCATGCATCCATGACCACAAATGCCTCGCCATCGTGCATACGAAAGTCGAGCGACAGCACCAGTTTGGGACGCCACTCCTCCTCCAGGTCAAGCACCCAACCCTTCGTCTCAAGGGCTGAGGTCCCGATGATCACACGATCAACTCCTAGCGCGAAAAGCTCGCTAACTGCTCGCTTATCGCGCACACCACCACCCAGTTCCACCATCACCTTGTATTCTCGTGCCTGTGATAGGCATCGGTCGATGATCTGACGGTTACTTCGGTCCTTGGGGTCTCTGGCAGCATTGAGGTCGACAAGATGTAGTGCTTTGGCACCTTGGGCCAACAGGCGACCAACCACCGCCTCGGCGTCTCCAAAAACGGTCACCGCGGCGTAATCGCCCTGTAGTAAGCGCACCGCCTGTCCATCCAGAATATCGACTGCGGGCAAAAATCTCATCGCTACTCCACCTCCAGTCCGAGTGCAGCACCTAAAATGCGCAAGCCGACTCGGCTTGACTTCTCAGGATGGAACTGCAGTCCAAGCAGTGAACCGCGGGCAACACCAGCCACATAGCGCTCGCCATACTCCTCCCAAGCAATCGCGTGCTCACTCTCTCTGACGGCATACGAATGCACGAAGTACGTCCAGACCTCGCTCGTGAAGGAGGCGAAGAGCGGATGGACAGGCAGCTCGAAGCTAAGCCGATTCCACTGCATCTCCGGGAGTCGTAGCCCTGGTTGCATGCGCTCAACACGCCCCGGGAGGATACCCAGGCCAGACTCCCCCGACTCATCGGAGCCATCAAAGAGTAGTTGCATTCCCACGCAGATACCGAGCAACCATCGACCCTCGTCGACCCGATCCCGGATAGCCTGCTCAAAACCGGCCCCGCGAAGTCGAAGCGCACATGCCCCAAAGTGTCCAACACCCGGCAGGATGGCATGGTCGTAGCCCTCCAGCCTCCTCGGATCATCGATAAGGATGGGTTGGTGCCCAAGCTGGCGCAGCGCATTGGAGAGGGATCCAAGATTCCCAATGCCGTAATCGATGATGGCGATCTTCATGGATGTTGCATCGGTATCGCGCTCCGGCATCGCCCTCGTCACAAGGGGGGGCTGCGCCATCAGCGAGCACCCCGACCTGCCGGGGCCAAGCGCTGGCGCTCAGCCATCGAGGAGGCCCTTTGAGCTGGCCACCGCTGTCGAGGTTACCCGCACCGCATCGCGCACGGCCCTGGCAAACCCCTTAAACGCAGCTTCAAGTTGATGGTGGGTATTCCCATCACGGACCGAGTGTACGTGCAACGTGCAACCTCCATGTCGAGCAAACGCTGCAAAGAACTCCTCCGCATGTTCCACATAAAAGGCTGGGGTGCCAAGGGCCAACGAGCGGTTTCCACCCAGTTCAACCACGGCCCTACCTCGACCTGAGAGGTCAATGGCGACCTGGACGAGCGACTCATCAAGGGGGATGAGGCGGTCCGCAAAGCGTTCGATGCCAATACGATCGCCGAGCGCCTCCCGAAAGGCGCTACCCAGCGCGATACCAGTATCTTCGACCAGGTGATGCGCGTCGACCATCCAATCCCCTGTGGCCTCTACGGAGAGGCCGAGAGCGCCGTGGACGCCAAGCTGACTTAACATGTGCGAGAAGAAGGGGACCGGTGTCGAGATCGACACGGAGCCACCATCGAGATCAAGCGCAACCGCGATCTGCGTCTCCTGTGAGCTACGTTCAAAAGTTGCTGTTCTCATCGGAGCACCTCCTCAAGTGTTGACAGAAATCGTGCGTTCTCCTCGGGGGTACCTATGGTAATACGCAAGGCGTTCCCTACCCCAGGCCACTGACTTGCATCGCGCACCAGGATAGAACGCGCTACCAGACGGTTCCATATCTCATGCGCATCATGGATGCCCATGTCCACGAGGACAAAATTGGTGGCCGATGGGTAGGGAGCCAGCCCGAATGCTGCGAGTCGGCTCACCATCGCGTCGCGTTCAGTAACGACAAGACTCACCATGGCTTGCAGCTCGCGCTGCCAATCAAGGGCACTGACTGCGACCAGCTGGGACAGAGATGACAAGTGGTAGGGCAAGACAATCCCATAGAGCGCTGCAATGACCGTTGGATCAGCGACGACATACCCTAGCCGTAGGCCCGCCAGGGACAGGGCCTTCGAGAAGGTGCGTACCACTGCGACGTTCTCACCGTGCCACTCAGGAATCTGCCGTTGATCAAAGTCATGGTAGGCACGATCCACGATGAAGAGCTGGTGCGGACGCAACGGAGGGAGGGAGCGAAGCTCGGCGGGTTCGACCATCCCGGTGGGATTGTTTGGATCACAGACCACCACAAGAGAGGCGTCGGAGGCGATCAACTCCTCCGTCAACTGACCAGAATCACTTCGTTGCCCAGGGATCAGCTCCGTTCGGGTCGCACCGGCGATCTGTGCGTACATTCCATAGGTCGGCTGGGCCACCCAGGCGGTGCGTCCCGGACCACCATAGGCCAGAAAGATCGTCTGTAGCACTTCGTTGGATCCATTCCCCACAAAGATAGCCTCCGGATCGACCCCATGGAACTCGCCTAGGCGCTGGCGGAGCTCAGATGCCTGCCGGTCGGGGTAGCGATGAAGAGATGATCGGCGAATCCGCGCCGCGACATCCAGAAGAAATCCTTCAGGAGGGGCAAGTGGGGATTCATTTGTATTGAGTTTGACCTCGACGTCAAGCTGAGGCGAATGATAGCTGGTGGCCAGAACCTGTGGCTGCGATGGTGATAACATCATGGCCTCCGTCGGATCGAGATGGATTCAGCGTGAGCAGTGAGCCCCTCGACCCTTGCGATCTCCTCGACCGCCCAACCCAGCTCCTCCACCGCATTGGGGCCAATGACCACCGTATGCTGTCGCCGATAGAAGTCCTCTAGCCCGAGCCCACTGGCAAAACGTGCGGTCCCATAGGTTGGTAACACATGCGACGGTCCAGCGACGTAGTCCCCAAAGGCAGCTGTCGCATCCACGCCGACAAAGATAACCCCCGCATTCTTGACGAGCCCCGCATCACTCTCCCCGTCTTGATAGAGCAATTCAAGATGTTCGGGGGCTATCAGGTTTGCGAGCTCGATCGCCTGCTCGCGATCACGGACGAGCGCAGCATAGCCATGGGTCGCCAGCGTCGATCGTATCGCATCCAAACGCGATGCTGATCGCACATAGGTCGCCAAAGCCGCATCAACGGCATGGAGGTACTCTTCATCCCAGGTCACCAGCCAGGCAAGTCCATGGGGGCCATGTTCCGCCTGCACCGCTAAGTCGATCGCTGCATAGCGTGGATCGACCGAGGAGTCAGCGATAACGAGCACCTCAGACGGCCCAGCAAAGGAAGAGCCGACACCCACATCGAGGGCAACCTGAGATTTTGCAAGCGCCACGTAGAGATTTCCAGGACCAACGATGGTGTCAACCCGACCGACACTCTCCGTCCCGTAGGCGAGGGCGGCGATAGCCTGAGCGCCTCCAATCGGATAGACAGTCTCGACCCCAGCCACAAAGCAAGCAGCGAGCGTCGGCTCATCAATACCTCCCCCAGGCAATGGTGGTGTAGCAACCACCACACGCTCGACGCCGGCGACACTGGCTACCGTGGCGGTATGCAAGACCGTTGAAGGGTAACGGGCGGTACCTCCAGGCACATAGCAACCTGCAGACACCACCGGAACATTGCGTCGAATCACGGTGATACCATCAGAGCTGACCCGTGACGAAGTTGGAACCTCTGCCTCATACACCTGTTGAATGCGTCGGTGCGCTACGGTCAGCGCACGGCTCAGCTCAGGCGTAATCGAATGATATGCCGCCTCCATCTCCTCGCGATAGAGGGCGAGTGCCCCCAGAGCAACCCCATCGAGTTCCTTAGTAAAGAGACGAAGGGCCTCATCACCATGAGATCGTACCCCATCAATGATTTCGCGCACCCGCCCCACCATCTCTGCAGCGGGCGCTGCGGGTCGCGGGATATCGGTGGTCTGCAATGCCCCCTGAATCGAGCGTAGATCTACCACCTTCAGTTCATCCTCGAAACCCATCGCTACATTCCTTTCCACGTCTTGCTCTTCCTCATCATCAACAAGAGGAGAGGTCGACCTCTCCTTCCCATCATGTTGTGCCACCTAGGTACCGTTGGCTTGGACCGACCGATGCACTCGACGAGTACAGAGCCCCAACCATCACCCAGACACCCTACCCAGCCAACCGCATCCTTGGCCAACCCTACGAAGAACCGTTACGATCTGGTGTAATCGGTGCGCAGACCGTGCTGGGCGAGCCTGCGCACCGAGGTCGGAACCTCGACTCCGACAGCCAGGTCTGGTGCCCCTTGAATGTGTCCGACGCCCGGCTGGGTCAACACGACTCCCGCCCACGTGGCGGTAGCGATGTCCTCTGGGGCATCGTCTGGCCAACCATCAGAGATCTTCAATGACCACTCATGAATCGGCATCGAAAGGATCATCGTCTGTGCAATCTCTCGCGCAGTAGGCGGCCGTACCTCGGCGCTTCTTCCCGGTAGCAACTTCTCCGTCACTATCTCCAATGCCCACGCCTTGTGCTCATCATCCACAAGCTCGGGTCTCCCAAAGATCACTGCCGACTGATAACGAATACTCGATTCGAAACTGCAGCGTGCCACGATCATCCCATCGACTTGCGTGACCGCCACCGCAACCTCGTCGCCCCGTTTGGCTCGACGCATCCATCCGGAGGCAACCGATCCGTGCATGAGCAACCGATCATCGGCTCGAGCGATGGCCGTCGGCAATACGAGCGGCCCACGTTCCGTCTGAAGCGCAACGTGAGCAATGATTTGTGCGTCGACCAATCGGTAGAGAGCGGCGCTGTCCTTCGAAGCCCAATGCCGTTCTCTGGTAAGCTCCGTCCGTTCCATTGGGCAAGCTTAGCAGCGCCAACCATCGTCGTCTTCAGCGCCCTTGTACTGCTCCAAGTTGCTTCTCTCGCATGCGGCACTCACCGCCTGGTGTGCGAGAGAGACGATCACGAAGTCGCTCCCAACCAGCCATCGATGTCGCCGAGACACCTCCTACCACAAAGTTCGTCCCCTTTGGCGCGAAGCCAGCGAACTGGTTATTGGCCATACTCAGAGAACGACCGTCATCACCTCGCAAATCGACCTGAAGGAGACTAGTCGCGGCTTGAGCACTGCCGACAATCTCGTTGCCACAGATGGTGACATCCCGGAAAATACCACCCACGGCGATGACCGTCGCCTGCGCGGGCCTACCAGCGTCAAAATGGAGCGACTGATTCACCAACTGATTGTTGGCAACAAAAACTCCGTCAATCATCGACTGATGGCCAAAGGCATCCACATAGAGCGCATCAAAGGCATGTCCTGCATCCACAGGGGAACCCATGGCAGAGCCCAGCGGAGGGCCATAACTTGGAACGGAGTCGCTTGTTCCGGCCGTATCGATCACCGTATTACCCGTTACCCAAAGCTCCGACGTTGACCGATAGGCATTTTCAGTGTCGAGGCTAATGCCCTGGTTGGTATCGATAACGCGATTGTCTCGCACCCAAAGCTCACGAGCGCCATCATCATAGATTCCTGCCGCATTCGCAGTACCAATACAGCGACCATCCCGCCAGCTACCCGCAGCCGCATTGGTGGTGGTATCGATATCTGCAATCTGGTTACCCTGAACGAGACCCAGCATCGGTTGCGAGGTATGACTGTACCAACCTTCGATGTCGATACCAATATTGTCCCCGTTCGTCACCCGATTACCCGCAAGCACAAAACGGTGTACGTCTCCATTGATGACGAGATTCTCGCTATCGCCTGTTCGCGTATCGCTGATACGGTTCGCGGCAACCACTACTTGCGAAAGCGCCTCACGCCGCCCGGTCCCGTAATCCTCAACCACAATTCCCAGCGCATTGACTGCGGGGTTGGCACAATCACGTCGGTTCCGCATCGACCGATCAGCTCGATTCACCACGGCGGAGACTGCATCATCGACGATCATGATGTCGCGACATCCCACGCGGATGCATGGCGACGGTGGCGAACCATATCCCTGGGCGGCTACCTCAACGTCGATACCCACTGGCGTGACGATAGAGGAGTCAGCGCTAGCGTCGCGAATGTCAAGCCCCATCACCCGTACCCCGCTCGACCCAAGGACCGCGATCGCCGGATTGAGAGCATCAAAACCCACCGCTGGCGCAACGCTTGCCGTCACATCTCCAAGCATCACTTCGGCATGTTGTCCCGGGGCTGACTCGAGCGTGAGTAGCGTAGGGTCGATCTTGTTGACAACACGGATCTGGCGTCGGAAGATTCCGGCCAGACAGATGGTGGATGCTCGGTGAATGGTGTTGGCAAGGCGAGCGATCAGCGCGTTGAGCTCTGCGCTCGAGCCTGTGACCTCATAGTCGCAAGCAGAAGGAGTCTCAGCGGCGACGAGCCAGTGGCTCTGCTGATTCACCTCACTCACCCAACGATCGGGACTCTTGGCATCGGGTGCCGCCGATGACGTGGCCACGATTCCTGCGCCGGTAGAGTCATGAATCCACGAGCTAGGTCCGCGACCAAGGAGGAGGGCTCCCCCAACAACGACCATAATGGCAATGCCGACGCGCTGAGCTCTCATCGTTGCTCTTGCAGCCAATCGCGCCATCTCAACACGGCTCCTTCCCACTCCAACAAAGGAACCCATGAACACGATCGCGGCACTCCTGCCGATGAGGGCAAGACAGACACGTGCCAAGCTCGCTGACCGGATCCTCATCGAACGTCACCACGACACTCCTTTGTAACAGTGATGGATTTTGCAACAGTGATGGACCATCAACGGCACGCGTCGATCAAGTCGCCAAGAGACGTTCAATGTCATAGGGGTCTCGGAGGTAGCGATCAGCCAAATCAGCAGTATCGACTCCGAATCGGTATCGATCGACTCCCGGAACCGAGACATGCGGATGCCCTAGGAGCCAGGCGGTCAACAGTAATCTTCGGTAGATCACCAACGTCGGTATCAGCGCCAGCGACTCTGGGCTAAGAGCGCGAACCTGAGCGTAGCCACCCAACCAACCGCGTAAGAACCGCGACGCGTCTGGTGAGGTTTCGTAGAAGGAGAGACTGGCCACCGCCTCGTAGACGTACCATCCAAATCCGCAGTCGTCAAAATCGATGATACCCGTCAATACACCCTCATGGACGAGGAGATTCGCCGCGCGAAGATCGGCATGGAGCAGGCCATATGCTGATTCCGCGCGAGTAGCGGTACTCATTTGGGTCTCTACTTCACCCTGAGCAGCAGCGACGATCTCATAACCGCGCGGCTCGTGAGCGAACGCTGGCTGCCATGACCCCCACCGCGGCTTCGCTCCGGTGAGTGCGTCGACGTCCCAGCTCCAACGCGTCCGTTGTGTCCGGTCCAGGTCCTCCCCGGAGCGATGCAACAAGGCGGCCATCTCACCAATACGAGACGCCTGTGCAACGATATCGCTCTGGGTTGCCATCTCACCAGGAAGAAAGGTAAAGACCACATAGAGACCATCGCAGCGGCGCAGCACCTCTTCACCACGATGGGTGGGTACTACTCCTGGTATCTCGATCGGCAAGGCCTCCTTCGCCAGCTGCATCAACCTCAGCTCAGCCCCGATGCTCCTCATATCCTCGTACCCGTCGCGATACCGGCGTACGGCAAACATTCCTCCTGGACCATTCACCAACCAAGTGGTGTTCTCCGATCGCTCCACGCGCACGACATCGGCGCCCACCAGGCACGGCCAGGCGAGTGTCAGCTCATCGATGGGCAACCCCATCTCAACGCCTGACACCTTGTCCACGATCATGCTCCTCACCCTATCCGGATCCCTCTTGCCCTCGCGAACACCACGCATAGATCAACGTTGAGTCGAATCCATGGAAACAGCCGCGTTCCTCTGGGAAATCACGCCTCCAACCGCGCTCGAAGGGCATCGCAACGCTAGTATCAATACTATGGTTCTTTAACTGCGCCGCTGCTATCTCACCAGTTCGATCTCCCCCAGTTCGATCTCCCCAGTTCGATCTCCCCAGTTCGATCTCCCCAGTTCGATCTCCCCAGTTCGATCTCGTGGGGCAAGGACGTCACCCACCGCCTGGGACCTGCTCTCGCCGGACCTGCAGTTTGACCAGATGCCATGTGTGCGCAGACACGGATCGCAGTTGGTCCCATCCAGATCTCTCTACTCTTACGAGCCGCTCCTACCACCAAGACCGGAATCGGTCGCTGACACCAAACCTGACAGAGGAAAACAATGCATTCACGTAGATCAATGATCGCTCGGGTCTCTGCGGTCGTCGTGACCTCGGGCCCGTTGTCCGCGGCGGGCGGTGCGGTCTGGCCTTACCTCATCCTCTATCTCCACTTCTCGCGCCACCTTTCTACCCCGCTCGCCGGTACCATCGTCGCCACAGAGGGTATTGCTACCCTGGCCGGGGCGCTCGTCGGTGGGATCCTTGTCGACCGTTTTGGTGCACGCAACACGGCAGCTCTCGGGACGGCCGTGGAGATTCTTGGCTATTTCCTGGTCTTTGCCGCTCGCACCCCTCCACTGTTCTTTGTCGCCTCACTGGTCTTTGGGTTCTCGAATGTCCGCTACTCCGCACGCAATGTCGCGACCTCAAACGCACTTCCCACCGACCTGCCGGCAACAAAGTTCTTCTCCTACGACTTCATGGCGTCCAATGCTGGCTTTGCGATTGGGACGCTGAGCGGTGGTCTTCTCATCGATCTCCACCGACCATCGACCTTCCTCGACCTCCTCGTCGTTGGCATGGCCTGCGGTGCTCTTGCAGGCGCGGCTTTTCTCTTATTACCCAATGATCGACATGTGAGTGAACATCCGGTGGAACCCAGCTACCGAGAGGCGCTCACCGACCCACGGTTGCGTCTCTTCCTCGTCTTCGCAATCTTTCTCTCCTTCACCAGCTATGCTTCCTTCGATACTGGCATACCTGCACTGATCGGCATCGCGCTACACAAGTCACCCCAGGTCATTGCCATTGGCTTTGTCATCAACCCGATCCTCATCGTTGTGCTCCAACGACCCGTCTATTCCTTGGTGAGCAGGATGGGGTTTCGTCGAACTCTTCAGCTCACGGCGGTTGTCTTTGGGATCGCCTGGTTGGTCCCTCTCGCCACCGCGTACCGACACACGACGACCTTCGTGCTCATCGACCTCGCAATCTTTGCCGCCATCTTCGGCTTTGGCGAGATGTGCTATTCGCCGATCCGAACCCCGGTCCTCCTTGCACTCGCGCCAAAGCGCCTCCGTGGGCGCTACTTCGGGTTGAGTCAGTTTTCACGAGCGCTCGCCAACGTCATCGGTCCAGTGACTGCAACCGAAGCGGTCGGCCATGGTTTGGCCTACCTCTGGCTCGGCGGTCTCTGTGCCATCGGGTCCCTCAACGCATCGATTGGCAACCGACTTGGGCGTCAAATGGAACACCAGGTGGCCCCGAGCCCCGACGCGACTACTTCCTACAAGGATGACCAGATAACCGGGGATGGCCCTACGGCAGAGTGACAAAGCTAGGGTCGAGTTCGTTCACGGACCGCACCCCCAGCAGCTGCATCGTGCGTCGTACCTCACTGGCGAGGATTTCAATGCAACGATCCACCCCAGCCTCACCGCCGGCCATCAGACCATAGAGGTACGCGCGACCGACAAGCACGGCCTTCGCACCGAGAGCGAGGGCAGCCACGATATCAGCCCCACTCATCACACCTCCGTCGATTAAAATCTCCGTATCAGACCCGACCGCGTCGACGACCGATCTGAGCAACCGCAGCGGAACCGTCGCGCGATCGAGCTGTCTGCCACCGTGATTCGAGAGCACGATCGCATCGACCCCGATACCCACGAGACGCTGCGCATCCTCAAGTCGTTGTACACCCTTAACGATCAACTTGCCACGCCAATGGTCTCGAAGGAAGGAGAGATCCTCAATGGTCGCCGATGGATCAAACATCTTGTTAATCAATGACCCAACCGTTCCTCCATATGCGTGCATGCTGGCGAACTCTAACGGAGGCGTCGTGATGAGATCGAACCACCAGGCTGGGTGCAACGCACCGTCGAGAAAGGTCTTTGCGCTAATCTGCGGGGGGATCGTCAGTCCGTTGTAGGCATCACGCAGCCGATTGCCAGCTACCGGAACGTCGACCGTGAGTACGAGCGCCTCATAACCGTGGGCCTCGGCACGGCGCAAAAAATCTAGACCCGCATCTCGATCACGCCAAAGATAGAGCTGGAACCACCTGCGCACGCTTGGTGCAGCGTAGGCCACATCTTCGATCGATGTGGTGCCCATCGTCGAGAGGGCGTAGGCGATACCTGCCCGCTCCGCCGCACGGGCGACCGCTGGTTCCCCCTCCGCACGCATCATCCGTGTAAAACCAGTGGGTGCCAGCGCGAAGGGTAGCGCACTCGTACCCCCAAGGAGTTCGATCGTGGTATCCACCTCACCCACATCACGCAAGATCCGCGGATGGAACGTAAGTGAACGGAACAGCTCCCGAGAGCGAGCCAGCGTCACCTCACCGTCGGCAGCGCCATCGGTATAGTCAAAGACAGCTCTTGGTGTACGCAACCGTGCTAACGTGCGAAGATCGCCAATTGTCTGGGCGCGCTCCACCCTCGCACGCCAAAAGTCAAGTCGAGGAGTTCGCGGTACCAGCAATGCTTTGAGTGCCGCCACATCAGGTCGTTGACGCTTCATTCTCTCTCCTTCGTTCAAACGGACAGCGAAACTCGATCCCTACTCCTCAGCGGCATCACAACACTCCTCAGCGGCATCACAACGACTCCAGCTGGCTGGCATGCTCATGGAGATGGTCGATGCCAAACTCGGTCACGATCTCTTCGACCGTCATCGCCCCAAATTTTGGATGTATCCCCTTTTTGCGCAACTGCTCCGGACTCAACAATCGGCACAGATCGCTCGTCGCTTCGGCCCGGAGATTGATCTCACTCCGAAGCTCATCCACCGCCAGTGTGGCACTTTGTTCTATTCTGGCAATCCGTTCTGGCGAACGTTTCAGCCTGCCAAAGGGTTCCTCCGGTTCGCCTGCGAGCACATGTAGGACCTCTGCCAACCAATACTCCAGCATCTCAGAGACGTGAGCGAGTATATGGACAAGGTCCCATTGTTCACCGGTTTCAGGATCCGGCTCAGTCAGTCCATCCTCCTGGGCGGTGTCCATCGCCTCACGAAAATGCGCAAATGCCGCATGGAATCGTGCGTCAAGTGTTCCCTCGAGCATGCCATCTCCTCCCCTCGTCGCAACCAGTTCGTAGCGAATCCAAACTGTTCTTCACTGTTACACGCTCCCACCATCGGAGTCAACGCATCCCTCAAGCAATGCATACCCTTTGGCTATTGCTCCTCACTGAAACGACGACATCGCCGCAATGAACGGGCCAATGCGATGCCCGGAAAATCTCCAAGTAGCTGCAACGACTCGCCAGCGCACTATGACATCAAGGCTAGCACAGCGGTTCGCATCGATCCAATGAGTAGCTGGACTAAGTTACCTATGAGCACTCATCTACCGCAAAGGAGCCTAGCAATGGAAACGATCCGCGCACTCGTGGTCCGGGAGTCCACACCACTACCAACGGTTGCGGTCGAGACACTCCCAACATCCACCTTGTACCAACGGCCGCTCAGGGTACGGGTCGCCTACTCGACTCTCAACTACAAAGATGGCATGGTCATGAGGGGACAGGGCAGACTCGTTCGCACCTACCCACATGTTCCCGGTGTCGATCTCGTTGGCCAAGTCCTATCGGACGCGACCGGCACCTATGCTCCGGGAGACTGGATCATCGCGACAGGCTTCCGCATCGGCGAACTCTATTGGGGAGGGTATGCCGAGGAGGCGTTTCTCGAGCCCGCTTGGGCGGTACGACTCCCCTCCTCGATGACACCACGACAAGCGATGGGCATTGGCACCGCTGGCCTTACCGCCATGCTCGCCATCATGGCACTCGAGCACCTTAGCATCTTGCCTGGCTCACAAGCCCCATTGCTTGTCACCGGCGCAGCGGGAGGTGTTGGCTCCATCGCCATCGCCATTGCGAGTCGCCTCGGGTACATTGTCGCCGGCTCCACTGGGCGTGACACGGAGACTGACTACCTTACACATCTTGGCGCATCGATCGTCATCCCTCGCAGCGATCTCGACAGCGGACCTGAACGTCCGCTAGAGTCAGAACACTGGCTCGGTTGCATCGACTCGGTCGGCGGTCAGACCCTAGCACGCGTCCTTGCCCAGACAAAGAGCAACGGTGCCATCGCGTCGGTCGGTCTTGCTGGAGGGTCAAGCTTCACCGCATCGGTCATGCCATTCCTCCTCCGCGGTGTCTCGATCGCCGGCATTGACTCAGTCAACGCTCCGCTGTCCGCACGTGAGATCGCTTGGGGACGCCTCGCTGATCTGCTTGACCCAGCGCTCCTAGAAGAGATGATCACCGAGATCAACCTCGAACAGCTACCGACCTATGCTGAAAAAATACTCGCAGGACAAGTTCGCGGGCGCGTGGTCGTGGCATTAGACACGAGTCTGTAGTCGTCCCTCAAGTGCTGTAAGGTCGATCGTCAACTTCTCTTGAGTTCCCATCGCCTCTTTACGCTGCGCCTTATCGGCGTACATCGCTTGATCGGCCTGCGAAAGCAGCGCAGCCAGGGACATCTTCTCACCCTCAAGCGCCGCAACTCCGATAGAGACCGGTAGTCGACGTGCATCGAAGAGGCGACGGAGCCGACGTGCGAGCTCCTCGGCGTTGATACGATCTGTCTGTGGTGCAAGGAGGGCGAACTCATCGCCACCAAGGCGACCGACGACATCCATCGCCCGTAGATTATCTCGGAGCGTTCGTGCAAACTTGATCAGGTAATCATCACCGGCCTCATGGCCATAGAGATCATTGACCGATTTGAGACCATCGAGATCAAAGAGCAAGATCGCCATCGGTGCCGGATTCCGCGAAAGTCGACTGGCCTCCCGCTGCAACACCTCAAGGAAGCCGCGCCGATTCAACAACTGCGTCAGAGGGTCGTTCGATGCCTGCTCTCCTAAGATAGCGAGCTGATCTGCCAGCGAACGAACCTGACGCTCGTAGTCGATGCCCATGGCGATCGTGAGCTCGATCATCCGGCAGAGCGCAATAAGCGTTGGACGTGGACAGCGCAGTTCGCGATTCGAAAAGACCACGGTGGCAAGATTCTCATCCCTTGTCGCCTCAAAAGGTACTAGATACAGTGAGGCTAACGGTGAAAACCCGATGTAGTCCGAGAAGATGCGGCCTGGCCCTGTGGGCTCAATTGGCACGGCCGCCGACAGATCAACGGCGTTCTCGAATTCGATGACATCACCTTCGCGCAAAATCCGGGGAACGACGCGAACCCTCTCGATCATGTACTTTGACTCGAGCCGCCTTGCCACCATCACGCCCATCGCACCGGCGGCCGTCATGAGCTGCTCGAGCAGGCCCATGAGCGCACTCTCACCACTGTTGCCCAGAACACCTATATTGAGTGAATTCGATCGCTGCATTACACCAACCCCTCATGAGCTTCATCGGCCACTCACTGGCTAGCCTTAAAAACTAATCTTGCCTAAGGAGGGATGTGTCTCGCGTCGAGCTGAGCGCTGTCGCGTTAGCACTTGGTGCTGCTATCGCGTGGGGAGCGTGGGGATTTCTCTCCGATCGTGCCTCGATCCGCGCTGCCCCGTTGACGCTCTGGGTGACAGTGGTGCTCGTCGAAGCGATAGCTGTCGTGCCAGTCGCCTTCTTCATACGACCCGCCTTCTCCTGGCTCACTATCGCTGCGGGTCTGGCCGGTACCGTCGGCTATGCCCTCTTTTTTCTTGCGTTACGAAGAGGTTCCAATGCTGCACCGCTTATCGCCATCACCGCCCTCTACCCAGCGATCACCCTCCTACTACAGGTCGCCCTTACCAAAGTCGCGCTCCATCCTCGCCAGCTCATAGGCCTGGCGCTCGCTATCATCGCCATAGCCTTGATAGCGCTATGACCAACTGCGATCAACCTTCCATCATCCACATGCAACACGCCCACCTGGTACGAGGTGAGGCCAGCATCTTTCGCGACCTATCCCTCACCCTCGATAGCGGACAACGTCTAGCCATCTTAGGGCCGAACGGCATCGGGAAAACTTCGCTCGCGATGGTGCTTGCCGGGAGGCTCCGATTGAGCCGAGGCGCGCTTCACCTCCTGGGGGTTAACGTGCACGAGACCGATATCAGAGCCTTACGTCCAAGGATTGGATACTTCTCGGACGAGCTGACCTCACGGCTCGCCCCAGACATGACGGCCGAAGAGGTGGTTGCCCTTGGTCGGTTCTCCGGTCTACGCCGTGAATGGTTTGTGCTCGATGACCATGACCGGCTCGAAGCCAGACACCTCCTCGAACTTGTCGGTCTTGACGACTACGCGCAACGACCACTCGACTCGCTCTCCTCGGGTCAACGCCAGCGAGTTCTCCTGGCGCGTTCCTTTTGCGGCACGCCACGTTTAACCGTGCTCGATGAACCGACCTCTCACCTCGATCTCGTCGCCCGCGAACAGATGATCGAAGCGCTTGAACGCATCCTCGACCAACATCACCACAACGGTGCGCTCGTCATGGTGGCGCATCATCTCGAGGATCTACCGATCTCGATCACTCATACGCTGGTGATGAGTGAGCATGGGTACTGGTTTGGCCCCGCAGATGAAGTGCTTACCTCGGCAACACTCACCAAAGCCTTCCATCATCCCATTGAGGTGCATCAACTCGCAGGTCGTCGTATCGCTACCGCACTCCGACAGCCATGACGCTCGCGGGCCACCGATAGCACGACGCGAGCAGACGGTGACACCAACCAGACCCCCAGTGCGATCACGGAACTGCGTTGTGGCAAGCGCGATCGAGTGCTACTCCAAACGAATCAACTCATTTCGATAGCGCCGTGCATTAGCGACATAGAGCGCGACGGCCTCAGCAAAGGCTCCTTCAGGGACGCGATCCGGAACGATCGTCGCTGGGACCCCTAACGCCATAGCAAATGAGGGAACATCGGTATCATTCGTTACCATTGCATTTGCTCCAACCAACGCATGCTCATGGATCCGGACGCGGTGCAGGACGACTGAGGAGGAACCAATCAGACAGTGGTCCTCGACGACGCAACCCTCAAGATGCACGAGATGCCCCACGACACATTCGGCGCCAACCACGGTCGGGAGCTCTGCGGTGGCATGGATAACGGTTCCGTCCTGCACGGACGTCTGGGCACCTATCTCGATGCGGCCGTAGTCGCCTCGCAACACCGCATGTGGCCAGACCGACGCTTCTTCACCAATCACCACCGAACCAATGATGACGGCGTCGGGGTGGACGAACGCCGAAGCGGCGATCCGTGGAATCTGGCTACCAAGACTATAAATAGGCATAGACCTAGGTTAGCTACACCACTCGATCCCCACTGCTACCCGTTCACGACCACAAGAGAACGCTGCGATACCTATCATTGGCCTAAGCCCAACCATGGCTACTAGCCTAAGCATATGGATCGCAATGAACGCTACGCAAGCTCGCTGAAAGTTTGGGCTCAGCTCGAGACATTTCACGACCTCACCTACTTCGCTAAAGAGTGTCGCGAGAGCTATAAGACGCTCGGCGTTGCCGACTCATGGGCCCGTTACTTCGGGGGACGTGCCGCGCCGATGGGTCAGGTCGAACCCGGAGTGGTTACCGCCGCGTTCTATAGTTTTTCGCATCACAATGTCGAAGCTGCCATCCCATCGGTGTGGAAGATTGCCACCCCGGAACAGTTCATCGCCGCTCGATTCCAGGGCATCCTCGCTACCTGGGATCGCATCATGGGATCATCAACGCTCGCTCCCAGCGCAGAGGTTCTCGCACGCGCCACTCGAATCGCAACCAAGATCTCTCGGCATGGCGAACGCGATGGACACCCTCTCTATGCCGCCAACCTATCCGTGCAACCACCAGATGATCCGAGGTCACAACTCTTCCATGCGGCCACCCTCATCCGCGAGTACCGAGGAGATTGCCACAATAGCCTCCTCGCCGTCAATCAAATCAACGGTTGTGAGGCACATATCCTCATGGTGGCGATCGGGGCCGAGCAGCGCTCCACTGCACAGACATCAAGAGGTTACACCGATGCCGAATGGACCCATGGCATCGAGAACCTCACGCATCGTGGTCTCATTGCCAAAGATGAAACCATCACACCGGAGGGGCGATCCTTCCGTAGCGATCTCGAGCGACGAACAAATCTGTTGATGGCTCCGCTCTTTGATGTGGTCTCCGATGGGGAACTAGCCGAGCTCCAAGCACTGGCCGCTCCCATCGAGATGGCGATACACGACTCAGGATCTCTACCCACCTTCCAGCGAGTTCACGAGTTGCTCGCCTCCTCCTAACGCCGTCACAACTCCCAGAATGGGGCCATAGCGATCGCTAGGCGAGGAACCCGCTGCCTGCGAGCATCTCGCCGTTCTCGAAACCTCAAGGAGGCTCCTCATCCGCAGCAGACGCTGCCTCCTTCAGCGATCGTGCGGTTGTCACAAGGCGCCAGTAGCTTTCGTGGGCCTCGAAGTGTTCGTGGGCCAATACTTGACGACGACTACAGGAGGCAAGGGACTTCCACAGACCAAGAGTACGACGCCTCTGTTGCGGCCGACCGCACCGCACCGCACCGTAAGGACAATGAACTGACGACCCATTTGAACGCGGTGCCACCGCTCAACAGACACGCATCCTATCAAACAACCCAGCCAACTCCGCTTGTCACGCCATCGCTTGCCCACTTCCCCAACTCGTGCGTTGGTCGATCCGAGGACAGTGGTACTGCCGGATGCGCGCATGGTGACAGGCACTCGACTGGCGCCGCCCAATCCGCTCATCAGCTGGCCCCTTACTGGCTGCACCCCAGGCAGATCGGCCGCAGGCTTTATGTCAGCACACTCATGATGGCCATTCATAGAGGTGCTCAGGGCGTCCCGATCCATAGCGAAATTCAAGACGAACTCGCCCGATGCGCGCGAGATAGGTGAGATAGCGGTGTGCAGTGGGACGACTCACTCCCGTACGGCTTGCGACATCCTCTGCGGTGAGTGGTTCACCCGCGCTACGCAAGATCTCAATGATCCTGCCAAGCGTCTGGGGAGAATGTCCCTTTGGAAGCTGCCGACTGTTGGTTGCTCGTAGCATGGCATAGATCGTATCGACCTCTTCTTGATCTGCCTCATGGAGCGTTTCGAGCCTCTTTTTCATCGAGGCATACGTCGTGAGGCGCTCGATCAGCACGTGGGTACTAAATGGTTTCACGAGATAATAGACGGCCCCTCGACGGACCGCCTCCTCGACGCTTCCAGCGTCGCGTGCAGCGGTCACGACAATCACATCCACCGTGTCTTGCGCTGAGCCAGTAAGACGACGCAGCACCTCTAACCCTGGTATGTCTGGGAGATAGAGGTCGAGTAGGACAAGATCGGGCGCGTTGTCGCGGACCGCCTGAAGCACCTCGGCTCCTGAATGTGCTTCGGCAACCACCTCGAAACCGCTCACACCCTCCACCACCGCACGGTGAAGCGAGGCTACGCGAAAGTCATCATCGGCGACTACGACCCGGAACATGGGTGAGACATCAGGTCTTTGAGGAATGGTCATGTGAAGCAGCCTCCTTCAATTCGAGTTCAAAGATCCCTGGCAGCGTCACCCGAAAACAAGCCCCGACGTCTTGCGATACCTCAATCTTGCCATGATAACGCTCAACCAGCTGGCGCACCATCGCAAGGCCCAAGCCACGCCGCAATCCTTTACCGATGGTCTTCGTGGTGAAGCCATCGACAAAGATCGTCTCCCGTTCGGCCACGGGCACTCCCGGACCAGAGTCAGTGACCTCCACTATCAGCTCCGTCTCGCTGCGTAGTAGGCGCACCGCCACCCAGGCGTGGGGGTATCCTTGCGTCGCCTCAATCGCGTTATCGAGAAGGTTGCCGATCACCGTTACCAGGTCACTCGCGCAAGTGAGGGCCGCCGGAAGTAGGACCGCACCCCCTAGCCGGAACTCCACGTTGCGTTCGGCCGCCACGGCACCCTTAGCTAGCAAAAGGGCCACAATGATGGGATTGGCAATCTCGTCGGTCAACCGACTCATGAGTTGCGTATCCCGAAGAGTGAGATCGGTAGCGAATTCGACCGCCTCACGCGTAGCTCCCATTTCGATGAGTCCCACCACCGTATGCATACGATTCGAAAAATCGTGGGCTTGAGCGCGGAGGGCATCGGTCAACCCCAGCATGCCATCAAGTTCTCGCATCAGCGCCTCCGATTCCGTGCGATCGTTGATTGTGACAACATAGCCAAGGGGTGTTCCGTGCGCCTCCACATATCTCCGATTGATGACCAAAATTCGGTCTTTGTGCACAACAATCGTGTCCCGCCCAGTTATCTCGCCGAGGATAGCAGCCTGAAGGCGGCCGTCTGGGATGAGCACGCGTGCCGGTCGCCCCAGATGGCGTGCAGGCAGTTTCAGTAAGTCAATGGCGCCAGAGTTTGCGAATTGGAACCGCCCTTCATCATCGAGTCCGATAACGCCTTCGCGAATTCCATGGAACATCGCCTCCTGTTCCTGGATGAGTTCCTTAAGCTCATCCAGCTCAAGCCCGAAGGTCTGCTTCCGAATCCAACGCCCGACACCCCAGCTGAGCAGCAAGCCGACCATCATGGCAACAATAAGTGCCTCAAAAACCCGCACGGTTACCGCGATCGCTTCACTCTGTGATGTTCGGTAGCGGAGTTCGATTACCACCCTGTCTCGATCCTGTGGGCCGGCGAGGGGCGCAATGGCGATAACCGTCACTTCGCTACCCACGTCTCGGGTCTGCACGGAGGTGGTAGTGGTCGAAGGAAGGGGAAGTAGCTCACCTCTCGCAAATCCTCCCGCACCATCGATGACAACTCCATTGGCGTTCAAAAGGGCCACCCCAGACGCTCGCAGACTGCTCATGACTGACCGCAACTCCGGTGAATGATTCGAAAGTTCAACGAGCGATGGGTTGGTGGCGAGTGCTTGCACCGCTAGGCGACCCGCGTTGGCGTACTGGGTAGCGTCTGGTCGAATGGATCCGTGAAACCAGATGACCCCAGTCAGGATGACGGCCACCAGAATGGTGGCCTGTATCAGGGCAAGGCGTTTCTTCATCGTCATACGACTTCGCCGGTAACTGTTCACACCGAATCCCCCCTGTACCAATGCCTAGACAGCGGTCACTCTACGCGCAGACTGGTGTCACCGACCATCAACAGCACCACCATAGTACCTGAGACTACCCATGGCCTTTTCTTAGGCTGAATGCGGTGGCCAGACAGAGCAGATCACCGACAAAAGGGTCAATGCCTGACCATGGAGTGTCGCATTCACCAGAACGCCACCCGTCGCGGCAGCATCTCGCGGTGGGGCTGGGCCTACTTGGCACGTTCCGGGATGAACCAGGTAAGCATCTCTCTCTTTGCACCCAAACCGAAGGAGTTGGTGCCGTTGAGGAGCAACGCACCAACACGTGACTTGCACTACCACGTCGACTTGAACCTGTGGCCACTCGTCCTGTGAACACAATGAACACAATGCTCCTCAACGAGATCTAGGTGATCTTTGTGTACGCAACAGCAATTTTCGCCCTTAGGGGAATAGAACAGTACCTGTTACGCAGAGGGGGGAAGGTGCATCTGTTCTTACTGACCTTGGGTTTTGGAATCGTGACCGCTGCTGTGCTCGCGCTCGCATCGGTCGGTCTCAGTCTTCAGTTTGGGGTCACGAACTACGTCAACTTCGCGTACGGAGCATACCTCGCGGTTGGCATGTACATGACCTACACGTGCATAACCGCCTTTCACCTCCCCTTCTTGCTCGGGGCAGTGGTTGGCATCCTCACCGCGGGTATCGTCGCCGTGGTGGTTGACATTCTGATCCTCGAACGTTTTGTGAAACGTGGCACATCAGGCTTTTTCTTACTGATCGTCACCTTCGGGCTGCAGTTGATTCTGCTCAATCTCGCGCAAGCGATCTGGGGGGTGGGATTTGACCGCTACCCGATTGCACAAGGAGCGCCGCTGACGATTGGGCCGTTCAGTGTGACCGTGGCACAACTAGAGGTGGTCGGCGTCGCTATTGTCGCCCTCATCGCGGTGCACCTACTCTTGACCAAATCACGCCTCGGCAAGGCCATGCGCGCAATGTCGGACAACAAGATGCTGGCACAAGCCAGCGGTATCGACATCAACGCAACCACGTTGTGGACTTGGTTTTTTACCGGCTGTCTCGCCGGACTGGGAGGTATTGCCTTAGCACTCAATACCGTAGAGTTTCAGGTGTTCACCGGTAATAGCTTCTTGTTCGTGATCTTTGCAGCGGTCATCCTGGGCGGTATCGGAAAAATCTATGGTGCCATGCTAGGTGCGCTCATCATTGGACTCGTGGTGGGCCTTTCTAGCCTTGTGATCTCGTCGGCATACAACGTCGACGTCGCATTCGCAGCCTTAGTGATCGTGCTACTCATCCGCCCGCAAGGGATCTTCGCAATAGCTGGAAAGGCATAGGTCGAATAATGGTAATACTCATTGGTTATCTTGCAACCCTTGGTGTCTACTTTTGCATCTACAATATCTTCGCTATTGGATTGAACATACAGTTCGGGTATGCAGGCATTCTCGACTTTACCGTTATCACCTTCATGGCAGTCGGAGCATACATGGCGGGGGTAGGGTCGCTGGGCCGGGCACAACCTGGAACCGAGATCTACTACATACTTGGGCTCTCGCTTCCTTGGCCTCTCGCCCTACTCCTGGGTGCGGTCAGTGCGGGAATACTTGGCTATCTGATCGGACTTATTGCTCTTCGACGATTACGCTCCGATTATCTGGCGATTGTCACATTGGCAGCTGGTTCCATCATCTACGGTCTTGTCGGCAACAACACCAAACTCTTCGATGGTTACGAGGGGCTTGTCGGAGTTCCACAACCCTTCAATGGGGTCCTCAACCTCAGTCCCAATACCTATGACTTGCTATTTATGTTGTTTGCAGCAGTCATTATGTTACTCCTATGGTTTATCGCAAATCGACTCTATAAATCACCACTTGGTAGGGCAATGCGTGCCACTCGCGAAGACCTCGACGTGGCCGAGGCCTTCGGTAAGAACACCTATCGCATTCGAATGATGGCGATGGTCATTGGCGCAATCTTCGTCGGTATTGGGGGTGTACTGACCATTTGGTTCATCACCGCTCTGGCTCCTGCTGGGTGGGGAACGAGCGAAACATTTGTGATCTGGGCGGCACTCATCGTGGGCGGAATGGGTAACAACAAGGGAGCGGTCATCGGTTCGTTCCTGGTAGCGGTCCTGTTCAACGAGGCGACGAGGTTCCTTCCCAGTATCAATGGGTTTCCCAGTCTGATCCCAGAGATCAGAAACATCTGCATTGGGGCTCTCGTGATCTTGACCTTGCGGTTCCGCCCCCAAGGAGTGTTCCCAGAGCGAAAGGCCAAGTTTTACGAGTTGCCATTAACTGGCCAAACACGAGCGATCACGCCTGAGGTTGCGGTTACGGGAGCTGAGGAATGATGACAGAACGGGTCCAACAACCTATCCTCTCAGTGGTCGGGCTCGAGAAGGCCTTCGGTGGAGTTCAGGCGGTGCAAGGTGCCGAGTTTGAAGTGCTAGAGGGTTCCATTACCGCACTCATCGGCCCCAACGGTGCAGGCAAATCAACCGTGGTCAACCTCATCGCGGGAGCGTTGCGTCCAGATGCCGGCAAGATTCGCTTTCGGAATAACGACATCACCGGATACAAGCCACATCAGGTTGCGAGGAACGGTCTGATTCGGACCTTTCAGATATCGCGCGAATACCCTGCGATGACCGTCCTCGAAAATCTCATGGTGTCGCCGCTCACACAAACGGGTGAACATCTCTTCTCAGCGCTGTTTCGCCGCAAGCGGTACCAGGGCCAGGAACGCGAGTTCGTTGAGAAGGCGTTACACATTCTCGACGAATTTGGCCTCTATGAGATGCGTAACGAGTACGCACGCAATCTCAGTGGTGGACAGAAACGTCTGCTAGAACTCGCCCGTGCGGTGATGGCCGAACCTAAGATGCTCATTCTCGATGAACCGATGGCGGGCATCAACCCTGCCTTGATCTCGCGTATCGGTGAGCACATGCTTCGTCTGAAAGAGGAGAGCGGCTACACGTTCCTTATGGTTGAGCACAACCTTGATGTGGTCGAGCGCATCTGTGATCATGTCGTCGTGCTGGCCGTCGGCCGCACGTTAGCCCAAGGAACTATGAGCGAGCTTCGCCAAGATGCGGAGGTCGTCTCGGCCTACTTGACAGGAGGGTCTGTTGGTGCAGGTACTAAAGGTTGATCGACTTACCGCGGGGTACGGGAAGATCCCGATCGTTCAAGAGGTATCTCTTGAGGTCGGAGTCGGACAGGTGGTCACGATCGTTGGACCCAATGGTGCGGGTAAATCGACATTTCTCAAAGCAGTATTTGGATTAATTCCGCGCATGGCTGGAACGATCCATCTCGATGGAGATGAAATTACCGGCGTTCCCACCCATCGACTGGCGCATGCCGGCGTGGCGTATGTGCCTCAAAATGAGAATGTCTTCCCATCGATGTCAGTTGAGGAGAATCTGGAACTCGGAAGTTTCGTGTCATCCAAGGGATTTCGTACACGGGTGAACGACATCTGGGAGATCTTCCCAGAGTTACGGCCAGCGAAGGGAAAGAAAGCTGGACTGTTGAGTGGCGGCCAGCGTAACATGCTCGGCATGGCGCGCGCGCTCATGGCGGAGCCAAAGGTGGTGTTGTTGGATGAACCGACAGCAGGCCTCTCCCCTGCAAATGTTGAGGTGGTATGGTCGCAGATCGCTACCATCAGTGAACTCGGTACCAGCGTGGTGGTGGTGGAACAGAACGTAGACAGGGCTCTCGACAGCTCCGATCACTGCTACATCATCGTCGCAGGTCGCAACCACGACCATGCAGCACCAGAAATTCTTCGAAAGTTGGATTTGGCCGGCATCTTTTTGGGCGCTTCTGCAGAACAGCAGGCCTAAGGCAAGTCTCTACCTCACAGAGGTACGAGTAAACAGAAAAGGGGGAAATCACTCATGTCGCGCAAGGAGTCAGTACGAGCAAAAAAGATCCGCAGAGGCAGGATCACAAAAACGAAGGTGGTCGGCACAGGCCTGCTCGCCCTCGGAGCCATGACTATGGCCGCGTGCGGCAGCACGGCAAGCTCGGCGAGCACCACCAGCAAGTCGAAAGGAATTAGCGGTACGATTCAAGCAGGCATCTTGCTACCCATGAGTGGGAAAGAGGCATTTGTCGGCCAGTGGTTCGATCACGGGGTTGAGGCTGGCCTGTATGCCGTGAACCATGGCGGCGGAGTTCTTGGCGCAAAGATCTCCGGGACATTAGCTGACACCGCCGGAGACCCCGTTGACGCGGTCACCGCCTTCCACACCCTGTTGCTGCACAACCCCTCGGTGATCTTTGGTCCATCGTCGCTCGAGATCGAAGGTGTTGTTCGCCAATTTGGTCCAGATCATGTCGTAGATTTCATGGAGGGTGGGACAACCCAGCTCGACTATATGCAGTATCCCTATGTCTACCGCGTCTTCCCGTCGGACTCAGAGCTACTCTCCGGCGAGGCGTATTATGCGTACCAGGGCAAGGGATGTCACCTTGCCGCAGAGGTGTATGACTCGGGACCTAACGCGCAAGCAGAGGTTGGACCGGTTACCAGGGCTTACGAGAAGCTCGGCGGCAAGATCGTGGCCAGCGAGACAATTGTCGCGGGTCAGAGTTCGTATCTGTCGACCGTTGCGAAGATGTTCTCCGGAGCACAGCGGCCGCAGTGCGTATTCTTTCATATGGATCCCCAGACCGCGAGCACATTCTTCGCCAATGTCAGCCAACTAGGACATCTGAATATACCGTTTATCACCGGCGATACCGGCGCATCAACCCAGATGGCACAGGCGATGGGACTCCAAAACGCCAGCAAGTGGTTGTCAGGTATGGCAGCTCCACCAGCTTATGCACAGTCGAACGCAGCCTTCCTGAACGCTTATCAAGCAGTATGGCACACCAACAAGCCGCTGCCCGCATCGCCAGCGATGTATGATGCAGTGGTCATTGCAGCACTCGCCATGGACGCAGCACACTCATCAAATCCTACGATTTGGCGCCCGTTTATTACGAAGGTATCAAACCCGCCAGGAACCAAGTGCTACACCTACACGAGTTGCGCAGCGCTCTTGAAAAAGGGCACAAAGATCAACTATCAAGGAGCTAGTGGTAATGAGGACTTCAATCAATATCATAATGTGTTTTCATCTTTTGAAGTGGTGAAGTTCACCTCATCTGGCAACCTAAAGACGGTCTTCAACGAGCCTGCATCGGCTCTGGCAAAACTCTATTGACACTAGTCCCTCGATTCGCAACGCATCGGCTCAGAGTGTGCGGGGACCCACCATACGAGCTATGCGATGGGATCGCCTCACGTGCACAGAATGCTCACTTTCTTACATTATCGCAGGGTGGGCAAGCGGCCGAGAGGATACAGAACAAGGAGCCCGTCCAGAAATCATAAGAAAGTACTGTCGCACAATTATCACCATCGAGCAGAGATAGAGAGTATCGAGAGGCAACCGGTAGGTCGTAAGATCTGGGTGCCTGAGCAGAGCTTGAGGTTTTCCAATGAAGGCTTCAAGCTCTGCTCGGCTTACTGGGCAGGACTCCTTCGGCAGGGCACACTGGGAACAGAACAGCTTGGAGAAATCGCCACACGAAACTGCAGGCCCCTAGATCGCAGGCGTAGTGAAGTGGTGGGGCCGACAGCTCGGCTCTCGCGACGCCAGCTATTCAGGATGCCAAAGACGCTCACCCACACCCGGGCCACCGCTCTGACATGCGAAGACCTAGGGCTTCGAACGGAACAAGTACGCGATCACTCTTCACTTTCACGGGAGAGGGAGGAACGCAAACCCTAGGATCGCTAGAGGCGCATTCTAGCAACTCAGTGTCGCGACCATCGCAAACACATCTCTGCCCAGAAAAGAATGATCGCGATGTTGACGAGGAGCCGCGCACACACTGATACTGAGACCTAGGGTATGGTTATGTAGGAGGGCTAAAACGACGATCACCACGATTATCGACACTGCGGTCCAGACCCAGCCGCCATGTTCCGCATGACTCCACCCCCACCTCTAAACCGCCGCCATTCCTGGGGGTTTATCCCGCGCCGCAAGGCGCGTTCGCAGCACCTCATGTTCTGAGCGCATGGGCTCATCCTGGGTGGCCGTATTCATCCAAGTCGAGTCAGAACGCCGGTGCATGCCTGAAGCTAGGGCGTTACCAACGGGCCACCCCACACAGCATTGCCCCATACGTAGCAAGCATCATGAACTTGCTAATCGGGCAAGCGCTTCGAACTCACCAAGAACCTGTGGATTGGCCACGGAATCACTTGAAGCGACCTCTGCGAGCTTCGCTCCAAGAAAGAGCCGCCGTATCGGGACCTCTAACTTCTTCCCATTCAGGGTCTTCGGGATATCCGAGACGATAAAGATACGATCGGGGACATGCCGGGGTGAAAGCTGTTCTCGCAGGGCAGTACGAACTCTCTGGCGTACATCATCTTCGGTGGCCTTCGGAGTAAGCACAAGAAAGAGTATGAGTTCACCAGTTCGATCGAGAGCCGACGTATCGATGACCAGGGATTCACGCACCCCTTGTATCGCCTCCACCACCCGGTAGAACTCGGCGGTGCCCATACGAACACCACCACGATTCAGTGTTGAATCGGAGCGACCGTAGATGATGCTGGAACCATCTGGGTAGAACGTAACCCAGTCGCCATGCCTCCAGACACCCGGAAATTGCGCAAAATACGCATCATGATAGCGACTCCGATCCTCATCGTTCCAGAACCCGATCGGCATCGAGGGCATGGGCTTCGTGATCACCAGTTCGCCCATCTGTCCCACCACCGGTGTCCCTGACTCCCCAAAGGCAGCGACGGCTACGCCGAGCGCTCGGGCCGCGATCAAGCCTGCTCTCGTCGGATGCATCGGAGAACTGCCGAGAAAGGCAGTACAGACGTCGGTGCCACCAGAGGCCGAGATGAGCTGGACTGAACCTGGAACATGTTCATACACCCAATCAAATCCATCAATAGTAAGTGGTGCCCCGGTCGAACCAATAGCTCGTAACGACGTACCACGAATGAGCAACCGTGGGTCTACCTCGCCAACCTGTGAGCTGCGAAGAAAGGGAGCCGAGACACCGAAGAAATCGATACCTGCCCGATCAATCAGGCGCCAAAGCTGACCGAGATCGGGGTAACCTGGGGAACCATCGTAGAGCACGATGGATGCACCGACCAAGAGACCACCCATCAAGAAATTCCACATCATCCAACCCGTGGAGGAGAACCAAAAGAAGGTGCTACCGTCAGTGATTCCGTTCTGGATCTCAAGGACCTTCTTGTGCTCGAGGACGATCCCACCATGCGAGTGAATGATTGCCTTCGGGACACCCGTCGTTCCCGACGAGTAAAGAACCCATAACGGGTGGTTGAAAGGAACTCGCGCAAAGGTAAGCGGCTGCTGGCCCTCGATCGCCTCATCAAAGGAGACCACTCTCCACGGCCCCGACGTCATGCCAGTCGAGGATCCAGCCACGATAACGGTACCGACGCTCGGCAGCTCATCAAGGATCGCCCGTAGCGTGGTGCTGCGATCGATGAGACGACCGCCGTAACGATACTCAGTCACTGCCAAGACAACCTTTGGCTCAATCTGACGAAAACGATCAACGACCGCACCGACGCCAAAGTCAGGCGACGTACAGGACCAAACAGCACCGATACTCGCGGTCGCAAAGAGTCCCACCACTGCCTCGTAGATATTGGGGAGATAACCCGCCACCCGATCCCCCACCTCCACACCGGCCGTTCGGAGCGACGCCGCCAACTGCGCGACCGCTCGCCAGAATTCGTGTGCCTCGACCCGTTCGAGCATTCCCGACTCGTCGGCTCTAATGATGCACGCTGGATCCTGAAAGCGGAGATAGGCCTCTTGCGCATAGTTGACAAAGCCGTCTGGAAAGAAGACGGCATCGGGAAGACTTCCTACCAGCTCGCGCTCGCCCAGATCACCGGCGAGACGACAAAAACGTGCGATCGAACGCCAGAACGGCCCAATTTTGGTGATGCTTGCCTCATAGAGTTCGTCATAGGCCGTCGAAGTGACCCCTAATCCGTGCCCCTCTGCCCGTAAATACGCACCAAGGGGGCCTGACAGGCCTCCATCCTTAGGCTCCCAAAGGATGTCGCCCACCTCGGTCATCGATCAATCTCCTCAATCGTTAAGTCCAGCTGACGCAGGATCTGTTGTGCCTTCAATAACGAACGTCGAACCTTGGCGAGTTCCTGTTGCACCTGTTTCACTTTGGCCGGGTCAAGACGTCGGTAACCCAACAACTGCGAGAAGCTCACATCATCAAGCTGAGATAACAGACCCTCGATGCCCTCCAACATATGCTCGCGGCGCTCATCGGAATCTGTCATGACTACTACTCCTCACTTTGGGTTCGTTTCACCTCATGGATCGCATAGTTGCCTGCTTGGTATCCCTCTCGCAACACCTTCTTGTGGAACTTACCCACCGACGTGCGCGGAATAGCCTCGACAAAGGAAAACCGCTCTGGCAACCACCACTTGACGATTCGGGTAGCGAGAAAATCGCGGAGCTCTCCGACCTCGAGATCCTCTCCCGGTTTTACCACCACGAAAGCGAGCGGGCGCTCAAACCAGCGATCGTCGGGGACGGCGATCACGGCAGCCTCTGCCACCTTCGGGTGGGCCATAATGGCATTCTCGAGTTCAATGGACGAGATCCACTCTCCACCGGACTTGATCACATCCTTGGTGCGATCAACAATCCTCACATAGCCCTCCCTGTCGACTGTGGCGATATCTCCGGTTCGAAGCCACCCGTCGTCGAAGTTCTCACCTCCTCGACCCCCCAAGTACCCTGCGGTAATCCACGGACCGCGCACCTCAATCTCCCCGAGCGCCTTGCCATCCCAGGGTTGGACCTGCTGCTGATCGTCCACAATACGCAACTCGACACCAGGAACGACCTTCCCCGCTGTCGCAAGGTAGTCAACAAGGCGCTCACGAGGAGTGCCTGAGGGCGGAATGGCCAGGGTACAGACCGGTGAAGTCTCCGTCATGCCCCACCCTGAAACCACAGGAATGTTGTAGTGCTCGAGGTAGGTTTCGATCAGCGATCGAGGCGTTGCCGATCCTCCGGAGGTCAACATCCGCAAACTCGAGACATCGGTAGGATGTGATTCAAGATAGTTCAACAGATCATTCCAGATCGTCGGCACCCCTGAGGAGAGCGTCGGATGGAAGCGTTCGATCATTGCCGCGAGCGGTTCTGCCTGTAGGAAACGTCCAGGCATAATCATGGTCGAACCGGTGAACCAGCAGGCATAGGGCGCCCCCCACGCTGCGGCGTGAAACATCGGTACCACGATGAGCGCTACATCACCCTTCGACTCCAGGATATTCCAGCTCCGCTGGCTATAGAGAGGTAACGCACTGATGGCGTGCAGGTACGTGGAACGATGCGAATACACCACGCCCTTTGGATTGCCGGTGGTCCCTGAGCTATAACAGATCATCGCGGCATCGGTCTCTACGACGTCGGGCCACTCTACCACCGGAGCCGCATCGCGCAGAAACTCTTCGTAATCGAGCACCTTACACCGTTTGGCTATCTGCTCCTTGATGGCAGCATCGGCGGTCGCACCCACCACAATGACCGTTGCAACGCTCGGGCAGGCCTCGAGCACCTGTGCCAACTGTGGCAACATCATTCCATCGGCGATGATGGCACGATCACCCGCATCATCGATGACATATCCGAGTTGATCGGGTGCGAGCCTGAGGTTCAGCGTATGGATCACTGCCCCCATGGCGGGGATACCGAGGTACGCCTCGAGGTGTTGTTGATGATTAAAACAGAAAGTCCCTACTCTGTCTGAAGGACTGATCCCGATCCCAGCTAAAGCACCGGCGAGTCGTGCAGCCCGCTCCGCAACCTCCGAAAAACAAGCGCGAACGCCATCGGTACCATCGTAGGTGATCACCTCTGCATCCGGAAAAGCTTGCGACCCATAACGAAGTATGCCTGCCACTGTCAGTGCACCCTGTTGCATCGTCGATTCCATGATCTTCCCTTTCGCCGTCCGAACTGTAGCCTATCAAAGTTCTACCATGGCTACCAGGCATCCCAGCGACGCCTCCCGCCTCATCGCAGTACCCCAACACAAAACATCGGCCAACTCCTCAACGAGGCCCCTCGTCGTCGGGTAGAATGGGCTTTGCCAACCAAGGTTAGCAACACAACAGGTAGGTAGGCTTAGCGAGGATCGCTCAAGTCGGCCCTTGGCCTAGGGATCGCTTACGAAGGATCGAGAGACGTCATGTATCATTCCTATCCAACTGAGCCGTGGTTGGGTGATCCAGCAACTGTTGAGGAGATTCTCTCGGAGATACTCAGCAATCTCGACGATCCGGAGCGGTTGCTCACCTCCGATGTGTTGGCACCGTTGCTGCTCGCTCTGACACCAACGCTTATGGACCCTAGCGCGAGCAGAAAGAGTGCAGAACTCACTGCTATCACGCTCCAGCGATTGGGCTACCCCCCGTCCACAACACTCACCCTCATCGACGCCCTTGCAGGGACGATCACGAGGGATCGACCGGACCTCAACCCCGACATGGTCACCCAACAACGCCAACGCCTTCAAGCAAGGGCAATGGATACATTGGACCGGCGTCACCGAGCAGAGCTGCGATCCGCACTCGCTCTCAGCCATCATGACGCCTTAACTGGACTGATCAATCGGCGCGGATTTATCGATGCCTTGACGGCAAGCCTGCTCCGAGCAGAGCGTTCCCATACCCAAGTAGCGCTCGCCCTCCTCGACGTCTATGCACTGACCTCCACCGACAAGAGCATCGAATCCGATCCTCGCGATCATGATCGCCTGCTGGTACAGCTGGCGAAACGACTCGGCTCCGTTACACGTTCAACGGACACAGTCGCTCGTCTTGGCGACACCACCTTCGCTCTCCTCGTCGAGGCCGCTCATGACCGCGAGGAGGTACTTGCGATCATCACACGAGAGCTTGGCACAATTGGTTCCTTACGGCCTGTTGTCGAGGATGAAGATCCTCCAGCGTGGTACGCAGGGCTCGCCATCTCATGGCGGGAAAATGCCGACCCAATGCTTTTGCTTAGCATTGCAGAAGGGGCACTCTCACAGGCCCTCGTCACTGGCACGGAGCCTGGCCTCCACCTGGTGACTATGCCAACGGATCACACCCAGCACGAGCCCAGCACTACGGCTGGCCTTCGCTCCACCATCTCCGTTGCAGGGGATAATCTTGAGGTGCGCTACCAGCCGATCGTTGATCTCGGCACTGGACGGATCACCCAGTACGAAGCCCTGGTGCGTCTGCGGGTCGCCTCTGGTCTCGTTGGTCCTGAGGACTTTATCGATACGCTCGTTCGCGAGGAACGGCGCAGGCTCTTTGAGGTCGTGCTCACCCAAGTGGCCGAAGACATCGAAAAGCACGGCGTCGAGACGCCAGTAGCGATCAATATTGAACCCGACCTCATCTCCGATGAGAACTACGCTCGCACGATCATTGCCATCTGGCGTCAACGTGGACTCTTACCTCATCAGCTGAGGATCGAGATCACCGAGAACCAGGATCTCGTCTCGCTCGCCTATGCTCCACTCGCTCTCCTGAAGAGCGCTGGCCATCACATCGCACTCGACGACTTTGGGACTGGATATGCGTCTCTTTCGCGTATCATGAGCTTTCCCTTTGATGAAATCAAGCTCGACCGGGCCTTCTCGGAGCCCATTGACCTACTCAACGTTGGCTTGCCCTTGATGACCGTGGCTATCGATCTGAGCCATCTGATGGAGGTCGAACTCGTCATCGAGGGCATTGAGGATCCACGGATGCTTCCCGTGCTCCATGCCCTCGGGGCACAACTCGGTCAGGGTTATGCACTGAGCCGTCCGTTGCCGATCACCGCGGTGCTCGCTCTTCCCAACCCACTCCCCATCGCTGCTATGCAATCGTACCCCGCCGTCGTCGCAGCGGTACAAGGCTTCCGCTGGGAACGTGCAATCCTCGCGCTCGCTGCCAGTGGGCACGAGGGGCCTCTGGCAGAGAAGGCGTGCCAAGTTGCAAGCAATCTTGGAGACCCCGATCTCATTGCGCTCCATCAGGCCCAGCACGAACTGGCCCAACAGGTGCTCGGTGCCAACGATAGTGCCATGGTAAAGGAATTTTGTCGACTCGGCATCGAACTACGACGTCGTATCTCTACTCGATTGGCCGTCGATTAGGCCGAGGACAAACCCACCCTCAACAGCGTTGAGCTCCACAAGCATGGCACCAACTGCTCCAAGGCGAAGGAGCTCACTCACCAGCATCGTCCGCGATACATGGAGCACGAAGTTCCTGCCACCAACCTCATCGAGAGAGCACGCCCCCTCATGGCCCGCGCGTGTCCACGCGAGCAGCCACTGTTCATCAACCAAATGGTCACGACAGTCCTCTAACTCTCGGACAAGAGCGTCGATGGCACCAGCTAACTGTGCACGGTTTGGGTAGAACATCTCTACAATCCGCATGGGATCGGTTCGAGCCACACGTACGCCATCACGTATCGAACCGGCTGCCAGCCTCCGCAGCAATTGACGATCCGGCACCTGGCCGACAAGGCGTCCGAGTGCTATCGCAGTGACATGGGGCAACGTCGAGATCATCGCGATAGCACGGTCGTGCTCCGCCAAAGCGATCGGTAGGACCCCGTTGCCCAACACCAGCGGAACCATCAATGCCCGAGCCAACGCCTCCGGTTCCTCTTGGCCGGACAGCACAACTGCCCAGTTGGCGCCCGCAAAAATCGTGGGGTCTGCGCTCTCGGCCCCATTCCCCTCCCTACCCGCCATCGGATGCAAACTCACATAGCGCAACGACGACGGAGGGTCCTCATGTGCCACCAATCCGCTCTTCACTGATGCGATATCACAGACGATTGGGCGGACGCCAAGCGAGATAGCCACGCCGTCGAGCTGATCGAGCGTCTCTTCGATCGACGGCGTCGGAACAGCAAGTACAATCAACTGACTCCGTCGAACAAGATCGTCGAGGGACTCGGCCGTCGTGATCGAAAACCTTTGCGCAACGGTATCCATCGACGCCGGATTCAGATCATAGCCAACCACGCCGACATTGCCAACGAGTGCTCCGGCGAGCGATGCGCCCATATGGCCTAGTCCGACGATACCTACCGGCGTAACCACCTCATTACCAATCCTCATGCACGCGTTCCTACGCCTCCGGACCGGAAGCCTCCTCATAGGAGAGTACTCCGCGAGGAAGCTGAGTCGAAGGAGTGACGACCTCTTTGGCTGTCCAACGCGGATAGCAGCCCATCAACTTGACTTGATGACCGGCCCGCAAGAGGGAACGCAGCAACGAACGCACCGGCTCCACGTTGGCATGTCCATCAGCCACAACGACAAAGCAATGGACATCTCGCTCACCCGCCAGCGGGCGCGATAGGATCGATGACATATTGACATCATGGTTTTTAAAGTGATTGGCGATCTCGCTCAGCGCGCCAACAGCGTCGAACCGGGGAACGATTGCGAGCATCGTCCGATCGGCACCCGTTGGAGCAGGTAAGGCATTCGCCACCAAGGCGTACCGGGTCCGCAACTCACTCACCTGTGCCACCTCAGTCGCCACGGCATTGAGTCCTGCCTGTGCACCGACACTCGGCGGCGCGAGCGCCATCAATCCTGGGTCTCGGGTGCTCACTACTTCATCACAGGCGGCCTTCGTGGAGACAGCATGCCGGACATGCAAGCCGCGATGACGAATGAAATCCGCACAGAGATCAAGGATCATCGAGTGAGAGATCACCGTATGAACCGATGCTTCCCCGTTGAGAGAGAATCCCCAGATCTCTTCGGCAAGAACAGCCTCGCCAATAATAAACGCATCTTCAGCATCAAAGATCAGTCGATCGAGGGTAAGCGTTAGTTCGCCCTCAGTTGAGTTCTCGATTGGAAGCACTCCGAGGAGGCCGGGTGTGGTGGATACCGTAAAGATAACCTGCTCCACTGAGGGCATGGGAAGCGGATCAAAATCGGTAAAACCAAAGAGCTCAATGACCCGATGATCAGAGCTGCCAAGCGGTCCTGCGAAACAGATCATCGGCCGTTCATGGTTCACCACCAACAAAATCCTCCTTCACACCCATCTCCTTCGCTCAAGCCTAGGACGACAACGCCCCTATCACCAACACTGACAGCCCCAACCGCCGAGGCTGTGTACCAATGCCTATCGGACGCCACCGAAGGTCAGCCACTGTTAACGACCTCAGTGACGGCCGCCACGAACCCATACCTCGTTCTTGTCGATAGTCGATCACACCACGCTTCCCTGCAATGTCGGGAATGATCACCTCCGCTGCCCATGCATGCGCGATCGATTCACCAACACGACATACGAGTGAATCCAATGGTTGAGATGGTGCAACAAGTCAGCGGTCACAACCAAGCATCATCACCGAATCGATGACCAAGTATTTCCTGGAGCTGCCAAGGGTATGGTGCGTCCGCTACCGGGGCAGTACCGCTGGTCAGCCGTCATCCCTGTCACTAAGCCGCACTCCCCGATTGTGAGCCCTCGAGAAGATTGGTGGCACGCCGAAAGAACGGTAATGGTGTTTGGCGACCCCTAACCACATGCGAACAGTAGCGGCTACTGCACCGTTCCGGCATGTCCAGTTTGGTTGTTCACGATCGCCTGCAACGTCGTTGGTCACGCGATCACGGTTGCCGCGAGACCCTAGCGATATGTACTCCTTCACACAGCGAAGGGGTCAAGACCAGGGATGGGGTGCACGCACGACGCAGTCACTGACGATGCCTTCGCAAACCTGATCGGAACACCCGCGACCAGGAACGAATCCGACCTTCGTTAGCCCGCATCGACGACGATATGAGTGACCTCGCCCACGATGCCTAGAATTAACGACGATTCTTGCGTTCTACGCTCAGCCTGGGAGAGTCCTTCGCTAGATTCAAGAAGATGACTACACATGTTGAGCTCACCACCGATGACATCAACTTCATCCACGGCCAGGAGCTCTTCTTCGTTGCGACCGCACCGCTCAGCGACCATGGCCACATCAACTGTTCGCCAAAGGGTCTGCGTGATACTCTCTATGTGCCCGATGCCCGACATATCGCGTATCTAGACTTGACTGGTTCCGGGGCAGAGACGATCGCCCATCTACGCGAGAACGGGCGGATAACGCTGATGTTCTGCTCCTTCGGTGGAGTACCGAACATCCTACGAATCTATGGCAGTGGACAACCACTCCTGCCGGGTGGATCACGGTATGATTCCTTGATCACAAAGTTTCCCGAACGAGAGGGTGCCCGTGCCATCATCTTGATCACCATTGCGAGCGTCACTAACTCCTGTGGTTATGGTGTACCGATGGCCGCCCAGATGCGCCAACGCGACCGGCTTGAAAACTGGCTTGCAGCCAAGGGCAGCGACGGTCTAAAGAACTACCGTAAGCGCCACAATGCCCGTAGTATCGATGGTCTACCGGCCATACCGTAACCTACGCAACATCTGGGCCACCAGCTCGCTTTGCTGGCTACGCCTGCGGCGCCCGGCCAAAGACGGTGACCGTTGGGCCGTGATACATCCCGTCGATAGCCTCGTTGCCTTCTAGTCTCGCCAGGATGGCCGTGCTGGTGTCAAGTTTGTCACCCCTTGACCCAGCCCCAGCGCCAGTCTGGCGGCACGAGCCCCTGGCTGACGACCCGAATACGCGGTCAAATCATTCCAGAAGATGCCCCAACCGCTGGCGAGACGCTCAGAGCGACGGCCGAGGCGAACCAGCGACTGCATCGCGACACGCGTGGCCTTGGGGTGCTCGAGTGCCACACGTTGGATCGTGTAACCGGTGGTCAAAAACTTGCGAAAATGCTGATCGATGGCGCGACGATAGGCCACATCGCCGTTGGCACCCCATCGGTCGATCACTGTCGCGCACAGCGACGCACTGGTAAGTGCCGCGGCGATCCCTTCGCCCTGGAGTGGGTTCACAAGGCCTGCTGCATCTCCCACGAGATAGACCCCCTCCGCAGCGACTCGTGTGCCAACGAGCCCCATCTTCAACCAGCCACCCATCTCCTGATGTGTCCCAACCGTGGTGATGATGTTGCGATCAACCAGATCCTGCTCATAGCGGTCTAAGAGCTCACGTGCCCCTTTTGCACGAGCCCGTTGTGCACCAACGCCGACCCCAATGCCAAGGTTCAGCTGATCGCTACCCTGATCAAAGACCCACCCGTACCCCGGAGTCACCATCTCTCGACCCTCGAGCAAAAGATCAACGCGATCCGTGAGTGTGGAACCCGATACATGTCGCCGTAAGGCAAATCCGAGGAGGACACGATCGAGATCAACCATCCCCATTGCTCGCGCAACAGCAGAGTTTGCCCCGTCAGCACCCACTACCACGTCGAACTCCTCGTCAACCCCATCAAGGTGAGCTCGCAAGCGGCTACCCCGCCGCTCAACAGCACCGACTACCCCCACGCGGCTCTCAGCCCCTTCCGAGATCGCCATGCGGTAAAGAATATCGTCAAAGTCCTTGCGTCGGATCGTCAAGCCGTAACCCCGATGACCCAACCCGGGCCGGGCTGGCATCAGCATCTCGTCGCCTTCGAACCCAAGCCACATCGACCCGATCCGATGCGCGTCCCCAGGGAGGCGCACCCCTACCTGCTCCAGCACGGAGAGAGCCAACGGACCAATCACATCCCCGCACGCCTTGTCCCTCGGAAAGGTCGACCGATCGATCAGAACGACCGTATGGCCACCCCTGGCCAGCAGGGTAGCTGTGAGCGATCCCGCAGGGCCTGCACCAACAACCAGCACCCTCATGAGAAGCTGATCTGAATGACGCGCAGTTGAAGGTCGCTGCCTACGCCCCGACTAGGAAAGGGGTCCTTGATACCCACCTCCCAGTAGAAGCCGTCGTTTCCCGCCTTGGACGCCAAGATGACATCCTGGCCCTTGGTAACGCTCGCGTTGTAGAGATGCCAACCGGCGTCCGGAAGTGCAGCCTTGAAGAAAGCGAGAATCTGACTCGGACTCATAGGAGACCGGTACAAAACGTACCCATCAAAATTCGTGCCCTGAGGGTTAAGATTCTTATAGGTCCTTGGCACCATCCCAACCGGCACCAATACTGTCTCAGCGATGTTCTTGGGAATCTCACCGTCAGGACCTAGCCGCTGCAGCTGTGGCAGCGCTGTCGTCGCAGAGCCCGGTATTGGAATTTGCGTTGGCTTCTGACCACCACTTGGAATCGCCGCCAACGTTCCAATGCTGACCACGGCGATAACCCCCACTCCGGCGCTCCAACCTATCACCTTACGTCTGTTCACGATCTATCTTGTTCCATTCTCACGGACTCAGCCAACTCGATCGGTTCAGATTGCTGTCCCGATTAGTCTCCTATAGGTTACTGGCGGTGTGGCCGAGTGGTTAGGCAGAGGCCTGCAAAGCCTTGCACAGCGGTTCGAATCCGCTCGCCGCCTCCAACATTTGGTGAGTCCGCTGACCGAGCGGCTCACCGCCCATCCGGTCGTCCACAGAGCCTTCAGTCACCGGTCGTTGCCGTCATCGCGTTTCACGCAGCACCTGTGCGTTGGAAGAGCGAGACCAACGCTGCCAACCCGATGAAGGCCCCACCAACGCCGATCGCCCCAGCAAGTCCAAAATGAGAATCGGCGATTTGACCGGTAACGAGGGGACCGAGGCTCTGTCCGACCGCAATCGCGACCGTTGCCACGCCCATCGCGCCCGTCTGTAACGATGGCGGTAGAACAACCCGCGTCACGACCCCAAAAGCGGTAGAACAACTCATGAGGGCAAGCCCAAAAAGAATGCCGGCAATTATCTCGACCCACAGTGCCGTAGAGACCAAATAGAGCACCGCCCCGAGCGCTCCCGACAGGTAGATCGACGCTGCCACAAGGCCAGGTCGGTGACCGGCGAGTGGCCGGAACCAGATGAATCCGCTGACGGCGGCGACCATACCAAAAAGCACATAGGAAAGCACCACCCTGGACGAAGGGAGTCCCTGATGACTCATAAAGGCGACCTGAAACGTCAAGAAAGCGAGGTACCCGAACCCAAACACCCCATAGGCGATGAGAGCCGGTAGCAACGGCCGGTAATGACCTAGATGGCGTTCACCTACAGAACGCACCGGCGGATCACCTACCTGTAACGATGCGAACGTAGCGCCAACCATAGCGAGCAAGGTGATGACCGCCAAAATCGACCAGTCGACCCGCCAGAGGGTCGCCGCACGCAGATGAATGGCGGGGATGATCGCGCCGCTCAAAGCGGTACCGAGACCCGCGCCTCCAAAGTAAACCCCGAGGACCACCGCCGCGCCCGACCTCGACAGACCTCGTGCAGCTTGCTGGGCGAGCGAAGAGCCAATGACAAAGATAACCGCTCCGCAGAGACCAGAGATGAGTCGCAGTGTCAAGAGCGGTACAAGGTGAGCACTCACTGGTGTCAATGCAAGTGCGACCACCATGCCAATGCCGCTAACGATAAAGGATCGCCGATTGCCAAAGCGATCCGAGATACGCGTCACAAGGAGCGCGCCTCCAAGGTAACCAACCGCATTGACCGTATTCATGGCACCAGCCGCGAAATAACTCCAATGCAACGCGGTGCGCATTGTCGGCAAGAGCAACGAATAGGCAAAACGCGCAAAACCCAGCGAGGTCGCTGCCGCCAACGATAGCCCCAGTGCCACGAGCATAACTTTTGCATCGATACGCCCAGATCCTACGACCGCGCCATCCACCACCACTCCTTACATCGGTTGACGTAGGCAAGGATAGACTGGAGACAAGAAAGATGAGGGTCACGATGTTACAATTCAGTGTTCCAACTGTCAGCTGTCATCACTGCCAAGTGGCGATCCAAGGCGAGGTGGGCAAGATCCCAGGAGTACAGTCGGTCACCGTTGATCTTGACACCAAGACGGTGACCATCGAGGGTGATGAGCTGCAAGTCGATGCGTTGATTGCCGCGATCGATGAGGCCGGCTACGATGCCGAACTCATCCAGTAAACAACTTGATCTCGAGCTCTTCGGCATGACCTGCACAAGCTGTGCCTCCCGTATCGAACGAAAGCTCAATCATCTCCCCGGAGCCACCGCCACCGTCAACTACGCCTTGGAAGAGGCAACCATCACCTTCGACCCCACCGCTCTTGACACCGACCGCATCTTGGCCGCGGTTCGCCAAGCCGGCTATGAAGCGATCGCAAAAGATCAGTCGACAGCCTCGCCAAAGCTCCAACACCAACGCTGGCCGCTCGCCATCAGCGCCGTACTAAGCGCCGTGCTCCTCGGTGCCGATCTATCGCTATGGTCGGTGTCTCGACCAGTTGCTCTGGTGCTAGCCCTTTTGGTAATCGTGCTCGTTGGTCGTGGTTTCCTTATCACCGCAGTACGCGATCTTCGACACTTAACCGGGGGGATGGACTCCCTCGTCTCCCTTGGCTTTGTCACCGCCTTTACCTGGTCAGCAGTGGTGACGATCGCGCATAAAACAGGTGAGCCGGTATTTTTCGATGCTGCAGCGATTGTGCCAACCGTCATCTACCTCGGCAGATGGATCGAGGAACGTGCCAAGGTGGTCGCACGGAGTGACCTCAATGATCTTCAGGCGAAAATCCTCGGTGATGTCACCGTGACCCGTCAGGGAGTTGCGCTGACGATACCAGCCAAAGAGATTCTTCGCGATGATCTGCTCACCATACGGCCGGGTCAAGTGGTGCCAACGGACATGACCGTTACCGCCGGCGAGTCCGCAGTCGATACCGCCATCATCACCGGAGAGTCGGACCTGACACTCGTCGCCCCGGGATCGAACCTCCTGGCCGGATCCATCAACCGTGATCAATTGCTAGAGGGTATCGCGACCACCAGTGCTCAACGTAGCTTCCTGTCGCAACTCACCCAACAGGTAGCACAGGCCCAGGCGAAGAAGGCAAATCTTGAACGCATCAGCGACCGTGTCTCTCGCGTCTTCGTGCCAGTCGTTATCCTCATTGCAATAGGCACCTTCTTCGCTTGGCTCACCCAAGGTTCCGCCGTCACGGCGCTGGTTGCGGGGATCGCCGTACTGGTAGTCGCATGTCCATGTTCACTGGGTCTTGCCACACCGATCGCCTTTCTGGTAGCCACCTCCCGAGCCGCGCGCAGCGGTATACTCATCCAGAGTCCAACCGTCCTGGAACAAGTACCGAAGATCGACACTATATTTCTCGACAAGACTGGCACACTCACCGATGCCACTCTCTCACTCGATGATCTCCCATCAGGGCTGACCGAAGAGGACAGGGTTTGCATCGCGACGGTCGCCCAATCCTCAACGCATCCCGTTGCCCGTGCACTCAGCGCCCTATCTACGATCAACGTACCCGTTGAGGCCGTACGGGAGTTGCCAGGTTCGGGTCTAGTTGGGACAGTAGACGGACACACCGTGACGATAGCGGCGCCACAATTCTTTCATTTGGAGACCACCGAAGCATCAAGAATGATCGCATGCCAAATTGATGACCGGCCACCACTCCTCTTTTCGCTACACGAGACCCTTCGAGAGGGAGCAAAAGGGTTAGTCGAGAGCCTTCACAACAGCGGCATCGAGATCATTATGCTGACCGGTGATCGGCTGAGCAACGCACAAGTCCTCGCTGCTACCCTTGGCATCACCGCAATCCGAGCTGACGTACGACCTGCGGATAAGGCTGCTGCGATCAGAGATGAACAGGCCCTCGGGAAGAGGGTTGCGATGGTTGGCGATGGCATCAATGATGCCGAAGCGCTCGCGCAGGCCGATCTCGGCATCGCCCTAGCGAGCGGCACCGACATCGCCAAAGCGAGCGCAGACATCACCATTCTCGGTGATGACATCACTAAGGTGCCTGGAGCAATCGCGCTAGCTCGCGCCACACTGCGCAACATTCATCAGAATTTTGCCTGGGCTTTTGGTTACAACGCTATTGCGATCACCCTCGCTGCCCTTGGGATCCTTAACCCGATGTTGGCAGCGGCACTCATGGCAAGTTCCTCGCTCATCGTTGTCATGAACGCGCTGCGCCTACGCAAGTGGCACCTCCAACAAATAGTCGCGCAACCCGCTGGTGCTTCGCCAAAACATTCACTCTCGCCACCGTCGGCCCACGTGCCATTACAGAACGGTTTTTGATTGGCACATAGGTCGTCGTGTCTGCCGAAGAACCGCCGCTGAGCCTCCACTCGTGTTACGGGAGTTTCGTCGAGACCGACTTGTTCCTTACGATCGAGACCACTAGACTAAAGTCGCATGAGTAAACGCCAGCTCGACCTCAAGCTTTTGTCCTTCACCTCGATCGTTGCGCTGCTCATTGAGTTCATTTTTGGCACCGCCAATGTATTGTATGTAACAATCACCCCTCATAACCCATGGGGTGCCTCGCACCCCATCGTGATCCTTTATCTTCATGTCATCATTGGCCTCGCTCTTCTCATCAATGGTGTTATGATGATCAACGCCTCCCTTGAACAACCTGCAGCCGGTGCCTTGGGTTACACGATCGTCGGCGTCCTTGGTATTGTCATTGCGATCGCCGCAGGACTTGGGTTTGTCAATGGTGGTGGCCGCTCGAACCTGCTCTCGCTAATCATGGCACTCGGGTTCACGCTTGCACTTTTTGCCTACGCATTTCTGCTCTATCATCTCAGCCGTTCATCCGCCACGAACAGCGAGCCTTGACGTTGGTCGGCCACATGACGTCCCGGTGCGATACCAGTAGTGCCACTCGATACCTTCGCATCCGGCGCGATTCCCTTTATTGACACATGAACGGACCGAGCGAGCATTCCTCGATCCGGTAGATGACGCGGACGATCGAAGAACTCACGGGAACGCGCTGTGCCCTTGGCTATACCAATGAACATCAGCAACGCCAACCGTACCAACGATCGCTTCGGGCGCAAAGATTTGACACTGTTCCAGGACGCCATCGCAGGCACACGGAATGCTGACTGGTCACCCCGCAACGAGTGAGCGAACTCCAACACAACAGAGAGGAATCGCAGGAGGAATACCAAATTGCTCCCCGCACCGCAAACAGCACGGGATTTGTTCCCTCTATCGTGGGCCGTAGAGGACTCGAACCTCTGACCCCTTGCGCGTCATGCAAGTGCGCTACCAACTGCGCCAACGGCCCGTGGGCTACACTCTATAGCGTATGGCCCCACATTCGTGCCATCGGATCCCGACCCCACGCCGTTGGCACCCATGATCACCGAGGCTAACGCCTATCAACATCGTCTCGCGACGCACGTGGGCAAGGCGGCGTGCTCTGGGAGCGTAACAGCAGGATCATTCCGACCTCTGACACCCGCAATATGTCGAGCCGAACAGCGATCACCCTGGGGTCTGCCATCGGCGCGCCCGGGAGGACTCTCAGCTACGCAAACACAATCACTGGAGAGATACCAGCAGGTTTGGACAAGGTGAGAAGAACCCGCGCCTCGAGCTCATCGAAGACAGTAAGGCAGTAGGGATTGGAATGGCTGACAGACATCCTCTTCGTGAGCACTGGATCGATCGGCGCTCCTGGTAGTCGTCATCTTGTCATGCAACCCGTAACAACGATGAGCGTTAGTTCGTTCACCTGCTCCACGAGATGGTGGTGGACGATGTCGTTCTCGCTCCAGAGCGCGAGCCGACGCCCATGCCCAATTCCAGCTACACGCGCCAGCCCGTTGTCCACCAGAATGGTACCACGATCCCCGATACCGACTGAACAACTGGCACTGGAAGGCTCGCCGTCCTTGGGCTTCCACGCACAACGGCATCCAGAGGTCGCCCTTAGCACGGTGCAGTTGCAGACGTGTCACCCCGATGATGTTGACCCTGTTGCACCGCAACCAACGGCAAGGTCGTTGCCGTGCACCAAGGACCCTGGCAATCGCTCTACCCTTCAATCCTGACCGGGGACCCTCGCACACCCGCGGAAACGGTGACTCAAGGGCGGTGAATGTTCCAGGGGCGCCACGTCTCCGGCGCGCGTTTTTAACCTGGCGACCATCGGCTGACTCACCCCGTGACTGCGACTCCCGAGTCCATCGTTCCCGGTTCTACCACAATCAAGTCCCAGCGCACGTCCATTGGTGCCACGACAATGACTCTCTTTGGATAGGGAAACTTGTACGGGCCGTCGACAACGATGGCACCACCTCCTGACGGATAACACATAGGTTGAAGCGACTCATTTCCGGGCTCTAACCTGATCTTGAGGTGCTGCGTCTTACCTGTACAGTTCGCTGAGAGTGTCACCTTGGAGTCCGGAAGATAACGCTCGAACCCTGGAGATTGAGAGCTTGTTGCGGGCCCAGGTACCATCTGTGAGCTCACAGGAACGATCTCTGAGCCTTGTCCGTGCGCTTCAACCAATACGGTCGCCCCAACCGCTGGGTAGAAGTGTCCGAGCGAAGGATTACCGGAGACATCAATGACTGCGACAGTGCCAAGGGCTAACAGCACCGCCAGACCGATCCACCAGTGCTTGCGCAAGAAATGCACTCGCCGCCCCTTCATCCCAACAGGGACAGCACCAAGCCTAAGTGTCATCTTGCTTACTCCCTTCTTGCTCGCAGTACATCGGTGCCGAGGCACCGTTTTGCTGCACCTCGTCCGCCTCGATCCTCGAAGGCGAACGAGCGTCCCGCTAACCACGGCATCGGCCACCGGCGATAAGAAGACCGGATAGCGCACGACTCCCCATGCCAGGGATCACCTGTCCTCAGAACAATGGCGGTTGCAGTGCCCGCAGCCCCCACATGCGCATGGGTCCACCTACTGCTCACTCTCAGCATCCCGTCAATCGAGTTGGCGAGAAGGGTCGCTGTGTGCCTGATAATGGTGGAAAGCGTAGCAACACTCCTGATGAAGTCGGGGTCTTCGCATGTGAGAACTTTTGAACCCACTGGCCAACAACCCAACGAACCCCGGTTGGGTTTGATCGAGAACATGCAACGGTCAGATGTTGTGAAATCCTTTGCTCGATGTGCGGAGAGGAGCCCTTCGCTCCGGCATCCTTGGCCACCGTATGGGTGTTCACCATCTGTCTAATCCTGGTCAAGACTGCAGACCATGACCGTACTTCCCGAACTGAGTTCGACACCCCTATACGCCACTATGGCAATCATCGCCACCACCATGCTTGTCAGTTGCTCCTACAAACCTAACACATCATGCCGACACTTACACGACATTAGTGATTATTTCCTAAAGTCAAGAGATCCCCTTCTCTCATCCCGACTTGCCACTATCGTTGCGGATAGACAGGCAACTGTCGGACCCACCTTGTCGATCCGGTGACCTGCACAGCTTTTGAAGTGCACGGAGTCCCCTTTTGAGCCCAAAGGGCAAACCGGACACCGATGGACATGTTCTGATGAGGTGCGCAGTGTCTGATCCCACTGCTACGGCGATCGGTCCGGACGTTCTCATACTGCCGGGATCGCGCCTATCGCACCACCACCCGAACACCCAGCCGCCAACCGCACCACTGCAACCCTGGCCACCCTCAAGTCCACGGATCAAGCATGCCGGGGCCTTCCCACTATGGAAGCCTTGCGTGGCACAAGTTTTCAGCCAATGCTCGTCACCACCTCGGGGGTTTGACCAGGTACGTCAAGGACTCCGGTCATGGGGCTCTCGGTGATGCGGGCATGTGGGCTTACCAACCAGTTATTATCTACCACGTTGAACGTGGCGGTCGCCAACGTCCAAAGACATCCAGTGCTTCCTGGAGGGCCTCAGCTTCAGCACTGCGCCCGCTGTGTCACGTCAATCACAGCGATGAGGTCGCCTTGCCGTGCTGGGGCCGCAGGCAATCACCTCCATGACCCTCTGTCAACCGCTCTACACCGCTCCTCTCAACCGAAAGGGCGTTTGCTCTCCTGCCCCGATAACGGACCTTCGCGGCCGGGAAAGGAGAAGTCTGTCTCAAGCCAGGACAACGCAAAGGACCTCACCATCCAATGCTTCAGCCAAGGACAACCGGGTCTTGGGCTTATGGTACCCACGCCTAGGATTGGGGCGTTTCGCAACCAGTCGAACCCGTCCTATCGTGGATAAGGAATGACGTGTTGATTGCCGAGCGTACACAGATGACCAAAGCGGGCTGCCAGCCGAACGACGCTTCGGTACACCACCAGACTCAGCTCACCCACGCGAAAACTCACCAGCGCCACGCATTGGGGTGCTGTTCATCGAGCGGACGACGGGATTCGAACCCGCGACCCTCACCTTGGCAAGGTGATGCTCTACCAACTGAGCCACGTCCGCGTTACGATCAACAGTATAACAGATGCCCCAAGTTCACTTGCCGTTGTATCCATGTGAGCGTGCCCGCATCCCATCTCGGGCAAGATCTGACCATGTAACCTGTGACGGGATTGTTGCCAGCTTGCCACCACTGACAGACGACTTGCGGCCAGATGTCCGAGTTCGCGCCCACAATCCGAGATGCAGGGTCGGCGAGTCCAATCTATCGCTCCAACAACCGGCGAGGTTCACCCCACCCCACCGGGAGACTCGTCAGCGATGACCAGTGTGGCCGAACCCTCCAGCTCCACGTTCCGTCTCCGTCAGTTCGGTTCGCGCCACATACTCAACATCCACGTAGGGAACCACAACCAGCTGCGCGACACGGTCTCCTGGAACGAGTTCCACCGTGTTCTCGCCAAAGTTGACCAGCAACACGCCGACCTCGCCGCGATAACCCTCATCGATGAGACCAGGGGCGTTCAATACCGTCACGCCAGAGCGCAGGGCAAGGCCGCTACGGGGCACCACCAACCCCATCGTTCCAGGCGCTAGTTCCACGGCGAGTCCCGTGTGACCGATGCCTCGAGAACCGGGGCATAGCGTCAGGTGCTCGATGAGGACAAGATCAGCCCCCGCATCACCGGCTAACTGGCGCACCGGCAGTTGCGCTCCAGGATGGAGCAACCGTACTGCAATCTCTCTCACGATGAGCGCCGGATCAGCTTCTCGAGATGATCGATCAATCGATCCTGTCGTGAACCTTGGCGCAGCCATGGAACTCTTCGACTGATCCCCCAAATCGTACAGAGCATCATCGCCTCAATCACGATATCGCTTGACATCTTCGAGCTGCCTGCACGCCGATCATGAAAGGTGATTGGAACCTCGATGATCCGGAAACCCAGCTGGGAGACAAGATAGGCCATCTCCACCTGAAATCCATAGCCATCAGCACGCACCTGATCCAGGTCAATCATCTTCAATGCATCGGCCTCATAAGCCCGAAAGCCAGCAGTGGCATCGCGAACATCGATACCGAGCATGATCGATGCATAGCGGTTCCCAAGACGAGAGATCAAGAGGCGCAGAGCCGACAAACCCTCAGACGAACCGCCGGAGATGTAACGGGAGCCGATGGCAAGACCAGCACCATCATCGAGACCGTCAAGCAACCTCGGCATGACCGCTGGGTCGTGCGAGAAATCCGCGTCGATTTCAACCAGCGCTGTTGCTCCCGCGCTCAGCGCCTCCCGGAAACCTGCCCGGTAGGCCGCACCCAACCCGGCCTTACCAGGACGACGCAGCACGCGAACGAACTGATCACCCTTGCTGAGGCTCTCGACCAGATCCGCGGTGCCATCAGGCGAGCTATCATCAACCACAAGTACCGTCGCCGCGGGAACCGCCTTGCGTATCGCCTCAACGATGTCGAGGATATTACTGGCTTCGTTATATGTTGGAACGATCACCCAGGGATACTGCGATGCCGTACGACCCATAAGCCCCTTCTTGCTCGTCTTACCTTCATGGTACCCCACTTAGCATACACAGCGAGTAACCTGGCTGTCATGTTGGCATGGATGGATCTTGAAATGACAGGGCTGCTCCCCGAGCGCCATGTCATCCTAGAAATCGCAATGATTGTTACCGACGACGACCTCAATACCGTCGAGGAGTTCGGACCGCTCGTGATTCATGCCGACGAGGACGCGTTAGGGGGTATGGAGAAGGTCGTCACGAAAATGCACGAAACCAACGGGCTCCTCGCCGACGTTCGCGCCTCCACGACCACTCTCGAAGAAGCCCACTCTGCCGCCCTCGCCTTTCTTAAACGACACTGTCCGAACGCTCGCCAGGTGCCGCTGTGCGGGAACTCTATTGGAACTGATCGTCGCTTTCTCGCCAAATATATGCCGGATCTTGAAAACTGGTTGCACTATCGCTCCGTCGATGTCTCAAGCATCAAGGAGCTTGCAAAGCGTTGGTATCCTGGCTTGGCAGAACACTTGCCCAAAAAGGACAGCTCCCATCGCGCTCTAGACGACATTCGGGATAGCATCGCTGAACTCGAGTACTACCGCGAGCATCTATTCGTCAAGACACCACGGATCATGGATGTCGACAATTCGTGACAGGCGCACCCGGTTGTAGCGTTGAACCGCTACAAACGGAACGTTCGCAAGCACGGCATAGAGCACAGGCACGACGACAAAACCTGGGCTAAGCCACAGCGCTGGCAACCACTGAATTACCAACAACCCAGTGTGCACCAACTCTGCTCGCACGGTCTCCAAATACAGTCTTACCAGTGTGCTGTGCTGACGATTGACAATTCGCCGTTTCGAGACACCACCCCCAAAGCTTCCCGCCTCAGGCAACCGATGCTTCCAGGTGTCAATGCATAGCCTTTGTCGGTACCAGCGTGCCTTTGGCCCACCCAACCACCAGGGATGACGAGCGATCGAGAGCAACACTGTTAGCGGAAGCCGTGCGCCGAGGAACCCCACCACCACGCTCGTCGCGATCCAGAATGCTACGGCAAGCGCCATGCCGACCACATTGGACACTACTCATCGCCTCGTTCTCATTGGCTGCCCTTTCCAGGTAGTTGTACCACGCAGCAGATCAACACCAGACATCACTACGATCACAAGGAACGCTGCTAAGTAGAGCACCTGGAGTACCATACTGCTCCAGGTGAAAGAACCGATACGCCGCGCTACCAGCACATTGATGAAGAACATCAACCCCACAACGGCGAGGGCTCCGACCAGCTCATGTGGCGCATCGGTAACCAGATTTGCGATCGCCGAGAGTTGTGCAACGATCATCAAGGTCGCCACCAATGCACCGATGCCGCGAACACTGATGGCGCCGATAGCGACGTTCTTGCGGAACCCCTCAAGTAACTGCCAGAACCCATCCGGGTACATCCGAAACTCAATCCAACTCCGACCCCCATAGAGGATGGTGTGCCCGCTAGTGTGCCGAAACTTTTCCCCCAGGGCTTGATCATCGAGCACCGAGTCCAGTACAGCTCCGTGTCCACCGACACTTTGGTATCGGGCTACTTGGCAACACAATACTGGACCAAAGGTAGCCGATGAGTAGGGATGACCTAGCGCCCCGAACGCCCCTGAGGCGATCAGAGCGACGAGGTTGGGGAAAAATGCGAATTGCTCGTACCAGCGCTCCATCCGATGATAAGGCTGCACACTGATGAGATCATTCGGTCGATTCCGGGCAGCGGCGACCAACCTAGCCAACGCATCAGCACCCACAAGAACAACATCAGCGTCCAAAAAGACCACCGTCTCGGTCGACTCCTTAGGGGACCAAGCGCTTAGAGCGCCTGCCTTCGGATTATTGCCCCGACGCTGGTCGAGGCGAACGACCTCGGCTCCCAGTGATCGTGCAATGGCACCAGTCCCATCGATTGAACGATCGTCGATCACAGTCACGGAGAAGATGACCCCCCTTTGGGCACTCAGGCTGGCAAGCAGCTTTGACAGTGATGTCGCCTCGTTGTGTGCAGGAATCACAACCTCCACCCTAACGACGGAAGCGCTCTCAAGCAGGGATCGATCAAACCGAGGAGGAATCAACAACTTCCATGCAAAATATACCTCCCCCACGACCACCAACAACGGCCACAGAACCGCAATGGAAAGCACCAAATCAAAGCCGATCAACCATGGAACGCAGCTGTCGGAACGAACCAATTGGATCTTTACCAATCGGGGTCACCATCAACGTAGTGACGCCGGCATGGGCAAAAGCCTCGACACGCTCCTGAACAAAACCCGCACTACCGACAAGGTTCATGCGCTCCAGCAGCTCATTCGGCACGAGTTGGGCGGCCCTTTCCCGTTCTCCGCCAAGATAGAGATCTTGAATTTGCTCCGCTAGGTCGCCATATCCATAGCGTCGGAACAGGTCGTTATAGAAGTTCTTCGTCTTTGCACCCATACCCCCAACGTAGAGTGCCACATATGGCCGCGCGAGATCAAGCAGATCCTGACTGTTGTTCTCAATAGCGAGCAAACCTCCCGCAACGATCTCAAAATCACCGAGATCAGAGTCGCGAAGACTCAGTCCCTTGCGCACCGATTCACCCCACACCGATTCCGCCTGTTCGGGAAGGTAGAAGATAGGCAACCAACCCTCCGCGAGTTCAGAGGCTAATGCCACATTCGCTGGTCCGATCGCCGCGAGGTAGATCGGTACTCGTGGCCGAACTGGCTCGGTAATCAGTTTGAGCGCTTTACCCAACCCAGTACCGCCCCGAAGCGGAATCTGGTAGATGCCATCAGACTCCAGTCGCTCACGGCGCCACACCTTCCGACAGAGCCCGATGAGCTCCCGTGTCCGAGCGATCGGTCGGTCATAGGCAACCCCATGCCAACCCTCGATTACCTGAGGACCGGAGGCTCCAAGACCAAGAACAGCACGCCCACCTGAAACGTAATCAAGTCCAGCCGCGGTCTGCGCAATCAACGCCGGCGTACGAGAGTAGATAGGAAGAATGCCAGGCCCGAGCTCGACACGTGTCGTTCTTGCCGCCAAATAGCCGAGGATAGACACGGCGTCGAATCCGTAGGCCTCGGCGACAAAGACGATATCGAGTCCGGCACTCTCGTAGCGAACGACCTCCTCAACCGTATCAAGAATATTCCCCGCATAGTTAATCTGCATCGCTAACTTCATCGTGCCTCCGTCTCCACCATGTTCCTATCTCCGCCATGCCATTATCGCTACATTGTCCCTATCACCATCATGTCCCTACCGCTGCGAACCTCTGCTCTCATCGCCCCAGTCTACGTTACCAAAGGCCACGACTTTGGTCATAGCGATGAACGCGTCACTAGGCTTGTATCGCAGGCAATATCTCCAACGGCACTCCACCATCGAAGGGCCATACAGCACGACCAGGCGACAGACAGGACAGCGATATGAAGCGAGTGGTAATAGTGGCGATGGTGCTTCTCCTCATCGCGGGCTCCTCACTCTTCCTCTTTGCCCCCACACAGTCGCCAACGTCACCACCCGTGCACGATTTGACCATTCCAGCTGGTGATCCAAACTGGGAAACAGCCTGTCATTCGGCGCTGATTCCCGACACAACACCGGCCTGCATGCAAGCCGCGCTCTTCGACCTCAACCTAGCGCGACGGACCGAGGGCCTGCCACAACTGACGCTTCCGCAAGATTTCGCCACATTCAATCAGGCTCGTCAACTCGTCTACCTGGCCAATAATGAGCGCTCGATCAGGAAACTCCCCACCGTAGTAAAGTCATCACCAAAACTTGACCACCTGGCCCGCCAGGCTGCCACCCAAGCACGAGACCCATTCATCCCGGCATCGATGAACGGAGGATCTGACTGGGCAGGCAACTTCCCGAACGCCATCGTCGTGGTTTTTATGTGGATGTACGAAGACGGATATCGCTACACCAATGGCGGAGGTGGATCTAACCTCGACTGTCAATCCCCAAAGGCAAGTGGATGTTGGGGCCATCGCGCCGTCATTCTGGAGGACTCCTCCACCAATACCCGTTATGGAGCCGCCTTCACGACGCAGCTCGCACCGTCACAAGCCCTCAAGTACGCCGACTCGTACACGCTAGAGTTCGCCGGGGCCCCTGCGCTCTTTGCACTCGGCAATACTAGTCAACTCGCATACACGATCGTCGTCATTGCGTTATTGATGATCTTGGTATCGGTGGCCTCATGGTTCGTTCGACGTCATCGCCGTCGTGATGGCCGCCATATGGGGCCTCCCTCGCCGCCTTACCTGTCTTGGTCATGATCCTCGTAAGCCCCAACGGCACACAGCAGGAGATCTCCCACCAGGAGACAGTCACTCTCGCGCAGCGATACCACCGAGGTTATCGCCCCACTCGCCAACGATAGGACCCAGAGCGGCACTCTACCCGACCCCGGACCAGATCTTGTCTCTCGCTAGTCCAAGCACCTACTGGACGACGGCCCTAGAAAATATCGACGAGGTGTCCTACCGGTCCCATCGGCCCCGGTAGGACACCTCATTATGACATTATGGCGTGGTGCGCTACAACTCGAGATCTAAGCCTTGGGATCTTTGGCAAAGCGCAGGTACGACTTCACCTCGCGAAAGCCTTCGAACTGCTTGCGTGCCGCTTCAGCACTGACAGAGTTAGCGACGATCACCTCGTCACCTGGCTTCCAATTCACCGGGGTCACTACAGGAAAAGCATCGGAGAGCTGCAACGCGTCCAAGACCCGCAGAATCTCCGCAAAGTTTCTGCCCACCGAGGCTGGGTACGTCATCTCGAGGCGTAATTTCTTGGCAGGATCGATAATGAAGACGGAGCGGACCGTGAGCGTATCAGATGCATTCGGGTGGATCATACCAAAGAGAGTCGATACCTTCCGATCAGCATCCCCGATCATCGGGAATCCAACCGCATGCCCTCGCACCTCTTCGATATCCGACTCCCACTTCAGATGACTCGCAACGTCATCGACCGAGAGACCTATCACTTTGGTGGATCGACGGTCAAACTCTGGTTGTAGACGTGCTACCTCACCCAGCTCTGTCGTGCACACCGGCGTATAGTCCTTGGGGTGGGAAAATAGAACACCCCAGGAGTCTCCAAGCCACTCATGAAACCGGATCTTCCCTACTGTCGTATCCGCCTCAAAATCTGGAACAATATCACCTAACTGGACCACCATAGCCTCACTTTCTTCTGTTGAGAGAACCCATTCAGCGCCCTCCCCTAACCGCCATCTACGCTCGGGTGACGACAAACGTGCGACCCGTGCGACTGCTATGTCGTTACCACCGATGAGCTCCGTGTCAACCGACCAACCGCCATTCCAACGACTACCATGCACATCACGGCCGTCGTCTACCACGAGCAACCCGGACTTGACCCTCTCGTATCAGACCGCACACTCCTGCTCGCCAGTCTAGTTGTTCCAGCGAGAGCAGCACTTAGCGAGGGCAGCACTTATCGGTCCACATCATGCGGTCTACATCATGGAGACGCTGGCGTTGGTGAGTTGCAGGGCTCAGTGTCCATGAGCAAACGCTAAGACTCCAGAGGCGGCCAGTTGGACTGCAATGGCGGCCAGGAGGAGGCCGAAGACCCGAGAGAGCAATTCAATACCCCCCTCGCGTAACAGGCGGCTGAGATGCACGGAGAATCGAAGCACAACAAGCAGCACCACCATCACCACAACGATCACAACCCCGAGTCCAAGCGCATTTCCCACCGAATGTACTTCACCGGCAAATACCAAGACCGTCGCGATCGCACCGGGGCCAGCGATCAAGGGCGTTGCGAGGGGAACCAGCGCCACATTGACCTTGGACTGTGCCGTGAGCTCCGCTTGCTTCCCCGTCAAAAGCTGTAACGCTACAATCAACAACAGCAGGCCACCAGAGACCTGGAGGGCGGGCAACGAGATGCCAAGATAGCTCAGGATCTCTCTGCCGAAACCGGCGAAGACGGCTAACACGGCGGTCGCCACCAACACCGCCTCGAGCGCGAGTCGTTGACGCGCCTTAGTGCCTTTACCTTGGGTCACCACAAGGAATGTTGGCACATTGCCAATCGGATCAGTAATCACGACAAGCGTGACAAAACTCTCCACCAGGAACTTCGTATCCACCGTTAAACTGCCTTTTTGAGCGCTTTTCCGACGCTACCACTCGCCGAACCAAAGTCTGAAGAAACTCTCAACCCTGCTGATACAAACCGACTACCCGTCACCCGCGTACGAACTATACTCTTGACTACTCGCTAGGGAAATCGTGGCGAGACTGGCCTGATAAAAGCTACGGCCAGGCCAGCATAGCTGCAATTCTCACGAGGAGGTGTCGATTGGCGAGTGCCAGGCATACAAGGTCGAAAGGGTCACACCGCGGCCGCAATGCTCTAGCGATCGGCGGTGGCGTCGTTGGGGGGCTGTTGATCGCCGGTGGCATCGTGATGGCAATCAACTGGCCGAAAGCATCCCTCTCTTCCTCCTACACCTCGCTCGGCAAATTGACCACTTCGGGAGCACACCAAAGCGTTCTCAGCGTCGCTGGATCCGTTGGTCAACAACCTATTCCGGTGGAGATCCAGGATGGAGAGGTCCTGCCAACCAAGCACATCTCCACTGGCGTAACGACAACGATCACGGTCACTCTGCAGCGTCCTTCTTGGATCGCTTGGATCGCTGGCAAAACCCAACGACTGACACTTACCGGCCATACCCCCCGTGCGCGCCTCCTCGATCCTGTAGCGATTGCATCTTCAGGTCAATCTGTTCAGTCTGAATTCTCGAATCCCGTCAGCGTCGTTGCCTACTCCTTCCACTCCACCACAAAGTATGTGAAGCTCAACAAGGCGACGAGCCACGTTGCCATACCTGGTTCTTCCCACAGCGCCGCCGGTTCACTGCAGGTGGCGGCTGTCCCTGACCCCTGGGAGACGCTCCCAGCAGCGTCCAACATGGTCTTCTTCCGCCAATCCGGGTCGACACCTGAGGCGATCATCAGTCCGGATCTCACCAACCTCTCCCCCGAGGCAACGATCACCATCACGCTTTCCCAACCGGTGACAAAGGTTTTTGGCAACAAGCTGCCTACCATCAGTCCCACCGTCCAGGGTGCCGACCCTGTCAAGGGGAACTGGAGTGAACCGACCCCCTACACACTCACTTTTACACCAACAACGGGTGACTTCTGGCCCTCAGAGACCTTCACCATGACGACCCCTACCTCGGTCGCTGTTGTAAGTCCAACCGGAGCCCGTGGAGCCACAGGAGCCACACTCGCGCTGAGCGGCGCACCGATGTCCATGCTCCGTTTGCAACAGGTACTAGCCCAGCTCAACTATCTCCCCGTCTCCTTCTCCTCGCCGACCACCGTTGCCTCTACCGAAGCAGCTCAGCTCAGTGCCCTCCAGTCGCCACCACAAGGCACCTTTAACTGGCGCTGGACGATGCCCACGCAGCTCACCTCCCTTTGGAGCCCAGGGAACGCCAATGTTATCACCAAGGGTGCAGTCATGGCATTCGAGGACTTCAACAGCCTCAACTACACCAACGGCAGCGGTTGGGCCAGTAACCCGTTGCTCTGGCCAACTCTGATCAAGGATGTCATCTCCAACAACGTTGACCCGCACCCCTACGCGTGGATTCAAGTGCAAAAGGCACCGCTACCTGAGACTCTTTATCTCTGGGAGAATGGCCGTGTCGTCCTGACGAGTCCGACAAACACCGGTATTGCAGGACTCAAGACTACGAATGGCACCTTCCCGATCTACCTGCGCTTCAAAGAAAATTACATGAGTGGCACCAATCCAAACGGCACCACCTATCACGATCTCGTCCATTGGATCAATTACTTCCTTGGATCAGAGGCGGTCCACGGGTTCGTGCGAGCACAATACGGCTTCCCGCAGAGTCTCGGCTGCGTCGAGCTCCCTGTACCCACGGCAGCCGTCGTCTTCCCTCAAGTTCACATTGGAACGCTCGTCACGGTAATGCCGTCGTAAACATTCGGCCAACCCGGCCGAGCGTGATCCTCCCAGGCCAATCTGATATCCTCGGGTACCTTCACTCTGGTGAGGCGAGGATGCTCCCGTAGGCACGGTGAAGAGGGCAGCGATAGACATCCTTCATTGGGAGAGCGTATTCGTTGTAGCAGTCGGGCTTGCCCCGACCTTTGGTCTTCCCGACCTGCAGCCAGTGCACCGCTCGGTAGCTCGCTCCGGTAAAGCGGGCGGATTCGACGAAGGCCGCTAAGAGTGCAGGCTGGTACCCGTTGGCGAGCTGCCAGTCGCTCCGGAGACGGCAACAGGACATGCGAGGCGAGGTTCACAACACCTACCTGAGGAAGAATGAGAAAGCGGGCGTCCCCAACCACAAGCAGTAGCAGCCGTGCTTCGCGGGTTGCTTTGTCCCAGCCGATATGGGTATCGCGCGGTATGCAGCTCCATGCTGAGGCAGCGAAGCCGATCGCGCCGATAGTCCCACCAGAAGAACATTCGGTGAGATAGCGCAGCTGTGCGCCTGCCACGGTGGTGTAGCCGAGATAGCAGTAGCTAGCGATGAGGTTGCACCAGCGCCGCGTTTTGGCTTTGGTGTTAGCGATGACGAACCTGATTGGAGCGAGACCGCCAAGCAATTCAGAATAGGCCAACGGTAGCTCAGCGAGAGGCTTTACGTCGCGGGTGATGTGGCCGTTGCGATTGCAATGCTCACTCAGACAACAAACACTGTAGCGAGCCAGGTGCCCAAGGCGGGAACCTGATACCGCGTCGACCCTTTTGGAATCGGTCCAGCTCGAGTTCGCCATCCGTCAACACTGCACACTACCGCTTCCGACTCGCTCTCCACGGCGTTAGACGAGACAACGACGAACAAAGCCACGACACCAGAGATCAAGTCCGTTGCCAGCAGGTCACACTAGCACCCCAAGAACTTCGCCGAGGGGCAATCATCACCCGTGGGTTCCGACGTCTTCGCCCCGATCACGGATACCCTCAATAAGGCGGCCCTAGACGTAGCATCGGGCCACCACCGACTGCAACGTTCACTACAACAACCCGAACCAGCCTGTTACTCCTCATTCTGCCTCGCTCCATGGCACTCCGATCGCCGGTATCGATACCAATAGCGTGGGCCGTATCTCTCCGCAGGCGCTACGCTCCCGGGTCTCCTCGCAGCAGGACGACTCCTCAATGCCTATACTATCCCGGCCCCGTCCAACGCGAAGATCATAGCTCGACTACCGTAGTACACATGGCGAAGTATGCGATAAGCGAAATCAAAGCAGATCTCAGTGCGGTGATGGGCAAGGAGGCAATACTGAACGGAGACATTCCCGAGGCCTACACCCATGACGAGGCCCTGGAGCTCGACCCTATCGATCCCCTCGGCGTGGTCTTCCCAACCTCCGCTGAGCAGGTGGCCGACCTCGTCAACTACGCATCCCACTCCAACATCGCACTCGTCGCCCGAGGCTCCGGTACTGGCCTCTCCGGAGGGGCACGACCAGTTACTGACGGACTCGTCGTGGGCTTTGAACGCATGAACCGCATCCTCTCCATCGACACCATCGACCAAACCGCGAGCGTCGAACCGGGGGTCACCCTCGCCCAACTCGAGGAGGCGCTGGCAGGAACACCCTACTTTTACCCCGTCTATCCAGGGGAGATGTCAGCCACCCTCGGCGGCAACGTCGCCACCAACGCTGGTGGGATGCGAGCTATGAAGTATGGGGTGACGCGTCACAATGTGCTTGGACTCGCATTCGTCACTGGGAGCGGAGTCAGAGCTCGGTCGGGCGGCGCGTATGTGAAGACAAGTTCGGGCTATGACCTCACCCAGCTCCTCATCGGCTCAGAGGGAACGCTCGCATTGGTCACCGAAGTCCTCGTACGCCTCAGCCTCCGTGCACACACCCGAACGCTCATCCTGGCAAGCTTTCGCAACTTCGAAGATCTCGCCAACGCGGTCGTGAGCATTCCCGAACGTGGTCTACTCCCTAGCATCTTGGAGTACGTCGAAGCAACCGGTCTCGCCGCGATGGCCGAGCACGCAGGTGTGAGCCTCGGCGTGAGCGCCAACGTCGCCGCAACTACGAGTGCCTACCTCATGATAGAGCTCGAGGCCATGAGCGATGACGATCTCTCATGGCAACTCAATGAAGTGATGGAACTGCTCGACGTTCATCATTCCACTGAACAGTACCTGCTCGATGAGGGACAACGCCAGGGTCTGATCAACGCCCGCGAAGCGGCGTTCTGGACCGTCAAGGCGCTCGGGGCAACGATCATACTCGATACGGTGGTGCCCCGTTCACAACTCGCAACACTCTTCGCGGGCGCCGCCCGCTGCGCTCGCGAACACGACACACTCCTCGTTGGCACCGGACACGTCGGTGACGGCAATGTCCACCTCTCACTCTTTGCGCCCGATCCCGTCGAGTGCCATGGCGCAGCAACCGCCATCGTAGAACTCGCGATCAGCATCGGTGGTGCCGTCTCCGGCGAGCATGGTATCGGGGTGGCCAAGCGACAGCTCTTCCTTGAACAAGAACCTCCTCCTCGCCTCGGGCTCCTCCGCTCCATCAAGTCCGTCTTTGATCCCGATAACCTACTCAACCCTGGGAAGCTACTATGACCGGAGCACAACACCTTCTCACCGGTCTGCGTGATGCTGGTGTCGAGTATCTCTTCACCAATCCGGGCACCACGGAGATCTACTTCGTCGCCGCGCTTGGACTCTCACCCACCCCGCGTCCCATACTCACCCTCTCCGAAGGTGTGGCGGCGGGAGCTGCTGATGGCGTAGCGCGGATGACCGGACGTCCTTGCGCCCTTCTCCTCCATCTCGGACCCGGCCTCGCCAACGCCATCGCCTCGCTGCATAACGCCAAGCGCGCGCACTCTCCAGTCGTCGTCATCGTCGGCGACCATAGTCCGGCGGTCGGGGTCCAGGATCCGCCACTTGCCTCCGACATCGAAGGCCTTGCTCGGACCTTCTCGAAGACGGTCCTCCGCGCGACCTCCGACCAACATCCGCGTCACATCGGAGCGTTGGCAAGTTACCTCACCCTCGAAGGCATGCCAGGGATCGTCACCGTCATCGTGCCAAGTGACCTCTCCTGGAGTGACTTTGCACAGGTGGCTCCCTTGACGGCCCGGCCATCGCCCGTGGTCGGGCTTGACACAGCGACCATCGCTCGGGCACGGGCAGCGCTCGATGACCCCACTGGGACAACCCTCATCGTCGGCGGTGACCTATTGACTCGTGACGGTCACGAAAGCCTCCACCAACTGACCAGCCGAGCAAACCTCCACCTATGGACCAACACGTTCCCCACCCGGATCGATCGTGGCGCGGGAACACCACCAATCCGGCGCCTACCCTACCTGCCAGAGATGGCGATAGCGGAGCTCGCAGATACTCGACACATCATTGTCATCGGGGGATCACCCCCTGTCCCCTTCTTCGCCTATCAACATCTTCCAGACCGTTTGGTGCCCGACGGTTGCGAGATCATCACGGTCACCACAAATCCAAGGGGAGCCCGAAGCGGAGCTGATCAGTTGCTGGCATCGAACACGGCCACATCGCATACGAGTACCGTAACTTCGAGCCCTAGCCCAGAGCCCTCCGCACCCGACCTCGCCGGTCCACTCAACGCCAGCAACTTTGCCTCGATTGTCGCGCATCTCCTTCCGGTAAGGGCGATCGTCGTCGACGAAAGCAATACCCTCGGCATCAACCTCGAAGAGGCTACTGCCGCGGCGCCAGAGCATGTGTGGCTCTCTGCACTCACCGGCGGCGCGATCGGTCACGGCCTCGGGCTCGCGATTGGGGCAGCACTCGCGGCCCCCGACCGGCAGGTGCTGGCCCTCATCGCCGATGGATCCTCGCTCTATGCGCCCCAAGCGATCTGGACCCATATCGCCCAGGGACTCAACATCGTCACCATCATACTGATCAACAGAAGCTACGGCATTCTCCACTTCGAGCTCGACCGCCTTGGCCCCCACGCCGCGAATGAGGAGACCGAAAAACTTCTCTCGCTGCATCACCCTCCTCTCGATCACGCACGACTCGCCGAGGCCTTCGGGGTACCAGCAACCACCGTGGAGAGTGCTATGGAGTTCCACGATTCCTTGCGGCGAGCACTCCAATCACGGGGTCCCTCTCTCATCGCTGCAATCTTTGCTACTTGATGGCGCGACGCCACAACCCTGCGATCACCGACTCATCAAGGCATCGCTTCCGTCAAGGATCCAACGAGCATGATGATCTCCTCCGACAGGACTACCTCACCCCAACTCTTCGCGAAAGTACTCCTCACGGAGGCTGCGTTTGAGAAGTTTCCCGGCCGCGTTGCGCGGTAGGGCCCTCCGTCGAACCTCGATGATGTCCGGAACTTGAAAGGCCGCCAGCCTCGCCGAGAGGAAGGCACGGAGCGCATCAGGATCGAAGGACGACGCCCGCGCCACCACCACCGCCGCTACGCGTTCACCGAGGATCTCATCGGGATAACCAAAGACCGCGACATCCTCCACCTCAGGATACTCAAAAATTGCATTCTCCACCTCGACGGTTGCCACATTCTCGCCCCCTCGGATGATGAGATCCTTCAGGCGATCCACAATCGTCAGGTAACCATCACTATCGATCGTCGCAATATCTCCTGTGCGGAACCAGTCCCCCTCGAAGACCGCCTGCGTCTCAGCTACCTTGCCCCAGTACTCACCAAAAACGGTCGGGCCGCGCACTAAGAGCTCACCAGCCTGACCGTCATCCAACTCGTCCCCCAGCGAGTCGACTACTTTTATGTCGGTAACCGGTACCGGCGGACCTGCCGAGCTCGGTCGCTCTTGATAGGATGTGCCATTGTTAAATGTCACCAGACCTGCAGTCTCCGTGAGGCCATAGCCATTACCAGGCATCATCTCAACAGAAGTCCGTTCGATCATTCGAACCAGTTCGGGAGCTGATGGCGCACCACCATAGCTCACCACCTTGACCGACGACAGATCGAACCGGTCACGGTCTGGATGGCGCAGAATCTGCTGGGCAACCGTGGGAACTCCACCAAAAGATGTCACCCGCTCACGCTCGATCAGCGCCAGCGCTTCGAGCGCGTCGAATCGGCGACTCAACACCAACTTCGCCCCCGTCGCGGTTCCAGGCAAAAGAATGGCCACACATCCGGTCACATGGAAAAGAGGGATACTCACCAAATTCACCGCTTGTTCTTGGTTCTCCGATAGATCACCTCCCGCTCGCAGCACGGTGCGAGCACCCAAGTAGAGGGCGTTGAAAAGCGCCTGGAAGAGGTTCTCGTGCCCCAGAACCACCCCTTTTGGTCGACCAGTGGTCCCTGATGTGTAGAAGATAGCAGCTGGCCCAGTACCTCCGACCTCGCGGATCTTCCCCTCTCGTGATGCCCCATCCCGCACTCGATCATCGAGCAGCGCCAACGACGGGCTCAGTGGCAGCTCAGTAACACCGCGTAACCATAGATTCATCGCGACCCGGTCCTGGAGCATCGTCGCACGCTCCTCATCAACGATAGCGAGCTTGGCTCCCGAATCGGTGAGGCCATAGACCAGTTCGTCCACCGACCACCAGGCGTTCAGCGGAACTGCAATCAACCCAGCGGCCGTAATGGCAAAGAAGCTAAACACCCACTCCGGAAAATTGCGCATCGCAATGGCGACGCGGTCTCCGGGCTCGAGACCCACCGCCTCGAAGGCCCTGATGATGCCAATGATGCGTTCCTTGGCCTCAGCGTAGGTGATACGTTGATCCTCAAAAACGAGGTATTCTCGCTCTCCAAAGCGATCGAAGTACTCCATGGTCGCCGCCATCGACCGCGGTGCGTGTCGATAGCGTCGCTTCCCGTTGGGGAGAACCTCGAGTTCAAATGGGGAGGACGGACGCTGCAACAACGAATCGGCGAAGTCCAAACGATACAAACCCATAACCCCAATCGTAGCCCACGCCATCGTTCTTCGAGGGATCAGGATGAGACAATATCCTCATCGGCGTGTGCCTGGACCTCTTCGATCACCTCGTGAAGAATGGAACCGAGACGATCATCGCCTTGCTGCCCGACAGAGGCAATAAAGGCATCGGGAAAGCACCAGTGTTGTAGGGCTCGCATCGTGATCTCGGTGCTCGTCTCCCCATAGTGCTCACGTTCAAAGGCCTCACGTTGCAAAGGGGGCAGCTGACGCAGCTCGACGAATCCAACTGGGTCCTGTTGGGCTATCAACACCAGCCCTAAGTTGACCACCAGTCCAGCGGCGATCGCTACCTGGGCGTCGAACCCCTCGGCCTCGGCCAGAACTCCCGCCTTGGTTGCGATCGCTTGGCTCATAAGATTGAGCTCATTGGGACAGTGTCCCCCACGCCGACCTAATTCACTGAGAGTGATGCTTCGTAGCCCGAGGACACCAACTACCGAACAGGCGAACTGCAAGGATTGTACGATGCCAGCCAACCCGTAGTAGCGAGAGTTCGCCACCCGCATCACCTCTGTCGCCAACACACTGTCACGCGTCACCAGGTCAGCGATCTCATGAAAACCAACCGACTCGTCCCCGACTGCCGCCATGATTTCAGCGAGCAACTCACCGTTGGCGACTCCCGTCAGTGCCACCTCAATACTGCGCACTACGAAGCCCTCATCTGCTTGCGGGCATACATCGCACGATCCGCTTTGCGAATCACCTCGCTTGCCGTATCCCCCGCTTCGATCGGTGTGACACCAACGGAGGTGTTCACGCTAAGCAAGGCGGTGCCGATGGCAATAGCGTTCGAGATCGTGTCCGCCAACACCATCTCGATCTCGCGAACCGATCGAGGATCCTCATCGATCAAGACAACGAACTCGTCGCCAGCAAATCGATAGGCAGCTAGGCCGGCCTCTTGGAGCCGATGCGCCACCTCGATCAGGACACGATCTCCTGCGAGATGGCCTAAGGTGTCGTTGATCAGCTTGAAGTTATCGATATCACAGAATCCAATCATGGCTCCTTGGAGCTCCCCGCTCGACAAGCGGGCCAAGCGGTCGGTGATATCGCTCTCAAGCCGTCGTCGGTTAGCCAATCCCGTCAATGCATCGTGGTCAACCTCAAAACTCAGACGAGCTTCGTTGGCGACCTGTTCGGTCACGTCTTGTATCGTGCCGATGAAGGAGACACTGGCGTCACGTGAGGTGACAGGAATCAACGCGATATCAAGTGTGCGTAGATCGATGTGTGCAGTCGAGACCACCATGGTAGTACGGACCGGGACCCCCGTCAACGCCGTGAGCGCGAGTCCCCGGAGCATCCCTCGATCCTGCTCAGCAAATGCATCCAACCAGCCCATGCCTAACATATCCGAGGGTATCAAGCCGAAGATAGTCGCCAAGGAGTTGTTCACGTAACCGATCCGCAGACCCGTCTCTGAGATAAGGATTCCGATGGGCAGGTTGTCGGCGAGCGCTTGGAGTTTACGGAAATAATCCGCGCTCTTATGATCCTCGTAGTCGGCCATGGCAAACTCCAGCATCCAAGTCGTCGTTGAAACGAGAGTCGTGGTGACCACCACATCGAGAAGGTAACCAGTCGTATGCCGGAGTGCGACCTCAGTTGAGCTACGACGGATGCGATCGAGGTTGAGTCCACCCACAATAGGAAGCGTGCTGTCGATCAGATCTTCGCGGGCCACGGCAAGCAGATCCGCTAGCGCACTGTTCGCCCATCGAACTCGGTCGGCCTCCACCAGTGCCAGCGGCCTTTGCAGTACCTCCAAGTACCGAACCAATGACTCATCCATACTGCCTTATCGGCAGAAAAGCCTGATCATTAATTGAGAAAGCCCACTCGCAAGGCATTCACAAAGGCTCGCGAGTTCCCGTGCGCAGGCGACCGGAGCGCGTTAGAGCCTCAGCCCCAACGCTATGGCCGAAAATGCAAAGATACAGGCCAACACAATCGTGATCCGATCGAGGTTCTGCTCCGCCACCGTAGATCCCGCAGCAGCCGAGCCGACACTGCCCCCCATGAGATCCGACAGCCCACCGCCCTTACCAGAGTGGAGTAGAACAAAGACGAGCATCCCCAGCGAGGACGCCACCTCAAGAACCACCAGAACCGCTGTTAACACCGAATCTCCAATCAAATCTCCACACTATCCGTCAAGCGGATGCACAACCAGCGACTACTTTGAGCTAGCCAGCCCTAGGCGAACTCGCTCTCAGTTAGCTTGCCACCTAGCAGTCTAGTCCAGCTCGCTCGCTACCTCTTGAGTTAGCAACTCTTGACCAACAGGGCAAAAGTATCTGCGTCCAGGCTAGCGCCTCCAACCAAAAGACCATCGATCGCCTCAAGGCTCATGAACTCGTGGGCATTCCCAGGATGCACCGACCCCCCATACTGGAGACGGATCTGCGCAGCCGTCGCTGATCCGACTCGCTCCGTCAGCAGTTGGCGAAGCGATCCACCGACCTCCTCGACCAACTCCGGAGAGGCCGACTCACCAGACCCTATCGCCCAGATCGGCTCGTACGCGATCACAATCCCCTCGAGAGCCTTGACTGGATAGGTGCTAAGGACCGGATCGAGTTGCTCGGTGAGCACCTGCACTGTCTGGTCTGTCCGACGTTGCTCACTCGTTTCACCGATGCAGATGATGGGACGCATCCCCATTGCTTGGACCGCAATCGCCTTACGAGCCACCTCCTCAGAGGTCTCACCAAAAAGACGACGACGTTCAGAGTGCCCGACAATGACATAACCCACACCGAGCTTGGCAAGCATCGGTGCGGATACCTCTCCGGTGAACGCACCAGAGGGTTCGTCAGCGGCGTTCTGGGCACCAAGCGTAAACGGCATTCGATCGGCTTCAAAGCTGAGCTGTAGCGAGCGCAACGAGGTAAAGGGGGGATGAATGCTGATCTCGGCATACCGAAAATCTTCGGGTCGCAACAGATGGTATAGCTTCTGCACCAGTGCGATCGCCTCAAGATGATTGAGATTCATCTTCCAATTCGCCGAGATGAGCCGTACTCGATGACTTACTGGGTCAGGGCTGGGTACGAGATCGTCATACTTGCGGCTCATCATGGCTCCCTTGAATGGCGCAAGGCGGCCAGTCCCACCAGGTCTCCGTGTTCAAGATACTCGAGCGTCGCCCCACCGCCGGTAGACAGATGTGATACGCTGTCTGCCAACCCTGCCTGATGCAGCGCGGCAACTGAGTCGCCACCACCGACGACACTGTAGGCATCGGAGCGTCCGATCGCCTCGGCAACTCCATCGGTTCCCGATCGGAATCGGGGATCTTCAAAGACCCCCATCGGCCCATTCCAGAGGATTGAACGAGCCCCGACCAGGAATTCACTAAAGCGCTCAACCGTCGCCGCGCCGATGTCAAGTCCTCGATACCCAGCGGGCACACCGAGTCCAAAGCGCTGTGCCTCGCTCGCTCCACCATTCGGTCCAAAACTGTCACTCGTCGCGAGTCCCATGACGTCGACGGGGAGTACCACCTTCCCAGTGGCCAGGAGATGCTGACATTGATCAATCATCTGCTCCTCGACCAAGGAATCGCCGACCTCAAGACCCTCGGCAGCGAGAAAGGTAAAACACATGCCGCCACCAACGAGCAGGGTGTCCACCTGTTGCACCAGCGCATTGAGCAGACCAAGCTTGTCGGAGACCTTTGCTCCACCCAACACGGCCACATAGGGACGTGCCGGCATCTCTAGCAACAGTGTCAGATGTTTGACCTCCTCCAGCAGGGTGATACCTCCGGCTGACTCCAGCAATGGTGGGACCCCGACGATCGAGGCATGACGTCGGTGAGAGACCCCGAACGCATCGTTGACATAGGCGTCGAACCCGTTGGCGAGCTGAGCCGCGAACGCGGGATCATTCGCCTCCTCTCTTGGGTCAAAGCGCAAGTTCTCCAATACCTCAACCTCTGGAAAATGTGCTGCGATAATCGCGCGCACGGGCTCCATCGTGAGCGTCGGGTCATAACCCTTGGGTCTGCCGAGATGGGAGCACACCACCACCTCCGCACCGGAGGCCCGCAACCGTTCGATCGTCGGGAGTGCGGCCTCGATCCGAAACTGATCGGTGACCACCTGGGTGCCGTCAGGTCCACTACGAAGCGGGACATTCAAGTCCGCCCGCAACAGTACCCGCTGCCCAGGGCTCAGCGTCAGATCATCGATACTTGGAATCGCCGATGGCGTCACAGGCTACCAATCCCTTTCCCTACCAACATGGCGAGATCGACCAAGCGTGACGAGTAACCCCACTCGTTGTCATACCAGCCAAAAATCTTTACCAAAGTCGTATCATTCCCGAGGTCAAGCACCTTGGTGAGCAACGAATCGAAGGTACATGAAGCGGGTGAACCGACGATATCGGTAGACACGAGCGGCTCCTCTGAGTAGACCAGCACGTTGGCGAGATCCCCATGGCGTGCCGCCTCCCCAAAGGCACGGTTCACCTCCTCCACCGTGTGGGAGCCACGCACCACCGCTGTCACGTCGGTGAGCGAACCGTCAGCCACAGGGACACGAATCGCTACCCCATCGAGCCGTCCTTGCATCGCCGGTATCACCAGGGATGTCGCTCGGGCCGCGCCAGTTGACGTTGGGACGATGTTCACCGCGGCGGCCCTCGCCCTCCGAAGATCCGCATGCGGTAGGTCCAACAGGTTCTGATCGTTGGTATAGGCGTGGACCGTCGTCATCAGGCCTTGATTCACGCCAAAGGAGTCCTCGAGCACCTTGATCATCGGCACAAAGCAGTTCGTCGTGCACGAGGCGTTCGAGATGATCTTGTGCCGCTCTGGATCATATTGAGCGTCATTCACACCCATCACAAAGGTTCCGTCAACGTTGGTGGCTGGTGCAGAGATCACCACCCGCTTGGCGCCCGCACGAAGGTGAGCGGCGGCACGCTCGCCATCGGTGAAGATGCCCGTCGACTCAATCACGCAATCGACGCCAAGATCTTCCCACGGAAGCGCGGCAGGGTCCCGCTCGCTGAGCACCCGCATCCGCTGATCGCCAGCGACCAGATCGCCACCGTCGAGGCGTACCTCCCCAGGGAAACGCCCTTGCGTCGAGTCGTGAGCCAACAGGTGCGCATTCACACTCGGCGAGGTGAGGTCATTGATCGCCACAATCTCCACCGGGTGGTGGCCTGCCACCACCGCCCTCACAAAACTACGCCCGATCCGTCCAAAACCATTAATTGCTACACGATATGCCATCAGGCCCCCTTGTCGTCTCATCGATCAGTCGTTACCAAAATTCCGCTGCACCCACCTCAGGCGACGGTCCTGTTCCTCGATCACCCCTCAACCATCTCGGTACGGGTCAACTCTAGCGGCGCTCCACCCCGCGTCGGCATTCCACAGAAGCTGCGTCGCCGTTCAGCGTTGGGCGTGGGCGGCCCAATCGAGGGCTTGTGCAAGCAAAGGCGGGGCATGCGCCACCCCATCATCGCTGAGCGGCCCCTCCCATACACGCATCACACCGTACCGAGCGAGGTCCACCGAAGAGGCCTCCGAAGGCCGAGCACGGTGGACAAGGACCACATCTGGACAGATGCCGTGATCCATAAGGGCGTGGACGGTCATCTCCTCATCGTAGTCACGCGTCTCGGCCTCTTGAGGAGCGAGGTTCGCGACAAAGACCACAACCCCTCGCGTCTCTTCGAGGGCAGCCAGAAGGCCTGGAGCCAGTGCAGTCGCCAACACACTGGTGTAGAGTGACCCCGGGCCGAGCACGACCAGATCGGCCATCATCAGCTCCTTAGTCGCCTCCGCGAGCGGAGGAACCTCTGGGACCACCCAGACCCGCGCAACCGACGGAGACCAATGGACGGCGAGTTGTCCCAGTAACGGCTGACCAGATCGGTCTACACCACGAAGCTCGAGCGCTGCATTGCTTGCAGGTAGTACGCGCTCATGAAGATTACCAAGTGATCCAAGGTATTGGAGCGCCGCATCGAGACTTCCGGTTTTCTCGAGAAGACCAAAGAGGACCAAGTTGCCGAGCGCGTGGCCAGCCAATTCCCCCGTTTGAAACCGATACTCGAGGAGCTCACCGAGTCCTGAATCGACCCCTACGAGGTTGGAGACAGTTAGGCGCGCATCACCAAGCGCAGGACAGTCGCGCCAAAGCTGGCGCAGTCGGCCGCTTGAGCCACCGTTGTCAGCGACCCCAACGATCGCCGTAACCTCGTCGGCGATCATACGCAGGGCCTCCAGCGAGACCCCGAGACCATGCCCTCCTCCCAGCGCCACGGCACGCATTACTCGCTGCGATCCAAATCCCGATGCGAGAGCAACACGGCAAAGCCGGCTTGCCCAATACGCCGAGCCACTACATCAGCTACGACAACCGAGCGATGGCGACCTCCGGTGCAACCAATAGCCACGTTGAGGTAGGCCTTTCCCTCCGTCACGAAACGCGGGAGTAAGAACTCGATAAGCGGCCAGAGGTGCTCAAGAAAGGGTTCCGTATCCGGCTGCGCCAGCACAAACGTACGCACCTCCTCATCCAGGCCGGACTTCGCTCGCAGCTGCGAATACCAGTAGGGGTTAGGGAGAAAGCGAGCGTCAAACACCAAATCGGCGTCCAGGGGGATTCCATACTTGTAGCCAAAGGAGGTCACTTGGACCTGCAGCCGCTGACGAAGGGCCGTCGGGTCAGCGAGCTCCAACGTCTGCGCACGGAGATCGTGCACACTCAGGTTGGAGGTTTCGACGATGACATCAGCGAGATTCCGCACCTTTGCGAGCGCTACTCGCTCAAGCGCGATCGCCGGTGCGAGTCCTTCCGCGGCCATCGGGTGTCGTCGTTTTGTCCCCTCAAATCGCGAGATCAGCACATCATCTCGTGCCTCAAGGAAAATCACATGGACAGCTATCGGGGCGGCCTTGAGCTCGTCGATAAGCTCAACCAGCTGGTCAAAGTTGTTGTTCGAGGGGTACCCGAGCACCAGCGCTAGTTTCTCGATACTCCCTTGTGTCCCAAGTTCAACGACCTTTGAGATCAGCGACAGGGGAAGATTATCGATGACGAACCATCCTGCATCCTCAAGTGCGGCACCAGCGGTGGAGCGCCCGGCACCCGACATCCCAGCGACGACGACAAGCTGACTCATGCGCGTCGCTCAAAGTGGAGCACCAGGAGCCGCGGATACTCCTGGACTTGGCGGTACTCTTCGGCCCTCGCAACGAAGCCGGGGGGCGGTGGCGGCTCCTCCATCCTCACCAGCATCAAACCCCGCGCACTGGCTCCATTGAGGTAGCGAGAGAGTGGCCGATGCACAAAGGGTACAAAGATCTGGGCATCGACCTCCTCCATCTGGATGTCTTCTCGCAGATAGGGGCCAAGACGCCAATACTGCTCTCCCAGATCCACGTCATCGATAAATCCCGACCCAGGTGTCTGCAAAATCGGATGATTGAGCATCAGCAGGAACCGGCCACCTGGTTCGAGTACGCGAGCTACCTCGGCGAGAACTTCATCGAGTTCCACCACATGCTCGAGTACCAAGCAGATGAGGACACCATCGAAACTGCCATCCCGAAATGGCAACGCTGCGCCGGTCGCGAGCACCACCGAGGAGCCCCGATGATGTGCCGTCTGTAGTTGGGCTACAGAACTATCGAGCACCACGGTGCTTGCGCCATCCGCGGCGAGCACCCGAGCCAACTGCCCGTCACCTCCACCGAGATCGAGGATGCGACGAGCACCGCCGAGGCCGACACGAACGATCGGCTTGATCTGTTCCTCGTATTCGGCGTCACTTCCCTCGGTAAAGCCTGCCTGCCACCAACCCGCATTGGTCTCCCATGAGTCACGCAGAATCATTGGCCACTCCGGCAGCGAACGAAACGCTTCAAGATCCACCTTTACTCCTCGCTTGAGCTGCTCTTCGTACCGTAGACTTTAGTCAGTTGCTCAAGAAGTTGCGTGGCCACCGCCGCAGGGACGATCTTGGTCGCGACAAGCTCCGCCTGCGAGGCCTGCGCGATCTCAAAAACCGAGCCGTAGTGCTCCAAGAGCCTCGCTCTACGTTTTGGCCCAAGACCAGGTATTTGGTCAAGAATCGACCGTTCCGCGGTGATCGTGCGTCGACGCCGATGATAGGTGATCGCAAAGCGGTGTGACTCGTCCCGAAGGGTCTGCAACAGGTACAGTGCCTGACTACCGCGTGGCAGACGCAGGGGCTCGCTCAACTCGGGACGGTAGACCTCCTCAAAGCTCTTGGCCAGCGAGGCAAGCTCGATCGTCTCACTCAAGCCGAGCTCTGCGAAGACTTTGCTACCAACGGAGAGCTGTCCAGCACCACCATCGAGCAAGATCAGGTTCGGTCGATAGGCGAAACGCCTACTCCGATCGAGCGTCTCGGGCTCCTCTGCGACCAGTCTTGCAAGGCGTCGACGCAAGACCTCCTCCATGGCGGCGAAGTCATCGTTCTTTGGAATGGAGACGCTAAAATGACGGTAATCCCGATTCTTCATCAGGCCATCCTCCATCACCACCATGGAGCCGACATAGTTGGTGCCCTGAAGATGACTCATGTCATAACACTCGATACGTAGCGGAGCTTCACGAAGGCCGAGTCGCTCCCGTAGATCGACGAGCGCCTCGGCACGGGCGTTATGGTCAGTCGCGCGATGCAGGCGGTGTCGTCGAAACTCCTGACGTGCATTCTCCGTCGCCGTCGCCACAAGGGCACGGGGTCGACCTCGCTTACCGGTGCTACACACCACTCTCCTACCGGCAAGCTCACTCAAGAGACGCTCAAGTCGCTCTTGATCGGCGATGGGAGCCGGGAGGATCACCCGCGACGGATAATCGAAGGCCTTCTCCGCGTAGTAAAGCTCGATCACTCGCGTGAGCATCTCCGCTTCAGTAAAGTCCTCTACCAGATCGACGACGATACCGTTGGTGCCGACGACGCGACCAGCACGAACCCGTAGCGCCTGGAGACTGACCTCGAGTTCATCGGCGTTGAATCCAAAGACATCGAGGTCACCATCGCGGCTGATCACCATCTCCTGTCGCTCGAGGACACTCGTGATCGCCTGCAGTTGGTCGCGGAATCGTGCCGCCTGTTCAAACTCAAGGTCGGCAGCCGCCTGACGCATCTTGGCCGTAATCCCCTCAGCAAGCTGTGCCCCTTGCCCCCCAAGAAACTGGGAGACCCTCTCTACCATATCGCCATACTCCGCGTGCGTCACCGCACCGATACACGGGCCAGCGCAACGACCGATGTGATAATACAGACAAGGACGCCCGTCGCGCGTATGGCGAGCTAACTTAGCGGGTGAACAGCTTCGCAATGGCAACGCTCGTAGTAGCAGTTCAAGGGTCTCCCGGGCGGCACCCGAACTCACGTAGGGACCAAAGTAGCGCACCTTTGGACGACGGGCTCCACGCACGAGCATTGCCCGCGGCCACTCCTCATTTGTGGTAACCGCAATCATCGGATAACTCTTGTCATCGCGCAATCTGATGTTATAGCGCGGCCGGTGCTCCTTGATGAGCGAGTACTCGAGCATAAACGCCTCTGCGTCAGTCGCCACCGTGATCCAGGTGACCGACTCCGCCACCGCCAACATCGCTCGCGTCTTGCCCGTCAGGCTCTGTGGGTTAACAAAGTAACTGGATACACGGGATCGGAGGGACTTTGCCTTGCCGACATAGATCACCCTTCCTTCCGCATCCCGGAACTGATACGAACCCGGCTGGTCAGGGATGGAGGACTTTTCGAGGCGCTCAATCACGATGTAACAGCGGTGCTAAAAATTGCCCTGTGTAGCTAATGGAAGAACGTGCCACCTCCTCCGGTGTCCCCGTCGCGAGCACTTGCCCTCCACGATCCCCTCCATCTGGCCCCAGATCGATAAGGTAATCAGCCGTCTTGATGACGTCAAGATTATGTTCGATCACGACAACCGTGTTACCCTGATCGACCAAGGAGTGGAGCACGACCAGGAGCTTACGGACATCCTCAAAGTGCAGTCCGGTTGTCGGCTCGTCAAGAATATAGAGGGTTTTACCCGTCGATCGTCTCGCTAGCTCGCTCGCTAGCTTCACTCTCTGGGCCTCACCTCCGGAGAGCGTCGTCGCTGGCTGTCCAAGCCGAACATAGCCCAGTCCAACCTCATCCAAGGTGATCAGATGCCGCACAATCGGCGGCTGTCGAGCGAAGAACTCACGCGCCTCCTCGATCGGCATTGCCAGCACATCTGCAATGGAGTGCTCGCGATAGGTCACCTCGAGCGTCTCTCGGTTAAAACGAGCACCATGACACGCCTCGCAGGTGACAAAGACGTCGGGCAAAAAGTTCATCTCAATGCGAATGGTGCCTTCCCCGCTACAGGCTTCACATCTTCCACCCTTGACATTGAAGGAGAAGCGACCCGGTTTGTACCCACGCGCCCGCGACTCTGGCATCTCGGCAAAGAGCTTACGGACATGGTCGAACATCCCTGTATAAGTGGCAGGATTTGATCGTGGTGTGCGACCGATCGGCGACTGGTCGATGTCGATCACCTTGTCGATCAGCTCAAGACCGGTCAGACCCTTATGCCTACCAGGGACATCACGAGAACGGTTGACCTGGGCGCGCGCAGCTTTAAAGAGGATCTCGTTCACCAGTGTCGACTTTCCAGACCCAGCCACCCCCGTCACGCAGGTAAAGAGACCGACAGGAAAGGCAACGTCGAGCTCCTTCAAGTTATGTTCGCTCGCACCGAGAACGGTAATGAAACCGCGGGCCGCCTCCCGTCGGGTTGGAGGGAGTGGAACACTCTTTTTGCCGGAAAGATAGGCACCGGTCAGCGAGGTCTTGGAACGCAGCAACTCCTTCACTCCACCCTCGAAGACGACCTCACCTCCGTGTTCGCCAGCACCCGGGCCAATATCGACGATATGATCCGCAGCTCGAATCGTATCTTCATCATGTTCAACGACAATCACCGTGTTCCCTTGATCCCGAAGTTTCAAGAGCGTATCAATGAGTCGATGGTTATCGCGTTGATGCAGACCGATCGAGGGCTCGTCAAGGACGTAGAGCACGCCAGCGAGTCCGGAGCCAATCTGGGAAGCGAGTCGAATCCGCTGCGCCTCGCCACCCGATAACGTCACCGCGCTACGCGCCAGGGTCAGGTAATCGAGGCCAACATCGACTAAGAAGCGAAGCCGCGCAATGATCTCCTTCAAGATCTGGACGGCGATCTGACGTTCGCGATCGTCGAGATCGAAACCGATCACCCGAGCCAGTGCATCGCCGATCGGCAGAGCGACCAACTGATCGATTGCGATACCACCAACGGTAACCGCACGCGCCTCGGCCTTCAATCTCGTCCCATCACAGCCCTCACACGGCACCTGTCGCATGTAGGATTCGATAATGGCCCGCGCGGTGTCCGTCTCCACCTCGCCATGACGACGTTTCAAAAAGTTGACGACGCCTTCATAGGTAAAACTATAGGAACGTTCACGACCACGCCGATCGACGTACTCATGAAGCACCTTCTCGTCGACTCCGTAGAGGATGATCCTTCGCTGCTCCTCATTGAGTGAACCCACCGGCTTGGTGAGCGGAATCTTGTAGTCCTTGGCCACTCGCTCTAGCATGTGCTCGAGGTAGTCGGCACGGAGCGCGCCGAAGGGGGCAACCGCGCCTTGCACCAGGGAACGCGAAGCATCGGGCAACACAAGTTCTTCATCGACCTCGAATCGCATGCCCAACCCCGAACAGACGGGACAGGCGCCGAAGGGAGAGTTAAAGGAGAAGTTCCTCGGTTCCAGGTGTCCCAGAGAGATGCCGCAGGCGACACAGGCCAGCTCCTCAGAGTACCGTTCTACGCGCACGACTTGACGATCTTCGCCGACTTCGAGGACGTCAACGCGGCCGTGTGCAACACCAAGCGCGGTCTCGGTCGACTCGATCAGCCTTCGTAGATCTGTTGGCGTGACCCGAAGTCGATCGACAATCACCGAGATCGAATGCGCTTCGTAGCGCTCAAGTGTGACCTGTCTGCGATCGGCCAGTTCCACAAGCTCGTCGTCGATCATCACCCGGGCGAAACCCTGTTTGGTCAGGTCATCAAGGAGCGATTGATACTCACCCTTGCGTGCCTGTACGACCGGTGCTGCGATCATGATGCGACGGTCATCAAAAGTCGACGAGATCAGGTCGACGATCTCCTGAGGGGTCTGCTGGGATACCTCCAACCCACACTGTGGACAATGTGGATGCCCAATGCGAGCGAACAGCAGTCGCAGGTAGTCATAGATCTCGGTCACTGTGGCGACGGTTGAGCGCGGGTTATGCGAGGCGGTTTTTTGGTCAATAGATATGGCCGGAGAGAGACCTTCGATGAAGTCCACATCCGGCTTCTCCATCAATCCCAAAAACTGACGAGCATAGGAAGAAAGCGACTCTACGTAGCGCCGCTGTCCCTCGGCAAAAATCGTGTCAAAGGCCAGCGAACTCTTCCCAGAGCCGGAGAGGCCTGTAAAGACCACAAGACGATCCCTCGGAATGTCCACAGAAATATTTTTGAGGTTATGCTCTCGTGCACCCCGCACCCGTAGAATGTCAGGCATACATCTCCACCCTAACGTGGATTCAAGGCACGGGTGACCACATCAAACTTGGCCTCGATCTCGGCCACCTCAGCGTCGGCTTGCGAATCAGCGACGATGCCAGCGCCGGCGACCAGCCCAAGCGTTCCCTGGCAAGCGGATGCACCCCGTATAGCCAGATACACCTCCCCGTCACCGAAAGGGTCGGTGATCCCGATAATGCCCGCGTACATCCCACGAGAAGGCTCGATCTGCGCTAACATTTCAAGAGCAGTCGTCCTCGGCACACCCGATACGGCGGCAGTCGGCGCGATAGCGAGCACCACGGACACGAGATTCGCGCCGGGTAGTAGCTGGCCCCGCATCGGGGTAGCCAAATGGATCAGTCGTCCAGCATCGAAGAGAATCGGCGCCCGCGGCATGTCAAGTTCCTTCACGTGACCGCTGAGATCATCCTGGAGCTGCTCGATCATGAGTCGATGCTCAAAAAGGTCCTTCGCAGAGTTGAGGAGCGCAACCTGACCACCTCGCAAGGCAGTACCTGCGAGTGGGCGAAGCGAGAGGAAGTGACCGGACTTGGCGGCGACAAGCTCAGGCGAGGCCCCAAAGAAGCCGTCGACGTAGTAGAGATGGCTCGCCGGGTGCGCCTTTTTTAACCGAGAGAGTGCTGCCCCAACCGAAAAACTCTCGGTCAGGGACTGGGTCGCGCGACCGGTGACGACGAGCTTTGTCAGTTGACCCTGTTCAATAGCCAGCTTTGCGAGTCGTACGCGATCGGCAGTGGCCCCAACATCGTGGGACCGTTCTCCTTGCAGCAGCGGTCCCGCGGGCGCCATCCGCACCTGAGACGCGAGTTCGAGTATACCGAGACGCATGGCGCTTCTTGGCGACGACTCATAGACATCGACCTCCAGGCGATCCTTGCCAGCTACTAACACAACCGGATACGAACGCGACGCGAAGGACTCGGTTACCGAGAACCCACTAGAGAGAAAACACGGGCCAGGCCGATCGAGTCCGGCTTCGGGCGCGCACGCCTCAGGCTGGCCGACGCCCAGGTAGAGACTGCCGGCAGCCTCAACCATCTGGAAGGGAATATGCCTCGCCTCCAGCGTCGAGATAAACCCAAAGAGGCGGCCAGACCCAAAGGACCCAACCATCGATAATCCAGAGAGGAACCTCACTCCACTCCCCGCCTCGCAATGAGAAGCTGAGCCGCCCCCAATCCGACGCTGATGCGTCGCACCTGGGTGAAACCCGACTGCTGCAGGAGTTGACGAAAACGCTCATCCGTCGGCAGGTACGCCACCGATTCAGGAAGATACCGGTAGGCACTCCTGTCAGCGGAGATCAGGCCTCCAACCAGAGGCACCATCGAGCCAAAATAGACACCGTGGAGCTCCCGCACCAGGCGACTCTTCGGCGTTGCGACCTCCAAGATGCCAAGCACGCCTCCTGGTCGCAACACCCGGTGCACCTCGGTCAGAACGGCAGCGAAGTCCGCGAAATTGCGGACCGCGAATCCCGAACTCACCGCGTCAAAGCTCGCGTCCCCAAAGGGCAGCGCCTCTCCCACACCTTGGACCAACGGTCCATACCTCTTGGCCTTCTCCAACATGCGATAAGACAGATCGAGCCCATACACCTGCATTCCCTTTGCCGACCAGGCTTTGAGAAAATCTCCGGTGCCACAGGCCAGATCGAGGACACGCGCCTTGGGATCGAGGTACATCTCGCGCACTAAGTGAGCACGCCACCCTTGATCGAGACCAAACGTCATCAGACGGTTCACCACATCATAGGTTCCCGCGATTCGATCGAACATGTCACGAACGTACGGCTGCTTCGCCCCCTCATCAGGGAGCACGCTATCGTTTTGCTTCATCGTAGCGGATCAACCCTTCACCGAATTGAACGATTCCCCGACGCTCCGCTGGAAACCAACGAAGCTCCGCAGTGCCGACAACGAGGATAGGCCGAGGACGTAGGACGCTGGCACTGTGGGCAGGAGTTCGCCCTCATCTCACCAGAGGCGACCTTGCGTATCACCGAGACTAGCATCCCCCCGATAGCTATCACGAAGAGACCCTCAAGTACATCTCGAGGTATATGGGCTAGAACGAACGCCTCTATCATCTCCGCAACTTTCTATGCGCAACTACTCCGCACACCACCTCATTCTAGTCTCCCGCCACCTCCTCAACCCGTGCTAGGGACGAGGAGAAGTTAGGCCGAACCGCTACCGCTCGGCTCCGCTGACTGTGCAGGGGAGCTTCCCATTGTTGACGCATTGAAGAGCTGGGACATAGTTGGATCGAGTGCCGCAGCGGCCTGGCTACTCTGCGAATTCGCGACAGGCGTTGGCATCAATGACGTATTGAAGAGCTGGGACATGCTTGGATCACTTCGATCCTCCCCACCCTCGCTGGCCTGGGCATCGGTCGCAGTCAAGGATGTCCCCAAGGAACTTGGAACCATCTCAGCTCGTACTCTCGGCAGTACCTCTGGGTACTGTTGCTGCAGGAAGAGAATCATCTTCTCGCGTAACTCGCACTCGAGGTTCCATGACCTTGAACTATCGGGGGAACTCATCACGAACCGGAGTTGCATCGTGGATACACCAAGCTGGGTGACCTGCATCCGAGCCACACTGCCATCCCAGTCAGGAGAGGAGGCAAGGATCGAGAGAAACTGCTCACGGATAGCCGGAACCGGGGCGGTATAGTCCAGTTCGATATGGACAATGCCAAGGATGTCGGCGGTCGTCTTCGTCCAGTTCTCGAAGGGGTTCGAGATGAAATAGGAGATAGGCAACACCAGTCGTCGCAGATCCCAGACGCGGACCACGACATAGGTGAGCGATATCTCTTCGACGCGTCCCCAGTGCCCTTGGATCACGACGACATCGTCAAGACGGATCGGCTGGGAAATGGCGATCTGGATCCCCGCGATCACATTTGACGCCACGGGCTTTGAGGCGATACCGGCGATAATCGAGATGATACCGGCCGAAGCCAACACGCCAGCGCCAGCGAGTCGGACCGATGGGAAGGAGAACAGAGCGACTGCGATAGCGATCAATGCGATCACCACGACAATAATGCGCCGAAAGACACGCACCTGGGTCTGCAGCCTCCTCGCCTTCAAGTTGTCGGCTGCATCGATGTGGTAGTAGTAGAGGATCGCATCCTCCACCGCCTCGACCAGACGCGCAAGCCCCCATGCGACCACCCCAACCAGCAGAATGGAGATCGCATGACGAATGTCCACCTCGGCAGCGACTGAAACCTTCACATAATGTAGCGACGCGAGCATCAGTAACAGCGGAACCAACGACCTTGTCGGGCCGCGTAGCCTCCGTAAGGCAGCCGTGCGCACGGAGTTCGGATGGCGCGCATTGACCCAACGGGTAAAACGGATAATCAAAAAGGCAACAGCAACCCCGAGCACGAGCGCCACTACTAGCGCCGGAAATGCCTTTAGATACTCATGAAACAAGCTATTCAACCTCTTCGAGCCCTCCTCATTTTGGCACTACTCGCCTAACAGTGTAGGGGCTGCATAAAACTGGTGCTGAGATGATGCTACGCTGAAGGCATGCCAACACCAGTTCATGGAGTCAATGGGCTCAAACAACTCGTCGGGGTCGATCTGGGGTTTACGCCCTACCGAACCATTACCCAGCAGCAGATCACAATGTTCGCCGATGCAACCGATGACCATCAGTGGATCCACGTCGATCCCGACGCCGCGAAGAATGGTCCCTTTGGGACGACTATCGCTCACGGATTCCTGACGCTCTCACTCGTGTCGGCGATGCTCCCCGAGGTGCTCCAAGTCGATGGAGTCTCCATGGGCGTCAACTACGGTACCAACCGTGTGCGCTTTCCAGCGCCAGTGCCTGTCAACGCCCGGATCCGTCTCGGAGCGAAAGTCGCTGAGGTGGCTGAGGTGGCTGGCGGCGTCCAGGTGCAGATCAACGTCACCATCGAGGTCGAGGGTGCAACGAAGCCTTCCATGGTCGGCGAGATTCTCTTTCGCTATTATTGATACTCGGCCGATCGCCACGAGTATCTTGGCACTTCCGTGCACTCCGGTCGAGACAGCCTGGCTTTGCGCTAGCCAGTCGCCAACGCACCTCACTCCTGCAGCAGTAGCGGGTTTTTCTCGCTGCTGAACTACTCACATTGACTAGCTCGCGTTGGTAGGGAGGGACAACAAGTCCCCCTCACCCAAGTCACCTGCAGGGCTCAAGAACTCCTGTACCCGACGGTATCGGGTGCACGCCGTAGGTGTCATCCAGCTTGGTAGACGCTTACCTCAAACCGCCGCCCTCTCCCCACTTGCTGGCTGGTCAATGGATGGTCACGACACCGATCGCCCACAATCCAGCGGCAACGACGAAGATCAGCAAGAGTGCCGTCGCTGCGAGTTTAAAGATCAATCGCACTCCGATCAGGACGACCACGATGACGATTAAGAACTCTGGCCAACTACTGACACCACTATGGGTAAGCTGCATGTTGCTTTCGCTCCCTCTCCTACCGACGGGCTATCTGCCGCCTTCGCCACGCCAGGACCACTCGTAGACGGCCCATAAGCCTACCGTGCATCGACACAAATTGGAGTAAGGTCACCACTATGACTACCACTCCTAGCATCAACTGGTCAAAACTCACCCGCCTCGTCCACCATCATGAGATCAACGCCAACACCTCCGCCGTACCCGGGGGGCCAGATCTTACCAAGGAGGAGGGCAAGCAGCTCCGCCACCGGAGCGTCAAGGTGCTCACAGAACTCCAGGAAGCCCTCTATGCACAAGCGTCGCACGGGGTGCTCGTGGTGCTCCAAGGTTTGGACACGGCAGGCAAAGATGGCACCATCCGAGCCATCTTTGATGGCGTCAATCCACAAGGCGTCAACGTCCACGGCTTCAAGGTCCCAACGCCATTTGAGGCAGCCCATGACTACCTCTTCCGCATTCACCAGGCGGTTCCCGGACGTGGTGAAATTGGCGTCTTCAATCGCTCACACTACGAAGACTTGATCGTTCCACTCGCCGCAACAACCATGAGCGATCAGGCATTCACCCGACGCGTTGATGAAATCCACCGCTTCGAGGAGTACCTGAGCGACCAGAGCATTGTCATCGTAAAGCTCTACCTACACGTCTCGTATGAAGTGCAGGGACAGCGGCTCTTGCGACGTCTTGACCGTCCGGAGAAACACTGGAAATTCTCCTCTGGTGACCTCGTTACCCGCGAACACTTCAACAACTTCGCACACGCGTACGGACGGGTCATTCCCGCTACCTCATTCGACGAAGCCCCGTGGCACGTCATTCCGGCGGACCGAAAGTGGTACCGAAACGCGATTGCTACCGCCATTGTCACCGAAACCCTCACCCAACTCGCGCCAAAGGCACCGAAGGTCGACATCACCCACATCGAGAAAATTCGGGCAGAGCTCAAGAAGGAACTCTCCGGACCGACGTGATCGCAGCAGCGACCCGGTGACCCTGCCACCCTCGCTCATCCGCTCAGCAAAGGGCTCTCGCGCCGCAGCCAGCGGCGATCTGAGTACGGAGGAGCACCTAACCCATTCCGCCATGCAGTGCTGTTGCCAGCACGCATCGCGAGTACCGTGACGATGGCGTACTCCTTCCAGTAAGGAGCCGCCTGGTACCGATATCTCGTCCGCCCTGTGATCACTGAGTACACAGTTAGCGGATCACACGCAAAGAGTTATCCAAATCGACCCACGAAGCCACTCCACAGCTTTTGACTGCTTCAGCGGTAGCGCAGACCGAACTCACCGATGAGCAACACATACCGGCGATTGCCAACAACCCTCGCTACTCCTATGCGAGCGAGCAAGTCGTAGGTGAGTGCGAAAGTTCTAGTGGAACCACGTCTTTGCATACATCCGTGACTGTGGATGAATAAACAAGGCAAAAAGAACAACCGTAATGATGACGTTGAGCAGCTCAGCACCGAATATCGCACTCAGGCCGACCGTGAACACGTAATAGATCAAGAGAGCTAGCGGTATGCCTGTAGCGAGTAACGCGGCATAATACCCGAGCTTTCTGGAGTTCGCAACACCATAGGCGCCGCCGATGGGAAGCAAGATATCAAGGACCAGAAACAGAAGCGACAGGCCACCACCAAACAGCACCGTCAAAAGCGCCAGCGCAGCGTTGAGGTACAACAACAACACACCAATCTGCAGCGTCTGTGGCTGAGTCCGATCGAACAACTTGAGCTCTCTCATATGCGCAGTCTATCCCAGGTCGCACGCGAAAACCCAACACAGCTCTCAGGAAGTTGCCCTACGCCGGTCGAGAGCACTACGGGGGCCACTATCTTGAGAAGGGTGGAAGCGCATCATAGTGGCCATCGCGACATCACTGGAGGCGGAGCTCGGGCAGCCGTTTTTGGTGTCTCTGATGGACTTCTCTCGAACGTTGCCCTCATCTTAGGAGTAGCAGGTGCTCATCCCGCCCCGAAGGCCGTGGTAATCGCGGGACTTGCAGGATTGGTGGCCGGCGCCTTCTCCATGGGGGTTGGTGAGTACATCTCGATGGGCGCTCAGCGCGAACTGTTTCAGCATGAACTCAACGTAGAGGCGACTGAGATTCGCGACCGTCCTGATGCCGAGACACGCGAACTCGAGGAACTCTACGTCTCCCGAGGAGTTCCCAAGGAGCTGGCATCCCAGGTCTCACGCTATCTGATGCGCGACCCGGACACCGCGCTTGAGGTGCACGCGCAAGAAGAACTCGGGATTGCACCGGGATCCGTCGGCTCACCCATCCAGGCTGCGCTAGCGTCCTTTATCTCCTTCGCAATCGGTGCGGTCATCCCGCTCATCCCCTGGTTTATCACCATCGGAACGGCTGCGGTGATCGGTTCAGCCGTCTTAGCAGGCATTGCCACGCTGATCGTTGGTGGTGGACTCGCGGCCATGACAGGAAGAAGTGTCACCAAGGGCGCTCTCCGTCAGTTCCTTCTGAGCGCGGTTGCCGCCTTGGTGACCTATGGCGTCGGCCACATTCTTGGAACTACCATCCACTGAATCCGCAGATGGACCCAGCTTCTCGTGCCGTGGCCGAACTCCTGTTGACCGTCTTGGTACATCCACCCACACGTTTCGGCTCTGACACGAATCCACCGGTCAACTAGACTTCAGTCGTGCCCTTAGCTCATGCGATAGAGACGCGCCGCGTCATCAAGTATCAAGACGGCACGATCAGCGTCTCGGTAGATTCGTTGATTCAAGAGGAACCGCTGGTGATCGACGTTGAATGGCCCGGAAGTGCCGCCACGCACTTCACGACCACAATGCGGACACCCGGCGATGATTTTGCGCTTGCCGTTGGCCTTCTCGCCACCGAGGCAGCGGTCACCAGCCAAGATGTCCGCCAAACTCGCTACTGTGTCGGTCCCGGGAATACGCAAGACTATAACAAAGTCACCGTTACGCTACGCAACGCGGTGGAGCTAACCACCTCGCCTATACGGCCGGTCTCGTGTGGCTGGTGTGGCGCTGAGGATCTCGTGGCCCGTCTTGAACCACGTAGCTCCCTTGTCGCTCAACCCTCCTACAGTTTTGACCAGATCGCCCGCCTCTTCATCGAGTTCGACCAACGGCAACGGAACTTCCACTCCACTGGCGCCTCGCACGCCGCACTGTTGCAGCCTCGTAGCGGCGAGGCGATCCTCGGGGAGGATGTGGGACGCCACAACGCACTGGACAAGGCGATCGGCCATTCCGTCCTCGACGGGGTGCCACTCGATGGTGGCATTGCACTTCTGTCAGGGAGAGCTGGATCGGACCTCGTTTTGAAGGCCGCAAGAGTCGGTCTCACCCACATCGCCTCGGTATCGGCTCCAACCGCTCTAGCGGTCAAAATCGCAAACCAGGCAGGCATCACACTCTTAGGGTTTGTCCGACCGGGTCGCTTCAACCTCTACAGCCATGCCGAAGGTATCACCGAAACCTACGACGCCACGCGCGTCCTGCGCTGAACGCGGCGAATGCGGCGAATCATCCGTCGCTCCTCCTCGTCCTTACCACCCCAGATGCCATACTCTTGATTCGTACGGAGGGCAAACTCTAGACACTCCAGTGAAACTGGACAGAGCGCACAGAACTCCTTGACACGGCGAATTTGGATCTCCGCGTCACCAGTGACCCCCACCGGAAAGAACCACCCAGGGTCAGTGTCTCGACACTTTGCATTACTGCGCCACGCCTCATAATCCCAGGTCGCTAACTTCGCTGACTCCATCGAGTACCTCCGAATTCGTTCTCCGCAACCTCGATCCCCCGAGTTCGAGCCACCAACCGAGCCGTCAAACCAACGAGCAGCGAGTCACACAACGGACCTCTTTGTCCCTCAGCTCGTCGCCCACTTGACCGGACGACATAATAAGTATAATACAAGCTTAGACGCTTCGGTATACACAAAGACGTCACTTCCTTCAACCACCGTGAGCCAATTATTATTCATTCACGCCACAAGCCGCGTTCAGCTCCGCTTGCTTCCTCATCGGTGTACAGTCTCCAAAGCATGCTTCGCACAACTTGGGCCAGCAGAATAGGCGCTGAGTGGAGCACATCATGGTCAGCTATTGGAGACACCGTCAAGGTGGCCTCCGGAAGACGATCGACGGCGTGCACCATTGCGGCCAACGGCACAACGCGATCACGCAGGCCAGCCACCACCACCGACGGACAGCGAACATTGCGTAGCTCACTCTCCACTAGACGTAGCTCGTCAAGGAGATGGCGCTGTTCCGCTAGGAAACTCCGTCGCGTACGCCCAAACTGGGAGCGGCGCGCGGGGCCAAGGCTGACCCCGGCAACGAGGGCAGATGTCATCGCTCCAAGAAAGCGTGCCGCTAGAAGACGATCGACGGCGACCAGTGAGCTTTGTGTGATCGGTGGGGCCACGAGCACGAGCCCCTTCACTCGCTCGGGATCTAGCTGTGCCGCACGCACCGCGATGGTGGCCCCCAACGAGTGCCCGATCAGAACGACCCTGGACGTCTTTAGTTGGTCCAAGACCCACGAGGCGTTCGCCTCAATCCCGATCACGCCCAGTGGATTAGCGCCCCAACCGGGGCGATCAAGACTCACCACTGGCCAGCGATGGTCCATCCATCGATAGACCGGGGCAAAGTCCTCTTTTTGACCCGGCTGTCCATGGAGAAAGATCACCTCCACTTCAGTTGCCGTCATGGTGGAGTTCGGCATCAACACGAACCTCAGAACGGGCAAGATAGATCAACGCCAGTATCTCGACAACGAGGGCTCCAAGACTCGCAAAGGTACTCGCTCCAGCCCGAAAGAGCGGCGTCTGCAACGCGAGCGCACTGATCGCAATGGCAGCAATCGGCTCACCCACGGTAACCAACGGCAAGACCCGCGCGAGGCTCTGTCGCTGAAAGGCACTCTGCACCACCAACAACGCAAGTCCCCCCACCACCACGAGCACCCAGAGTTCCCAGTGTTCTAAGGTACGCACGGCGCCCTCTTGGGTCCACAGAATCCCCACCTCACGTTCGAAGATCGAGACGACACCGAGAAGTGCTGCCCCTATCATCGCCTGTATCCGTCCATGACCTGCCAGCAGCGGGCGCAAAAGGGTGACGGTCAAGACACCAATCACGACTCCCAGCCCTCCGATCAGGATGGACGCACCGACGTAGATCGTCTCTCCACTCGCTTGTGGGCTGAGCACCAAGAAGGTGATCAACGCCCCACAGCTGACCAGCAGCGCGATCACGTCGCCAACGCCCACAGGACGCCGAGCGAGAAAATGCTCGAGAAGAATGGCGAGCACAAAGCCACTCGCCAAGATCGGCAGCACCTGGGGAACGGAACCATACTTGAGGGCGAAGAACTGGGCCACCCCACCTACGACATCGAAGATGGCCCCCAATCCAAACCGCGGATTAGCCAGTAGCCGCCATAACAGGCTAAAGCGCAGATTAAGCTCACTGGCCGACGCGGTGCTCGCTTGAAATTGCAACACTGCGGCCATCCCAAAACAAATCGCCGCCAGTAAAGATAGAAGCACTACCACGAGGTCTCTAAGTCTATGGCGAACTGGTAGAATCATCTGCAATGTCAAGCACTAAGGCACTCTTGCTCTCGGCGAGAATGGGAGGTGGCCACAACGGAGTAGCCCGGGTGATCTCGGAGGAACTCAATAGCTACGGGATTACGTGCGAAACTCGTGATTTCCTGGATGCATCTCCTCGTATGGGGCGGCTTTTAGAACGAGGTTTCAAACTTGAGGTCGAACGAGCCCCATGGGCGTATCAACTCGAATTCTGGCTTTGGAATACCTTCTCCCCGATGGCCACCATCACCCGGCGCGCGCTGCAGGCCTTCTTCCAGCGTGGTGTAGTTCGGTGGATTGAGGAGACTGAACCCGACATCATCATCGCTCTGCACCCCTTTAGTGCACAGCTGCTCGGTCAGATGAGACACCAAAAGAATCCGGTCATCTCGCATCGGCCGATTGCCACCTTCCTCACCGACTATTCCGTTCACCCACTCTGGGTGCATCCCGCCGTCGACTTACACCTATGCGTCTCTGAGACGGCAGCCATGCAGGCACGGAACCGAGCGGGTGCCAACGGAGAGATTGTGGTCACCGGACCCTTTGTTGAGGCTCGCTTCTTCCATCCTGTTGATCAGCGTGCAGCAAGGGAGGCTCTCGGCATCCCCAACGACCGCTCGATCGTGCTCATCGTCTCAGGTTCCTGGGGGGTGGGGGACATCGCCCAGACCTTCGAGCTGCTCGCCACTGAAGAGGACATCTTCCCCGTTGCTCTCTGTGGACGTAACCACGATCTTCAGGCCCAACTCGAACGCCACGGTGGCGGGCTGTCCGTCGGCTGGACCGAGGAGGTGCGCCTCTACATGGCAGCTGCCGACGTCGTCATTCAAAACGCGGGAGGATTGACCGCACTTGAGGCGATGGCGGCACAGCGACCAGTGATATCGTACCGACCAATCGCAGGACATGGGCGCGAAAATGTAGCAGCTATGGAGTCCGTCGGTGCAACGGTCTGGTGTCATAACGAGGAGCAACTCGTCCAGCAGGTACGCAACTTGCGCCTCCATCCAGCCGAACAGGTCACCAAACAACTCGATCAGTTTCAGACCGCGCCTCATCAGCCGATCCTGGAGCTACTTCATGAAGCTCGGTTGACCCCGACAACCCGCCATGGCGTTTGGGCGTTACGTCTGACAAGGACCGCCGCCATGCTGATCGTGCTCTTTGTGGTCGCCAACCTCCTCTCGGGCGTCATCGGCTATCACGGCCTCAACCTAACGAGAACTGCCAACAAATCCGACTACGTGTATCTTTCCACCCGCCTCCCCGCATCGGCGCTTGTGAACCCGGCGATCGACAGCTTGATCATCAACGAGGGCATCGGAGTTGTCGTCACCGGTCGACAGGCCATAGCTCATCCCGGCGCTGTGCGGTACGCCTTTCACCAGGGGGTTCAGCTCATCAACGGTGGTAGTGGCAACTCCTCGGACTTCAATTTCATCCTTCCCGAAAACGACCTCTCCACAGGACGCGCCGACCTGGCTCGGGTACTCGGGGTCCAGATCAACGCCTACCTCCCACAGAACACCATGAATGCCGTGGATCTCGCCTGGGCGTCACTCCATCACCAGACCATCATCCCTGCTCGCATCCTCGCCCACCACTTCGATCTGACACCGCACCCTGGCGCCATTCTCGAACTCAATCTGAGCCAGCTGTCAGCCGCCAAAGCGGAGGCTGAACTCCAGATGGAGATCAAACATCTCAACAGCGACCATCTCACTCTCGCCCCCTTTGCAACCTTGCATGGGTCCCAAGGCGTGCACGCATGAAGACCTCCACCGCCGTCCTCACCCTTGCGAGCACCAGGGTTGCTCTCCATGCTGCATCCTTTCTAGCCCACAACTGGATCCTCGCCCCCTACACCGCCCCCTGGCTTCTTGGGGATGGTCACCCCCAGTCCATTGCCTTAACCTTCGATGACGGCCCAGACCCAATCTCCACACCGCTGCTATTGGACCTTTTGGACGCGAACGATATTAAAGCGACGTTTTTTGTCCTCGGCGAGATGGTGGATCGCCAACCGGGACTCGCCCGCGACATCCTCGCGCGAGGCCACGAACTCGGCACGCATGGCTACTGGCACAAGAATCACCTGATCCGCAGTGCCCGCAGCATCCGTTACGATCTCGCTCGCGCACTCGCCACCATCGAAACCGCCACGGGGACCCGTCCCACCTGGTACCGGCCGCCCTATGGTGTCGTCACACGAGCTGATCTCACCGCCGCCCATGCGGAGGGCCTGCGCCTGGTACTTTGGGGAACTTGGGGTAGGGACTGGCGACGCCAAGCATCACCAGTATCGGTGATGGCAGATCTACGGTCACGGTTCCACCCTGGTGTCACCATACTCCTCCATGACTCCGATTGCACCTCCTATCCGGGGTCGTTTCAGGCGACGCTGCAGGCTCTTCCCCAGCTCATCGACCTCGCCCGCTCCCAGCGTTTAACCTTCGCCACCCTCTCCAACCACGGCATCTGAATCCTCAGGCCTCAGCCGCCGACGTAGCCATGGCGCGACCAGACGTCGTGCCAGCACTTGAAAACCACTGGCAATGGGGATGCCCACCAGCGCTCCGGGAACCCCTGCTAGCTGTGCTCCGATCAAAACGGCTAACAAGATCCAGAGGGGATTGAGCTGCACCGTGTGCGAAAGGATCACGGGATTGAGAAGATGATTTTCTATCTGCTGATAGACGAGAAAAACCACCAAGAGGATGATCGCCGGTAGCAGCCCATGCAATAAGGCGAGCCCAACAGCAGGAATACCTGCCAACAGACCACCCACCAGAGGAATAAGATCGACCAACCCGACCCAGACAGAGACCAGCAGTGCGAAGGGAAGCCCAAGGGAGCGAAAGGTGACATAGACAACGATACCCGCAACGATCGAAGTGGCGAGATTACCGAGCACGTAGCCGCTCACCGCCACCCCCGTCTCGTGCAGAGCGCTCCGCAGATGCTGTTGTCGTTCGGCTGGCAACATTCCAACCACCACGTCAATCCCCTTTGGGCCTTCCAGTGAGAAAAATACCGTCAACATCGCCGTGATCACCGCATCGGTTAAAAACGAGAGGACTCCCTTCGCGGCGAGGAGGGCCGGCTCTAGCGCAGTGCTGGCGAACTTCGCTAGCCCCTGGGCGGAGAGATTGAGATAGTGTTCAAGATGAAATTTATGCAACAACGACACAATGCGCGTTTTCCGATGGGTCACCGTTTGGATGAGCCCGGGAAGATCATTGGCGAGTCGCACGCCGGCCGAGTAGAGCGGGACACTGAAGATCAGCAGAAGACCGACAAGTACTGCAGCAGCCACAAAGACGGTCAGCGCGACGGCAGCCCCTCGCGGAAAGTGCAGCCTTCGCAACAGATTCACCAACGGTTCGACAATGATTGCACCGACGATCGCGACCAGAACCTCAATCGCAAGGACTTTGACGTACAGCACAAAGACCAGTGCCAGTATGACCCCGACGATGCCGATCTCTGCTAGGAAAATCTGCTTGCCCAGACCCTGGTAGCGATGGGGAGATCCCTGGGTCGTCATGGACGCCTCCTCGCGATCACATCGTACATTACCGACAGACCTCCACTCCCACCAAGCGCTGGCGGCACCCTTCGTACGCCGTACGACTCCATCCGAAAGCTCCTTGCCTGTGCCCCGTTCACCATCGCATAGCCCGACGCACGTATCGGCAACACCCATCTACGCAATCAGTAGGAAAACTCACCCTAGTCCACCTGATCATGCTTCTTGTCCATCCACAGAACCTCAACCTACACAAAGTCAGCTAGGGTGGTACTGTGAGCACTTGGCGGTCCAAGAATGGTGGGAGTCGCCGTCGGACCTCTCGTCACCTCCCTACAGAACAGTCGCGCGAGGTCATCACTGGAACCCGACGAAGTCTGGGCAAACTGATCCGCCATTTCGCGATCCGCGGAATCTGGGGGTTCGCCATCCTCCTCGTCATTGAGTACCTGGTGATTCCCCAAATCGCTGGGGCTCGCAAAACCCTGCACCTCCTCAGTCATGCGAATTACTGGCTTATTCCGCTAGCGATTCTTGCCGAAGGATTTTCCCTCTTCGCCTACGCCAAACTCACCTCAGTCGTATTACCCCATCCACAACCGTCCCTGAAATCGCTGGCAAAGGTCGATCTCTCCGGACTCGCCGTCTCCCACGTGTTGCCGGGTGGGACTGCGAGTGGTGCCGGACTCACTGTACGACTGCTGAACGGTCTCGGTGTACGGGGAACCGACGCGGGTGTCGCCTTGGCCACCCAAGGCATTGGCTCGGCCGTGGTGCTGAACCTCATGCTCTGGCTTGCCCTGATCGTCTCGCTACCCTTGTTTGGGTTCAACGTCCTCTACCTCATCGTGGCCGGGTTAGGGATTGTCCTAATGGCGGCGGTGATCGCGCTCGTACTCACCCTCACCCGAGGCAATGACCGTATGGTCTTGCTCGTGGATAGGCTGGTGAAGAAGCTTCCCTTCCTCCGACGTTTTCAAGCGCCGATACACGCAGGAATTATCCGTGCAGGCCAGCGAGTCCGTGCACTCGCAAGTGATCCACAGCTCCTCAAGCGAGCCATCACTTGGGCTGCCTGCAACTGGCTCTTTGATGCGTTGAGCCTGTGGATCATGTTGCTGGCCTTTGGCTCACTGGTCAACCCTGACGCCCTCCTCGTCAGTTACGGTATTGCCAACGTCGCCGCCGCGATCCCCATTACCCCTGGCGGACTCGGTGTTGTCGAAGGCATTATGATACCACTCATCACCGGCTTTGGCACCGCGAAGGGCATCGCGATCCTCGGGGTGCTCTCGTATCGCCTCTTCAACTTCTGGATTCCCATTCCGATCGGTGTCGGCACCTACGTCTCGCTCAAACTCAGCCGGGGAGAGGAGATTACTATGGAGCTCGACAGGATCGACCCTCCTCCCGACGACGAGGACAAGCCTAAGCGATGAGCAGCGAACAACCCAAATACAGCGCGAGGCAACGGCCAATCTTGCGATCATCGATCAATCGATGCCTGCCAGGTAGACCCGCTCCAACGCGAACCCAAGATTGGGTGGAGTACGAATCGTGAACGCACCTTGCGCGCTATGGCGAGGTGATCGGCCGTTCCTTCATCGGTGCTGTTGTACGATGATGTGCGTTGGAAGGCCCTGGGCCACCTCGGCTGCCTCAGGATACATCTCAGAAAGCGTCGGGTGCGGATGAATCGTGAGCGCGAGATCGTCGATGGTGGCACCCAACTCAATCGCGAGCGCCGCCTCACTGATGAGATTTGACGCATCAACTCCTACGATATGCACACCAAGGAGTCGCTTGGTGCTCGCAACGGCAATAAGTTTGACTTCACCGACCGACGCGCCTAAGACAATCGCACGACCGTTCGCCCGATAGGGAAACCGAGCCACGAGTACGTCGTCTCCATGCGCCGTATGCGCATCCTGCTCACCCATCCCGACGGAGGCCACCTCCGGCTCCGCAAAGATCACCGCTGGTATGACGGTCGCATCATTTCCGGCCGCATGGCCAGCGGCGACCTCTGCAGCCACCTTGGCCTCGTAATAGGCCTTATGAGCAAGCATCGGCCCAGGAACGATATCCCCAATGGCAAATACATGGGTATTCGACGTGCGCATCTGGTCATCGACGACAACGCGTCCGTCGGAGCCAAGAGCAATGCCTGCTAGTCCGAGCCCGAGATCCTCGCCCAAGTTAGGAACCCGACCGACCATGACAGCCACCGCACTCCCGCGAATCTCTTCGACTGCATCTCCCCGAAGCATCTCCACGACAACCGCATCGCCTGCGGTCTTCATGCTCTTCACCCCAACGCCCGTATAGACCTCGACACCCATCTGCTTTAGGACCGTCCTAAGGGTCCGCTGGATCTCCGGTTCGACACCCATCAAGATCTCTGGGGCTGTCTCGAGGATCGTTACCTTGGTCCCAAGCCGCGCATGGGCGCTTCCGAGCTCGATACCGATATAGCCACCCCCGACGATGATCAAGTCTCGGCGAATCACCGGTGTGAAGAGGAGGTCGGTAGAGTCCAATACCCGTTGATGATCAACGACAAAACCTTCAAGCTCGCGAGGTGACGATCCCGTTGCCAAGATGCAGTCCTTGAACTTGATTCTGCTGGTGTCGTGGCTCGCACGGATTCGAACCTCATTACGACCGACGAAACTCGCCTCGCCTTCAACGATCTCGACGTCCGCCGCCTTAAGCAGTTGACGAACCCCTGAGGTCAGCCGCTCAACGCTTGCCATCACCGTCTGTGAAAGGGCAATGGGGTCGACGTGGGCGTCCTCGGTCACCACCCCTTTTTTGGCGAGACTATCAAGCTCATGAAAACGGCTAGAAAGCTCGATCAACGCCTTCGAGGGGATACACCCGATGTTGAGGCAGACCCCACCAATCGCTCCACGCTCGACTACGGTAACCGATCGTCCAAGTTGTGACGCACGGATCGCCGCACTATAGCCACCCGGACCTCCACCGATGACGAGGAGATCCGCCTGTTCTGTGAATTCGCCGACGACCAACTACTTCATCTCCATCATCAACTGCACGGGATCACTGAGTAAGCCGATCACCCGCATCAGAAATCTCGATGCATAGCCACCATCAATAATGCGATGATCGAAGGTGAGAGAAAGCGTCATCACGTCTCCGACGCCCACGGTGTTGTCCTCAAGGACAACTGGGCGTTTGCGGATCGGACCCACCCCGAGGATTCCCACTTCGGGGTAGTTGATGATTGGCGTGGCATAGACTCCACCGATGGTGCCATAGTTGGTAATCGTAAAGGTCGAGCCTGTGAGTTCTCCCGAGGTAAGCGTGTGGCTCCTAGCGCCCTCAATCAGACGATTGAGCTCAGCCGAGACCTCAACAAGTGATTTTTCTCCGACAGCGCGCAGGACTGGAACCATGAGTCCCTGCGGGTCATCGACCGCGAAACCCAGGTGCACATCCGAGTACGTCACGATCTCGCCAGCCTCCTCGTCGAGTCGACCATTGAGATCGGGGAACTGGGCGAGGACTCCAGCCACCGCCTTCGCGATCAACGGGAGATAGCTGATACGCTCAGGCGCTAAACGTGCATTCATATCACGGCGCAAGGCCACCAACGCCGCCACATTCGCCTCTTCAAAGACCGATACTTGGACAGCATGGGACCACGAGCGAGCCATGTTCTCCGCGATCCGCTTTCGGATCCCCACCAGCGGCCGTCGTTGCTCATTGGTCAGCGCGGCGGGCACAGAAGCGGGAGCGGAGGGCGGGGCTAGCACTTGTTCACTTGCACCAGTGGTCTCCGTCGCGACAGCAGCCTGTAGGTCCTCCGCCACGACGCGACCGTCAGGACCGGTACCTCGCACCAGGTTGATATCGAGACCGAGTTCGCGAGCCAACCTACGCACCGCCGGCGTCGCCATCGCTCGCTCGCCGGTCGCTCCAACTACTTCCCGCGAGGGAACGATGGGTGGCCGCGCTGAGGCCTCAGCCCCCTTGGCAGCTGGAACAACCGGCGCAGGGCTTGCTTCATTCCGCGACGGCGACGCATCAGGCCCACCACCACTCGGTTGATCGGTCGAGAAAGCGACGACGACCTCACCAACGTTCACGGTATCGCCCTCATGAAAGAGGACCTTATCGATCGATCCCGTCACCGGGGCACCGATCGTCACCACTGCCTTATCGGTCTCAACATCGAGCAAGGGCTCATCACGCTTGACATCATCGCCTTCTTGGTGGTACCACTTGACGATCTGCGCCTCGTGCAGCCCCTCACCAACATCAGGAAACTTCCACTCCACTATCGCTTACTCCTTAAAATCGCACTGATGCCAAGGCGGCGGTGATCACCTGCGAGGTGTCAGGCAACCAGAGATCTTCAAACATTGTCATTGGGTACGGGGTGTCATAACCTGTCACTCGCAGCACTGGAGCCTCAAGATAGAGGAATGCCTTCTCCTGGATGACCGCTGCCAGCTCACCACCGAACCCGGAGGTCCGCACCGCTTCGTGCACCACGACCGCGCGTTGGGTCTTTTGGACCGAAGCCACGATCGTCTCCTCGTCGAGTGGGGTCAACGTCCGCAGGTCAATCACCTCGGGGGAGATGTCGTACTGGGCGACCAATTCGTCAGCGGCTGCGAGTATCAGTGCCATCGATGGTCCCCAGCCAATCAGCGTGACATCGGTGCCTTGACGCACCACATTGGCCTTGCCAAGCGGGACTCGATAGGCCTCCTCAGGCACCTCGTCTCGGAAGGCACGATAGAGTCGCATAGGTTCAAGGAACAGCACTGGATCAGGGTCATCGATCGCACTGAGCAAAAGACCCTTCGCATCATAGGGGTTGGAGGGCGTAACCACCTTGATGCCCGGCGTATGGGTAAACAGTGCCTCAAGTGAATCGGAGTGGATCTCCGGGGCCTTGACTCCGCCACCGAATGGTGCGCGGATCACCATCGGCGCGCCGTAACGCCCAAGCGAACGAAAACGCACGCGCGCCGCCTGGGAGGCGATCTGATCCATCGTCTCATAGATAAAGCCAAAGAATTGGATCTCCGCTACTGGCTTCATGCCGGCCATTGCGAGTCCGACAGAGGTCCCCACGATCCCTGACTCCGCTAACGGGGTGTCGATCACTCGCTCAGCACCGAACTTCTCAAAGAGACCATCGGTAATGCGAAAGACTCCACCGTCTTTGCCCACGTCTTCACCGAGAATGATGACTGCATCGTCCTCAAGTAAGGCAGCCTCCAAAGCTTGATTCAATGCCTGTGCAATCGTCAACTTTGCCATATCAAGCTCCTACCTCTTTGACTCGGGCCTCAAACTGTGCACGCTGCGACGCCAGACCAGCCGGAACGTCAGCATAAACGTTATCGAAAAGGACAAGTGGCGATATCTCGAGCGCCTCACGGAAGGTAGCGAGAATCTCCTCCACCTTGGCCTCAGAGTCACCATCCATCGCGACCAGCTCCTCATCACTGAGTAGCCCCTCACCTCGAAGCCACTTCTCAAGCCGAATCAGGGGATCGCGCCGTATCCACAGATCCTCCTCCTCGACCGCGCGATATTTGCCGGGATCATCGGCGGTGGTATGCGCCCCCAAGCGGTAGGTGACCGCCTCGACAAGGAAGGGTCCTTCGCCGTTACGAACGCGGGCCGATAGCTCGTGCATCAGATTGGCGACGGCAACATAGTCATTGCCATCGACGCGGAAACCCTCGATGCCATAGGCTACCGAGCGCTGGGCGATCGTCTCGGCATGCATCTGGCGGGACAGAGGGACCGAGATAGCCCACTGGTTGTTCTCACAGAAAAAGATCAGTGGCACCTCGAGCACAGAGGCAAAGTTCATCGCTTCATGGAAGTCACCTTGTGAGGTGGCACCATCGCCAAAAGTCACCACAGTTGCTACCCCTTCGTGACGGAGTTTGGTTGCCCATGCAACACCGACACCGTGGAGGGTTTGGGCAGCGATCACCACCTGCGCTGGCAACACTTGCTTCCCCACTGGGATATCACCCAAGCTTGGGTGACCCTTCGAGAAGAACAATGCATGCTCCATGGGGACACCACGTAGATAACTTGCTGCCCAATCACGATACGTTGGGACTAACCAGTCACGATCGTCGAGTGCGGCTACCGCTCCCATCTGAGCGGCTTCCTGCCCCTTGAAGGGGGCGTACGTCCCGATCACACCTTGGCGTTGGAGATTCCATGCTCGCTCATCAAAGGTGCGTAGAAAACGCATCGTGGTGTAGGTCTCCTTGAGATTCTCCGCGGTCAGGACTCCGAGTTCGCCGACGAGCTTTCCATCCTGATCGAGCCGCTGTATCAGCGGAAACATCTCATTACCATCGGTCACGTCAGACCACCCCCTTTCTGGGTTGCCCTCATGCATATCCGCCTATGTGCTGAGGCGACATGCTTTAGCCAGGTCGATAGCCTTGGGATCGCCAAGTCAACTAATGCCAATCTCCAATATAGTGCATCAGCGATGAACGAACCAAGACCAACCTTTCGTTAAAGGTTAGAGTTCAAACGTTACCGACTGGTTACAACTTTTAGAACTCCTCGCCACCGAGTGCACGCAACAACGCAAGCAACACACCGATCCCACGCCGCGTCGAGGGGAGTTTCATCTGCCTCGCCAGCTCCCTCCACGAGGGGACCTCGCTGGTGGCGACCTTTGTCGAAGTCGCCTGAATTCCGTTAGCGAGTCGTTCAACAAGCAGCGGCGTATAGGAGCCCGTCAACAGTGAAAGCTTGGCAATGCGAGTGATCGCAGCGCGTCCGCTGTTGGAGTCCAACCGCTCCAGCATCACGGCCAAGGCATCTGCCCCTCCATGACGCAGGGCATACACCGTCTCTTGGAGCTTCGACGACTCAAACCCAACCGCACTCGTCACTGTTGGGGTCAAGGGGGACTGGTAATCGATCGGTTCCGCCATCACTACCTCACTTTCGTTCCGTATGCATTTGCGAGGCCTCGTCGTCTACCGGGTTATGGTAATCACCCCTGGAACGCTTGGCCCCGATGTTGACACCGCGCTGTGGGGTGCGATGTCCATAGCGAAAATTATGCTTTGGGAGCGCCCGGCGTGGTTTGTCGTCGAGCACCTCCAGCTTGGCTGCCAACTCCTTGTAGGCCGGTGTATGGGTAGCCCCATCGACCTCTGAAGAGGTGAGGAAATTCACCGCCATCTCGTTGTGCTGGGCATTCATCGGCAGGTAGACCTGATTGCCTTGGACCCGGTCCGTAATCACCGCACGCACCTTGACCGATCCCCGGCGAGAGGTCAGCCGAAGGAACGAACCATCAACCACCCCTCGTTGTTCAGCCAACTCTGGCGAGACTTCAACAAAGGGTTCCGGTGTCATCTGTGAGATCCCTGGCACTCGATATGTCATATTGCCCTCATGAAAGTGTTCCAAAAGCCGACCATTGTTGACGTGAATATCGAACTCCTCATCAACCTCGTCGGTAGGAGTCGAGTACCCAACAGGGTAGAAGCGCGCCTTCCCGGAGGGAAAGTGAAAACGATCGAGATACAGCGTTGGCGTGTCGGTTCCGTCCTCGGCGACCGGCCACTGCAGCGATCGATAGCCCTCTAGTCGCTCGTAGCTGACGCCAGCGAAAATCTCTGCGAGACTCGCCGCCTCTGCCATAATATCGGAGGGGTGCTCATAGGACCATGGGGCACCCATCGCTCGTGCAATACCTTGGGTGATCTGCCAGTCGGGCCGTGCCTCACCAAGCGGATCAAGCACCCGGTACAGACGCTGAAGGCGCCTCTCCGTACTGGTAAAGGTGCCTTCCTTCTCCAATGACGGTGCCGCAGGCAACACGACATTGGCAAACCGAGCCGTGTGCGAGAAAAAGATATCCTGGACGACAAAGAACTCAAGTTTGCGAAAGGCATCCTGTACGACGGTGGAGTTTGCGTCTACCAGACCCATCTCCTCGCCGGTCAGGAGAAGAGCCTTCAACGTTCCGGAGTGAATTGCATCCACCATCTCGTGATTGTCCAGCCCCCGGGTCGTTGGCATCGTCTTTCCCCACGCTGCCTCGTACTTGGCCACCACTTTGGGATCATCAACCAACTCATACCCAGGAAAATAGGTCGGCATCGCACCAAAGTCACTCGCCCCTTGCACGTTGTTGTGACCGCGCAACGGGTACGCTCCGCATCCCGGCTTCCCGAAGTTACCAGAGACTAACAGCAAGTTTGCGATGGCCGTCGAGGTATCAGAGCCTGCGCTATGTTGGGTCACTCCCATCGCCCAGAGCACGGCAATAGAGTCCGCGTGGGCAAGCGTCTCAAAGACGGTGATCAGCGTCTCCTCGGCGACGCCCGTGACTCCGGCAGCATAGGCGACCGTGAATGGTTCTAGCGAGGTTACGAAGTCGGCGAGGTTCTCAACCTTGTCAGCGATGAACTTCTCGTCATGATATCCATGGTCGATCAGGTACCGACTCGCGGCCGACAACCAAACCAGGTCGGTGCCTGGACGGGGTGCAAACCAGATATCGGCACGCTCCGCCATCTCATGCTTGCGCAGATCGGCAACGATGAGCTTTTGACCTCGCGACTTGTGGGCCCGTTTCACTCTGGTCGCGATGACTGGATGGCTCTCGGCGGTATTCGAACCCACGATCAAGACAAGATCGCTCGCTTCGATATCGGTCGCCGAACCCGAGTCACCACCATAGCCAACCGTTCGCCACAGTCCCATCGTTGCTGGTGACTGGCAATAGCGTGAGCAGTTGTCCACATTGTGAGTTCCAATGACGGCCCGTGCTAGTTTTTGAGCGAGGAACGCCTCCTCATTGGTGCACTTCGAAGAGGCGATGACCCCGACGGCGTCAGGACCATCACGCTCAACGATGGCTTTGATTGAATCAGCGATAAAGACAAACGCCTCATCCCACGTCGCCTGACGAAAGTGGTCACCATCGCGAATTAGCGGATGTTCTAGACGATCAGCACTGTTGACATAGTCCCAGCCGAACTTACCCTTCACACAGGTCGAGATGCCGTTCATCGGGCCATGTTCCGGATGAACCTTGAGTATGGTGCGCCCCTTGGTCCAGAGGTCGAAGGAGCACCCGACGCCACAGTAGGTGCAGACCGTCTTCGTCTTCTTGACGAGCTGTCGCCGGAGTCGCTCCTCCATCTCGGAGAGCATAAAGATGGGTTTGAGTCCAATCGCCGGTTCGAGCGCTTTGGTGAGGTTGATCATCGGCTCGCGCACCTTTGGCTTGATGTTGGTGGCGATGCCTGCCCTACCAATCATCGACTTCTCCATCAACGCATTGCAGGGACAGACCGTCACACAGTGTCCACAGCTCACACAACTGGACTCGCCTGCCGGGACACCGCCATCAAAGACAACACGGGGAATCGGCAAGGACCAGTCGATCGACAACGTCTCGTTGACCTGGACCTCTTGACAAGCTTGCACACACCGCCCACACAGGATGCATTGCGACGGATCATAGCGATAGAAAGGGTGGCTATCGTCAACAGCATAAGGTTTTGGTCGAAACGGCTCGGGCTGATCGTTGATGCCCATGTCGCGAATGCTGTTATGCAGGACGCAGTCCGAGTTGTTGTTATCGCAAATAGTGCAGTAGAGGTCATGGTTAACAAGTAAGCGTTGTGCACCAGCAACACGCTCACGGGCGACGCTCTGCAACCGCACCACCTCGCCACCAGCGACAGTGTACTCACAGGCTCGCCGGGTGCGCCCATCAACCGTGACCAGGCACAGATCACAGGTTCCGATGGTTCCAAGTGCCGGGTGGTAGCAGACCTGTGGAACGCCGATCTCAGCCCGATTGAGCACCTCTATGAGCAACTCCCCTAAGCTCGCCGAATATGTGGTCCCACTAACCGTAATCTCAATTGCTTCGCCCAACAGAACCTCCCCTCAGAGCTACAGTAGCATAGACTCGACGAGCTGCGGCGTGGATCCCTGGCCTCGATGGTACGACGGCACCCGATAAGCACCCGATTCTTCGATGGTACGCCCCCTGTTTTCACCACGCTCACTAGCCTGTCAAGGGTGATTGATCTCAACGAACCAGTGACCGTCGACTACCATTTCGACATACTCTGCCCCTTTGCCTATATGGCATCCAAGTGGATCCGCCAGGTTCGCGAGCAAGTTCCATTGACGATCAACTGGAGGTTCTTCAGTCTCGAGGAGGTCAATCGGGAGGACGGAAAGCGGCATCCTTGGGAACGTTCTTGGTCCTATGGTTGGTCCATGCTTCGCATCGCCGCGCTCCTTCGGCGACACGATCCCGTACTCGTCGACCAATGGTATGCCATTGCTGGCTTCGCCCTCCACGAAGCTGGTCAAAAGCCCCATGACCCCTCCGTGGCGCGCGAGCTCCTCAATGAGCTAGATCTGGACCCGGGCCTGGTCGAAGCGTCAATGGATGATCCGACCCTCGATGACGAGATCCGATACGATCATGAAAGGGTACTCGCCGCGGGAGGTTTTGGGGTACCGACGCTGATCTTTGACAATGACCAGACGCTCTTTGGCCCGGTCCTCATTGATCCACCCTCTGGAGAGCAGGCGCTCGAGCTATGGACGATGGTCCTCACTGCATCGCGACATGCAAACTTCTTCGAACTCCAACAGCCCAAGGGGCCAACGCAACTCAATGCCATCGCCAGTGCACTGGAGCCCTATCTCCAAGGGCGTGACTGGAAAAGCATCAATCGCGGTAAAGAGGTGACCTTCGGCGACGACGTCGATACAACCAGCGCAGGCCTGCCAGCTGCGCCAGCAACGAGTTCGGGCGAATAGCTCGTGGATCCGGTCGTAACAACGCTCCTGGCAGAGTGGGACGCCCTCAGTGCGTTCATTACTCAAATCACCGAGGATCAATGGTTGCAACCATCGATCCTTCCACACTGGACGAACTTTGACATTCTTGCTCACATCGTCGGGACAGAGCTCTTCTTAAGCGGTGCAGCGCCCTTCGACGGGCCGCTTCCCACAGATCGCCACTACACCAACGAAATCGCTGAGCTCAACGACCGTTGGCTCGTCACATTACGCCAACTGTCAGTCAACGAACTCCTGGCCAGTTACCACAACACCATCGCCCAACGCACCCAAGCGCTGTCCATTCTCACCGACGCAGAACTCGATGCCACGGGTTGGACACCCATAGGCCAAGCACCGTTCCGGCGGTTTCTTCAGATTCGCATCTTCGACTGCTGGGTTCATGAGCAGGATCTACGTCGCTCCCTTCGCCTGCCTGGTCATGAATCTGGAGCAGTCGTGGAGGCGAGCATCGACGAAGTGGAGCGTGCCATCGGTTATATCATCGGCAAGCAGGCCCGTCTTCCCCAAGGGAGCTCCGTGGTCATATCCCTCACCGGCGGAGCGACAAGAACCTGGAACGTCGAGGTAGGCGAACGAGCACGGCTCGTTCCCTCAATCGAGGCACCCTCCTGCCGGTTACAGATGGACTCAACCCTCTTTATGGCGCTTGCTTGCGGAAGAGTCGACCCGCATCAGACCCATGACCCCATCAGGATCGAGGGGGATCAGGCGATCGCTAACCAGATCGTCACCAACCTCGCCTTCACTATCTAATCACGATGAGAGAAGGCTCATCTCTGGCGAAACTGAAGCTACGTTCGCTGGGGGGTTTGGCCCGCGACCTTGAATTGATAGGTACCCGCGACAAGAGACTGCAGTAGCCGACCTTGGATCGCGAGGAGTTCAAGATGATATTTGGTCTCCATCACCGCTAACATCTGATTGAACGGGTCAAGTTCTACCAAGTGGCGTCGCCGTCGCGTCCAACGGAGTACGCTCGCGACTTCGTAGGGACTTGATGCCCCCCCGTTCACCGCAGCCTCGGTAGCTCCCAGCCGCTCATCGTGATGAGCAAGCAACTCATCGACCCTACGGTAGAATCCAGGTCCAGGCATCCCGTGGGCTGGAAGCAGATAGGCGTCGGGGAGATGTCGCACACGTCGCAGCGAACGTAGGTAGTTGCCAAGCGGATCCGGATACACCAGTGGTTCGAATCCGATCGATGGGGTGATGTGTGGAAGCACATGATCTCCGGCGAACAACAATCGATTGCTGTCGTCATAAAAGATGACATGTCCTCGCGTATGTCCAGGGGTTGCGATGACCCGCAACTGCCGATTCGCAAGCTCGATCGTCTCCTCCCGGAGCCAACCATCTGGCTCTTCATAGAGTGAGCCAGCAATGTCCTCGGTGTCAGACGAGGGCTTGATATTTGCCACCAGTGCGTTCGCTCCACAGCGTTCCAGTTCGACCAGCTGATCGTGCAAAGGATTGCCGGTGGGATGGGAAGCATGGTTCATCGACTCGCGCTCCCCGTCGCCAAGATAGATCCGATTCCCAAATTCGCGCCGAACGGCGACTGCCTGCGTGTAATGATCACGATGGATATGGGTGACGAAAAACGTACTGATGTCGCCGAGGGATGCGTTCAGACTTCTGAGTGCCAGTTCAAGAGCGGACCGCGCCACCACAAGCTGTTGGCCAGAGTCGATCAGTACTAATCGATCTCCGTCCACGATCGCATAGACATTCACCGCCCGCAGACCATCATGGGGTAGTGGCAGCGGAATACGATAGACATCCGGTGCCACCTGAAAGCAACCCGGTGCATCCCACGATAGATCCTCTGACTCTTGTAAACTCAACACTACTCCTCTATCCCTCATCGAGCCTATCTGGGATTTGAGGCTGATACACGACACGCCGACGTTAGAGGTTGCGAAAGAGTGATCGCTGAAACGATCCGATATCCCTACCACAAGTACCTGGTCTGTGGATCTATCGTTCCCCGACTACTTCGCGATAGTAGCCGATAGCTTCAGCGATACCAGTTTCAAAACCGATGGTTGCTCGAAAGCCGAGCTGGTCCTGTAGATCGATTGCTCCACCGCGCGCAAAGACACCGACGGGGCGATCGTCACGGCCGACAACCTCGGTTTCATACCCACAACTTTGGACAGCTAAACGAGCAAACTCAAGAAAACTGGTCAAACGCCCGGTCGAAAGGTTGACCGCTCCCCCATCATCAATCGCATCCATGGTAGTGATCACACCACGGACACAATCATCGATATGAATAAAGTCGCGCATCTGGCGTCCACTGCCCCACACCACCAAAGGCTCGGCGGCCGATCCAGCCAAGGCGCGTTTACAGATGGAAGGGAACGGATAGCTATCATCCTGGTCGACGCCGTACCCTGAGAAGGGACGATAACACACGGATGCGAGCCCATGACGCTCATGCGCGAGTCGAGCCAGATACTCGCAGGTCAACTTGGCCCAACCATAGGACATGTCCGGCATACCTATATCGTCGCCAAAGTCGATCATCTCCTCTGAGAGCAGTACATAGCCGCTCTCTCGCTGGAGCTTGATAGGATAGGCGGCACTCGAGGAGAAACAGATGGTCTTGGTTGGTCGCGCCTCAGCAGCCCATTGCCAGTATTGTGCATCGATCGAAAGGTCATCGGCGATGGCTAACGGGTTGGCCTCGATCATCAACCGCCCACCCACCATGGCCGCCAAATGCAGCACGAGCTCGAATGATTCCCGGGGATTGTCCCGAAAGTAATCACGGCAGTCTTGGCGATAAAAATGGAAATGGTCATACTCACGGGGATCAAAAAGTGGCCAACGTTCTGAGGGGTCGATACCACCGGTCGCTGGCTCGATCGGATCGACGACATGGACCTCATCCCCGGCATCGAGAAAGTGGCGAGTGAAATGCCGTCCAACGAAACCGGCACCACCGGTGATAAGAACCCGGCGCATTAGCGAAAGTGCCTACGGTAAAGGTCCCATGCACGAACTGCAGGCCCCGGAAGATACGCGACGATGGACTCGGGGTCTCTCTTCAGATCCCGAATCAACGAGAGGTTGTTGGTGTAGCCGATGGTCTCGGCCTTCAAATCCCGGATGAGGTCGTGTTCATTCCGATCCTGGTAAACCGAGGGTTCGCTAAAGACTGCCTGGAATCCATGCGCCTGAACGTAGTAGGCAGCCCAGATATCATCCATCCTCCCGATATGCGGATAGAGAAAGTAGTGCGGAACCACCTCCCGAGCCAGCATCGTATTCTGAGAGTTAAAAGGAGCCATCACTGAACTCGCGATGGGAAAGTAGGAGGGGTCGAACTCGCATTCTGGAGCATGCTCTAAGCGACAGATCGCATCGATGTCTGGGTCACCGTTCCAGAATCCAGCATCGACGTCTACCTTGACTCGTCGCGCCACGGGTTCCTCATAGTGGCGTTGTGATAAGAGCTCCAATGGATATCCGCGATGCCAGAGTGCTCGATAATTTGTCGCCCCCACCGGATCGAAAGCATCGAGGCCGCTCTCATGCCACCGGACCTCGACCTCGGATCCCACCAACATCTGGCTTCCCCAGTTGGCCTGTGGGATATTGTCGTCGTCGATCAACGCGATCACCTCGGCGCCCATCTCATAGGCCAACAGGATGCCGAAATTACGGCGCTGAATGCAGTTCCACCCAATGGCATCCGAAAGCTCGTGATCATAGCGTTCTTGATCGGCCGGCGAGACGTAACGTCCCCGCTTGAGCTGATAGTCCGCGGGGGTCTTTCGATCCCCAATGACGATGAGATTCCAATCCTCCATGGCATCGTAGCGACGAATCGCCTCTGTCGGTGCATTGATCGTCGTGGTAACTATGGTCTTCATCATGACTTGGTGAAGTGTAGCTAGGGTGACGTAGTCAACAGGCCAGCAACTGGTTGCAATCTTGTCCGTATGCCAATCCGAAAGTAGACAAACGTTCGCCAAAAAGTGTTTGACGACTCTCCCTCGGTTCGAGCACTCCATCGAGAAGGGATTTCATAGATAGGAACACCGAGCCGCAGCGGTTTGACGATGGTCTCCAACAGGAAGGGGTGCCGCAACTCCTCCCAGCGAATCGCACGAACAAGTGCGGTCGGGAAAAGGCGATAGCCGTAGGTCATGTCCGTAAGCGAAGTCTGGTATAGCAGGGCGAAGCTGGCCTGGAACAACTTATTCAGCCCAAGCTTGATAGGTGAGTAGCCAGAAAACGAGCCTCCATTCGCCCAACGGGATGCCGTAATGATGGCTTGAGGCAAGGATTTGGCTCGCTCGATCATCGTTGCGACGTCGTGAGGATCGGTCTCAAGATCACTTGCCATCATGATAACGTGGCTACCCTCTGCGATCATGAAGCCCTCACGAATCGCCCCTCCGAGAAAAGGCAAGGACTGTCGATGCACCCGCAGGCGGCTTCCATACTGCGACTGCAGCTCGTTAACGACTGCCAAACTCCGTTCACTCGTTCGAGGAGAAGTGAGCACGAGATATTCAACGACGTCGCCACCAGCCTGGGCCTCGATAATGGCGACCGTCCGCTCTAAGGACTCAGTTTCATTCATCACCGGCAACAAGACAGTAGCCGCTTGAAACTCACGGACACTTGGCACCTTAGGCATCTCTTCTCGCTTCCCTGACTGATTCATCCACAAGCATGGTACCCGACTACCATCAATCACCTGACCCTTGGACCGACCACTGGCCCACAACCACATGAGGTGCCTGTTTTCGACGAACAACGCAATGGCCGGGAACGCCTCCTCAGGCCCATCGTGACGTTCGCACGCTGGAACCATCGCCGTCAAACGGCTAGCAAACCGTCCGCGAACGTACCAATTCTTCCGATCACCGGTCTCCGATTATTGCTTCCGGGGTGTCGGTGCTGCCACTCGGCATGCTCTTGGAATGAGTTCCACCATCAGTTGGCAGACTGGACCTCTGGGTTCGCCATCGAGAGCAACGATGAACGGATCGGTCGCACGCAACTGCAGCTCCGTCACTTCTTCCATCATCGCACGTCTTGGCACTCGACGCGCACGTTGTCGAAACAGGCTGCCAATCTCTCCAATCGCGATCCGCCACGCCGCACGCGAGATCATGACAAGCTGCGCAACACCATCATCAGGGGCGCCACTAGGTAGCGTTATCCCGACCCTTCCCCCGATACGGGGCGCATTGACCACTGCCACGTTGAGGTACCTGTCGGTTGTCTCATGACCGTTGGCCTGCACCGCCAGATCGACCGATCGACGCGCGTGCCAAGTGGCAAAGGCAACCGCCGGATAGAGCAATGGACGTCGCCACCCATGAATATTTTGAACCCTCTGCGCAAAGTCAGCTACCAGACCAACACTGATAGCATGCACAGCCACACCCAAATTCGTGCGGAGTATGTCGACCTCACGGGAGGCCGCACCACTAGCAACCAACGCCGCTTCCTCTGGATACAGCGGAATCGTCAACGACCGAGCTATGTCGTTCCCAGTACCAGTCGGAAGGATGCCGAGTTGCGTGTCCGTGGCTGCTGTCTTCGCGATAGCGGCCCCTATGGTGCCATCACCTCCAGCCGCGATAACCCTCCCTGCTGGCCCGACCAACCTTGCGGCAGCATCGAGAGCAGCGCAAAGATCACCAGCCTTCACTAGGAGGACCTCAGTTCCTCCATCACGCTGCGCATCAAGCATGCGGCGGGCCCGTCGAAAAAGCCGGGTCGACCCAGAATCAACATTGGCTACGACAACAACTCTTGGCCGCTGTCGTTGGTCAGAAGGGCCGCCTCGACCTATCGTAAACTTCTCACCAACCCGCACTGCTACGCCAGCGCTAACGGCCGCCATCACCGACCAACCAATATCACCTCGCCAACCACGCGTCCTGGATCCCTGCAGTGCAAGAACGCCGGCAGCAAAAGCGAGTGGGAGGCGTGTCGGCGGCGCTACTCTACCAAACCCGTAGCCAAGACCGATCCAAAGACCTCTTGGGTGCCGCGTCCCAAGGCAACCCACCGCCGCCGCGACACCAACAGTCTGCGCTGCGAGTGGCCGACCCCGACGGAGCAGCCGGCTAACAGCCACCACGGTAAGGAGATAACTACTCAGATCCCATAGTTCCGTCGATCTTCTTGTGCCTCGTCTCGGTGGACCCATGATGGTAACTCAGAACATCCTCTCCAGGGCACAGGGCACTTCCAACCAAACCATCGTCTTGAGCCCTGCCAAGACCAATAAGACACACCGCCAAGAATCGCCAACCCTGACCCTTCAACGAGAGCAGGAGTCCTATCATCATCTGAGCATGTAGAGCACACTAGCAGTTAAGGCCCCCGCCGCTATCAGCCCGGACGGTGTCAACAGAGTATCAAAGTTGCTGTTCCGGTCGTCAATGTATTGTAAAGAATACAATCAGCTCGATCAGCATGCCGATACTCTCCACTCGTGACCAAAATCGTGATCATCAATCATCACAACGATCGGATCGCTGACATCGGCGGAGAAATCAGACTAGCCACTGGGCACCGCATCCGCGCTCACGGTCAGGCTGGTGCTTGATGGCTGGCCTACGACCGAAGACGCCCCGCATCAACCCTCCTACAGTCGAGACTCCCGCACCACCGCATCAACTAGGAGATGGATACTGCGATACACCTGTCCCCGAAGACAAACCATTACGTCTCCTCATTCCAGTGGGGTCAGCAGCCACTGACTCAACAAAACTGTTCTGGGCAACCGCACATTTAGCAAACCGCATGGCAGTACAGGTGGTCGTCCTCCACTGCCGTGAATGGGATCTCGCCAACGGAGTCAAGTATTTCCGCGATACCATCGACGAGGCGAATGCCGTCATCGCCACCGCACTCTCGTGGTTTGACGCCCTCCATATACCTGCCCATGGGCTTCTGCGCGATGTCGAACGGGGATCCGTTGGAATCGGCATCGCTGACACCTGCGGAGAGTACCCGATCGACTCCATCATGGTTGGCTTGCACCGCAAGCGACGTATTTTCCATCGCCACCTGGGTTCGACCATCGCTCAAATCGAACGACGTGTTGACTGCCCAGTGATCATCATCAATCTTGACGGATAGGAGATAGACCGGAACCGTGCCAGTGCAGTATCACCTATGCCAACAAACAAACGGTCGCTTCCAATGTGGGGTGTTGTGACTCAAGGTCTCCAACCAAAATACGTTGACCAAATCTTGCGTGCTGGTGCTGGAACCTTACCGGCGCGATACCGCCGGTATGCCATTTGAGGACGTATAGCTTGGAACAACGCCCACTCACGCGAGTTCGTTTCGGATCATTAGGGTACCGCTTTGCATTCCCTGTTGCAACCCTCTCATTGACAGGAGCTGCATGGCTTGACGCGGCGGTCGGGAGATTGCATTATGGAGCAGACCCAGCCCGACTTCGAATGTACAACTCATCCAGAGAGGTTCTGATTGGGAGCACTAAGACAAACGATTGTCAACATCGCACGTAATAGCTAGAATCAGTTTCAAATCGACAGGCTCGCAATCTTTTTGCCGCGACAACATGGCGCAGCCACTTGTGCATCAGTCATTGAGATCTTTCGCCATGGCACCTTTACCACCTACCAGGTGATGCAGAGATCGGCGAGGTTGCCTCTAGATCTGACTGGTGCTGCAAACAACACATCAAGATGAAGAATCCATCCCGAGCAGCGCAAGACCTATGAATTCAACATGACATATTGTTCTTCAGGTGGTTAATGATTGAATCTGTACTGGTAATCGGGACAGCAGAAACCGCTTCTACCCTAGCATCATCGCCACCCGTGCAGGAGTTTTGTCTATCTGGCAGGGCTGCGTTAGCTCTGCAGATAGGACATCGCAGTTCCAAGGCTCTTGACTTTTTTTACATTACACCCACTAGAGGCATTACTGGAGCTGCCACAATTAGACGACTTGTTGAAGCACTTCACACAAGCAGAATGGACACACCGGCCCCTGGGACAAACCGAATAGAGACTCAATAGGGTTTCAGCTACTTTACTCGCTTACCCATTCACGCATGACTTCGAGCTCGACACGTGGTGCCTCTCTGTGGTAGGCCCAAAAGATTTCCCTGTACAGGGAGCACACACCCTCGGAAAGCCCACGCTAGCCTGAACTTACGCCGACTTCATGTCATTATGAAAGCTGGACTGATGAGCATCGATGAGCTAATACATCGAGCGTAACACACCTAGGGGAACGCCTTTTCACCGCGGTTACTTCTGCAACAACCCACATACACGCACGATCTTACGGACAAAGACAAGGATGACGTAGTTGGCTTGCTGATCAATTCACAATCGTTCACCACGGTCGAACAGCATCTGCAAGGAATGGTTCAAGTGAACACGCTTGCGCTACACCGACGCAAATCCCCAAAGGACCACCATTTATGAGGCTACCCTCGGATATCCAACGTCTGTTCTACCGTTACCGCACAGTTCGGCCTTGCAACGGCTCAACCCATGAATCACTCATCATCGAGAAGGTGTTGGAGGACGGTGCGGTCAACGACTGGCGCTGGCTGTTTCAAGCGTATGGCATGGAGAGGATTCGTGCACGGACCAGAGATTCGGCTAGGGCAGCTCAACTGTCCTCTCGCGTCGAGTGGTCCTGGACCTTGGTGCTCTTGCACAAGCCACACGAGACGCCCCGATGATCGGGTGGCAATGGGAGACGACGATGTTGAAGACAGTGGGGGCAAGCGAACCAATCGAGGGCTGGGACTGAATAAGGAACTGTTGCGACGGACAATCGACGCAGCTCTAGACAACAAGAGGACTGGCCCCTGACTGACAATGAGTTCAAACTGCTCATCGAGGTGTGTGTGCGCACTGGATTGGATTCATTTGCGTGCCAGGTGTATGCGATCAAACACTACGACTCAAGGGCCAAGCGTACAAGATCCCCAGTACCCACACCCGCCTATGTGGTTCAGCTAGCCGTCTCTCGAGATACATAGAGTCCGATAAGTAAAACAACAACAGTCAGAGAGGACCGCCGCATGAGTAGCATCAGTTCCTCACCCCTGCATCGGACAATGCTCCCCTCAAGCCACTCACCACATTCCTTTACCAAGAACCCTTCGGCCTGGGTTCCGCTACCGCCGCCACGCGAGCAACAACCGTTTACCGGACCCAATGGCACAAGAGGGTAAGCCACACTCTTTGGCACTCACTAGCAATCGCCAAATGACGTTCGAAGCAGCCGCCACAAGGGGGACTGCAGAGACAAGCGCACTTTCGGTGCCCAATGCAGTCAATAATTCAATACCAGCATCTTAAGGGTGACATCCACAAGTCACGGTGTCGAATGAACAGGACATCGGCACACTCGCACCTTAGAGGAATCTCTCACACCCTAACTTTTCCATTTGATGACGTGCGGCTAACCCGGCCAAAGCTGGCCGATCACAGATAAAGCAACCTATCTCTCGCTAGCTTAAGAGGTGATTACGCACCACGCGATGCCTCTCAGGGGGCCATACTCTACTCTCACGCGTCCTGATTCAAGGTCCGTAGAGGTTTGAGAACGGTGACTGTCGCTGATGCCTGATTGACGACGTACGCCTCACCGGTGTGTTGATCCACGGAAATGCCTTGCGGCTGGGTACCCACAGAAATAGTCTGCGTAACCTCGTTACTGCTCGTGTTGATCACCGACACCGTATCACTAATGGAGTTATTTACAAGAAGGGTGTGATTCCTGTAGTCTATCACCACGCCATGCGGGGAATCCCCAACAGGAATATCATCAACGACTCGATTGTGTTGAAGGACAGCAACCTCGTTCGCAGCACTTACGCCCACGTATACCAGTCCGTTTTGCGGATCCGCAATGACATTCCAAGGATGCGGCCCCACGGTGACCGTCGTAATGACGCTCATGGTTCGAAGATTTATTACGCTTACGCTATTGCCAGCAGCGTTAATACTTTGAGAATTATGCGTAGTTCCAGCATATGGATCGATGCCGGTATTAGCAACATACAGCGTTTTGGTTCTCGGGTTGACCGACACACCCCACGGATTCGGACCTACTGATATTCCAGCTGGATCAATTACCTTGTCGTTCTTAATATCTATTGCATAGACTTTACTCAGTGAGATATCGGTAACGAATGCCTCGTGAAGCCTCTGTGAAACTACTAGCCCATGGAGATGAGCAGCAACCGGAATTTCGGCTATGACCGCATCAGTCCTTGCATTAATGACATCGAGACGTCCACGTTGAATATCGGTGACATAAACACGTTGATTCTGCTGGTCGACAGCGACCGTATGAACGGTTCCACCGAGAGGGATTGTCGAAATCAAAGCACCGGTCTCGCTATTCAACACCGTCACCGTACCGGCGGCGAGGTTGCTGACGAAAACCTTGTGCAGTCGTGCGTCAACTCCTGAAAAGTGTGGAGTTGGTCCTACGGAGTCCCATGTGCTGACAACGTGATAACTTTCCGCAATAGGCTGAGCACTTGCAACTCCCGAGGTGGTACTAACGAACAAAGCAGCACCTAGAAGACTGGCACTTGCACCTACTAACAACCTCTTACCCTGGCTTCGAATAACCATAATTACCATCCTCAACGATCCAAAGATCCTGTACGATCCCTAGGTCCACTTTGCCTGCACTAATCTTGATGCTAATGGAGGGCCTTTTGCGCGTGGTCCACCTCTTGTCAAGAGAGTCTTATTCAATCTATACATTGCGATGCTATCCTGGCCCAGAATTGGGAGGGGTCTCGCGCGTTGTATCCTCGGTTGTCGCTTGAGTTCAGCGTGAACTATCCTCTTCAGCTGTGCCGTCACGAGCTACAGAATTGTGCGACTAGCCGATCCAAGGGTACTCTCCGCGTAGGTCCCAGAGTCGTCGTCACGGTAGTCCTCGGTCAAGAGCTGCACTTGGACACCTACGGGAACCCATCAAGAGAAGACATCGTCGCTTCGACCTCAGCGTTGAACGATGTACACCTCCCCCATCGGCAGGCTCAATCTGGATCGGTAACGCCTGGGGTATGAGACTCGTCTCGGAGACTTTGACTTCCAACAAGGTTACGAGACAAACGCCTCTGCATTGACGCTTCAAATGTGGCCGGGACTGCAGCCTTCGGCCGCGATCTCAGATAGGGCCGACATGACTCTTTGGTGCATCGATTGAGCAATCCGCAGGTTGGTTAGCTGTGTGGAAGAGTGTTCGTCGATGATGGTCAAGGAGCAGAACAACCTCCCTCTCTGCCAGTGGAATGCCCCTCGTGCCCGGTCCACCTTGTATGGCAGTCGACCTTTTAGCTACCGTTGACTGGATGCTGTGCGCCCGGGGCTCGCATGCGAGTCGGATAGGCCCCGTCGATGTTCCAGTTGCCTCGGGGGTTCTCCATATTTCCTCCGCACCTTTCACGGCTTCGAAACGCGCACCTCTTAGCGCGGCAAGTTCGGGCCCAGGAGGGAGAGCATAAAACCCCACAGGTCCAGACGAGGAACGATACGTCCAAGTTCAACAGCACCCGTATCGATCAAATGCATAAATCAGCTCATCGCCGGCACTTTCACCGAATCGATGCGAAAGTCTTCTAGAATTTTCAAACCCCATTGGAGAGCTGCTGATTTTCCTTGCGAAGCCTACCGTTCTTTGCAGCGAAATCCGGGCTACGGAAAGGTCTCAACATAAAATTCACTGAACACCAGTGCGTCAACAATCTCGATGCGCCAGCACGTCGAATGGCGCAGTCTTTGCAGCTCTTGACAAGGTGGATCGGTTGGAGCATCGCGATCGCACATACCCTTTGGAGTAGAACGTACTTAGGCAACTCTCTTTGGGCGCCTGCATCAAAAAACACCGTGAGATCGGGCCCCATCGAATGCTGAAGTTCAGTGCAGGTGGCGCGGTCTCCAAGGTTGCAGGTCACCACCAGCCGGGCCGCATCAACTGGTTGGGGGTGGGATGGTTCGGTTACCTAGCGTTGCTTCAACGTTGTTCCTTCGCCCAGGCGGCTTGACGTTCGTGGTGCTCCTTGAGCCATTGCGCTAGGATGCGGTCGTCACTCGTAGGGGTGCCTATTGCGATGTCGTCTAGGTAGCTTCGGTCGAGGGTGATGCGTCGATCCAACTCACCCTGGTCGCCCGGCCTTCCATGACCCGGGATGAAAGTGACAACCTGGTCGAGGAGTTGTGCATACAGATCAAGGGCAGCGAGGTAATCGGAGAGCGGGTCGGGCTGATCGAGGTCGAGCGTTGGGATCTCGATGTCAGACACCATGTCACCCGCGACGAGGATCTGTCGGTCTGTGATCCAGAGCGCAGCATGTCCAGGGGCATGGGCTCGGTGCTCGATGACCTGACAGTTCGCGGCCCAGAGAGGTTCAGTATCGGACCAGGTCGTGAGGAGGCCGCACAGGTCTACATCATGACCAGGGCATTGCTCGGAGATGTACTCGTGGAGCTCTGTCAGTTCGGCCTGGCAGGTATCCACGTTGGCCCGAACAGCGAAACGAGGGACCTCGGCCCCGAACCGTTGGGACCAGAGGACATGGTCCCAATGGGCGTGTGTCGACCATCCAAGCGTGACCCGAAGGCCTCTCTCCTCAACGAAGTCCGCGATCACGTCGAGATCGGATGGGGTAATCGCCGGGTCAATGAGCATGCAGCTGGTGTTATCGAGCGCAACGATGGTGCTCGTCGTCATCTCGCGGTCACTCGTGTGGACCCAGACACCGTCGCCTATGGCCTGGATGGGAATGTTCGTCGACATTGATCGAAGCCTAGCGTCCTTGGACTGTTGGCGTGAACACTTCGCGATGTGGCGCTCGTGAGAGATTGGATCTGGGGGATATCCCTATCTCTTTGTCAAGCCGATAGAACGGTCTTCCGGTTGCCTCCCATTTGACTACCAAACGCAATGGACCGTTCGGCGTGAATGCGCGAGTTCTCTCGAGCGGCACCATCGAAGCTAGGGGTCCAGTGACGGTTGAGACAAACCCTGGCTGAGACGACTCGCTCCGAGGCACTCGACTTCCTGGACCCGACGTACACCAGTTAGCTGTCATGAGCTTGTAGCTCACTAATGTCACTTGGACCTCTCTGTATTTATCCTTGTGACATCCGAGCTTCTAAGCGCATGTCGACCTAGGCTAAAATCAGGCACTTCTGAGCATAGCTAGAAGGTGGTGCACTGGTGCCGCGAAGAGACGAGGAGTTACGCTAATATGCCCGTACGTCACGCCAACCCCGGCGACGCACTCGGCATCGGAACAGTTCATGTCATATCCTGGCAAGCTGCTTATCGAGGCGTTCTTGCACAAGACTACCTCGATTCCCTTGATTCCGCTCAACGCGGGGCAAACTGGAGACGGTACCTGACCGGATCCCTCTCACACGACGAGTCCGTTTTCGTAGCTGAAGTTCAGCCCAATAATGTTCTCGGCTTTGCCAACGTTGGACAGTCGCGAGATGCCAACGGAGTCGGAGAATTGAGGTGCCTTTATGTGACCCCGGAGCACTGGGGCGAAGGCATTGGACGCGATCTCATGTCCAGTAGCGTCGATGCGCTAGTCGCTTGTGGTTTCCGTGAAGCCACTCTCTGGGTCTTGGACAGCAACTACAGAGCTCGCAGGTTCTATGAGGCCAGCGGATGGGCCGTGGACCAGGGTGCGAAGCAAGAGACGATCGGCGGAATAACGGTACGCGAGGTTCGGTATAGGCGAACGCTCGCCTGACATGAAAACCCTGCAGTAGGCACACGTGAGTGCGGGGTGTCGGGGGGAGCCTCCTGGGAGGCGCGCATTCCGAGGTTGAGTTGTCGACAGGTTCCGGGGTGGCACCCGAGAGCGCAACCCACAAGATCATGAGTCCGAGTGTGCCGTTGCGCACTTCTTTGTTCGTCCGAGCGACCGATTTGTTGAACTGAGAGTGCGGGGAAGAGACCCGCACTCTGCGGGTACGCAACTCACAATATTGTCGGATCAACGGATGGGCCCCCTTCAGTGTGACCGTGAAATCGATAGAATCACCAAATTCAATCGCGACCCGCTGGCCAGTGCCAACCCCGGGTGACGCCAACTGCCGAGCCACGACCGCAGAACGTGCAAAGGGCTCTTCAGCCCGGAGAGCCTGTCCGGTTACCGGAACCTTGATGACAAACTTTGAAGGTATCGAAGAGTAGGCCCCCTGCCACACGCCAACCAACGCATCTCTGACCCGACGACCCTCTACCGGACCGCCTCCTTCTCTCATCACCAGCTCGTTCCCCACCGCAAGACCACCGTCGGCACCACGGCAGCCATCCCTGTGAGCGACCTGATTGCAGGAGTTTTTCAGCTGCGGTGACCAAGACCTGAACCTTCAGCGAGTGCCGAACACCGACGGGACCCTCGTGCGTAACCGGTCCCTCACGATCCCGACGATCACCTACCTGCGGTAAGTGTCACCCAGCCATTCCCAGTAGCGTTCGTCTCGAGATAGCGATGAGCTACGCCAGAGTACGTGAGCATGGCGTTGGTCAGTAACTTCTTCAAAAGAATAGGTCCAGCCTTTAGCCCAGGACTAATCACCGCGCTTTGCACAGACAACCGGGGAGCCTGACCCCCCGCCGCATTCTCAGGGTTGACGGTCAGGGTCACCAAGCAGTGCTGCTGTCCACACGCAATCGATGCAGCCTCCGGTAACGACTCTGAACTCACTGGGTGCAGCTTGAGTGAACGGAGCTTCCACGCACCTGTGAGGGGTTGACCGCCAATCATCAGCGTGGACTGACTCGTCACAACGACGCCGTCACAGCCCCCGGCGATTGAGCACCCAACCGCGTAGAGCCCGGGGCCTGGGAGAGAATAGGGAACGTCACCCGCAAGCCGCAGCAACTGCCACGTAGCACCCCCATTGTTACTCCGTGCGACAAACGGGCGCAAGGTTCCATAGCCGTCGACAAAATCATGCTGACCTATGGCAACGCAATCGCCACGACCCATACAGGTGACCGCGCCTATTGAGAGATCGTTTCGAGCATGTGGCACATGAGCTTGGTGCCAACTCGCGCCCGCGTTGTCGGTCCACAGCACGGGAAACTGAAAATGGTGGCTGATGCCGCTCATCGCCATGACGCAATCGCGAGGTGTTCTACACGAGAGCCCCAAAGGACTGGCACCAATACTGAGCGTTCTGACAGTGGTCTTGCCCGTCAATGGGTTGATTGAGAGCAGTTGATACGAGCCGCTCCCCTCCTGCACGATGACGTCGCAATGATTCGCCACAGGACACGTAAGTGCGATCGGCGTGATGACGGCAACACCAGTTCCTGGATCATGGACCTGCAGGGAACGTACTGCCCTATCCTGATCAGGCACGAGTTTTGCAAGCACAAGATGACCTCCGAATGCTCGGAGCGTCTCGCACGAACCGCTGTCACAGGAGGCAAGTTGGACACCGTTGGCGAGTGCTGGTGCCTTGGGTATTGACGAGAACGAGAGCCCTGATCCGATCCCGAACCCTTCTCTTGTCAGCGTGGTCAACCGAGGGATCGTGGTCGTCGTCGAACCCAACGTCAAGAGGCACGTCGTTGAGGTGCGCACGCAGCCAAGCGATGGTTGATCGACTGCTGACCCGCTTGGCACACTCGCACCCCGGAGACGTTTCCCGACCAGAAGGAAGGTTGTGGTGGACTTGTTCGTGGACAGACTGGTAATGCACTGCGTGGCACTGCAACTCAGGTCGTCTAGGAACGTCCCCGACGCCACAGAGGTGCTCAGTGCCGCAGTAGTTCCATTCGCATAGACCACATTAACGACAATCGTGTGACTGGATGAGGGTGCAAGCGCCGCACTCCAGTAGCAAGCCTCGTCATCACAACTCGCCTTCAGATCAGGTTGGACCTGCTCCGACGCGAGAACGCGGTGAAAGCCGGTCGCAACTCCACCGAATAAAAGCTCCTGATCACCGATCATGGCACCGGGAATGGTCACGATGTCGACACAGGCAGACGGAGTGGCGCACGCAATGGAGTTGGAATCGATTTGTTCAGGGGCAGGTGCGGGCTCATGAAGAAGAGGTATGGGAGACCAAGCGGTCGCGAAAGGCGGTGAGGTCCACGCTGTCGGTTTGCCATTCCGCACACCCGTGACCCAGCAGGGACCTCTCAGAAGACAGTGCACCGAGCTGGGCTCAAAGCCAGCCGTTACTGTCTCGTTTTTCCACGTTCGGCCAGCGTCGTTGGTGACGAACAGCTCCTGGTTTCCTCCATCAAGACCCCTTCCCAGCACGGCGTAACAGGTTTGCGCACTCGCACACGCGGTGCTCTCAACCATCTGCTGTGACCCCTTCAACGAGGGGACCAATGCAAACTCCTGGTGATTGGCGCGTCGGACCCAAAGCTGGGAATAATCCGAATATCCACGCTCGGTCGCAACCAGGCAGGTCGTTGATGCGCAAGCAAGGTTACCTGCGGCTACCGCGCTCGCAATCGTCGACGTCGAGTTGCGAATCGTACGCACCTCGATCGACGTGAGCGGCCTCTTGCTTGCCACTCTGCGATGAGATCGAACGAGCACAAGCCCAAGTCCGCCGATGATCAGCAACAGGGCAACCAGGCCCAGCACCAGTGATCGGCGATGTCCCGTCACTCTGTCAACTCCAGTCCAAAGACGGACCATTGCTGAGCGAATGCCTTCTCTGATCTCATCAGACTAATGTAGCCCAGATCCTCGTCCAGAAGCCCGGACGGGTTCCGTATGTCACAGCGGACAAGGAGATCAGATGACACAGCGAACGACTAGCTCACGCCAGCTAGCCGGTCACAGTCCTGTTCACGGAGACGCCAGAGTGCTTGACGGAGAATTCCCCCGTTTGGATAGAGATGTTTCAGTAGCGCACGCCCGTCCGCAAGGACGGAGTGATGACACTAGGGTCACCTGGCTCAAATTGAGACCGTATGTACTCCTGACGCAACCATCCCCCGCGTGCAGTTCCACCGTTGGTCTTGGCTCGATCCGCTCACGCATGCCTTTTCAACGCAGTTGATCATGTCGCGGGTGCTCGTCTCACCTGGAAAGCTGATCACAAGATCTGCTCCGGCGGCAAGCATCTCTCGGCCTCGAATAGGACCAACAGTCTTCCTGTGTGAATCCAGTCCGCTAAAAATGCTGCTACCTCATATACCCCAGTGTTCCTGCAATACGCCCTTCCAAGAGATCAACACCAGGTGCTACTCCGTGGATTATCATCGTCATTGGGTCTACTGCTTGCAACTGCGTACGTCGCTAGCGGACGTATTTCTGTCTACGTGGATTGATCCGCCTCACACACCATGGCTCGCACTGGTCTTCCCGGCGCTTTACTTCCTCCATATATGTGCACCGCTGAAGGGCCGACAACACCCCGGAGATAAAAATGGGCTATCCTAATGCGGTCCGTTACCGAAACCTAGGCATCGAGGTCGTCAATCTGGGTCGGAGGGTTCTTCTAGCACTTCCAGAGCAAGTGGTGTGGAGGGGCTTATTATTACTCCATAACGATCGGTGTGTTTCGCTACATCGACAGAACGGGAGTTCCAGAAATCCACGACTTGTTGCCTCGCTACCGGCACTGTCGCATCATCTTCTACGTCATCTAGGTAACCAAGTGACCGGATCAGGGTCGCCACGGACTGATCGGGGACTGCTGGCCGGTATCGCCGAAGAAAGAGTCCAATACCATTTTCGATCGAGTAGCCAGTTCGCTGATCTATGACCATCAGATCGAAATAGTCCCGTAACTTTGCCCGGCCCAATACGGCGTTGAGCTTCATTGCCAAGATGTCCGGGATCGCAGCAAGGTTAGCAGTGTCTCTTGTCGATGTTGGGCTGAGCTGTTCCTGTCCAGCCACTGAGAGAAACTGCACCACAACTGAGTCGCATAGCACATTCAGAGTTCCGTCAGCAAGGCCAGTTACGGCTACCGGTAGTTCGCTCCTGTTGATCTCAGTCAGTATCTCATCCGGGTCGAAGTTGTCGTGCACAAAGAAATCAAGATCAGTGCTCCTGCGGTGATGGAGATGAATCGCCAAGCCAGTACCCTCGGCGAGGTAGAACCCCCGATTTGTAGCGATTGTCGTGGCGACGCTCCATGCTTGATGACTTCGCGCGGACATGATCCCTGCTAGCGGATGGGGCATCCAATCTACTTCCTTCCTGCAATATGAGCAGCAAGGGCCGACATCTCGGGTGTGGATCCCCGTCGAGGAAGTGCGGCGATAGCAAATGCCTCTGGGCTAAGGTTCTGAATCGCCCAGGCAAGGGCGTGAGGGTTGTCCTGCTCAAGAACGGCAATGGCAATGGCCGATCCATGGTCTTTCGTATTGAGCTCTCTAAGATCAGCATTCCAAAACAGGTGTTTGAAATGTTGTGGAACCCTCGTGTCTCTTTGCGTCCTCAACCTAGGAGCGGGTGGGATGGTATTGCGTATCTGCAAACCAATCGCGTCGGTTAGCCAGTAGGGCTCGACACGGAAGACCCAAACGGTCACCTCTTTGGGGACTCCTTCGGCCACTAACTCGTGACGGTGTTCGACCATCCCTCGTCGTTCGAGGCTGTTCAGCGCCTTGAGGGCGGTCGTAGGCGAAATACCCGCGTGTCGTGCGACCAATCGTCCAGACCGTAGACCAAACGGACGCCTTAGTAGAACATTGAGAACAAACAACTCTTCGCGGCTGAATCCCTTCACCCTCGGGGCTCGTCCCAGGTCCGCCAGCAAAGCACGAATGTCTCGCCGATTGAGACGCAAATGCCCTTTCGGCCCACGGCGAGGCTCCAATCCCAACCTACTCATGGCTCTATGCATGGTCGGGACGCTGACTCCAAGCCAGTCAGCCACGTACGTTGTCGAATAGAACGTTTCCACC
>JAKAQR010000080.1 GCA_021819725.1 Actinomycetes bacterium
CTAGTTCCAGGAGCCTTCTCAGTACTCGTTCCTTCTGTTCTCTCGGGTATACCTTCATCTGACTCCTCGTTCCCCGCCCTTGATATGACTGTAGTGGATCTCCCTTCAAGGGCTCTGATGGCTAGGGTGTCAGAGGATGTCTACCCTTGGACAGCGCCCAATCAGCCGAGTTCATTATTAATCGTCATAGTACATCTCTACGACAACTGTTGTAACCCCGCACTCTGGGACCAATACAGTCATGCATCTCCGGTATCTCTGTATCCGCACTGGAGTGGCGAACCTGGGGGTGGTGCGGTGAGTTTGATGAGTGACGATATGTGGCCAGGGGGTTGTGGTTTGAGGCGTGGACGCAGGGAGAAGCGTGTCGATGCCAGCCATGCGCGTAACGGCCGCACCGTCACTATGGCCGAAGCAGCGGGTGTTTGCGGCGCTGAGGTTATACAGGCGGAGTGACGGGCCGGGTTTTGGCTAGCTGCGCGACCGTGCCATGGTTCAACTGATCACTTCGACTGGCGGAGTGATTGGAGGAGGAGTGACAGGAGGTTCCTCTACCCCTTCGGTATTGATGGTGGGGAGAATGCGGTCAAGCCAGTGGGGAATCCACCAGTTCTTGGTGCCAAGCAAGGTCATGATCGACGGGACGAGCAGCAGACGTACGACCGTTGCATCGATCAAGACAGAAACCCCAAACCCAACCGAGAACATCTTGATCACGACATCGGGAGACCCGATAAAGGCGAAAAAGACGCTCACCATGATGAGTGCTGCGGCAGAAATGACACGCCCAGTCGAGGATAGACCCTCGGCAACTGCTCTTTGGTTGTCACCGGTCTTGAGCCAGAGTTCGCGCACGCGAGAGAGGAGAAAGACCTCGTAATCCATCGAGAGCCCAAAGACAACCGCGAAGACAACCAAGGGCACGTAGGCCTCGATAGGTACTGCGGCCGACAACCCGAGCAGACTACGCCCCCATCCCCACTGGAAAATGGCTACGAGTACCCCATACGAGGCGCCGATGCTGATGAGGTTCATGATCACTGCCTTGATGGCGAGGACGACACTTCGGAAAGCCGCTGCGATCAGGATTAACGCGGTGATCAGGATGACCGCGATAGTGCCGGCCAGGTCAGAGCTGAGTGTCTGGTCAAACTGAATTTGGAGCGCGGTTCCGCCAGTGACGAACCCGTGAACTCCCGAGCTAGTGGTGATATGGGGGACGGTGGTGTTGGTCAGGGTGTTGAACAAGTTTTGGGTTGCTTGGCTGTTGGGCCCGGATTGGGGTACGACCGAGGTCACGAGGACGGCGTGGTTTGGGGTGAGCGTGGGAGGAGTGACGAAAGCGACGTCAGGAACCTGACTGATTTGCGTTTCGAGACGTTCGGCCAGGGTTCCGGTTTGACCATGAAAGCCGTGTAAGTTGACGGCGATCACAAGCGGTCCGTTCGCGCCAGCGCCAAAGGCGGTGGTCACCTGATCGTAGGCTCTATGCGAACTATAAGAGGCGGGATAGGAGTCGGCGCCAACATTACCAAAGCGCAGCGAGAAGAACGGAATCGTGAGGACCCCCAGGATGACGATGCCCACCGCCAAGAAGATGATGGGTCGGCGTTGTAGTGCCCGCGTGTAGCGATGCCACAGGTCATCGTGGGCACCAGACTCCGCCGCAATGCGACCCGCATGAAAGCGGTCGATGTTGCGTCCGGCGAGTCCCAATCCAGCGGGCACCAGGGTAAGAGCACCAGCGGCTCCCGTCAGTACGCAGAGGAATGCAGCGAAGCCGAGCAAACCGAAGAAGGTGAGGCCTGACGCATAGAGACCCAGAAGCGCAACTGAGACGCTCGCAGCGGCGATGATGACTGCCTGTCCACTTGTAGCGGCGGTTCTTCCAGCGGCTTCAACCGGGTCATAGCCATCGATGATGCGCTGGCGAAATCGCGTGGTTAACAACACGGCGTAGTCGATTCCGACTCCTAGCCCAATCATGAGGGCGAGGGTCGGCGCATCGGTCGCGAAGGTAATCATGCTAGCGACAATGCCAAGGATTGAGACACCCACTCCAACACTCAAGAGGGCAACGGCTAACGGCAATCCTGCCCCGATCAAACTACCGAATGTGAAAATTAACACGAGGATAGCGATGCCAAAACCGACCGATTCTGAGGATGCATCACGAAGTGGTGGATTGACGACGGAGGCAAAACCGCCACCGTAATCAACGGTCAATCCTGCGTGGGTCGCTGGCTGCATGGCTTGATAGAGCAACGGAGCATAACCCTTCCCTAGCGAAGGGGGGAAGACGGATGTCGTTACGGTGATCAGCGCGGTCCTTCCGTTACTTGAAAGATCCGGCGATCGGGGTGCGAGAGGGTTGCCCACCGCCACTATGTCGTGGAGGCGACGTAGATTCGTTTCACTGGCAGCCAATGCGTGCGAATACGTGGTGAGATGGTCTCCGGTGACCACCACCAACCCGGTGTAGCCGGTAGCAGATGGCTGATTCTTTTTGAGTAACTTGAGCCCGATCGACGGCTGACTCCCGGGAAGACTGATGTTGTTCTGGTACTTGCTCGAGATGGCACGATGTACTGCAAAGACACTGATCAAGATGAGAAGCCAGGCAATCACTACCCTGAATGGGTGACGAGCACACTGACGACTGATGCGATCCAACAGTGGACGTCTCGGGTGGTAAGTGCCCGAAATATTGTCGTTCATTGTGGTCATACGCCGTCGCATCGATCGCCTCCCAATGATGTTCCAGACCCCATGATCGCCTCAGGAGACGGACGAAGAAGGTGACTTCGCACAACTCGAACACCTGCGTTTAACCGCGTTCTTGGTTGATCGTAATACCGGATTGAAGACGAAAACGACAAAGATGGCTAAATTATGCCTAAAAGTGTTGCCTTTCACTGATGGAGTTGACCTGTTCACGGAGGGTGGCAAAGATTGGTATGAAGGATAAATGGGTCTCTACTCACGCGGAAATGGCAACAAGTTGTCGATGTCAATCAAGATCGGCTCGGCCTGTCAGTCGTCTGCAGAAGCGATAGTGCGTCCGATCACTCAAGGAGCTGGCCGGTGGGGCTCACCCTTATGGCACCGAAGAACCCGACAGCCGATGTTGTTTCTCGACGCGGACCCGCGCACCTTGGTGACACAACGGCTATTTCTTCGGCCTCTGTGACCTAACTCCTAGAACAATCGATCATCTCTTTGATGCCCGTCCTCAAGGCGTTCGAAGGACTGATCGGATTTCTCCATGCCACGCCGGCTGTCGTCTGCCTCTATCCACTGGCGACTCCGTAGTTCAGCGCATGCGCAGTCATCTGAGGATTGAGGGTGGATTGAGCGAGATTCCCTAATGATCGAGCCCGCGTGCTGCTGGGCCAGTTGAGCCACAGTTCCAAATCGAACCCTGTGCGTGGCCGAGGAGGGCACGGGTCAGTTTGAAGCACGCACTTTGTTGGTGATCGAACCTGCCCATTGGCGCCAACGTCGTGAACGCATCCTTTGATCCCCACTTCCCGTGGACCTGGCGCCTGGTTTTGGGACTGTTTGGTGGGATAAATCGTAAGTTCGGGTAAGGTGAATAAGGGGAGGAAGATGTTACTCACGATCACGACGACTACATCGCCAGCGACGGATCTGGGTTTCCTGTTGCACAAGAACCCAGACTCTCACTACACCGTTTCACTCTCCTTCGGAACGGTCCATGTCGTCTATCCCGAGGCGAAACATGATCGTTGTACTGCGGCGCTGCTAGTTGATATCGACCCGATCGCTCTCGTGCGCGCACGTCAAGGCTCGTCTGGTGCCGACTTGGCGCTCTCGCAGTACATCAACGATCGGCCCTATTCGACCTCATCGTTGCTGTCGGTTGCGTTGATCACGGCATTCTCGACCGCGATGGGCGGGCGATGCAAGGAGCGACCAGAACTGGTGAACCGCCCCCTCTCGTTGGAGGTGAAGATGCCGGTGGTCTCGTGTCCACAGGGGGAACAACTTGTACGAAAACTCTTTGAACCACTTGGGTACGAGGTGGAGATTCATCCGGTAGCCCTGGATGAGCGGTTTCCGGGATGGGGCGAGAGTTCGCTCTTTGCCCTGACCTTGAGAGGAGAGGCCGTGTTGCAGCATCTTCTCTCGCATCTCTATGTACTTCTTCCTGTTCTCGATGATGAGAAGCATTATTGGGTGGGACAAGAGGAGGTTGACAAGCTCCTGCGCCAAGGGCAAGAGTGGCTACCAACACATCCAGAGCGCGACCTCATTGCGCGCCGCTATCTGCGCTACCACCATGACCTCGTCGAACAGGCTCTTTCTCGGCTTTTTGATGAGGAGTCTGGGTTTCCGCTCTCGACAGAGGTAGACAAGGGTCATGAGCCTCTGGCAAGCACGCAAGGTTTGGGCGCGAGTCGGCGAGAGGCGGTGAGGGAGGCTCTGCGTTCTCACGGTGCACGAAGAATTGTCGATCTCGGTTGTGGCGAGGGAAGGTTGATCGGAGAGCTGTTAAGCGAGCAGGGGATCGAGCGTGTGGTGGGCATGGATGTGGCGCACAGGGCCTTGAAGAAGGCCTCGGCGCATCTTCACCTCGAAACCATGACTCCGCGAGAGCGAGGCCGTGTGGAGCTACTACATGGATCGGTCACCTATTGCGACAGTCGACTCGTCGGTTTTGATGCGGCGGTGGCAGTGGAGGTGATCGAGCATCTCGATCCGACGAAGCTGGGTGCGTTCGAGAGCAATGTTTTTGGTTTCGCCCGTCCGACAACCGTCGTTGTTACGACGCCAAATTCGGACTATAACTCGCTGTTTCCACTGCTCGGTGAGGGTGAATTTCGGCATCCTGATCATCGATTTGAGTGGAACAGACAGGAGTTTGATCGATGGTGTCGTGCTGTCGCCGACAAATATGGCTACTCCGTTGTCATCAGTGGGATTGGTGATGAGGATGAAGAACATGGCGCTCCTAGCCAGATGGCGGTCTTCTCCCGATGAGCACGCTGAGGTTGCCTGATCTGTGTTTGGTCGTTCTGGTGGGTGTCTCTGGGTCAGGGAAGTCGACATTTGCTGCGCAACACTTCTTGCGCACCGAGGTGGTTTCCTCTGATTTCTGCCGTGCTCTTGTCTCTGATGACGAAAACGATCAGTCTGCAACCAAGGCCGCCTTTGATGTCCTCGACTACATCGTGGAACAACGGTTGGAGCTTGGAAAGCTGACAGTGGTTGATGCTACCAACGTTCAAGTCGAGGCGCGAAAGTCGTTGATCGACTTGGCGAGGCGGCATCACGTTTTGGCCGTAGCGATCGTATTAGATATGCCCATTGATCTCTGCGTAGCGCGTAATGGCGCCCGTATGGATCGGCAGTTCGGACCACACGTCCTACGCAATCAGAGCTCGCAGTTGCAAAGATCCCTCAGAAGGTTGAGACGAGAGGGTTTTCACCGGGTCTATCATCTCACGGGCGAGCGAGAGGTGGCGCAGGTGATTGTCGAGCGCGAGCCTGTGTGGAATGACCGTCGGAACGACCATGGCCCCTTTGATATCATCGGAGATGTCCACGGATGTATTGATGAGCTCGTAGAACTTCTTGAGGTACTTGGGTATTGCCGGGCTGCTGGCGAAGATGCCTACTCCCATCCAGAGGGGCGGAGGGTCGTCTTCCTTGGAGACCTGGTAGATCGCGGACCTGGAACTCCTGAGGTTCTTCGCCTCGCAATGCAGATGGTGCGCCATGGCAGCGCATTATGCGTATCCGGCAACCATGAGGTGAAATTGTTGCGGGCTCTGCAGGGTAAGAAGGTCGAGGTGCGCCATGGGCTCGGGGAGAGCTTAGAACAGTTGCGGGCGGAGTCATCGTCCTTCTCTGAAGAGGTCGCCGAGTTTCTTGATCGTTTGATTAGTCACTATGTCTTTGATGGTGGCGCCTTGGTTGTGGCGCATGCGGGATTGCCTGCCAGTATGCACGGAAGAACATCGGCAGCGGTAAGAGCGTTCGCACTTTATGGTGATACATCAGGCGAGTCGGATGAGTATGGCTTGCCAGTGCGCTACCCCTGGGCCGAGGACTACCGCGGAAGTGCCAGCGTGATCTATGGGCACACTCCTGTTAAGGAGCCAGTTTGGGTTAACCGAACGCTCTGCATTGACACGGGCTGTGTATTTGGTGGTCGGCTGACGGCACTGCGGTATCCCGAACGCGAGATCGTGTCCGTGCCTGCGCGCGAGGTATATTACGAGCCGGTCAAACCACTAGTCGTTGATCCACAAGGAGGTCTCGGCCGCGAACCAGGAGTTCTTGACGTCGGTGATGTGTTGGGCAAACATATTATTGAAACGCGCTTGCGGCATACCGTGACCATCAGGGAAGAGAATTCCTTGGCTGCCCTCGAGGTGATGAGCAGGTTTGCCGCGGATCCACGGTGGCTCGTCTATCTGCCCGCAACGATGTCACCGACAGCGACGTCAGCGCAAAGCGATCTGCTTGAATCTCCCGAGGAGGCTTTTGCCTACTACGCAAAAGCAGGGGTGGCTGAGGTTGTCTGTGAAGAAAAGCATATGGGATCCCGTGCCGTGGTTGTGGTCTTCCGTGATGCGGATGCAGGAAGTCGTCGGTTTGGTTTTGAGACCTCCAGCATCGGTATGGTTTACACTAGAACGGGGCGCCCGTTCTTTGGGAAACAAGAACTCGGCGACAGGTTCCTCGCCAGGGTGCGTGCGGGAATTGAGGCTGCGGGACTGTGGGATCAGTTGGCGACCGAGTGGCTGATTCTCGACTGCGAGATTCTGCCTTGGTCCTTCAAGACCGAGGACCTCATGAGGCGCCAGTATGCGGTAGTTGGCGCTGCGGCGGCTCGATCTCTTGGCAGGGAGAAGGAGGTGCTCGAGGCTGTGGCCGCGCGGGGCATGGATGTGGCGCATGCTATTGAGCAGCTCAATCGACGCATCGGCCATGTTGAGAATTTCGCGAAGGTCTACCAGCATTACAGCTGGCCGGTGAGGTCTCTTGATGATCTACAACTCGCACCTTTCCAGATTTTGGCAGGAGAAGGTTCCGTACACGCCTTGAAGGACCACGCATGGCATCTGAATCTCATCACGCGACTCGCTGAGACTGACCCAATGACGTTTCGGTCTACCCAGGCGACTTTTGTGAGCTTGGGAGACAGTGGGTCTCAAGAGCGAGGCTATGCGTGGTGGGAGGAACTGACCAGCGACGGAGGCGAAGGGATGGTGGTAAAACCTGCCCAGGTGGTGCACTTTGGCAAAAGGGGCCTTACGCAACCTGCACTGAAGGTGAGGGGACCTGAGTATCTCCGGCTGGTCTATGGACCAGAATACACCGAGCCCCAACACCTTGCTCGTTTGCGTACCCGGTCCCTTGGAAGGAAGCGATCGCTCGCTTTGCACGAGTTTTCACTCGGCATTGAAGGTCTAGAGCGTTTTGTCGCCGGTGAACCCCTCTATCGAATCCATGAGTGTGCATTCGGAGTTCTCGCGTTAGAGAGCGAAGAGGTGGATCCGCGTCTCTAATCAAAGGCTTGGCACAGTAACTGTTGACCGCGACGACGACGTGGTGCCGGACCACGTCGGAATGTCTCTACAAAAAATGTACGAGCTACTCATGAGTTTAGTAGTCAAAACGTTAACTCCCGTCCGCCTAAGGACCCTCTTTCATCTCCTCTTCACTTGGTCGGTTGATCCAGACCTTGTTGTTGAGGGTGGGCGGGGTTGGGATCTTTCTCACAAAGCGCTCGGGGTGGGTTTCATAGGCGTTGCGCAACACCTCGGCTCTTCGTTCGGTGATGACCTCTGCGTAGCCTTCGTGAACGTCAGCGGGCGTCATGAGCCCAAGGCCTGAGTGGTGATGCTCGTACTGGTACCAGGTGAAGAAGCGTTCAAAGAAACTCCTCGCCTCCTCGAGGCTGCCAAAGCGCTCAGGGAAGTCTCCCCGGTACTTAAGGGTCTTGAACTGGGCCTCGGAGAAGGGATTGTCATTGGAGGTATGGGGACGAGAGTGGCTCTTTTGTACCCCAAGGTTGGCGAGGAACTCTGCGACGCTGTGAGAGGCCATGGAGGCTCCGTTATCAGCATGGATCGTTAACTGGTTGGGATCGACTCCCTCTCTTGTGATCGCCTCACCCATGAGCTCTTTTGCCAGATCGCTACTCTCATGATCCTCTATTCTCCAACCAACGATCGATCTCGAGTAGATGTCTAAGATCACATAGAGCTGGTAGTAGTTCCCCTTGGTGGGACCTTTGAGCTTGGAAATGTCCCAGCTCCACACCTGCCCTGGTCCCGTGGCTAAGAGCTCTGGCTTGACCCTGGCGGGATGGGTTGCTTGGCGTCTCCTCTCTCGTGTTTCACCAGCCTCTGCCAGGATCCGGTAGATGCTCGCCACCGAGGCCAGATAGATCCCCTCATCGAGGAGGGTGGCATAGATCTCACGAACCGATACATCACAGAAGCGCTCCGAATGACAGACCGCGAGGATGTGTTCTCGCTCGGCATCGCTTAATCTTCTGGGACTCGGCTTTCTCGGCTTTGGCTCCCTGACCGGGGGATCGACCAGGTAGTAATAGCTTGAACGCGCGATCCCAAGACACTCACAGGCAGCGACGAGACCGATGATCTCGGTCAGTTCTCCTACCCCCTCGACGATGGCTGCGTTCGCTC
>JAKAQR010000025.1 GCA_021819725.1 Actinomycetes bacterium
GGTAGCAAGAAAACATGCGCCCACCCGCTAACAGTATGGGAATCTACACCGCCGAGATCCAAGGTTCTATGAACGCTCCGTCCTTGACCCACGGCCGTGAACGCCACAGCATCGCAGTAGCAAGAATGGGTCGGCGACAAGGTGACCAGAGTGACTGCGCGTTCCCGATGTCGACCGACATACGCTTGCGCGCTAGCGGCTATGAGGGCTCAACGTTATCGGGGACGGGACCGACTTTCTCCCATGACGACGCCCCAACACTCGCCTCACCCGGTGCAAGGCTCAAACACGCACCCCCCTACCAGTTCACGTGCGTTCGCCATCCCTCAACGAGAGTGCACGATTGGCTCGAACCCATGTGCTCACCACAATGGCGCCCACCCGAGAACCGAATGTCAGAACCTCCAACTAGCTTAACAAATCCCGCGTCTGTTGATCGAGCGCCCGAAACGACGAATGTCACTCGAAACCAGGGCACGAGTCACAAGATAACCAGTACCTTGCTACACCAGCCCCCTAATCGCGCCATGAAGAGCACTCGAGACACCCGTTACCCGCCATACTGCGTCAAGGCTGCTCGACCGGCCTCAAGCGCACCCGCAAATCCAGACTATGCCTTCGGTGTCTGCTCACGGAGTATGTCCATCGCGACGCATCTGTCGGCAATCACTTAGCGTGACTTCTTTGGCATCTTCTCATCTCAGACAACGCCCTTGGATGGCGCCGGTCTTCGAGCCTCCGGCAACTGAGAAAGTAGCGTGCCAGCCAATCATCCGTGACACATCCAACCAGGTTCAGCGCACCAGCCAAGAAGATGATCCCTGGGGGGATCGACACCGTCATGGCTGTGACCACATGGTCAGTGGCCGCTCCTCAGCGCCACCAGAGTCAGTGAGTCAAACTTGCGCTAGCACACTGGAGATTGGCTCAAGGGTGTCCACTTCGCTGGCTGGCAAACTCAGAGAGCGACCGACGCTGACGACCCGATTCGTCGAAGTTATCACGCTGCAACCACTGCGAAAGAGCCAGTCTCAGCGGCGGCCATTCTGAGTCAATGATCGAATACCATGCAGTATCACGGTTCCGGTTCTTTACGACGTTGGCCTGCCGAAATGTCCCTTCGTACGTGAAACCCAGCCGCTCAGCTGCGCGTCGAGATGCTTGGTTCAACGCATCGCATTTCCATTCGTATCGACGATAACCAAGCTCATCGAAGACCGTTCGCATCATCACAAACATGGCTTCCGTCGCCGCCCGCCTCCTCTGCAACGCCGGACTAAACGCGAGGTGACCGACCTCGATCGATCCAGCGTTAGGGTCGATGCGTTGAAAGGCAGCAACTCCGACCGCTTGACTGGATTCGTCGATGATAGCAAAGAACATAGGATCACCTTGGTTCGCCACTCGAGTTAGCCAGCTAGCGTAGGTCGCGAACTCTGCGAATGGCCCGTACGGGAGGTAGGTCCACATCCGGGAACCGCAGTCCGTCGAGTTACTCGCAAACAACTCGGCGCCGTGCCGGGCGGGGTCAAGAGGCTCTAGCCTGCACCAGCACCCCTGCAGTGGCCGAGCAGTCGGCCGCGGACGCGAAAGCCAGTCGCCCACGAAAGCACCTACCGGCTGTCCAAGGTGATTGAACTCCGCCATCTACCCGAGTATAGCGAGCACTTCAAAGGGTATGTTTGCCTTCGTTACTCCATCGACCGCCGACGTGTTGAGCAAGCAAGTCCGACAATTCACCCGGCTCAATCACAGCCTTGGAATTGCGCAGCTCCTCAACAGCGAACCAATGATACCCGAGCAGTGTGGCCTCCTCCTCTTCGGTCAGCGCCTGGGGGCGCACCTGTTGGTCGCCGACGAGGGCGACGAAGAACGGTTCGACCGCTACGAGTCGGCGTCCAGACCAGAGACAGTCACGCTTGACCCATGCCACGGGGCCGAACAACGTTGTATCGAGTAGCCCTGTCTCCTCTGCCAGTTCACGAGACGCTGCTTGAATATAGGACTCGCCCTCCTCCACCCCGCCCCCCGGTGGCTCCCAAAACGTTCGCTCATCTATTGGATCGCGCCAATTGAGCAGCAAGACACGTTCGCTTGAATCGATGCAGAGAATTCGCACTGCTGGCCGAACCACCTCCGGCACGCCTTCTAGGTCATCGGCTATCATGATCGGTTCACCTCCGAGCAGACTTCACCGAATTACCCTATGCGATCCGTCGAGACCCTGCGGTGGTGGGGCAATCCCACGCCATGCCCACGAGGTCAACCAAATCCTGGTACTGTCGGCACGCGGGTATCGGCAGCTCGAAGTGTCTTCATCTGAATCGTGATTTCACGAACGAGATCACCTCCCTTTCACTAGAGGCGGCTGAACCACTCAAGCTAACGAACCCTCAGGCCTCACCATCTTTGATGGAAACGTACTGGCACCTCGCATTGGCGAGTGCGTACGCAGCGCCTCAAGAAGCTATCGAGCGATAGCGCCATTGGCCTCCCGAACACCGCGGGCCAAGGATCAATTGCGTGAGTGCCAAGCCAATGGGGGACTCCTTGGTCAATGGGAGTGGGCAGAATTCGTCACCCGGCAGCGTGTATGCGGCCAATCACCAAGGAGCAATGAACAGAACTACAGCGGTCCCGATCGTACCAGATGTCGACTTTCCTTCTTCAAGAGATATGCGTTGCGAGGGTTCTTCGCAATGCTACCACCGGCCCAAGCAAGGCACTCTGTGTTGATCGAATGCGCACAAGGATGACCACCTGTTTGCCTGCGACAATAAGCTCAGCCGCCGCCGTACGGAGAGAACCATCAATGCTAGGTTGTTGAACATGCTAGATCGACACACGGCCTTTGCCTACTCGGGCGCGCTGCACGAACATGTGCTCTTCTCCCCGGCACTCCAGGACAATCCGCTCGGCGATCCCGCGGCGCGGACGCTGGTCGTCTATACGCCTCCCGGTTACGATGACAACCCCACGCGACATTATCCAAGCATCTACGTCATTCAGGGATACACCGGACAGGTCTCGATGTGGTGGAATCGTACCCCATTCAAGGAGCCCTACCCCAAGGTGGTCGATGATCTCTTCGCCTCCGATCATGTTCCTCCTTGTCTTGTTGTCTATGTGGATGCATGGACGCGGTACGGGGGGTCGCAATACGTCGATTCCGCCGGGACCGGCAAATACCACACTTACCTTTGTCAAGACGTTGTCCCGTTTGTCGATGCGCACTACCGGACGATCGACCACGCGTCCCAGCGTGGCATTCAGGGCAAGTCCAGTGGAGGCTTCGGTGCGATGATTACACCGATGCTCCGCCCTGATCTCTTCGGCGGACTGGCCACCCACGCTGGCGATACTCTCTACGAGCTGTGCTATGGGAATGAATTTGGTAAAGCCACACGTCTCTTACGCAACTGGAACGGCTCACCTGAAGATTGGTGGGCAGACTTCACCAGCCGAGCGGCCTTTACCAATCCTGCTGACATGACATTGCTGGGACTCTATGGTGTCGCAGCCTGTTTCTCGCCCGATGAGCGCGGACGACCGCTACTGCCCTTCAACACGACCAGCGGACGAATTCTTGAGGAGGTGTGGGCGCGATGGCTTGCCTGGGATCCCGTACGAATGGTTCCGGCTCATCAAGATGCCTTGCGGGGTCTGCGGGCCATTTGGGTCGATGCCGGCCGGAATGATGAATACTTTCTTGATTTAGGGGCTCAGGCATTTGTCGACGAACTCGCCAGCATCGGCATCCACGATGTCCACTTCGAACTCTTCGAAGGAGGCCATGGTGGCATCGACCACCGCTATCCTCGTTCGCTGGCCTTTCTTGCCAAGCGCCTCCAACCCTGAGTAGACGAGGAGGATCCATGCACACGTCTGAACGTGTTACTCCCACGCAGCAGGGTCAAAAGAGGCGAATAAGTCGGAAGACTTCAATGCGGTTTCGAGAATAAGTTCCAAGGGCAAACCGCCCGTTAGCGCAGCCTAGCACGGGTGCTGCGCTCCAACAAGACCGGTATAGCTAGCACCAGAAAGCCCGAAATCTCTACCGCCAACGATGCCCATGCATAAGGGGCAGCCGGGCGGTCTGGGAACCCAAACAGCCCGGTGTAGACGCTCACCAGTAGCCCACTCTCCGTGAAGGCAAGTAAGACAGCACCCCCAAGATGGATCATCCATCGGTTGGCCGCGATGTTTCCGAAAGCCAAGACAACGGCTAACGGTGCCTGCACCAAGAAGAGCTTGCCGACGACAGAAATATAACGATAACCCATCAACCGCAGATCGAAATGCATCACCCCCGACGCCAGAAGCAGCAGGCCTCCAACGATCGGATGATCGGCAGCAACCGTCGGCAATTACCATTCACGACAACCGACCACCACGAACTTGAGGTCGCCCCTAGTCTGGGACGATAATAGCGGCTAATCATCAACGGAACTCCTTCCCGTCACCGCGCATACTACCTCGGTTCAACATTGCCAATGGGCAACCGGGATGTTGGCGCGTCAGCGAAATCCCAGCTGTCGCCGAAGGCGAACACAATTCAAAGAGGCGTTGACCAAGACGGTCAGCTCGGTAGCAGCGACGGCAATAACGACACGCGACGATCGCGGTGTCTGCGGACATCACATGTGTGCCTCGCATCGCCCAAGAACTTCAGGCCCACGACCTGATGCGCCATAGACGACCTGTCAGTGCAAAGCGACTCAGGGGCACCTGTAAGAGATATCGCCACTGGCTGGTCATCAGGGTCGCCGAATCTCGACCGCTTGAACCACTCACCGGTCCTGGAGCGCCCCTTCGTCGGACGCATCAGCCACGAGGAGCACAGCGACCGGGGCCCTCGAATCAACCTGCAATCGCTGAACACCAACGCCAGTGAGCGCGACGTCGCCAAACTTGACCCAAAGAGCCAAGCCATGACCAAGAGATCCTCTGCTACGATCGCCTCGATGAGTGCGATCACACTGGGCGAGGTGGCTATGAAGGAAAAAAGGAGCAGGTAGCAGAGGCAACCAGCGATCTGGCAAGACTGGTCGCAGCAATCGACGCCAGCACCCCTAGTCCAGCTGACGAAATGGTCGCCATATTGGGGCAAGCCGGTTGCTAACTACAGAGGTTGCGACAATCGCTCCCATCAGATGCACCGCCAACGTCCACAACATCACTAAGGAGCCAAGTACATGCCCGAACAGACCCAACATGTACTAACATACCACCGGCCAGCACGAGGCCCAGAGGCCAACGATAACCCAGTTCATAGCCGGGACCAACCGAGCTGACTAGGGTTACTAGAAACCAACGACGCCACACCGACCATCGAGCCCCCATGAGGTAGCTCATCCCTGCACAACGGGCGCGTCATCATGGCTACAGTACATTCGCGCATCACCATAGGGATACATTCATTGATGACCGAGTTGATCGCAACGACTCACAGCTGCTGCGCTCTGGCAAATCACGGACATGTCCTCCTGGTGATTGCGCAGGATCCCGAGGTCCGTGGTCGCGACATCGAAACCGGAATTGGCGTCACTGAAGGCGTGCCGCGGACGACCATCGCTGATCTGACGCTGGCTGGCTACGTTGAACGCAAGCACCGAGGCCGTCGAAGAGCCTACTACGCGCCGTCGCTGCGTCATCAGACTGCGGTTGGCGAACTACTCAAAGTGCTCGCGACATTCGAGACTCTGTCGGTCGCTTCGAGCCAAGACTCCCTTGCGACCTGATCTCCTTTGCGAATCCTACCAACCACGGTGTGACTAGCTCCTAGCGTCACGGCTCGATGAGGTGCACAACAGTTGGATCTACTGCAAAGAAAGGACTGAGGAGCCTGCGCCACTCGATATAGGCATTCGAGGTTCGGAATCCGTCCAGGTGATCCTCAATCCGTTCCCACTCAACCAGTAGGACGAACGTCGAGGCATCTTCTTGAACGCGGCGCAAATCCGCACGGCGACAGCCTGGTGACTGGGCCAAGTGTGGCCGTGCCGCAAGGTATGCACGATGAAAAGCCGTCTCTTGGCCTTGGGTAATATGGAATGTTGCGAGTTCAATGACCATGGAACCACGCTAGTCGAGTCAAGACACCTTGAATCAACCAAAGTAGGGTTCCTGCGCTCGTTCAGAGCACTCCTGCGATGAGGAACACCGCGCGCCCTCGACGCCAGATTCGGCATGCGCAACGAGCGCGGACTCCCCTCGGCAACGAGCAATCCGCGCTCGATTCATCAGCGCCCGAAGAACCGACGCGCCTTGGTTCCGGCTGTCGCCGAAGCCGACAGCCCCTGACACTGGCACCGCTCAGACCTTGGGATGTGGCCAAGAACCTGTTCGACGTGGGCGCCACAACCTGCCCAAGTTGGCTTCTTACACTGCTTGCACGTAACTGCTCTACACATACCCCACACGGTATATCCTCCACCGCTCGCCTAGGTTCATGTATTGTGAAACTTCTAGGGATATAAGCCTGTATGACCGCAGTTGGCAAAAGTGTGCACGACTTATTACCGCGTAGAGTGGAACGGTGGCCCACAACGTTCATACCCATCACCCAAGCTCGACGACTCGAGAGCAACAGCACCGAACACACCCGATAATCCGCTCGCTCTTGACGGGCGTGCTTGGCTTGGCGACTGCAAGTGGCATCATCAGCGCTGCCGTGCAGCTGCTCCTCCTTGTCAACCCGTTCTGGCTCGCCAACTGGTATGCCTGGTTCTTCGTCGATGTCCTGGCAATCGGAGCAGCCCTTGGCCTCTATCGGCGATCTCGAGCTCTCGCCAACGGTGCAAGCCTCGGTGTCATTGCACTCACGGCTGGGATCATCATGCTCGCCATCGGCCAACTCACCTGGCACTACCAAGTCACACCCTCTCGACCTATAGTCGATAAACATCCATCGATCGACGCAATTTTTGTCGGATCGTCCTGGCGTAGTGCCCTCGGCCGTGTCCAAGCTAAGACCGAGCTGAGCGCCTTCCACATCTATGTTGCAAGCGGCTGGTGGCATCTGCTCGCGACCTATGGCGTTGGACCGATCTCGCTCGCAGGTTGTTCCATCGTTCCTCATCGCCTTCGTGCGTCGAACCTCAAGCAGTTCGTGACCTCGGCGACCCTCGCGACAGGAGCCACCTGCCCTGGCTCGGTAGCACCGCTACCGCAGCACCTTCTCACAGATCGGAATCCTCCTGAGATCGTTATCTTTGCTGGACCAAATCAGTTTCTCGGCCAGCACCTCACCGAGAGCGGATGGAACTTCCTCACCACCGTCGATCATCACCCAGTTCGTGCCACAATCGTCCTTGATGGATCACTCAAGATCACCCAAGGCGCCAACGGGCAGCTCCGAGCAATCACGCCGATCGAGGACACCACCCTCACACTCTCCCACGAACTCGCCGAGAGCACGACGAGTCTCGGCAAAGGATCGATCAGCGTTGCCGCAAGCACCCTCTCGCGGTTCGCCGTAACGACCGGAGCAACGATCCTGTATGCGATGAGTTCGCAGTGGGGCAACATCATACCATTCTTCGACTCCCAACCCACTGATGTCCTTCAAATCGCCGATGCCTGCACACCCGGGCAGCCAGCCTTTGCTCCATCACCTGCTACGTCGTACCGGTTTGTCGATGGCGTCGGGATGGTATCACTCCTGGCCAAATCGGGCGATCGTTGTGAAAATATCGATCGCGGATCGGTGATCCAGTTCCCTCGTCTGTGAGGTTTCGTGGCCAAGAGCCAGACAGCGCTACACTAGTTGCAGTGCGCCAGAGAAAGAGGGGGAAACGTGGAAAGCATTCTACGTCGCCACGATCATGCGGTAGTTGTCGGGACAAAGGCCAAAACGGACAGGATTGAGCTGAGTCTGTATCTTGATCCCTCGACCACGCAAGAGAAGTACCAGCAGGTAATTAGCTATCTTCAGGCTCATGGTGCCGAAGTCACTGCCCAGAACCCCATGCGCCATCACCTTGAGGTACGGGCAACAGTGGGAGCAATATTCGACGTGTTTGGGGTCATACTTGCCGAGTTTTCCGATAACGAGTCACAGGGATTCTTCGCACCGGATCGGGAGCCAACCCTGCCAGAGGAGCTGTCCGCCCTGGTCGCCATCCTCGGACTCGACTCATCCACCCAGGCCCATCCTCGGTTCCGGCCGGCGACGGCCCCGACGACGAGCTACCTACCCACTCAGGTCGCTGCTGCCTATGACTTCCCTAAGGTGGCTGCTCAAGGGCATTCGGTGGCACTCATCGAGTTGGGAGGAGGGTTCCGCCAGACCGACATTACCAACTACTTTACGCGGCAAGGCCTACCAGTGCCGAACGTCCGCGCGCTAAGCGTCGATGGAGGGATCAACAACCCAACAAACCCAAGCTCTGCCGATGGTGAGGTCATGCTCGACATTGAGGTTCTCGGGTCGGTGGCAACAGGCACAGCGATCGATGTTTACTTTGCTCCAAACACCGACCGCGGCTTCATCGACGCCGTCTCGGAGGCGAGTGCCCCGACTGGTCCCATGCCAGACGCCATCTCAATCAGCTGGGGTGGGCCGGAGCCAACGTGGTCGGCGAGCTCGCTGAATCTCATGCAGTCCATCATTGCCGACGCCACCGCCCGTGGAATCACGGTGACCGTCGCTGCCGGGGACAATGGCTCATCCGATGGGCTTAACGACGGGCTTGCTCATGTCGACTTCCCCGCTTCGGCACCAAATGCCCTCGCGTGCGGCGGGACCCACCTTGAGTTAACTTCCAGTGGCACGATTGGACTCCAAACGGTCTGGAACGATCTTGCGATCGGTGATGGAGCCTCCGGAGGAGGGATAAGCTCCTTCTTTCCGTTGCCGAGCTATCAGGCAAACGCTAACATTGGGTCCTCCGCAAATCCGGGCGGAGGCACCGGCCGCGGCGTACCCGACGTTGCGGGAAACGCTGATCCCCAGACCGGATATCAGATCCTCGTCGATGGAACCAACCTCGTCGTTGGCGGAACGAGTGCCGTCGCTCCCCTCATGGCTGGCCTCATCGTCGCCATTGCCGTTACCACCGGCGTGCGCCCAGGATTCGTACAGCCCTCATGGTATCCACTCGAGGCCTCAACACGAACGACGACGATGCCAGCCTTCTACAACGTGACCGAAGGGAATAATGGAGCCTATCGGGCCCACCCAGGCTGGAACGCCTGCGCTGGGCTTGGTTCCCCGTATGGGAATCGACTGAACGCGCCACGTCCATGATGCGACCTGAGGACATGCTGAGCGAATCGCTCTTCGAAAGTCTGATCCCTCAGGCGGAACAACGTGAGCTTGACACCGAACGAAAGCGTGCCGACGCAAGCATCATCAACCTGTCGCGTGGCAGTGCACTCTTCGGAACGGCGCTAGCCGTGGTGTTTCTGATCGAGGTCCTCACGGTACCGATCATGTCCCACGCTGTCGCCTGGCATATCGGGGTTGGCTTGGTCGCCGTACCGCTCTTGGTCGGCAAGCTCACCTATAGTTCGCTACGCTTCATCGGTTTCTATCGTGGCGACGAACGCTACCGGCGTGCGGGAGTACCATGGTTCCCCCTGCGCGTGTTGGCGCCATTCCTCATTGTTACCACGGTTCTCGTAATCGGCAGCGGTGTCGAACTCGATGTCGCAGGTCCCACTTCGTTCTCGGCCACCTTCCTCGCCCCGGCACACTTCCTGCTCTCGGTTGTGTGGTTTCTCCTGATGGCCTTCCATGTAGTCGCCTACTTCAACCGTGCAGCACGCTCAACAATCAAGGACGTCACTGTCCGTCTCACTAAGTCGCGACCCACGAGTTCGCGCCTTCGGGTGACAATTTTCCTTGTCACGTTGACCATCGGCATCGTCCTTGCAACTCAATTTCAGGAGCCGATCAGGCGATGGGAACATGCATTCAGCTCCCCGGGTGGAACGAATCCCTCGGAATTGACGCACCCACCAAAGCAGTACTACAACCCTTCATCACTCAAACGCGGGCTGGAACGTGAAAAGCTTCACCAGGAACTAGGCCTGCGTCTGCGCAAGAAGAGCACGTCTTCTGGATGACGATCACGCAATGCCAACGACCGACAGCTGACTTACTCAGCAGCTCGTCTTCGTGGCCCAGCCGAGATCAGATCACGTAATCGTCAAACCCATGTGTTGTCGAACCGCCAGAGGCGAGACGCAAACGTTTGTGCGACTCAATGTCCGTGATTTCGGCATCGTAGCCGAGATCATTGACGGACTCGCAGAGCCGAGGGTCACGCCGGACCACCTTTGCCGGCACCCCCACGATAATCGAGTACGATGGCATCGACTCAAGCACCACGGCATTCGCGCCGACGCTCGAACCCTCACCAATCACCACTGGACCAAGGATCTTGGCGCCGGCGCCCACGATTACGCGATCGCCCAGTGTCGGATGACGCTTGCCTCGTTCAAGGCTACGGCCGCCAAGAGTGACTCCGTGATAGAGGGTGACATCAGCCCCAATTTCTGCGGTCTCCCCGATGACCACACCCGTGGCATGGTCGATGAAAAGGCCCGGGCCAATTTGTGCTCCTGGATGGATCTCGACTCCAGTCAGAGTACGCGTGATGGTCGAGATCAGCCGCGCGAGCAGTCGATGTCCCCTCAACCAGAGAGGATGACTCAACCGCCAACCCCACAGGGCGTGCACCCCAGGATAGGTCAGTGCTACTTCGAGAACTCCATTGGCAGCAGGATCTCGGTTGAGAGCCGCTTCGATATCTTGCCGCATCAGCCCAAACATTTAATCCCCTAAGTCAGCAAAGAGCGGTGTAGACAGGTAGCGCTCACCGAAGGAGGGTATGATCACCACGACCAACTTGCCAGCGTTCTCCGGCCGTTTTGCAACCTCGAGGGCTGCATACGTCGCGGCACCTGAGGAGATACCTACGAGCAGACCTTCCTCCTTCGCCATCCGCCTCGCATACTCAAATGCAGCTTCATTGGTCACCCGCACGACCTCGTCGACTACGTTGCCGTCGTAGGTCTTCGGCACAAAGCCTGCCCCAATACCTTGGATCGGATGAGGACCTTTCTGGCCGCCCGATAGCACAGGCGAGGCATCGGGTTCAACTGCCACCATGCGAATCGAAGGCTTACGGGGCTTTAAAGCCTCACCGATGCCACTGATGGTCCCACCAGTGCCAACACCCGCCACCACGATGTCGACCTCGCCATCGGTATCTGCCCAGATCTCCTCGGCGGTCGTCGTTCGGTGGATCGCAGGGTTGGCGGGATTTTCAAACTGCTGCAACATCACATACGTTGGGTCGGATGCGACAAGCTCGCTCGCCTTCGCAATCGCCCCGCCCATGCCTTCAGGCCCAGGAGTCAAAACAAGATCCGCACCGAAGGCCCTCAAGAGCATGCGACGCTCGCGGCTCATTGTTTCCGGCATTGTAAGAATACAGCGGTAGCCCTTGGCTGCGCAGACCATGGCGAGGGCAATCCCTGTATTGCCACTCGTCGGCTCAACTATCACCGAGTTCTTGGTGACTCGACCCTCATCAACCGCCGCCTCGAGCATAGCGACACCGATACGGTCCTTCACACTGTTGCCGGGATTGAAGAACTCCAGTTTGGCAACGACACTAGAATCGGCACCGGCAGTCAGCCGATTAAGCCGAACGAGCGGCGTCGAGCCCACCAGCTGGGTAACATCATCGGCAATCTTCATAGCACTCTCCCATCATTCCCTCTTGGTCAACCACGCAGCAAGCCGATTAATTCCGACTACTTCACTAGCATTTACACCGTACCTTAGTGGTCATCACCCAGCGTCCTGTCACCCACGCCCGGTGGATCCCATCATCGGCATCCAAGAGACCGGCTGTTGAATCACATCACCTCACCTCGTCGCCCCAGATGTCTAGGACTCCACCGAAGTGCAGGCAGACCCTGTGTTATGTCACGAGTCGATCGTATCCCTTGGCCGGCGGAACCGATGCGATGCATAGGACACAGCAAGACATCCCATTCAAGGCTTGATGCCGGAATATCAGCTGCATCTTCGATTTCCGTTGCCCTTCAACGGGCACGACGGACAGACCAACGCGAGAGGCAAATTCTAGGTGCTGCGCCCAAGATATCGAACCGACAGCGAGCCAATCATCAACACTATCAATCCATAGATACCGAGCAAGCCAACCGCAGATACCCCGAAGGCGGCCGTAGCAATTCCCGCCGCCACCGCGAAATCGCGAATCGCTACCGGTAGGACGATCCCGCTGCGCAAAGAGCGCGAGGTCCCAATCGAGATGGTCATCCCGATCAAAGATGCCCCAATGATGAACATGATGAGTGCCGCAATGCCAAGGAGATAGGCAAGTTCAAGATGCATCTGACTCGCCACCTCCACAATCAGCGTGAGCAGGGCAGCGAGGCCGATCAATTCACTGAGATCGCGCGCGACAGCCGAAGCCCGCATCCGATGGCCTAAGACCACCCCTAGGGCCAACGGCAAAGCCACTACCAAGGTTAAGGTGCCCGCCAGAACCAGTGGATGCAAATTAACAACGGTCCCTCTCGTGCTTGCTACGAGCGAGAGTAGTGGCCCCGCGGCAACGATGGTGAACAGCGTAGAACCAAATAACATCAACGCGGCGGTCACTACGTCCCCAGCCGCCAAGCCAACAAGGGCAAGCGTGGCCACCTCACTCGGAGCCACTCCTAGTGCGAGCAGTGCTTCCCGCTGAGGGCCATCCACGAGAAGACTGAGACTCCAGGCAAGCAGCGGCAGGAGCAACATTGGAACAACCAACGCTAGGAGGATTCTCCAGCGGTGTCGGCGCACATGGGCCATATTCCCAACGTCAACGGTAAGACCTGCGGTAAAGACCAGAATCGCCAGCGTTACGTAAACCCAGTCGCCTCGATCGAGCACTCGTCCAGGGGTAGAAAACCACACCGACATAGCACCAAAAATCACAATGAGATAGATCAAGCGTCGTCTGATCCACCCCAAAACACGATCAAGCAACGGAATACCTCTCCTATCGTCGATTATGTCGAGCGTTTGCTAGGCCATCATCAACAGGCCCTCGGGGGTTCGCATCAATGCTCATGGCACCCGAATGATCACGTGTTCTTCTGGTAGGCACGAGGCCAACGATCGCTACCACCGTACCGAGTCGCAAGGCAAGATCAGCGAGATTAAAGGTTGGAGGGTAAAACGACAGGTGAATCCAATCGACAACAGGAGAATGAAGTGGCCCATCGGATCCGGTGAGACGAACAATCAGATTACCTAGTCCCCCTCCGACCGCCATTGCGAGCCCAATGCGCAGACTCTTGGTCGCCTTATGGGCAAGCATCGCCAAGACGAAGAGCGAGAACACCGCGGCAACCTCGACAATCCATTCGTACCGAGCGCCAAACCCAAAGGCGGCACCGGTATTGTCGACAATGTGAAACGCAATGAGGCCACCGAAGTACCGGTGAGGTACCGATCCTCTCAAGTAGGCGAGTGCTAGCTCGGTTGTCACCCAGTCGACAGCGACGACGCTCATTACGATGGCCGCCGACCAAAACCAATGGGGGGTGGCATCGAGCCTACTCCTCCTCGCACGAGCAAGTGATCGCATCTGCTCTTCGCCACCTCCTCCCTTCAGCCAGGATAAGCTAACGTCGTCCACGGCCACTCGGGAACGACCTAAATTCACACTCCATTCACGTCGCCAAACACTTACGCGTTCTAAGCGACGATCTCCGATAACGAGTCATCGTTGTTGTGGGATTGGGCGGCGCTCTTCGCGCGGTAGCGAAGACGTCGCCGAACTCTTACTACCCACTAGGGCAGGCACACAAGCGCTGGCGCGCGACGTCACCTAACTGCCAGCGCTTCAATGGCATGTGAGGCGGGCGAGCCCTCTTTGCAGTGCGTCGTTACATCGCTGCTGCCGGTAGGTGAGGCCATAGCGCTCAATCAGCGCATTGGCGTCACCCAGACCCAACGACGGTTGGGTGCCCGCATCAGTGAGCTTTGGACGACTCAAACCACACCTCACCCACTCGGTTGAACATCCATGGACTCAAGGGGTTCACCCCTCGTATGTCCTAGCCAGTCCTTGGGACGACCCCACGGCGGAGTCAGTTCCAGCACCTAGGGTAGGTACGCATGGGCACGTAATGCCAACCAGGAACTCTCGCATTTCACATAGATTCGCTCGCCGATACTCAAGCTTGCGTTATTGGTCGAGGATCGGACCCGACGGGACGTCTCACAAACCTCGCTCTTGGAGATGGGGTTTGTGCTCGCGTTTGGCTACTACCGTCGTTGTCTTCCTCATTGTTGCCCTAGTTATCTTCTCCCTGATCGATCATAGGAACCCTTGGGCAAGCTACACAGCAGCTCCCAGAGCGTCAATCCAGCGAGCGCGGCCTAAGCACGATTCCTCCGGCTGCAACAAGATACTTCTGTTGGCGCCTCACCAACCGAATCGTCACATCCCTGAGCACGAGGTAGGGCTGCACCGCCCAATCAGGAGGCTGCCTTAACGTAAAGTGCGTCGGCGGCCTGGGCCAGCTGTTCAGCAAAGCCCAACCTGAAGCCATTGGACTCGAGATCCACCACGACCGCCTCAAGCTTCTCGATAGCAAAGCGCCGAGCCTCGCCAAGCGCCACCGCAAACGGATCCTCGGCGTCAGCCTCGTTCGGACGTGCGTCGGTCAACACCACGACAAGGGGTTCCGTGCCTCGTCGCCTCAGTTCCAGCGCCAGGCGTCGGCCAGTGTCTAAACCTCGAGCCAACGGGGTTCTCCCCGATCGCCTCAGTCCTAGCAATCGTGACCTCGCAACCTCGAGTGAACGGGTCGGCCGCAGCGTGATCTCCGCGACCTCCCCTCCAAAGGAGACGACCGCCACCTGGGCCCGCTCACGATAGGCAGTTCCCAGCAGCTGCTCGATAACCTCAGTTACCAGTCCCATCGCCTCACGACCGGCTACGGACGCCGAGACATCGACGACAAATACTACGCAGCGCCTGAGAGCTCGCTCCACCTGGACGTAGCGGATATCTCGTTCGCTGATCCCGCCCTCACCATCTCGCTCTAACCGAGCAACGATCGTGCGAGTGAGCGAAAAAACACCCGGCACTAAGGTGTCGCGATGCCGTGCGACCTCAGCCCCCTGTCCATGCACACTTGGCGCATGCCTGGACAGTGACGATAGGCGATCCCCAATACCCTCGCCTTCGGCGGCCTCTGGCTCTTTTGACGCAGGCTCTGAACCTTGTTCCCCTCCCGCCTGGGAGTCCTGGACGCGACCGGAACCGGACTGGTCCATCGGGTCGTCACTGGACCCAGGCGCCTGGCTCCTCGCTGGAGGCGAACTCGACGTCCCGGGCTGTGGGGCATCCGTTGAGTTACGGGTCTGGATTGATCGAGGAGCGGAACGCTGACGGTGTGAAGTAATCAGATCACATACCATCGCGATATCGCTATCCGTCACCTGCTCGTGGCCCGCCAAAGCTGCATGTGCCCGCGCCGCCTTGGCAATCGCGAGGTCGGTGCGAAGAGATCCGATCCCAAGATCGACGCACAGGCGGGCGATCATATCGAGTTGTGACTCCACTTCAACACGCAGGAGCCGTTCACGAGCATCGTCGACCGCGCGAGCCAAACCTTGATCTGCCTCAACGCAGTCCCCACAATCAGGTACCCCGCCAGCGCCAAGTTCCAAGTGCAGGCGGCGTGCAAGAGCGAGCTGTCGATCTGATGGATCCATCAGTGGATCGACTGACACCACCATCGCGAAACGATCCAGCAACTGAGGTCGAAGCTCCCCCTCCTCCGGATTCATCGTGCCGATCAAGGAAAAACGCGCCGGCTGAACAACCGAAAGTGTGTCTCGTTCGACTCGGTTGACCCCCGTTGCCGCCGCGTCGAGGATCAGATCGACGAGATGATCAGCGAGCAGGTTAATCTCATCGATGTAGAGCACACCACCGTTCGCGGCAGCGAGCAAGCCATCGTGCACCCGAACCTGACCGTCGGCGAGGACCGATCCCACATCGATACTGCCCTTGACACGATCTTCAGTTGCACCGAGGGGAATCTCAACAAATGGTGCACCCTCTCCGAGTAGTGGCGTCAGACCCCGTGCCAGCGTTGTCTTAGCCGATCCCGGTGGCCCGACCAGCAGTACACCCCCGATCGTCGGGTCAATAGCGAGCAGCGTGAGTGCGAGCTGCGCCTGAGGCTGGCCGACCACATCGGTAAAGGACAGCTGCACCGTCATCGCTGCTCATCCTCCATGTCACCCTCTATTCCGACGATTGTGCGTCGCAGGTCGGCAACCCGCGTCGGCGATGCTTGCCACATACCTCTCTCATGAGCCTCGAGCAAGCGCTCGCAGATAGAAACCAAGGCTGTCGGATTAACCGCAGTAAGGAACTCCTGTCGTTTGGCATCGTTGACATAGCTATCATGCACCGCGTCGTACATCCAGTCCTTGGCAACATGGGCGGTTGCGTCATAACCGAAAAGATAGTCGACGGTTGCCGCCATCTCAAACGCACCCTTGTAGCCATGTACCATCATTGCGTCGAGCCACTTTGGATTCAGCACACGAGAGCGTACCACTCTCGCCGCCTCCTCCTCGATACTGCGCACCTTCGGATCCCCTGGATTGGCAGAATCGCCGAAATAGCCCCGAACGTCACGGGCTCCCAATGCGCGCGCTGCCGCAACCATGCCTCCATGGTCCTGCAAGTAGTCGTCGGAATCGAAGATATCATGCTCTCTGTTATCCTGCGCCTTGTAGGCAACCTCGACTACCCTAAGTCGCGCCTCCAGCCCCGAGCGATTTGGCACCCCGTAACCGCTCCTCGAATAGCTGAAGCCACTCCATGTGAGATACACCTCGGAGAGATCTTGATCGTCATGCCAGGAGCGACTCTCAAGTAGTGGCAAGATACCTGATCCGTACGATCGCGGCGACGGCCCAAAGATTCGCTCGACGGTCCCAGCAGCGGCGACCGGATTCATGGCCGTACCCTCAGACGTCTCCTTGGCGATGAGCTCGAACGCCTCATCCAATAGGTCGATGGCCCCGGGGAAGGCGTCGCGAAAGAAGCCCGAGATGCGACAGGTAACATCGACTCTCGGCCTGGCGAGCTCCTCCAGGGTGACCACCTCCAACGACGTGATTCGATGAGAGATCGGATCCCATCGCGGCCTGACTCCGAGCAATGCAAGTACGGTTGAGACATCATCCCCACCGGTTCTCATCGCGGCCGTTCCCCACAGCACGACACCGATACTACGGGGATACTTTCCTTCATGCTCTCCACGAAACTGCTCAACCAGAGCCTCAGCCAAACGCTGACCAGTGAGGAAGGAGATCTGTGTCGGCAACGACCGGGGGTCCACTGAATAGAAGTTCCTTCCTGTCGGCAATGCATGCGCCATGCCGCGAGTGGGGGCACCCGATGGTCCTGAGGGGACCGCTCGGCCGGCCAGAGCTCCCAGAAGCGCGTCCACCTCTCCCGTGGTAGCCAACAGATTCGGAACCAGCACCGCACCGATCCATGTGAGCACCGCACGCAACTGGTCATCGAGTGGGTGCTCGAGGCCGAGCGAGCGGCACAGCGCCGGATCATCGAAGGAGCTGACATCGAAATCATGTTCAGCATACGCCCAGAGCACTTCGGTGACACGTTCGTCGTCTTCATCTACCGCAATCCGCGAGGAGGAGGGTTGCGACCCTTTAGCCAGCAGGGGCCTGAGCGCCGGTGCATCGAGCTGGGGCACACGAGTAATGGCGGCCAGCATATCGATCAGTGCCCTCCCCTTGGGTGCATCTCCGAGGATGTGTAGGCCTCCACGAATTAATGAATCCTTCAGCTCGCAGAGGTAGCCATCAACATGGAGCAAAAACTCGTCAAAGAGATCCTGCTCCACATTCGGTGTCTCACTGACCCCCATATCCTCATGCAGTCGCGCCGTCTCGATCAACTCCCAAATCTGAGCACGAATCGCGGGTAGTTTGGTCGGGTCAAGAGCGCTAATGCGTTGGTGCTCATCCATCAGCATCTCCAAACGCGCGAGGTCACCGTAGCTCTCAGCACGCGTCATCGGCGGCACTAGATGTCCAATCAATACCGCGTGCGTGCGGCGCTTCGCCTGGGTGCCCTCGCCGGGATCGTTGATCACGAATGGGTAGACCACTGGCAGCTCACCGAGCACTATGTCGGGGTAGCAGGTCGGCCCCATCCCGACCGACTTGCCAGGCAACCACTCTGCGGTACCGTGTTTGCCCAAGTGGCAGAGGGCATCGACATCGACAACCGACGCTAGCCAGTAGTAGAAGGCTAGGTAGTGGTGGGTTGGCGGGAGCTCCGGAGAGTGGTAGATCGCGATAGGGTTCTCTCCATAGCCCCGTGGTGGCTGGACGGCCACCGTCAGGTTCCCAAACTGCAATGCCGGAAACACGAGTCTCCCATCCTGGAGGTAGATATCTCCCGGTGGAGGACCCCAGCTCTGGATCACCGCTTGGCGCAGCTCTTCGGGCAGAGTGCCAAACCAGGCTCGGTAGGTTTCGCCATCGAGGTGAACTCCACCACCCGCTCGAACCGCTGGGTGTTCGTAGTCGATCAGGTCACCGAGAAGCGCCATGAGTTCGTTGGCATCTGACGGTAGTCCTTCGATGACATAGCCCTCCTGACGCATGCGCTCGGCCAGCACCATAAGACTCGCTGGCGTATCGAGGCCAACGGCGTTGCCCAGACGAGACCGTTTGGTAGGATAGGCCGAAAGCACGAGCGCGATACGCTTGTCAGAGTTCGCCTTGACCCGTAGTCGAACAAGACGATCGATGTAGCCCATTAAGCGCTGACAACGCTCGGCATCGAGACGATATGCGCTGATAGCGGCGCCAAACTCCTCGTCGTCATCGGTCAACTCTTTGAAAGCGATCGGAACCGTAATGATGCGTCCGTCAAACTCCGGCATCGCAACGTTCATAGCGACATCGATGGGGCGCAAGCCTGCCTGGCTCTCGTACCAGACAGCTCTCGGGGTCGTCGCAATGAGCGCCTGAATCACCGGCACCTCAAGCCTGGCCAGCTGCCCGGCCTCCCAGGCCAATGCCTCAGCATGACCCCCCGCGAGAACAGTCGCCACCACGACATCGGGCTGATGTTCAGCGATCAGATCAATGACCGAGGACTCATCATCGCCAACTCTCAGCGAATAGGTGTAGTAGACATCGATCGAAAGGTGATTGTGCAGCGCGATATCAACGAGTTCACGTACAAAGGACAAGTTGCCCGAGATGACATGTGCCCGGTAAATCACCACCGCTATGCGCCCCCGAGATTCGGGGTGTGTCCTCGTCATCAGGCGCCCAAAGGCATCGAGCGGTTCAACGGGCGCAAAACCGTATCCGGTTCTCGTAACCGTGTCGGAGAGGAAGCATGCAAAATTGCTCAGATTACGAACCCCACCCTCAATAAGGTAGCGAAATCCCTCCTCCCAGACACCTGCCGTGACGGTTGCCGACGCCATCATCTCGGCATCGAGTGCGTTGTCGCCAGGGTAGCTGACGAACGGAATGCCACGCGCTTGGCATCCTGCCGCCAGGAGCGGGAACCAACGGCTTGCCCGAGCGCCACCGAGCAGCCGAATCACCACGATCCGGGCCTCGTCGAGAAGATCGTCGACGCCGGCAAGCGTATCGACTTGACGGACCGTCAATCCGAAGTCACCTGGCAACTCCTCCCAGGCGCTGCGCAGTGCCAAAACCTCAGTGTCCGCATTGGTCAGATAGACAAACTTCTTCACACATTCCTCCCAGCCAGCCGCTGGGTCCAGGTTAGTGGCCAGCCGAGTCAAGACCCAGAAGTCGTGCAACGTTCAAGCTTGCATCGAGCGTCTCAGCAAGTTGATCGAGGCTATCCTCCACCAACTGGCCAAAGCGAAGCTTGCTCTCGAAGGAGCGTCCTCGTGCCTGTGCGAGCTCCTTGAGAAAGCGCCGACGAAAGTCATCATGATCGAAGAGACCGTGAACGGTGGTACCAACGATCTGTCGGTCACGGCGCGCGCCTTCAGGAACCGAGGAAGTGGCGCCCGAAGGACTGCCAACATCAGCGATCCCTAGCAAAAACAGTGGATCCTCTGCTGTCTTGACGACCCCATGATGGATCTGGTAGCCACGGACCTCGGCACCACCAAAGTCGGGAGCGGATCCTACGACGTTCGCGAGCACTTTTTCGGCACCAAAGACAGTCTGCGCCCGGAGTAGGCCAAGTCCATCGACGCGACCAACTCGCGACTCGATCCGGTCATCGATCTCCTCAGTGAGCATCTGATAGCCACCACAGATCCCCAGGAGCCATACACCATTATCGAGCAGGTGGCTAAGGGCTGCTGCGATCTCAGACTCCCGCAACCAGGCAAGGGCCGCCACCGTCGCCTTGGTGCCCGGCAAGATCACCAAATCGGCACCGTCGAGTTCATCTGGCCGACGTACAAAACGCAGCTCGACGTCAGACTCTAGAATCAGCGGGTCAAAGTCGGTGTAGTTGGCCAAGTACGGTAACTCCACCACCCGCACGCGGAGCCTGTGCTCGTGGCGGGGCACCACGCTTGCAGTCTCGAAATCGGCGAAGGTAGCACCAAGATTAAGAGCATCCTCACCTGGTAAGTACCCGCGGATGAGAGGAACATTGCCGAACCACTCGGTCCCGAGGCGTCCTGTCAGCTCTTCGATCCCCGAGGTAAGGATCATACCATCCCCACGCACGCGGTTGAGGATGAAGCCACGCAGACGAGACCGGTACTCGTCCCCCACCAACAGGTAGTGTCCGTAAATAGAAGCGAATACGCCACCCGGCTCAAGATCTCCGACCAAGACAGTTCCCATTCCAATCGCGCTGGCCAACCGGAGGTTTGCGAGGTCGCCATCAAGAAGATTGATCTCACCGGCCGAACCAGCACCCTCGGCAATGACAAGCTCATGGTGAGCTGCGAGCTCCTCGTACGATGCCACCACGGTGCTCAACAGCTCGCGCTTGGTCGCGATCCATCGGCCGGTGGCGATCTCACCAACGGGATGACCACGGACGATCAGTTGTGATCGTTCGCGCCCGGTCGGCTTGATCAGGACCGGGTTCATCGCGATTGTCAACTCGACACCACCTGCGCGGGCCTGTACCGCCTGGGCCCTGGCGACCTCGCCGCCCTCAACCGTGACGGCAGAGTTGAGTGCCATATTTTGACCCTTGAACGGTGCGGCCGAAATCCCTCGCTGTCGACACCAGCGCAGCAGTCCTGTGACGATCAGCGACTTACCGACATTCGATCCAGTCCCAGCGATCAGAACTCCATTAGTTGGAACGCTCACCTGAACCTCCGGTCCGATAGGCGACCACCCACTCACCCATCACCTGGTTGTGGGTTGAACCGCGCGTCGTGTCGCTCAGCCTAGACGAGCCAGGCTGACTCCTCTCCACATGAAGGACGGAGCCCTTCGCGTAGTCTTGTCTGGTTGACGCTTCACTCGACCCAGGTGTTCAACCTGGCCGGATTGCACGATGTGTTCAGTGTCGGACCACCGACGGCGGGACGTAGGCCGTCACTTTGGGGCAACACCGCGCCCGACGTACGCGTGAGCCATCGAATAGACGCTTCCCGCTGGCAAAACCCTCAGTGGTCACCTGCTCGGGCTAGAAAAGTCTACGACAGTCCCCTGGACGTTTTCATCAACCTGAAAAGCACGGTCTCGGCCGCAACAGGATTGCTCTTCCAAAGGAGGTAGGCCACATGTTCCAAGAAACTCGCCAGCGACTCGGACGTCCTTAGTGGTCAGTGGATAAAGATCGCGAGCACCGCGATCAAAAACAGAATCAACAGGTAACTCAGGTACACATTCAGCTGCCCGCCCTGCAACGGTGTCAGCCAGCGCGCGAGTCGATTCACCCCCTGACGCACTGCATCGATCATGCCCGCCCCAAGAATCGGCGCCTCTCTTGCCTCATACGTCACCTGATCGAGCACATATCCTTGATCGCGATAACTTCGACGAGTCGTTGTAATCGGCCGATAGAGAAACGAGTACACCGTCCGGAGCGGATTCGAAAAGCCAAATCCCGTCGTCGCACTGGCTGCAAGATCCACCGGTTCCCCGCCGCTCCACGGCGGCACTCGCCGCGGTGCCGACCGTCGAAGTAGCAGAAAAAGCGGCACAACAGAGAACAACACTCCCACAATGACGAACTTGACCGGGGAGATGAAGGCAAAAGCGGACGAAAGCGGAACGACAAGAAGCCCATCGATAAGCGCCTTAGCACTGTGCGGATCGGGCCAGGCCGCTCGCCTCATAAATGGCTCGAAAAACACCAGGCCAAGGGCCATTGCCAGATTGGCAAGCCCGAGGATCAACACCACGAGTCGACTCGCGACGTTAACAGCATTCCCATGCCGGCGATCGCCCAAAAGTCCAATCCCGTAGAGCTTTACAAACGTTGCGAGCGACAGTGCCGCCGAGAGGGCAAGGCCGGTGCCGACCAGGATCAGCGTGGTGCGTCCAGCCAGCGAAACGATGGTGAAGTCATGGAAAAGGGCCTCGAAGAGAAGCCATTCGGTGACAAAACCCATCGTCGGTGGCATCGCCGAGAGGCTCATGGCGGCGATGAGGCCACCGATGCCGACGGTGAACGGGAACTCGTGCGCCACCCCAGTCTGCTCGACCCGATAGCTCCTGTCTCGTTCGGCTTTGACCTTCGACGCGAGGAAGAGGGCGGACTTCGCGAGGCTATGGCCCATCAGGTGCATGATGCCAATCAGCCAGCAAAGGCCAGCGAGTTCAGATTGCCCTCCCGCTTGAAAGATCAGTGCCGCACCAAGCGCCGCCGTCGCGATACCAGCATTCTCAGCTCCAGAGAGCGACAGCAACCGTCGCCAATCGCGCTGCTGAAAAGCGTACAACACAGCAACAATCGCTGAGACGATCCCCGCAGCAGCCACCACGATTCCGACAAAGAGCGTTGATGGGGCGTGTGCTGGGAGCCAGCGCAGCAACGCCCGCCCGAGAGCAAAGTAAGCAGCGTTCAAGACGAGCGAGGACAGTATTGCAGCCGTTGGGCCATCGGCCACCCCGTAGGCATCAGCAAACCAGGAATAAAACGGGATGATGCCGAGTTTTGCCCCAAAGCCAACGAGGAACAACAGACCAATGAGGCCGGATACGACCTCGGAACGAGCAGCCCAATCCGCGCGAAAGCCAGCAAATGCTAGATGCGGGCCGAGCAATGCGACGGCAAAAATCAGTGCGACGCTGCCGACCTCGAGGAGCACCAGCATGGAGAGCGTAGATCGCGAGCCCTTGGCGTCAGCCCGATTCGAGAGCAGCATCACCGCACCTCCAAGGCTCATCAGCTCCCATCCCAGGATCATCGATGCCCCATTGTTAAAACCACTCAGACTGATCACGCCAAGGGCGGCGAGCGCCACCCCGAGTGACCACCACGTCCCCTGCTCGCGACGGACCCAGACCGCGGCGAGCACCGCCAACCACGCGGGCGCGAGCAGCCAGAGTGCTCCGGGGGGCATCCGCCACACGACCAGTTGATCACCGACCACGAAGAGACGCAGTGGACTCATCCCCTGTGGCAGTCCAACGATATCAGCCCCAAACCCGAGGAGCGTCGCCCCCACGAGTGCCCCGCGAGCCACCATCGCCATCGATGGCAATTGCCGGAGAAGATTGGCCACTACCACCAGAAGGTAGAGTCCGGCCGCAGCTGCCATGCCAATCGCCGCGAGTTCGCCCTGGCTCATCGCTCGCGTCCGATCAGCGCCAAAAGCGCCTCAATAAGCACCACCGGATGCGGTGGACACCCCGGCACCCACAAATCGACAGGCAGGACGTCTCCGATCCCTTGACGAGCGCTATAACCTCCACCATTCGTCCCCCCCGATATCGCACACACGCCGGTAGCCACCACGAAGTTCGGTCGCGGCATCGCTTCATAAGTTGCCTTCAGCGGTTCATGCATCGGATTGGTCACCGGGCCGGTGACCAATAGCACATCTGCAAATCGTGGGGATGGCGTGAAGAAGATGCCGAAGCGATGTAGATTGTAATAGGGATTGTCCAGGGCTCCAATCTCGGACTCACAGCCGTTGCACGAGCCGGCGTCGACGTGGCGTACGAACAGACTCTTGCGCATGCGGCGTGCATCTCCTTCTGGCCGCAGCTTCGTGGGGCTCGCCTCCTCGACACCAAAGCGACGGATAAGGGTGTCGCGACCTGCAGCCGCTTGCGTTGGGCGGCTCGACAATTTGAGGACCCCCGAGGGACACACCTCAACACAGAGATTACAGCCTACACAGGCACCCTGGTCAAGTGTGAGCGCGCCATCGTGGGTGATCGCCGAGGTTGGACAGCTGGTAACGCACTGCTCACAACCGTCAGGGCAGGCATCCGTGATTGGCTCCGGCAACCCTGACACACCCACGACCTCGTCGAGGGGCCAAGGAGTTGTCTTCACCCCCGCCTTGAGTCCGCGATACGTCCACAGCGGCACAACCACAACCTCCTAACGATCATTTCCCGCCAACGAGAGGCCAAAACTAGCCTCGTTGATTGCATAATCCATCATGTTGGTTCCATCCACTGTGTAAGGAAAGACACGCCAATTCGAGAATGAAGGCTCCTTGATTTTGACGCGCGACAGCCGGCCATTCTCGAGGTAGACGGCGTAGATCAGAGTGCCTCGTGTCCCCTCTACCCAACCGAGACCCTCCGTTTCACCCTGGTCGCTCGGCACCTCCCGTGTCGTGTGCACCGGACCATCGTCGAGGTGATCAAGAACCTGACGCAAAATCGCGAAGGAGGCAAAGAGCTCGTACTCGCGGATCAGAGCGCGGGCGCGAGCGTCACCACTGCGCGCATCAGGCACCACAAAGTGGTAACGCTCATAGCCACTGTATGGGTGGTCTCGTCGCAGATCACGATCGAGCCCGCTGGCCCGTTCGATGGGCCCAGTCGCCCCCTGCGCGAGTGCGACATGCGTCTCGAGAATCCCGGTCGTCTCGATCCGATCAAGATAGCTGCGAGTCTTGTTGAGCACTTCCAGATAACTTTGAACACGGTCCTCGAGTTCAGCCAGCGCGACCTCGAGTCCGTTGACGTCAAGATCGCGTCGGAGACCACCTGGAACTATCAGTCCTCGCAGGAATCGGTTACCAGTTATGGATGCGTTGGTCTGTTTGGCAAGCTCCTCGAGATAGTGGCCCTCCGCGTCGGCGACCTTGAGTGTCGTGAGCTTGGCGAGCAGGCCGAAGTAGTGAAGATGGTTGTAGATCCGCTCGAGTTCGGCCAGCATCACCCGTAACGCTCGAGCGCGCTCCGGGACCTCGAGTCCAACAGCGTGCTCACAAGCCAAAGCAAAGGCCATAGCGTGGGCGACACTGTCTACCCCAGAGACCCGTTCTGCCAGGATGGCGCCTCGTGCCGGGGTCAATCCCTCAAAGCGCATCTCCATACCCCGGTGTTTGTAGAACAGCTGCGTCTCGAGATGGACGATACCCTCCCCTGCGTAGCTGAAGGCAAATCTGGCCGATTCGACCACGTCCGCACGCACCGGGCCGAACCGCAGAAGCTGAAGATCAGGACTCTTGATCGTGAATCCCTCCGATAGGTCCGACTCCCGTTGGGCCACCGACGGTGTCTGCATCGCTGAGGCGTCATGGAAGATGAGACGGCGGTTATCGGTAGCTCCGACGAAGTCGACGCCATAGAGATCGCGCACCTCACGCTCGTAGGAGCCTGCCAATGGTATCAGTGGCGATAGCGAAGGCACCGCTACCCGAGGGTTGACTACCAGTCGCCACAGGTGGAAGGGTTCACCACTGGCCCCGCTCGCCAAGTAACTGAGCTCGATATCATCCGCTCTTTGGCGCGCCCAGAGCGCCTGAAGTCGGTGATAGGTTCGCGGCGAGGCGTCAGGGTCGACCACGATCCCAGCGAGCACAGTGGCGAGCTCAGCTGGATCATCGATGGTCATCTCGCGGCTTGGATACATCATCGACCTCCTACCGCGGACGCCACTTGAGTGAAGAAGACCCAAAGCGGATGCGGCCACCAGACTCCGAGAACCAGCACGGCGGTCACGGCGACAACCATCGGTGCAACCGACGTTATCGGCAGGGATTCCCTGCGTGCTTGCTCGACTTGCGAGCGTCGTGCTCGTGTGAAGTACATCCTGCGAAAATGACCCATGAAGCCAACAAAGATCACTATCAAGGCCACTCCCATGACACCGACAGCCCACGCGTTTGGCCCCAAGAGGCCACCTCGGGCAATCGTCAACTCGCTCAGGAACAGGCCAAACGGGGGTGCACCAGTTATAGCTACTGCGGCCGCAAGCCAGGTAGCTCCCATCACCGGAAAGAAGTCAGCCACTCGGCGAATACCAGCAATCTGACGACTACCAAATGCCTCGATCGAGTTCCCCGCGCCGAAGAACACCGCCGACTTGGTCAGTGAGTGATTGAGCATCTGATACAGCGCACCGACGGTACCCAGCACACCACCGAAGCCGAAACCGAGGGCAATGATCCCCATATGTTCGATACTCGAGTAGGCCGCCAATCGCTTGATGCTGCGCTGGCGGGTGATGAAGAGTGCCGCAACCACCACGCTGGCGGCACCGAGCACCACGAGAGCGGTATTCGCGTAGTTCCCCACAATCGTGGTTCGCATAATTCCAAGGTAGCGTACGATTCCAAGCATGGCACAGTTCAAGAGTCCTCCCGAAAGCATCGCGGACACTGGTGTTGGGCCCTCGCTATGGGCATCGGGCAGCCAGGTGTGCATCGGGGCAAGACCCACCTTGGTGCCATATCCGACCAGGACCAACAGAAAGGCGACCAACAGGAGCGATGGGTCTGCCCGGGGGGCGATCTTGGCAAAACTCTGCCAGGTCATCGGATAGCTCTGGCCGCTGATAAATGTCCCGGCGAAGTAGAACAATACCGTGCCTATCAGGGCTAGGGACAGACCCACAGCAACCAAGACGAGGTATTTCCAGGCCGCCTCCGTGGCCCGCCGGTGTGGCTCGAGTCCGACGAGCAATGCACTGACAAGGGTGGTGAGATCGATTGCGATCCAGTACAGACCGGGATTGTTCTGAATCGGTGTCAATATCATGACCAATGCGAAGCAGGCGAAAAGAGCATAGAAGTGCCGCAACGAGCGCGTCGATCGATTCTGCCCGCGCAGATAACCTCGTGCGTAGACTGTGGCCGCCAGGTACACCACACCAAGACACACCAGCACCCAGACCCCGAAAGGGTCGATGATCAAAAATGAATCAGCGCCAACAATTCCATGGCTTGGGACGAGCACCAAGACCCAGAGAATCAGGACCAGATCAACGACAGAGGCCGTCACGTTCGCCCACTCCGCTACCCATGCCTGGGGCGCACCAAGCGACACAACCGAGGCCAGCGCCGTCACCACAATCATGATCGTCATCAGGGTCCAGATCATCCGGCTAGCTCCCGCATCTCACGTACGTCGGTTCCCCCGATTCTCGTGCGCAACGACGGGGCCAAAACCGCGTAGGTTGCGATGATGACCAACAGATCAAAGAGCAGGACAATCTCGAGAAGGAACGGCATGCCGGGAACCAGAATCTGTGAACCCGCCAGGATGCCGTTTTCGATCATCAGTAGTGCCAGCAGGCTAGCGAGTGCTTCAGTGCGCAGACTCAGCATCAAGAAGGCGATGAACTCCACCGCAAACAGCACGGTCAGCGCCAACACCGCGAGGGAAGGTAGATGAACCAGCTGGTGGGAGATCTCTTCTGCGATGACGAATCCTAGGATAACCAATGCCCCACCAACTACGACTGCCGAACTCGAACGCAGAATCGGTGCCGACTCGCGTCCGACCCCATTACGATCAAGAATTCGAACCACAAAGAACGGAATCACCAGCCCGCGGACCACGATGGTCAGCGCCGCAATACCGTAGAGCAACGGATAGTGCCCCCAGATCGCAACGACTATCGAGATCCCGCCGATCACCCACGACTGCAGGGCAAAGGCATAGACGTGGTTCCGAACCCAGTGCGATCCGAGAATGACGAAACTGAGGATCAGGATCACAAAGAGTGCGAGGCTCAGCACTGCTACCACAATCGGATGTTGCGCGATGACCGTCATACCACCAACCTCACAGAACCTGTCGTGCCACTACTGCCAGTACTGCCAAAATGAGTGCGAGTGCCAGAGGTTCCTGATAGCGGAAGAAGCGTAAGCGCGACTGGACCGTCTCGACTACGACCATGACCGATGCAACGATCAACCACTTACCCAACAGTGCGATCACGCTCAATACGACGCTCGGCAACGAGCCCGTTGAAGACAGCCCCCAAGGAATAGCCAGTACATTCACGAAGATCGTGTATAGGATGGCCTGCTTCATCCATGAGGACCACCGAAGCAGCCCCAGCATTGGTCCCGAATATTCGAGGATCCTCGCTTCGCCGATCATGTAGACCTCATAGTGGATCGACGAATGAATTGGAAGGCGTTCAGTCTCCACGGTCAAGAGGATCAAGAAAGCGGCAACAAAGAACAGGTGTGCCGGGCTGAGATAGGTCGCGAAACTCCCGACAAGCAGATGATTGACGACGAACGGGAGCATCGATTCTGCGAGGAGAGTGATGCCGATAAAGATCATGATAAGACTCGGCTCCGCCAGAATCGCGAGGATCGACTCTCTGGAGCTCCCTACCCCACCGTATGGGTGACCCGCATCAAGGCCCGCCAAACTCAAGAAGAAGGCTGCGAGGGTTAGGATGAGCCCCCCTCCGAGGATGTCGCCGATATTGGACAGCGGCAGCGGAAAGTTAGTCAGCACTGGTATCAGCATTGGAACAATCATCATGGCCACAAAAGAGACGATTGGGGCAAGCCAGAACAGAAACGACGCCGAGGTAGGCACCACCTGCTCCTTGTGAAAAAACTTCCACAGATCCCGATAGGGCTGCAGGACCGACGGACCACGATTTCCCTGCACACGCTCCTCGGCAAAGACTATGAACCCGTGGATTAAAGGGGACAGCCCTACGATGGTCAGCACCTGGCAGATCTGTAACAACACAGCGACCACGACCTACGAACTCCTCCGTCTTGGCAGGCCCTGTCGAAAAGTCGACATCGCCCACACCCACAGAGGAGTCATCAGCCGAACCGGCGGTGCAAGGTGGACTCCATCACCCTCTGTCACGATCCTAGCCCCCGCCACATCGAACTGTCAACCACGGATCCTCTCAGAACGCCGTTGCACACCAAGCAAGAGGCGGGCCCGTGTCGCGCCTTGGACCTGTGACGCCGACGTAAAGTGCGCCTTGTGGCTCAATTGAGGCCCAGGATCAGCGAGCACTCGGGCCAAGCTGACCATCCGCTTTGTCGCTGTTCGATCTGGGCAGCTTGATCCTGGGTTGACGGACTCGCAGCGGATGGGAGACCACTAAAACCCAACCCCGACCAGGTGGCAAGCGAAAACTGATAGGCCCCATAGTATCCGTTGCCGGTATTGTCTTGATAGTTACCACCAGATTCACACTCCCGAAGCGCTGCAAAGGCTTGAGGTGACGGGGGGGCGGGAGTGCCTCCCCACTTAGTGCCTGCAGCTCCGGTAGTAACAGCCGCACTCACCCCAGCGGCACTTGGCGCGCCCTGGGACTGTGACTGGACTGCAGCTTGTCGAGCTGCCAAGGCTGCAGCTTGTCGAGCTGCCAGGGCTGCGGCTTGTCGAGCTGCAGCCTGCGCCAGCTGCTGTTGGACCAGCTGAGCCATCTGTCCGTGGATGGAGGCAAGCGATGCCTGCTCATTCGCTACACCGGTCTGTAAAGATGCAAGGTCCTGCGCGAATGTCTGCTGGGCCTGTGTCGCCATCGCGACGGCGCGGGCATCAGAAGCGATCAACGAGCTAATCGTCTGTTGATCGCGCGAATAGGCGGTAATGATACTGACGATATAACCGCTGGCGACACTCTCGTAGGCAGTCTGGGCGATCACATTGTTCTGGTTGGTATTCAGCGTGCCAATGACTGAACTTGACCCAGGGGCATCGGTAAATCTTGTCACTGCATAGCGCACGAGCAGTCGTCGCTCGTCTGCAATCCGGCTACGGGCTTGGCTGAGCTCAGCACCCAAACGCGCGAGATTTGCTCGATCTGACGCCAGTTGAGCCCTCGCAGCCGACGCTTGGAGTGCGACCGTCCTGACCTGCGCTGACTGCACTGCGATCTGTTGACTGATCTGGGCCGCCTGCACCTGTAGCGTTGCTTGGGTCGCGCTCGTGAGCGCGACAGGCGGGCCCGGCAACAGCGCCAAGCCCAACAACCCTGCCGTGAAGGCAATTCCCTTTGCTAACGTTCTCGCTGGCATAGCCCCGTTCGAACTCCGTCCTTCGCGTTCCTTCATCCTAGCACTACATCGGAGAATGCGGCCAGCGTGGCAACTCATGGCCAACTTGAAGGGCTGCACCCAACTCGACACACAAGATATCGCTATGACCGTGTCAACAGTTTTGAACAAGGACGGTGCTGTCGCAACGCACCTCCTCCTCTAGCGAACTATCGCTACCTGGCGTCTTCCTTACAACCCAAGACCGGTCATCGTTTTCCCCTCCCAGACTGGTATCGCGCAACCATCACCAATTGGCTCGTCGCCAACGAACACCCGTCGCTGTCAAAGGAGCAAAGTCCTCTGAGCCGGATGGGGCTGATGAGCATGCGCCACCACCAATCGTCGACCCACACTGGCCACCGTTGCACCGGCACTACCATGCGGTGCCAAACTCTCCATGACGCCCCTCGCCATTGACGAAGCTCCGAGCACCATCGAACCCTTCAGCTTCAAGTGAGCGGCGGCCATGGTTGCACTCGTTTCGCATGGCTGCCTCGAATGGGAGTTGGACACCTTCGTATACGGATGCACGATCGTTGATGAGGCAGGTCTGTGGCAAACGCGCAAGGTCGCTAGCTAAGTCGATGGCCGCCGTAACAGCCTGACCAGCAGGCACTACTTTTCCAACTAGTCCCATGAGCAATGCCTCTTCGGACCCAACGGCCCTTCCGGTTAGGATCAGGTCAAGCGCCCGACCTAGTCCAACGATACGAGGCAACCGAACCGTACCACCATCGACCAGGGGCACCCCGAATCGGCGACAGAACACCCCAACGACCGCGTCCGTTGCCATGATGCGCAGATCACACCAGAGTGCCAACTCCAAACCTCCCGCTACCGCATACCCCTCGATAGCGGCGATCGTCGGCTTCGTCAATTGCAGGCGCGTCGGCCCCAGGGGGCCTGCTCCGTCGTCCTCCAAGCGGTTTGGCACACCGACGGCGATCGCCTTGAGATCGGCACCAGCGCAAAATGTATCACCAGAGCCGGTCAAAACCGCGACCCGAACGGTCGGATCACGGTCAAAGACGACGAAGACCTCCTCGAGGCGGTCTGCGGTCTCTCGGTCGATCGCATTACGCACCTCGGGACGATTAATCGTAACGATACGTACGGGGCCTTCGTCCCTCACCTCTACGGTCGCCATCGTAGCCCTCCTCTTCTGGTCAATGCCGCGGCATCACCAGTGTCGGGACTGCGGAGAGTGGGCCCAGCCGTTCGAACACCCTCTGTGCCCCCCATGATGGCGACAAGGAACTAGGCTACACCTTGGTGATGGAGTTCACCTATGGTCTCAGACTGATGACTCCTACGAAGATGAACGATAGCAGGAGGGATCGTCTTGTCCATGGCGCATCTGAGAGAACTCGTCGAACGAGGCCCTGGTGCTCACTGGGGCCAAAGCCAGCTCGTCAAGCATGCCATCGACAGCTCTAGCTCGAGGGTGTTGCCACTCAGTCTTCTGGGACCCCCAAGTCGAATAGACGACCCGATTGACCCAGGAGTACTCGTCGACCTAGCGCTCGACCGGCTGTTCGGAGCCGTCACGCTTGGTCTCGAACCGTTCGATCTCTCTACTTTGTTCACGCAGCCGCTAATGGATGAGGAGGCCATCAGCTTTCGTCAGGCGATCACCAACGATCTGCTCAAGGCCGATGCTCGAGCACCGCTGCTTGACCTCATCGAGGGTCTTGAAAAGGTAGAGCGGTTACTCCAGTTGGCAACTCGGGCTCGTCAACCCGCCAGCCAACAACGTTGGCTTCTCGATGCCGTGATCGTCTACACCGAGACCATCCAGATGGTCGCCTCCCAGCTAGAACCAAAACCCTGGTACTCTGAAGGCCTTGGGTCCCTAGCGGAATCGCTGGTAGAACTATCGAACACACAGTACATTCGAGACCTCACAGTCACAGCCCACTCCGTTGCCGAAGGGCTCGCTGCAATTGACTACCTACTTCTTGTGGAGGATAATGCCGTCACGGTCAGAAGGACGGAGGCCAATGATAGTAACTATCGCGACAGACTGAACCAACTGTTCACCCACCTATGTGGCCCTGAAGTTCTGGAACCAACAAGTACCGCGCCGCCGAGACCAACAACGCATATCGACGACCAAATTCTCGCCATTGTCGTCCGTCTATTTCCTGAGGAGTTCGCCAATCTCGCGACATTCGCGACCGATCATGACCGCTTCGTCGCACCCTGGCTCGTCACTACCGAACGTGAGCTGGTTTTCTACCTCTCGTGGATCGAGGAGCTCCTGGCCCTACAGGCACAAGGACTGCCCTGCGTAGTACCCACCGTGAGTGATGCACCCAGTACGCAACACGTCGAGGCGCTATACGACCTCGCGCTCGCCCATGACCTGACATCCTCTGGTACAATCCCCGTCCTCAACCAGTGGCATCTCAGCGAGGATGAGATCGTCACCATCATCACCGGCCCGAACAGCTCGGGCAAGACAACCTACGCCCGATCGGTAGGTCAGCTCTATCACCTTGCAGCCCTGGGTCTTCCAGTGGGGGCAACAAGTGCAGTGATCACTCGTGCCCCGACGATTGCCACGATTTTCTCTGGACAAGAGGAAACCAATCGTCTGGTAGGCCGACTTGAGAGTGAGATCCTGCAACTGCAAGCCTTCTTCGCGGCGGCTAAAGAGCACTCGTTGCTCATCACCAACGAAATCCTGAGTTCAACCAGCGTCGACGACGCCGTCATGCTCGGCCGCCTTCTCATCGAACGGTGCCGCGAGCGACACCTATCCTGTCTCATCGTTAGCTTCGTCGATGAGCTCGCAAAACCCGAAGCTGGCATCGTCTCGCTGGCGGCGGTGATGGATGAACTCACGTATCAACCGACGCTTCGCTTTGAACGAAGTGCTCCACGAACACGAGCACTGGCCCTGGAACTTGCTCTGCGCCATGGACTGATCGAACCAGCTACCGATGATTGAGATCAACCTCCTCACACCTCCAGGTAACCGCGAGATGACAACCGACTTTACCGACCAAGCAACCCTACAAGATCTTGGCATCGAGGCGCTGATCGATGCCATGGCGGCTGGTGACCCCTCCATTGGTTCGGTGGCACTCCAATGCTTCCTTCATGCCCCAGTTGACCCGTCCGTCATTCGGTGGCGACAAGAGGTCCTACGTGACTCACTTAACCATCCAGAGCTGATCCGGGACCTGAAGGTGATCGCACACCACGGTGCTGCGCTCGAGCGTCGCTCCTCCTATGCACTGCGGCCCCAGCCTCCGATCTCATTGCTCCTACGCTCTCGTGAGCTGCTTGGGCTCCTGATCCCTGATCTCAGAGCACTCGCGCATCGATTCGCGGAGCTCGACTCCAACTTCACATCGGAAGGGCTCGAACTGCTAGCGACGGCGATCAACGAGCATTTCGGAGACGACGATCTCGACAAGCTCGACGTGGCGATCCGCGAGTTGCGGTTCGAGCATGGCCTTATCGCGTGGGCTTCACTTGGCGCCGGCAACCTCACGAGCTCACGCCTGCTGCTCCAGGGCCCGATCGGGAGTCGAGGTTGGAGAGATCGGCTTCACCTCACGCTCGGAGATCGCAACCGTATCGAGATAGCCCCTCGAGATCAGGCAGGCGGCGATGCACTACGAGGTCTACGGAACCAGGCGCTCGCCGAGATCGGCTCCGTGGCCGCTCGCGGACTTCGCACGATCATTGAGTTCTTCGTTGAGTTGAATCGCCAGTTGGCCTGGCTCGTTGGAGCCATCAATCTTCATGACCGTCTCAAAGCCCTGGGCCTTCCCCTCTGTTTTCCAAGTCCCACCCTCTCACAGGGGCAACTCGCGTTTCAGAGCCTGGTCGAGCCGACTCTTGCCCTACGCACTCACTTGCGACCAGTCTCCAACGATCTGGGCACGAGCACCCGAGCTCCCATCGTCATCAGTGGCGCCAACTCCGGAGGCAAAACCACCTGGCTACAAGGTGTCGCACTCGCGATGCTAATGATGCAGGCAGGCCTCTTCGTGACGGCCGAGGCCTTCAACGCCGACGCTCGGACTCACCTGTACACCTTCTTCCCTCGCGATGAGGACCGTGATCTCCAGAGGGGACGCCTTGACGATGAACTCACCCGCCTGAGTACCACAATCAGCGCCCTATCACCAGAGGGTCTCTTATTCCTCAATGAGCCACTGAGTACGACCAATGAGATCGAAGCCTGTGCAATCATGAGCGCACTCGTTGACAATCTCACAAGACGAGACGTCACCACCTTCGTCGTGACCCACTACCCCACCCTCGCTCGTGCGCTTGCCACCAATGGCACGAGTCTCCGACCGGAGACGGCCGCCGATGGCGCGCGCACGTATCGAATTGAGCCCTCAGCGCCACCCGAAGACTCCTCAGCCATGGACGTATACAGCCGCCTTGGTGGGTGGTAGCATCGCGAGCGCGTCGTTCATCATCACCCGTGGTTCGTCGGACCTAACGCTAAAGTCTCGGATCTAGGACCGCGCGACCCTGTCTGTCGCCATCCCTATGACCTCTGCCGACGAGAACCGCGTGACCTACTGTCCAGGATTAGCGACTCAATCAGCCACGACGGCCGTTGACACGCCCTGTAAGCCGTTACTGGCAATGAGCTCAACGACGGCTAGATCCGGCCTGTACAACTCGGTTCTTTCGGTGAGTCTCCTCCCACCTCTCTTGTGATCGGCTCTCTCATGAGCGTTGGATCCCATCGTTCACCATCGCAGGCTCAGTCCACCCCGAGCGCACATAAGACCAGACCTGATGCTGGCTGGAAAGGCATTCAAAGTCACGCATGACAGTGGAACTGATCGCCATCAAGTACAAGACAGGAATCTTGTTGAGGGTGCACCATCGTGTGTCCTTGCTCATTATCTTTCAGCAACGACGTCGTGCGGTCTCGCGCGTGTACATGACGCGGTACCGACCGACACGGAAACCACCACAGCGACTACGGGGAGAATACAACAGTGATCACACCATCACTTTCATAATGGTCTGGCGGTATCACGACCAACAAACGCGCTCGGTGCCTGAGGTTATTTTCCCAGATCAATGGCCAGTTCCGCATTCGCGGCCATCTCTGGTGGGCCTGATAACCATGGCATAGACAAGGGAGAGCTACGACTACAGTGTACCCCCAAGGGTATATTGAGGAGGAGATGAAATGATACAAGAGATCGATGTCCGAGCCTTCGCTGCGGCACATAGGGACGGCGCAACTATCGTCGATGTGCGAGAAGCACACGAATACGAATCCGGTCATGTCCCAGGTTCACGCAATATCCCACTCTCGCAACTACCCTATCGCCTTCATGAGCTGCCCAAGCGGGAGAGAATCCACCTGATCTGTGAGTCGGGTTCACGCAGCGCTACTGCCGCCGCGCACCTGTCAAGCGCTGGGTTTCAGGCCTTGACGGTAGTCGGGGGAGTCAGCGCGTGGAGGAGCGCGGGTCAGCCAACCGTAACTGGATCAAGGGCCAACGTAGCCTAAGGAACCACCTCCCTCGTTCGGAGCTGATCGCCAAGTTGGAAGTCCGGATGTTGGCAACAGCACGCCGACCTCCGGACTCCTCGTCCGATCAGTCATATCCGTGCATGGCCCCGGTTCCCGCAAATTGAGGTCATCGGTAGATGTGGGCGAAGTTCATCTAGCGCATGATCCGTCAGAGCCTATCAAAGCTCGCCGTTTGTTGAACCTCCCCGCTCTTACGGGCGGGCTTCTTGGCTCTGCCGATTCGTTGGAGTCACCGAACACCGCCTCCATCTGAGAGACAATCGTGCCCTGTATGTGCGTCCAACCGCATTGCGGCCTTGGTCGCTCGATGTCTTCGCGGACGAGGATTGCGCTCTCGTAGGTTCAGCCAACTGCTGCGACATGGTCAGGGATGTGAAAACTCATTGCCGTCCTAACCCGCGATGAAAATACTTCTCTGACACTCCCACC
>JAKAQR010000026.1 GCA_021819725.1 Actinomycetes bacterium
CTCGGAATCTCGCGGAATCGAAGCGTGAGTTTGGGCCAGGGAGAGACCAAATGCCGTGCTGCGCTGGTCTCTAGCTGAGAACCTCCCCAATCGCTTCGGCTGCTCGCTTGTCCTCATCGGAGACGACATCGGTGTAGTGACGGCTCATGTGGGTCGTCGACCATCCCATGCGAGCCTGCTTCTGGCGCTCACTCACCAGGGCATCCAAGAAGGTTGCTGCAAAGTGCCTGAAGGAATGAAGGTGGATGTCTTTGGGAATCGCATAATCGGTTCGAAACTTGGCGAAGTTCTTGGAAAAGACATCTGGATAAGGCGGCGTTGCACAACCGGGATCGAAGGAGAAGAGGAAGGCATCGTCGCTGAGTTCGAGCTCACACCTGGCGGCGAGTGCAAGTTGTTGGTCACGAAGCTTTCCCAACAGATCCAGGGTTGTCTGGTCGACAAAGAGCTTGCGTATCGATACTGCGGTCTTTGGAGTCTTGACGGTGACGCCTCCGCTACCGATGACGACTCCCTCATCCACCCGTAGCTCTCCGGTCACAAAGTCGATGTCATTCAATCGGATTGCAGCGATCTCACCCCTTCGCATGCCGGTGGCAATTGCAAGACGACAGAAGGCATGCAGGCGTAGATCACCAGAGGTCTCAAGCGCGCTAAGGATATTTCGAACCTCGGTGACACTTGGTGCCCGCACTGGGTCACGTCGAGGGGTCTTTGGACGTTCTGCACCTGAGATTGGGTTCGGAATAGTACCATTGGACCACTTGCCGGCAAGCTTACAGGATCGATGCAGTATCGCTCGGATCTGTCTAATCCCAGATTCACCGAGACCACCATCTGAGAGTTTGCGAAAGTATTGCTCTACCTCATAGATACCGGTAAAGCTGATGGAACGGGTGCCGATGTCCTCTCTTATGTATTTGCTCCAGAGCTGATTGTAGGCCATCTGGGTCTTTGGGGATAGATCCTCCCAACCGTTTGCCTTCCAGGCTTCGATTGCTTCGTTGAAGGTGGTTCGCTTGTTCCACTTAGTACCCTCTATGACCGGAGCTGGAGTCTCGTCGATGAGGAGTAGCTGGCGAGCGAGTTCACGCTCTGCATCACGCTTTGACCCGATAAAGGTGGAGTAACGATGCTTTACCTTGCCACTTGCATCTCTTCCAAGGTAGACCCGTAGCTCCCAGACGTTGGGCTGCTTCCTGAGACGAATCGATCCTGCCATAACCACCCCCTGTGACAAATGTTGGGTTTTGTGTTGGGTTAATGGGGATCATAGCAGAGATGAGTTTGAGATTAGGCCTCTGAACTGGTAGAATGTGGCTGGCGGGCCAGGGCTCGAACCTGGAACCTCCTGATCCAAAGTCAGGCGTTCTGCCGATTGAACTACCCGCCACTGCAACCTGTTACCCTACCATGGCAAAGAATCACCGCCGACCAATGCGCCAGGAGAGGCCAAAAGCGACTAGCATCTCTCACTCATGGGATCACTGATTAAGAAGCGCCGCAAGCGGATGCGCAAGAAGAAGCACAAGAAAATGTTGAAGAAGACGCGCTGGCAGCGACGCGCTGGTCGTTAGCTGATCGTTTAACAACCAAAAGTATCGACCACCCTTTGGCTGGAAGGTCAAGGGGTGGCTCCGTTTTACTGCCGACCATCGCCTGACACAGACCGCGGTATCGAGTGACATTCAATCACCACGACAGGACCAACGATACTCTCCAAAGTCCCGACAGCGATGTGACCGTCAAGGTGTTGTGGCTCCACGTCGAGATCCTCTAGGGTTGCCTCCACAAAGAGGGTTGACCCTGAGCCCGCCAACCTCATGGGATATCCGAATCGACGTGTGAGTTCACCAGCAAGGCCACTAAGCCTGGGTTCAACACTGCAGGCAGCTCGGTAGAGATCGTTCTCCCCTCCATCACTACCGAGATGGTCAAAGGCCTGATACACTGCAGCGGTCGAAATGGAAAAGTTAGGGACAAAGAGAACGTAAGTACCGGCATGTTCCACGAGAGGTGTGACCAAATCCCCGATACCACCAACCCGCACGTGGCCACCGACAAGTGAAGCAGGAACGTCAGCACCGAGCGCAATAGCAGCGCTCGGGTCGCCACAGTAGCCAAACGCACGCAACAGCGCCGCTGCATCACTGGATCCACCACCCAGGCCGGCACCAAAAGGGATGCGTTTTCGCACCTCGACGTCGGCATCCACTCCGAGGAAGTCCAGGGCCCTGACAACGGAGTTTGATGAGTCGACAGGAACGCAGTACCGTGTGGCCTCTCCAACGGGTGGATCGCCGAACATCTGCACCCTGGTACCGCTGTCGGTACGTCCGATCTCTACCGTATCGGTCAACGAAAGCGCGACTATATCGGCTTCAATCAGATGGTAACCGTCGTAACGCCGACCAACAACCTTCAGTCGTAACGTTAATTTCGCCGGAGCGTCAACTCGGTGCGCCAAGTCCTGCCTCCTCAAGACGACGCGCCATGGCGATCCACTCGTCCATCAACAAAGACTCCGGTCGGCGGGTAACCTCGATTCCCATTGACTTCACTACGGCGCTCTGTTCAGAGGTCAACACATGGCGCAACATCTGGCGACGGTGTCCAAAAGTTGTGCGGATCAGCCACAGCAGGGTGGTATAGAGCTTAGGATCGACGATCGACAGAGGATCGCGCACACGATCAAGTCTGACAACCTTCGAGCCAACCTTAGGAGAAGGCACGAAGACCGAAGGAGGTACAGTCAAAACTGCCTTTGTGGTCGCCAGCAGGCCCACATGAACGCCGAAGGCCGATGCATTGCGGTTCCCGGCTGCTGACAGCAATCGATCTGCCATCTCGGCCTGGACCATGACCACCAGCGACTCGATGTACCACGCTTGCTCGAGTAGGCGAAGGATGATCTGCGAAGCGATATTGTAGGGTAGGTTGCCCACAGCTACCGTTGGCAAGAGGTCGACACCCGCATCGAGAAAATTAAAGCGCATAACGTCGTCATGAACCACCTCTACATTGTCGATGTCACGCTCGACCAACAACGCTCGCAGCTCTATTGCAAGACGGCGGTCAGCTTCAATGGCCAGGACACGTTCGAACAACTCTGCCAGAAACATCGTCAGCGAACCTGCACCAGGGCCGATCTCGATCGCACGAACGCGCTGTCCTGACGATGCCTCAACTGCAATCTTTCGAGCAATGTTAGCGTCGACAAGAAAGTTCTGACCGAGCGCTCTCGAGGGCTCGAAGCCCTTGGAGAACAGCCTGCGATTCAGCTCAGATTTTGATACTCCGGTCGCCAATCACTGCCAGTGTAGCACTGCGCTCATGAGCCCCTGACCAAGGGGTGCAAGGTTGGCGAAGGTAGCCGGCGAAAGATCGAGGATCCTGCCGCCAACATAGGGCCCTCGGTCATTGACAACGCACTGGGCCGAAGCGCCAGTGTAGGTATTCGTGACCGTCACCACTGTTCCGAAAGCCAACCCCGGTGATGCGCAGGTCCCGGCTGGTGATGCGTACCAAGACACAACACCCGTCTGCGAATACTCCGGTGGAGGTGGAGGTGGAGGTGGGGGCGGAGGTGGAGCCAGCGGAATCGGCAAAGAATCCGTAGTCGGCTTGGGAGGGGCAATGAGCGGCGTCACCCCCGCAGTAGCGTCAGCCATGGGGCCCAAGCCGGCAACAACCGCAAGGCCATTTTCACTCAAGAGTGTGACCTGCGATGTCGATGAGAACATAACCGGGAGCTCTCCACTGGTGACAGCGGATTGCGGACGCCCTGCGGCACTGTAGCTCACCAGGGTGGCGTTCCCTGGTCCTGCTGTGGCCGCCCAACTGGTAACGACAAAAGAGACGAGGCCAATGCCAACGGGCACCGTCTTGCTCATGCCCACCAACTTCTTGCGAAGTCTCAGAGCGAAGTCCTTTCACTCGACAATAGGACATCAGATTCGCCTAAGCGGATCTGCAATGGCGTAAAAGCCTTGGCCAACCTAGCCTGGCCAAGTTACCACTCCGTCACTTTTGCCAAGATTTTATAAAGTTTTTGGTGCTAACTGAAATGCATCTATGGTATTTTGCCACGTATGGCGAGCAAAATCGAGGCGGTTCAAGCCGCTCAACTCCGCAAGAAACGAGCCCGTGACTGCCACGTTTCCAATCGAATTTGGGCGCCCGCGAAGGGGCACAGGGGCCAAATACGGAGCATCCGTCTCGACAAGGATCCGATCCAACGGTGTCGCGAGAAAGGCTTGCCGGACATTTTCGGCGTTCTTGAACGTCACGATCCCCGAAAACGAAAGATAGGCTCCCATCGCAATTGATCGCTGTGCCTCATCCGGTCCACCGACGAAGCAGTGCATGATCGTGCGATCCGGCACACCCTCCTCTTCGAAGATTCGGAAGGTGTCCTCCCATGCATCACGCGTATGCACCACCAACGTCCGGTCAAAGCGCTTCGCAAGGGCGATTTGTGAACGGAACACCTCTTCTTGAACCTCCCGACTGGAGTACTCGTAGAACAGGTCAAGGCCACACTCCCCAACACCTCGCACAAGTACTGGATCATCCTCTATAATCCGCGACAACGTCTCCAAGTCTTCGTTGGTGGCCGAACCAGCATCATGGGGGTGGATACCGACCACCGCCCCGACGGTCAACTCCGGGAAACTTTCGTGCACCGATCCCACCAGATCCACGACCGCTTCTGACGAACTAACCGAAGTGCCAACCGCGATGAACCCTTCAACCCCTGCCGCCCGCATCGCAAGGATCTCGTCACCAATCCCCGCTTGAGTTGGATGAGCGTGGGAGTCGAACCAGCTCAAGACCTGTCCCTAGCCAGCCGCGGAAACAGGGGTTCGGATCGGTGCAGCAGTTGACCCCGATGACCTGCATGCCACTCGAGTTCACCCATATTTTCAAAACCCAGACGATGAAGAATGCCACCTGTCGCCTGAGGAATCGCCGGGCTCAGCAGAGCACTCGCGAGGCGTATCCCCTCGGTAACTGCTCCCAAGCACCAAGCAGTGTCAGCGTCTCCTGACGGACGTCGCCACGGCTCGGTCTGTTCGAGTAGTGAATTAGAAAACCGAACCATCTCCATGGCAGCCGACAGCGCAGCATTCGGGCGAAACTCGCTCCAGGCCTGAGTCCCTTGTGCCATCAGGTCAGCCAAGGACTGTACTCTATCGTCAAGCTCAGGGACAGAAGGAGCTTCTCCACCGAGCTTCTGCACAATTAAGGCCACAGTTCTCGATACAAGATTTCCAAGATCATTGGCCAAATCCGCGTTATAGGTCGCACGCAAGCGATCCAAAGAGACGTCACCATCCGAACCGAAGCTCGTAGAAGACAGCAGATAATATCTCAACGCATCCGACGACAGTTCACGAGCCACCGCGAGTGGATCTATCTGATTTGAGCTTGACTTTGACATTTTTGCGCCATCAACAAGCAGCCATCCAGTCACCAGCAGCTCCGAGGGAGGGTCAATGCCAGCCGCAAGACACATGGCAGGCCACCAAATAGCGTGGAAACGGATGATATCCTTGCCGAGCAGGTGGTGGACCGCTGGCCACCACCTGAGGAATCGTTCCTGTTCATCCCCATAACCGATGGCAGTGAGGTAGTTTATCAAGGCGTCGTACCACACGTAGAAGACGTGATTCGCGTCCCAGGGTACTTGAACGCCCCACGAAATCGATGTACGCGTGATAGATATATCCTTGAGACCCTGGCGTAGGAATCCTAGAACCTCGTTTGCGCGGAATTCTGGGGTGACCCTGATCGCACCAGACTCATACAGATCGATCAACCGATCCGTGAAAGCAGAGAGTCTGAAAAAATAGTTCTCCTCGCTCATTTCTGTTACCGGACGTTCATGGACCGGGCAACGACCACCGTCGAGCAGTTCACTCTCCTCGTAATATGCCTCGCATGCGACACAGTATAGCCCAACATAGTGCCCCTTTTCAATGAAGCCATTGTCGTAAATAGCCGTCAAAAACTGCTGAACTGTTCGGTGATGTCGTTCCTGGGTGGTGCGAATAAAATCATCGAAAGAAATTTCAAGCTCCCGCCAGGCACCAAGGAAATGGGCCGACGTCTGGTCGACCCAGGCCTGTGGCGAAACACCATGTTCGTCCGCAGACTGCTGAATTTTAAGGCCATGCTCGTCGGTGCCGGTGACAAACAAAACCTGGTCACCACGGAGCCGATGCCACCGGGCAAAGGCGTCCGCATTGATCGCAGCGTATGCGGTACCCAGATGTGGATCCCCGTTCACATAAAAAATCGGTGTCGTAATGTAGAAGCGATTCATTCCGGCAGGCCCCATCCCTCGTTCTAATAAAAGGCTAGTTTAACTTGACTCCTGGCCATCGGTCCGACGTGAGAGCATCAGACGATAAGCCTCGCGGCTCCCGAGGTCGTGCACCTCCGCAAATATACCCGCTGCCTCCTTGGTGCCAAGACTCGAGCGGGCCAATGCAACGAGAAGTCGCTCGCCATCTTGCTGAGGCGGAGCCGCGGTTGATGCTTGATCAACCACCACCGCCCACTCGCCCTTGAGCTCTACGGTCGTCAGCCACGAATGCGCCTCACTCAGTGTCATCCAATGGACTGATTCATGGAGTTTCGTCAACTCCCCGAGAAGCAGCGTTCGTCGAGAGCCATCGATCGCCGCAAGGTCTGCGCAGGTATCGCGCAGGCGTCTTGGTGATTCGAGTAACACACTGATGGTCGGCGCAGCCATGAGACGCCTGAGCAACTCAATGCGTTCTTGCCCCCGCCGAGGAAGAAACCCGTAGAAACAAGCACCAGTAAAACTCAGTGGCCATAGTGCAAGAGCTGCCGTCAATACCGATGGACCAGGAATGGGAGACACCTTGGCGCCTCGGGCTAGTGCGAGCGCTACAAATGCCGCCCCGGGATCTGAGATGCCAGGCATGCCGGCATCGGAGACGAGCGCAATATCACCGGTTGCCAAAACATCGACGAACTCGCTCTCGGTGATGCGCTGCCTCCCTTGATAGCCACGGATCGCACGAGGTTTGATATCCAACAGATGGCACAGACGTCCCACCACTCGGGTGTCCTCTGCAATCACAAGATCCACCGACTCGAGACATGCTCGGGCTCTAGGGCCAAGATCGCCAAGGTTGCCAATGGGCGTACCGACCACAAAAAGCGTCATGGTCATGCGTGGATGGCGAGGCGTTCGCCTACAACCGGTGCCTTCGTTGCCACAACGTGACGCGGCAACACGATTACTCGTTGGGATGAGACCATCAACCACGGTCGTAGCGAACGCAATTCACGTACCTGACGGACTATCAAATCATCATCGAGAACCAACGCGACTCCTCGAGTCGCCTGCCCAAAACCGGGCCAGACAATGAGTCCGGTACCCAAGTCCATCGCCATGTCGATAACCTTGCGCATCGACCACCCGATCGAGCCTGCCAACATCAACGACGCCAGCACCTGCCCTCGAGAGTCGACCAACCATGCCATCACCGTTAGACGTTGAAGCGGATCTCAAGCACATCACCGTCCGCGACAAGATAATCCTTGCCTTCGAGCCGAAGTTTCCCTGCGGCCTTTGCCTTCGACCATGAACCGACCTCGAGCAGGTCTTTCCAAAAGATCACCTCCGCACGTATGAAACCTCGTGCCAGATCCGAATGTATCACCCCGGCACACACAACCGCGTTTGATCCAGCCCGGAATGTCCAGGCATGTGACTCTTTGTCGCCCGTGGTAAAAAAGGTTCGGCGATCAAGCGCTCGATAAGCCGCCTCGGCGATTCTGTCGAGTGCCGGACGCTCGATATCAAGGGCTTCGAGCATCTCACCACGCTCGTCAGGGTTCAACCGGGCGAGCTCTGACTCGAGTTTGAGGCTGGCAGAAAGAACCACGCTATCGGCCCCCAAATATGATGCGACCTTCGCCTCGAGCCCAGGGTCACCGTGAGGATTCACCTCGTCGGTGTTGATAACTGCCAAAACGCGTTTGTTCGTCAAGAGGAACGAGTTGTGCAGAACTGCAAGGACATCAGCTCCAAGATGGGAACGGTAGATTGGCGTGCCCTCGGCGAGAACGTCACGTGCCAACTCGAGCGCCTCGATTTCGGCCGTCAGCGACTTGTCAGCCCGCGCAGCTCGCCGCCGCCGGTCAAGCGTCCCCTCGATGCTACCAAGATCGGCCAGCGTGAGTTCAAGCTCCAGGGTCTCCAGGTTCGAAAGCGGGTCACTATCACCGACAATCTGCTCATCAGCGAAGGCGCGCAATACATAGACAATGCCGTCCACTTCACGGATCTGCCCAAGAAAACGATTCCCGAGTCCCGCCCCAGTGGAACTCCCAGACACCAGGCCAGCGATGTCAGCGACCTGGATATGTGCGTAGACAAGCTTCTTGGACTCGTGAAGCTCAGCGAGTTGATCAAGCCGCTCGTCTGGGACGATAGCCTCGCCAACTACGCTTTCAGTCGTGGCAAACGGATGTGTCGCCACCAGTGTATTCGAACCAGTGAGCGCGTTGTAGAGTGTCGATTTGCCAGCATTTGCGAGACCAACTAGGCCGAGTCGTTCCATAGCTCAGAGCCTACCGTGATTCAGGCGAGGGCAACGTGAGACACGCCGAGCGACTAGCCTGTCCCCCTATGTCAAAGCGAACTGTCAAACGAAAGCTCCGTGCCAAGAAGAAAGCCAACCATGGGAAGAAGCCAAACTGCGGCCGCGGCTAGCGTGGTAGGTCTGGGCTGCGACATTGTGCACCATCGATGCCAGCCCCTACGCGGTTGCTTCGGTCGCCCTTCAGTTGTCGCTCTTATAGGTGGCTCTTTGAATCCATGAATCGCCTGCTACTGCGGTGAGCGAGACCGCTCAGTCGCCGCGACGACGGCCAGCGTATCGCAGCGACGATGTTCTAGCTATTGATGTCCTGTTCACGTGCGACGTCTGCGCGCGAAGGAGAGAAAACCCGAATGACCATACTGCGGGGAGCTTCAGGGTTTCCCGCAGCAAGCGCCCTTCACTACGGCTTGAACAGCATCAAGTAGAAGGCAACCAGGTAGAGGATCACCACAAGCTGTTGCGTGCGAAGAACAGTGATGCCAAGGCGGTGGATTTCAGCATCTCCGCCCGATCCCAGCGCCGTGCCAAGCTTGCGTTGTGCGGGCCAGCCTCGAGCCGTCAAGATCCCTAGTTCGATAATCCAGATTGCTACCGCGACCAGGAACCAGGGTTGTTCGACATCGCTAGCATCGCGAACGACGAGCAGACTCACTCCAAAGACTGGCACCAAAACCACGCACCATTGGGCAAGTGATATCTTTCCATCAAAGAAGCGCTGGACCATATCGGTCGAGCCGTTCGCGGCGACATCACGAGCAGTCCAACCAGCAATCGCATTCGAACCGAAGCCGATGAGCCCTATGCCGACGTGAAGGATGAGTAAGAGAACGTAAATCGGGTTATTGATGCCCAACTTCATGAGCACGAACCTGACCGCTGACTGGCGCGATCTCGCTTTAGCCACATGAGAGCCCTCGATTCGAGCGCAGCTTGGCAACCTCCTCACCAACAACTCTGATGACGTCGTCTATGTCAGAGGCGCCGAGTGCAGCCGAATACGAGAATCGCACCTGGGACAGGGCGTCATGACGGCCATATCCCTGAGCGAGCAGGACGTGCGACGGCTGCATGGCGCCCGAAGCGCAGGCGGCGCCAGCCGATGCTCGAACCCCCCGCTCGTCGAGGAGGAAGAGCAGATCCTCTGCCCGAATGCCTGGGAAAATGGCACTGGTGATAGCCACACGCTCTCGATCGCGACCGACAATCTCCACCCCTATGTCGAGCGCCTCAAGACCGAGCTCGAGGCGGCGCTGTAGGATTCGGCAGTGCTGGCGATACTCGCCACGCACTCTATCAGCATCAGCAAGCGCTACAACGCCCGAGGAGATCAATGGCAACGAAACGGTCCCGGCTCGCTGATCATATTCTTGAGCTCCCCCTAAAAGGAATGGAGCCATCTTCACACCACGGCGGCGCAGCACCACGCCCACGCCCACCGGTCCACCAACCTTATGCGGACTGAGTACACCGAGATCAACCCATTCGATAGTCTCGCCGATGCTACCCCATGCCGCCAGCGCCACGAGATCTGATAGCACGAGTGCACCCCCGTTGAGTCGCTTGACCAACGACGCGAGTTGTCGTACTGGCTGGATCACCCCGGTTTCGTTGTTCGCGCCCATGACGATTAGGCCCGCAATTTGAGAGGCATGCGCTTTTAACTGTTCAGCGGCGGCCTCGAAGTCTATGTCGCCACCGGAGTTGACGGGCAGCCACGCTACCCGGTCCCCAAGCCGTCTGAGCGGTTCAATAGCGCAGCTGTGCTCAATCGGTGCCGCAAAAATGAGTCCCGATTGTTCTGCGATAGTTTGGATCGCCCAGTTCATGGATTCGGTCGCACCAGAGGTAAACAGAACCTCGTCGGCCGCCATACCATACAGGCCGGCTAGCTTCGCTCGTGCAAGCTCCAACTGATGCTTCGCCGCCGATCCCCAAGCGTGTTGAGAGGAGGGGTTGCCCGGGGTCCCTCGAGCTGCTGCGAGGTAGGCCGCAATCGCATTTTCGGTCATTGGAGAGGTTGCAGCATGGTCGAGGTAAATTTCCACGTTCCATGAGTCTACGAAGAGGACCGTTAGACCGAGGCCCAGTCTCAGTTCCTACTCAGGACTCCACCGCCTTGGCGAGTGCCATGATTCCCTCATAGACCTGAGCAAAGCTCGTGTATAACGGCGAGGGGGCAAATCTGACACGGTTTGGTGCTCGGTAGTCAACCAGCACCCTGTGATCCCTCAGGAGAATGCTCGTCAGTTCCTGTGCGTGGGGATGCTCAAAACTCACATGGCCCCCTCTCTCCGGGCCAAGACGAGGAGACGCGAGCCGGAACCCGTGCGGCGCCAGGACCTGCTCGAAGAGCTCAATGGCAAGCTCCGTCTGGCGCAACGACTTCGCTCGGAGGCGCTCGATGCCTGCCTCACAGACCACCGTCAGCGCGCCCTCGAGTGCACGAAGTTGCAGGACTGGAGGCGTCCCAACAAGAAAGCGTCCAATACCGGCGACCGGCTCGTAGCCAGGGGCCATCTTGAACTGGTCCCTCGCGGAGAACCAACCCCAGATCGGCTGGGTCAACTCCGCCTGCAAACGTCGACGCGCATAGAGAAACGCTGGCGACCCTGGCCCACCATTGAGGTACTTATAGGTGCACCCCACCGCGAAGTCAATATCATCATCATCGAGCGCGATAGGCACCGCTCCAACGGAATGGGAGAGGTCACCGACCAGCATTGCGCCTACCGAGTGGACCGTATAGGCGATCTGCGCAAGATCGTTGAGTGCGCCCGAGCGGTAGTTCACCTGACTGAGCACCACGACGGCAACATCATCGTCGAGATAGGGGGCAAAATCATCGGCCACGACTGGCTCGTCCATCGCGGTGGCGATAAAGCGAAGCTCCATGCGATTTGCCTTCGCAATACCCTCGAGAATATAGCGATCAGTTGGAAAGTCATTCAGGTCTGCCAGAAGGACACGGCGATCGGGCACAAGAGAGTGTGCCGCCATGATGACCTTATAGAGATTCACCGAAGTCGAGTCCGTCACCACCACCTGTCCTGGGGCAGCGCCGAGTAACTCAGCGGCTAATGTGTCGCCGATTGCAAAGCTCAGCTCACCCCAATGTTCCCAGCCCCGGATCAGTTCAACCCCCCACTCTTGATCAATTGCGGTCATGATCGAGTCGCGAGCAGCACGACTCAACCGACCAAGTGAGTTCCCGTCTAAGTAATTGACACCAGAACGATCATCGACAAAACAGGCCCGAAAGTCCTTGAGTTCATCCTCGTCATCGAGCTCGAGCATCTTCGAACCCATCCCCGACATAACCACACGCCTCCCTCCTCAGTCACCACCTTACCGGCAACTGACCCTACTGGATCGGTGACGTCGTCTCCGCCCCGAACGATGGGCCACTCTCGTGATCGTGACTGGTTGACGCTTCGTCGATGCGCCACGTTCAACCTTCTCAGGCTGAGCGCCCGCGATAGGTATGGCACTGCAAAGGTCACTTAGGTCAGGAACAACCAGGAAAACTCTCGGTTATACCTTTCTGAACAACCTACGACACTCGAAGTGGGACCTGCTAGTTTGAGGGGATGAAGGAGAGCCTGTGGACACACATCAGTTAAGACTGGACCCTCTCACGGGCCGGTGGGTCGTGGTAGCCGAAGGCCGACGCTATCGCCCAGCGGCTATCTCTCTCTCGTCAGAGGCTGCCGCGCAGGACCCTAGCAGACCATGCCCGTTCTGCCCCGGCAACGAAGAGGCCACGCCTCCTGCACTCGAAACGTATGGACCGACCGGATCCTGGCAGGTACGGGTCGTTCCTAACCTCTACCCCGCTTTTCACGGTGATGCACCGATGGTCAGTGTCAGCCACGGCCCGGTATTCACGCAAGCTCCAGCGACTGGGATCCATGAGGTTCTTATACTTTCGCCGGACCATAACGCCAAGTGGAGCGACTTCGACGCTGAACAATCACGGATCGTCATGTCCGCAATCCGCGACCGGACTGAGGCCCATGCCCACTCCGCGACCATCCGTTACTCGCAAGTAATCGTCAATCAAGGTCGTGACGCTGGTGCGTCCATGGCGCATCCACATGCCCAGCTGCTCGGCATGTCGTTTGTCCCTCGTGAGTTGGCCGACGAACAGGCCGGCTTCTCGCGATTTGTGGGGGGATGTCTCCTCTGCACGACGATTGCACTCGAAGAGTCCATCGACTCCAGGATGTTATTTGCCAACGATCACCTTGCGGTCATGGCCCCTTACTGGTCATCGATCCCGTTTGAACTCCTCATCGTCCCTCGAGAGCACGGACCATACCTCCATTTGGCAAACTCAGACGCCCTTTTTGCCGTGGGAGAAGCAATCAGCACCTCGCTCGCGACTCTTCGTCAAAAGGTTGGGCCAGTCGCCTACAACCTGGTGTTCCACTCGTCACCGTATCGGGCCTTTGGCAGCTTCCACTGGCACGCACACGTCTATCCAAAGCTCTCCACTTTGGCGGGCTTCGAGATGGGCACCGGAGTGCAGATCAACATCGTGTCGCCAGAACTCGCGATCGAGGTACTCACCGACGGACCACGACATCTCGCCGTTGGATAACTGAGTACCTTGGCATCTGGAATGAGGAGCCTCGCTCAGTAGCTTGCGTGCGTATTTCGCTCGAAGAGCGTTGCGCGCTCACCGCGCAACCTCAGGCAAAGGACAACCGTCGTGGCCTGCTCTGCCATCGACATCAGCACCCGGTCGTCATCGGCACAGAAACAGCCTTGGCGCGTCCCGCTGCTGGTGTCATACCCATCGAGCCAACAAATAAGCTCCGCTGAACAGGCCGATCAACCGTTGCCGCATCCTCGGCGGGCGACAGGGCTCCCTGCTGATCCTTAGGTCGTTGCGAGCGCCGCCTCGACAAAGGCCGCCCCTCGCAGTCCAGCATCATCTCCCAGTTGGGCAGGGGAGAGGCGAAGTCCAGCCAGGTATTTCGGGACACTGCGGTCAAAGACCTGTTGGGTGAGTTCCATCACGACCGGGTCAGAGAGTCCAAGGCCGCCGCCGACCACAATCTTGTCCGGAGCCAACAACCAAGCGAGATTGGAGAGCAAGATGCCGAGGGCCTCGGTGACTCTGCTGAGAACTTCTCGCTCGATGCCTGCATTTGCCGCAGCCGACTTCACCAAGGTAGGGTTGTCGGTAACCAGGCCGGCCTCTTTTGCCATACGGGCCAGTGCCGTGCCGGAGGCGAGCGACTCGGCCTCATCCATGGCCTCAAGTCCTAGACGAGTGTGACCGACCTCCATGGTTGAAAAATGACCTCGCAACAGACGCCCCGCATGGATCACGCCCGCACCAACCCCTGTCGAACAGGTCACGAACACCACCGTCACCCCACCCCTGCCTGCCCCCAGCTCTGACTCCCCAAGTGCTGCCATATCCGCGTCATTGACGAGTATCACCTTCTTGTTGAGCTCTGCCTGAAGAGCAGAGACACTGAGCTCGGAGAGAAACTCCTGATCCAGATTCGGGGCGTAGACCACGTGTCCCTTGGTGTAGTCGACGACGCCAGGAGCACCGAAGACCAGGGTCGGCACTTCGGTGCCATCAACGAGGGAGACAAGTCGCTCAAGTCCCTCGCCCACTGAGGTAGCCTCCTTGGTGCTCAGGACCGCACGTTTTAGGATCTCACCCTCACTGGAGACCCGAGCCATCCGAAAATTCGTCCCCCCAAGATCGACAGCCAGTACTTCGCCCATCTAACACCAACCTCCAAAATCACTGACTAGACCGTCTGCCTCCCTTGGGCCACCGGTGCCTGCGCCGTAGAGGAGAGAAGCTGGCTGATCAAGTAGTGGTGATACTACCCGCCAGGCGGCCTCTACCGACTCCTCTGACGCGAACCTCGACTGGTCATTACGGGTTACATCGTCGATGAGCTGAGCATAAGGCTCTTCACCCTTGACCGGACCACCGGCGCGCCCAACTTCGAGCGAAACAGGCGCCGAACGAAGGTTAGGGCCAGGTACCTTTGCCTGCATACGCAAATCGATCAAATCATCAGGTTTGAACTCAAAAATCAGGCGATTGGGCTCGGGTTGGTGGTGGGCATCGTTGGAGTCAAAAATCAACGTTGGCGGCGACCGAAATTCGATAATCGCATTCGTTCGTGTCTCGCTGACCGCCTTGCCCGCACGGATGAATACTGGCACGCCCGCCCACCGCCATGAATTGAGCCGTACGCGCACCGCGACAAACGTCGGTGTCGACGAACCGGGCGTCACGCCGGGCTCATTCATATAGCCTCGGTACTGCCCGAGAACCGACTCAGCAAGTGAGAGAGGCTCCATCGAAGCGAGCACCTTGACGCGCTCAAGGGCCACACTCTCGCTATTCATCGACAGAGGTGGCTCCATGAGGAGTAGACAGAGCAACTGCAAGAGGTGATTTTGAACGACGTCACGCAGCACCCCGACGCTGTCATAGAACGCCCCACGGCCCTCGACTCCAAAATCTTCGAGCATGTTGAGCTCTATCCTCGATACGTAGTTCCTGTTCCAAAGCGGCTCAAGTATAGAGTTCGCAAACCGGAACACGAGGAGATTCTGAACCGCCTCCTTGCCGAGGAAATGATCAATGCGATAGATCTGGGACTCGCGGAAGGCTCTCGTAAGCACCTCAGAGAGATGCCGTGCATCCGCCAGGTCGCGACCAAAGGGTTTTTCGACCATCACTCGCCCACATTCGGCAAAGCCCACGGCCTCAAGACGGTCGACTACCACCTCGAAGAACCGCGGGGGGATCGCCAGGTAGAAGATCGGCTCCCCGTCGGCGTCAACAACCTTGGACAACTCCTCGTAGAGGGGATCTGACCCATAGTCTCCTCGCACATAGTGAACATCACGAACAAACGCCTCGATCTGTTTCTGCTCAAAATGCCCTGAATCTACCAGCACCTGCGCCACGTAGTCACGAAAACCATCGACGCTGTAATCAGTGTCAGCGACGCCAACCACCTTGAGCCGGTACGTCTCATGATCTCGAAAGATCGTCATAAGAGCGGGTAATAGCATTTTTTTCGCAAGATCCCCTGTGGCTCCAAACAGAACGAACGGTATCTCTCTCATCCCGGCTCCTTCCCCGATATCGGTCTCACCCGCTGTGTTGACTTCGCGAACCTCGCTGGCATGATTCTCACCGGCCACTCCAGCGTCTCACCAGTGGATTGACGTTGCATCTCGACAAACTCCCCGCCACGCCAATCAGGGCAAACTCCCGGGCCGGCCGACAATAGATACCCAATTCGATCAGGCATCATGGCGCTTCGCATGAGCAATGCGCTGCGCAGCGTTCACCAATCCGACATGCGTAAGCGCCTGAGCGAAGTTGCCCAACATCACTCGTTCGCTCGGATCATACTCCTCAGAGTAGATACCAAGGCCGTTTGCAACCCCGACCAGTCTGTCAAGCATCGCCTCGGCCTCATCGAGCCGACCCTGCATGGCAAGGTTCTCGACCAACCAAAACGAGCACGGCAAAAATACCCCTTCGGGTTCGTCGATGCCATCAACTCCCGCGTCGGGCTGGTAACGAAGGATAAAGCCGTCTAGCGAGAGATCCTGTTGGATCCTCTCCACCGTCGAAACCATACGAGGATCCTTCGCGTCGATAAACCCCATGGCAGGAGCCACCAGAACGGAGGCATCAAGCCGCTCCGAGCCGAACGCCTGGACGAATGATCCAAGCTTTTCGCTGTAGCCCTCCTTGAAGATGCGCTCCTCCAGGCGAGAACGCTCTTGATCCCACAGCTCCCTCGGGCCATCATAGCCAAGCATATCGATCGTTCGGATTCCTCGATCGATGGCGACCCAGGCCATGATCTTTGAATACGTAAAGTGCTGACGCTCTCCTCGGATCTCCCAAATACCATCGTCGGGCTGCTCCCACACAGAGACGACATGGTCAGTGAGATAACGTTGGATCTCCCAGACGTTGCGGTCCGGCTTGAGGCCATGAACCAACATCTGATACAGCAGATCGGCCACCTCTCCATACACATCGAGCTGGAACTGCTCCGAGGCGGCATTGCCTATTCGAACAGGGCGCGAATTTCGATACCCCTTCAACCAACCGAGTTCGAGTTCAGGGATCCGTCGCTCGCCAGCTACTCCATACATGATTTGGAGCTGCTCGGCGCTGCCGGCAATGGCTCGTAGGAGCCACGCCCGCCATGACCGCGCCTCGACTAAATGACCGCGCTGCAAAAACCCATACAGTGCAAAGGTGGCATCACGCAGCCAACAGTAGCGATAATCCCAGTTGCGACTACCGCCAATCTGCTCAGGCAAGGCCGTGGTCAATGCCGCCACCATCCCACCAGTTGGTGCATAAGTCAAAGCCTTCAAGGTGATCAAGGAGCGGCGAACAACGTCCTCATAGCGGCCACAGTCGTCCTTTGCCTCAGCCACCCAACCGCGCCAGAAGGCCCGAACGCGCGCCAACTCCTCACGAGCACGAACTGCCCTCGGTATGGATTCGGTCGAGCTGTAAAAAACGAGGACGAACTCGACCTCCTCCCCTGCGCGAACGCGAAAGCGCCCGACCGAGACCATGTCCTCACCCTCGAGTTGGATCTCTGACTCCAAGAGTGCCGCGTTGGGACCAAGGACGAACGAGAGTCCCCGGTCGATATGTCTGGCCCATGGAATCGACACTCCATAGTCGAAACGCAACGAAAGCGTTGCCTTCATGTCAACATATCCGCTCAGTCCCTCAACAATCCGCACAATCCGGGCATGTTCTTCGCGAATCGGCATGAAGTCCAGCAGACGAACCGAACCAGTCTCTGTATAAAACGTCGTGGCTAGCACCAGCGTATCCTTCTCGTAGCTCTGCTCGTGACGAAATGAACTCGCCTCGGGAGCTATTTGGAAGAATCCATTGCTGTCGTCGCCAAGTAAGCGCGCAAAGCAGGCATCCGAGTCAAATCTCGGAACGCAAAGCCACTCAACCGCCCCCTCATCAGAGACGACGGCCCCGGTATGAAGATCCCCTATCAGACCACACTGCTCCAAACCGAGTGACATCCACCACGTCCTTTAGGAACCGGCCGCCCCTTGCAAGCGACATAAACTCATTGAAACCTCGCAGGCACAACGTAGGCTCACTACCAACCTAGCCCAACTCGATACAGAAAGACAAACGATCCAGAGATATCAAGATGAAGCACGTCACTGATCGATCGGTCTACCTTCGCTGGCTCATACCTGCCAGCAGTTTTCGCCTGCCTGTCGCGCTCTTGCCGCTCGCAATCGAGTACGTCATTGGGTCGGCAGCCGGCTTTCGATTTGCATCGCTCGTGGTCGGCGCAGTCGCAGTGGGTGAAATCTCGGTGGTCGGAATTCTGGCTACCCGTCGTGGTCAGCGCGCCGCCTCCCTGGGCGCCCAATCAACCCTGACAATCCTGGCGTTACTCGACATCGCGCTACTGATTGCCAGCCTGATCCACCCGCTACTCGCATTCAGCCTGCCCGTCGCCCTGCTCTCAGGAGCCACGACCGCGTTGGCCAGTGGCAAGCTTCGCCAGGTACTCACCGCCCAACTCAGCCCCCAGTCACTGCAGCGGTACCTCTCCTGGGATGCGGTTGCGCTTGAGATTGCCTATCTCGTCGCGCCAGCGCTCATCGCAGTGCAGGTCATGCTGGCAGGCGCGCGCCTTCTATTGGTAATCCCCGCGGTACTCGCGGCGCTCAGTCCCGTCCTACTCAGACGCCACTCAACACCAACGTTGCCGACAGCTGCCATCCCACACATCACGCTCCGCTCCTGGCTCTGGGTGTTGAGCGCTGGGGAAGGTTTGGGAGAGGGGATGGTCGTAGTGACCATTGTCCCCATCGCCACCGAGCTACTCCACAACGCACCGTTCGGTGCATTGGCAATGGCGCTGCTCTCACTTGGCTCGATCCTTGGCGGCTCACTCTACGCCCACTTCGGCACCGGATCGGCCGCGGTATTCCCGCAGCGGCGCATCGCAATCCTTCTCATAGGTCTCTCGATCTGCCTGGTAGCCGAGGCGGCAGGAATTCAGAATGAACTGATGGTGGGGGTCACGCTGTTATGTTTTGGCGGGTTCATTGCACCCTCGAACGGCCTGCGTACCTTCGCGGCGACACACCACTTCGATCGTCGTCTTCACAGCAGTGCCTTCTCGATGATTTACTCGAGCTACTCCATTGGAAGTGTGACGGCTGCCGTGGCCTTCGCGGTGCTCGATCAGACCCTCGCACTAAGCGCGATTCTGATACTCGCCGCGCTCGGCACCGCCACCGTATCCGTGGCATATCTCTCCACCTACCGCACACGGCCCGACTCCGCGACCGGCGGTGTCAAGGGCTAGAGCGACGTTATTTAGGTGTTGGCCAAGTCGGATTCATGCTCAGCGAGCCAGGTGCCTAGATCACTGCGCGGGCGCGCTCCGGGGTGTGCAATAATTTCTGCGGCGAGTGACTGCCCTAATCGCAGGGTATCATGCGGAGTGAGCCCGTGCACCAAACCGGCAATGAACCCCGCAGCGAAAAGATCCCCAGCCCCGGTAGTATCCAAGGGCTCGGCGTAACTCGGTACCTCAAGGTATTCATAGTTACCATCGCCGAAATAAAGTGCACCTCGCTCGCCCAGTGTAACCGCCCCTGCGAAGCGCATACTTGTCAGTGCCTCGACGATCTGGTCAAGATCGCTACGCCGGGTAAAGGCACTCGCCTCTTCGCCGTTGGCCAGAAGATAATCGATGCTGTCCGGAAGCGCCCGATGCAACGCGGGGAGATGCCGCTCAACCAGCCCTGCATCCGATAGACTAAAGATCACCTTGGTTCCATAGCGTCGCGCCGTACGAGCCAAGGCAAAGAGACGCTCGCCAAGGCCAGGCACATCCAGAAGGTATCCCTCGATGAACAGGAACGGGGTCCCAGTCGTCAACTTAAAAGGGAATAGCTCGACCGCCAACTCCTGGGATGCCCCAAGGTAGGTCAGCATGGTGCGTTGACCATCATCGGTTACCAGAACGATGCAGCGGCCGGTGCCACTGTGATATTCCTGCTCCGAGAGCACGACTTCGACGCCCACATCGGCAAGGTCTTGAGCGAATAAGGCTCCATCGCTGTCCGCACCAACAGCGGTATAGATGGCGGTGTCGACACCAAGGAGAGCAAGGCCCACGAGTGAGTTGGCGATCGATCCACCGCCATGGCGCTCCCAGTCTCCGGAGATCGCATCCAGGATGCGCTGCTGCTCCTCCCACGAGACGAGCTGCATCGACCCCTTGGTCAAGCCAAGTTCACGCAGTTTGGCATCATTTACAGAGATTGACGCATCAACGATTGCCGATCCAAATCCCAAGACCGTAATTGGTTTCACGGGGTGACAGCCTAGGAGGCCCGGAGAACGCTTGAAGCGCCAAGCCAAAAGCGCTGCGCCACCGCAATGAATGTGAGCGTCTCGTCCCCTTGACGCAGCTACCCAGAGACCGTGAATTCACCAGCTCAGCGCGGATTCGCCTGCCCTGGCCCGGCCCCGAGGACGATCTCGGCTATGGTAGTTGGAGTGAGAGATGACAATCCATTCCGCCTCAGTCGGTTCGTAGAGCCGAGCCACTACGACCTGTTCCTCCATATCCATCCAGATCAGGATGAGTTTTTCGGGCGGGAGACCATCACGGTAAGGGTGAACCAGGCCACAACGCTGGTCGAACTCAACTCAGTCGATCTCACCGTCACAAACGCTCGTGTCGGCGCCGAGGCAGCCTCGGTCACGACAGATGCCGAGCATCAGATCATTCGATTGGAGTTCACGACACCGCTCAACGTCGGCACTAACGCCGACATCTATCTCGAGTTCTCTGCCCGGCTGCGCTCGGACCTGTCGGGTCTGTATCGATCCGTGTACAACGACGAACACGGCGTGAGTCACGCCATGGCAACGACGCAGTTCGAGGCGACCGGAGCGCGCCAAGCCTTCCCGTGCTTCGATGAACCGGACATGAAGGCAACATTTGCCATCACCATCGAGGCTCCAGACTCTCTCGAGGCAATCACCAACTACCCCGAACAATCCAGCGAATCAGCCAGCGAACCGGGGTTCACGGTTCACCACTACCTCACCACCATGGTGATGTCGACCTACATTCTGGCGTTCATCGTGGGCGACCTGCGCTCTACCCCGCCGGTACACGCTCGAGGCGTGCCGATACGGGTCTGCCACGCACCCGGCAAGGACGCGCTCACCGGTTTTGCCTTGCGTGTGGCGCAACACGCCATCAGCTTCTTCGAGGACTGGTTTCAGATCCCGTATCCGGCACCCAAACTCGACCTCATCGCGATCCCAGATTTCGCCTTTGGTGCCATGGAAAATCTCGGCGCGGTTACCTTCAGGGAGACCGCGCTCCTGGTCGACGAAGCGAGGGCCGCACAGTCAGAACTCGAGCGTATCTGTGATGTCGTCTGCCATGAGATCGCTCACATGTGGTTTGGCGACCTCGTCACCATGAAATGGTGGAACGGTATCTGGCTCAACGAAGCCTTCGCGACGTTCATGGAGACGACGGCGTCGGATGCGTTTAACCCGGAATGGCATAAATGGGAGTCCTTTGGGATTGCCCGCCTTAGCGCGCTCAATGTCGATGGACTTCCTTCGACTCGGCCTATCGAATACCCCGTGATCGCGCCAGCTGATGCTGACGACATGTTTGATCTTCTCACCTATGAGAAGGGCTGCTCGGTGATCAAGATGATGGAACAGTACCTCGGCGAGGACATCTTCAAGGCCGGCGTTCGCAACTACCTCAACTCCCACCTTCACGGCAATGCTGAGACTGAGGACCTCTGGCTCGCTCTTCAAGAGGCGAGTGGCGAACCAGTCGCCGACGTCATGAACACCTGGATTCTCCAGGGCGGCCATCCACTCGTCAGCGTGGATGCCCTCCCCGACGGAGTGCGTCTCTCACAAGACCCGTTCCGCTTTTTAGGTGAAGAGACCGACCCCATTGGCGAGATTGGTGCAAACTGGATGGTCCCCATCGTTACTCGCGAGCTCGATGGACAGCAGCAGCGAGTCCTTCTAGGACAGCAATACCAAGTGGTCACCGCGACGGCCGAGCCCGTCATAGTCAATGCTGGCGGTATTGGTCCTTATCGGACTCGCTACTCTCAGCAGCTGCTGCCCAAAGTCTGCGAATACTTTCAAGAGCTCACTACGTTGGAGCGATTTAACCTCATCGCGGACACCTGGTCACTTGTGTTGGCGAACCAATCGCCACTCAGCGACGCCATCGAGCTGTTCAACCGCTGCTCTAGCGAAACAGATCCAAATGTACTACAGACCGTATCAGCCGCGCTCAGCCTCTTACTCCGAATTAGCCTGCCCGAGGAGCGCCCAGCGGTCGCCAAGCTCACGCAGAGCATCTTTGGTCCTGTCCTCGACACCCTCGGCATGGAGCCGACCGTGTCAGACACGCCACGCGCCAAGGTTGCACGATCAGTAGCATTTGCAGCACTCGGTACGATCGCCGATGACGACGAAGTCAGCGCACAGGCTCTGCAGTGGTTCCGCGAGGAGATGAGCGGTGTCGGTGGTCCCAGTGGCGATCTCGCTAGCGCCGTGCTCGCCATCGTCGCCAAACATGGAGACGATTCTGAGTTTGCCTTCATACTTGACCGCTATCGGAATCCGGTTGACCCACTCGACGAACGCAGGCACCTCCTCGCGCTCGCCGACTTCCGTCAGCCCACACTCATCAACCGAGTACTGCCGATGATCCTTACCTCCATCAGGTCTCAAGATGGTGCCTTTGTGCTCAACAGAGTCATCGCCAACGAAAGTGTTGGGGTTCTCGGGCTCGACTTTGCTATGTCGCACTTTGACGAACTCTTGGCCCGACTGCCCGTGAATAGCTACGACTTGGCCTTCGGATCGCTGTCGAGCTTGGTAACGTCGGACTCCTATCTCAGGGCCAACGATGTCTTCGCGTTCTTCGAAACCCACCATCTGCCCGCCGGAGGTCGTCTCTTGGCCCAGACGCTCGAGCGTTACCGCGTGAATCTGCGTTTCCGTGACCGTTACGCTGGACGCCTGCGTTCCTATCTGCCCTAACGGGCCTCCAACACAGAATCTTGCTGACTCGAACTGGTCGCCGCTGTCGAGCTTGGGCCCTGCTCCGGTGGTTGACCGAGCCGCAAGGTGGGACACCATGACCGGCTATCTCAGCCATTGTGGGAGAATCCTACGCCATACCAGGGCTGTCTACCGGTGACGAGAGACATCTCGCTCGACCAACTCGTCGAGTTCGCAACTACGGTACCCGGCTACTTTGCGCCCTCTCAACTCCTCGGACTCGCGCGGCTCACAGTAGCGGCGATGGCAAACGCACCTGGAGGGTTACTGGAGATCGGCAGTTACTGTGGACGGTCAACCGTCGTACTTGGCACCCTCAGTGTGCACCATGGACGACATCTCATCACGGTAGATCGCCACCTCGGCTCCGTCGAGATGCTACCGCCGTTCCCGTACTTCGACCCCGCAGTGATCGATCGCGTCCATCATCGACTGGACTCGTTGCCGCTGCTCATGGATACCCTCGAGCTTGCCGGCCTCAGGGACCAGATCACCGTGCTCGTAACGCGGAGCAACATGCTAACAACCCTGCTCAGACCAGGCTTCGCGATGATTATGATCGACGGTGGCCATGATCCACTGTCGACCTGGACTGACTACCTGACGGCTCGACAGCTGCTCGCGCACGATGGCACCTTGATCATCGACGATGTGTTCGAGGACCCGGCCGACGGCGGTCGACCTCCATACGAGGTGATGGTCGCTGCGCTGCATTCCGGTTTTCAGATAGTCGATCGCGAAGGACCGCTGGTCGCACTGCGACAAGACTAACGACCCCACCACCCCACATCGCCATTTGCGAACCTAATCCGAGCTAATCACGAGACCAGGTCCAAAGGGGTGTTATTGCACGGTCTGTATCTATCGCTACCGAGAAACCGCCACTTCAGATGCGCATCGCGGTGACACCCTCCCCGCCCTCACAGAAGTGCCTCCTTGGCACTCACGCGACCTCGGCTGGTTGACGCTTCACTGGGGCTGTATCTGATGATGCTCAGCGGGTGCTATGTCCCTTGACCCCATGGACCCTGCAGCGGTTGAGCTTATCTTCCTCGCTGATTCACGTCGTTGGTATTCGTGTGAGCACACGCTTGGCGACCAAGGACTGCTCGGCTCTTCGTGTCGGTGTGAGCACACTTTGAACAACGCAGACTCGCGTAGGCGAGGTCAACGAAGATGAGTTCGACTGGACTCGTGGTGTTGGTAGCTTTGTTGGTGAGTCGCCCCCGGTACAGGCCCCAGCGCGGATCGAGAATGACACGGTTGAGGCCAGTTGTCTGGCTCACGTTCGTACTAGGACTATCGATAGTTCGGGTCATGCTCTTGACCTTGAGATCTTCTCGCGCGATCAGGTCGTAGCTACGAACCAGCTCGATTGCCATCGTGGCGATCCAGTCCCTGTGCCGGTCAAACTCTTTGGCTGAGAGCTTGGCAATGGCGAGCTGCGTTGCCACCACCGCTTCCTTCGTTGTTCGTCTTTTTAGAGCAGCTCTAACAGGTTGACAAGCTGGCCGGTTGACAACGTTGTCGTGTAGACGACCCCCATGTCCAAGCCGACGATCGCACCAGTTGGGGTGAACCAACAACCTCTATCCTGGGCTATCTCTCGCGGGATCTTGACGGGCGATGGGGACAATGGTATGCCGCCACGTCGGCAAAGTGCAACCAGTTGGCGATTCACCGCCACCCTGCCCTCTCGCTACGGTCACAACGGGTCAGACTCATTCTCGAGCCAGGAGCCCTTCGATGAGTCCGCTCGGGCGACCAAGCTCTAAGAGGTAACCAGCAATCACTACTGCCGCCGCGGAGTAGGCACTCTCCTCATCTGCTGGGAAGCTGACTCTTTGGGGCAATACCCAGCCTGTAAGATATCCTCCGTCTGGGCACCGCAGCTGCTCGATATCGCCGAGCAAACGCCTGGCTAGCGCGAGATCGCCAATACGAATCAACGCCATTGCCGTCTCCGCTGTCTCCGCCGTCGTTACCCAACGGCTCTCTGCAATAGCTTGGATGCCCTCGCCTGCAATCCAATGGTCCTCTAAGAAGAGTCTCATCCTTGCGCGTGCAGTAACTTCATCGTACACCCCAGCCAAGACCGGGTAATACGCGTCCATCGCCCATGCATCCTTGGCAAGAAATCGACTTGCGGGGTCACGAATGAAGCTGGCCAACGCTCCGTACGACTCCTTGATCTGGGGGCGATTGCGACCCATCAACGCATCCACTGCCTCCACTGCCTCCAGCGAGATCAGCATCGCGGACGATCCTGCCAGCAGCGAGCCGTCCATAGGAGTGCGATCTGGACTGAGCGCCCACGGGAAGGAGCCATCGGGGCGCTGTTGACGAAGAACGAAATCAACGGTTACATCGAAGGTTCTCAAGAGTCGCCGAACGTTACCCGCGTCCCGTGTTCCGACCAAATATGCAAGCAGCCCCACCGAGGGGTAGAGACAGTTATTGAGATCGATACGTGGCTCGAGCACTGCAGAACTGGTGTAGAACTGGCAATAGGAACCATCTCTATTGACGGCCCGTGCCAACCATTCAAGCCCATGAAGCGCTTCGAGCGGGCGCCGCCCGAGCGCGAGCGCGATGACTGCCTCCGTATGATTCCACGGGTCAGCATGGTGCCCGGCTGCCCACGGTATCATTCCTCGGCGATCCTGCAGCGTGCAGATGCTATCCAAGGCGCGCTCGCGTCCCATCATAGATTTCCACCACCCCTGAGATATACGACAAGGCTCTTGCCCAGCACAGGATTCACCAGGGCCTCGACCCTACTCAGAACGTTTGAACGACCCATCAACTCACGGACCAACATTCGCTCATACCAACGCACCAGCCAAACTCTCGCGGAGTCCTCGACCCCAAAGAAGGACTTCAGCCACCAATACGGGCTGTGAAGACCGTGGCTATGGTGCATTCTCTCGACAACAAATCCAGCCCGTCGGGCTAATGAGCGTAGCTCTCGCCGTGTGAAGATATGAATGTGGCCGCCGGGCACGCGGTGGTACTCCATGGACAAGAGCCAGTTGACGGCCTCAGGCGTGAAGCGTGGCACCGAAACCGTTACGAGCCCTCCTGGCCTCACGATCCGAGCGCACTCGTAAAGGACCAGCTGGGGGTCGAGAACATGCTCGAGCACCTCCGATACGATGACCAGGTCAAAGCTTGCCCGAGTAAAGGGAAGGTGATGGGCATCGAGCTGTACGACACCACCGGACGCCGTGTGAACCTCTGGCGACAGATCGCCGGCGACCACCCACGCACCCTTGGAGTCCAAAGCTCGAAGGTGTCGACCACTCCCCGCTCCGAGGTCGAGAACTTTGAGGCGCTTCACATCGCCAAGCACACTCCAGCGGAAGCTGATCACTTCGTCATCTCAATCAGCGCTTGGTAATGCGTGACACTCGTCAGCGCGGTTTGGCGCCACGAGAACCGCGCGATTGCGCGCTCCCTCGCATACAACGCCCGTTCAAACGCAAGTGGCCCCGCTGCCAGAACGGCCTCTATCGCCTCAGCAAGGGCACGTGCAGAGCCAGGCATCGTCATCGCACCGGCATCCCCAACCACCTCCGGCAATGCACCCCCACGAGAGGCAACCAGTGGTACCGCGCACGCCATCGCCTCCACCGCTGGCAGTGAGAATCCCTCGTAGAGCGAGGGCACAACGGCGACGCTGGCTCGAGCATAGACAGCAACCATCTCTTCGCGCGAGAGAGCGCCCGTTACTGTCACCCTATCGCGGAGTCCAAAGCGATCGAGAAGCGACGGAAGCTCTGTGGAGTTTTGATGCGGACCCATGATGATAAGCTGTGTGTGGGGTAGCAGGCTGATCGCCTCGATGAGGTATCGCAACCCCTTCAGCGGAACATCGGCGCTCGCGGTGGTGCAAACCAGGTTCGGCTCACGCTGAATCTCCGGATGGGGTGCGTACAGGTCCGTGTCGACACCGATCGGGACGATGGCAATTCTCCGCCGATCGATACCGAGTTCTCTCGAGAGATCCCCGGCTGACGACGCCGAGACGGTGAGGACGCGCGCCAACTTTCTCGCGACGGCGACCTGCATTGGGATAAAGCTGTAGAAGCGATGCAGACCAAGACGAGCGTGTAAGGACGGTGCTGCCTCAAGCGCCAACCGTCGATCGATGCTGATGGGATGATGAATTGACGCTACCACCGGCATACCTTGGTCCACGAGTCTCGCCAGCGACCAGTTGAGCGACTGGTTATCGTGTATCACGTCAAACCCACGCAACTCGTGAAGATGCCTGCGAAGTCGCCAGCCAAAGCCCTTCGGGTCGGGAAACGCGCCCGTGCCCATCAAGCCGACCTCCAAGAGGTCTTCGATGTTGTGCAACTCCGAGAGCTTCGGGATCCGAAATGGGTCCGGCTCCCGCAGGAGGTCGAGCCCGGGAATCTTATGTAGTACTACCCGAGGATCAAGCTGAGGATACGGAGGTCCAGAAAACACCTCCACCCGATGGCCCAGCCGCACAAGCTCTCTCGTCAAGAACGCAGTATAAACACCCTGCCCGCCGGAGTGAGGGTTGCCACGGTACAGGGTAACGGCCACCCTGAGCCGGTCACTCATTCGCCACGGCAGTCATGTTACTATGCGGTCTCACAAGGCCTAGCTTACCGCTCGTAACCCCAGTCGCTCTGTCACCCGCAATGCTCGTCGAATTCAGCGATGCGTGCTACACTTATCCATCTGATGGAGCAACTCCTATGGTTTACCGAGGTCGTCCGCAACCCTGTCTTTGTGCAAGGCTCTGAGCTCGGCAAAGTTGAGGATGTGGTCATCCGACTCGAGGAGTCGGCATACCCCGTCCTCACAGGATTTCTCGTCTCGGTCAACGACACCTCGATCTTTGTCTCTAGCGATAAGCTCAGCGTTCTCTCCGAGGAGTCGATCGCGACCGACCAAGCGCTCGCCGAGTTCACCCCGTTTGAGCGGCGCCCTCAGGAGATCCTCATCGAGCGCGACCTGCTCGATCACCATCTGATCTGGGCGAAATCGAAGCTTCGACCGCGTCTCGTGAAGGCCAAGGACGTCGGCTTCTACCGTGACACAGCGACGTGGAAGGCGGTGTCGATCGATGTCGCGACCGCTCACCGCAGCAGGTGGTTAAAGGCCAAACGTACTTCAGACGGACACTCCCAGGTCGATTGGCTCGATCTTGTGCCACTCGTCGGACACGTTCCTACCGCTCGTAAACGCCTTGAGCTGCGCAGTATTCGTAAGCTTCATCCGGCCCAATTAGCCGATCTACTCGAAGAGGCGTCCGAGGTCGAAGGACAGGAGATTCTCGGAGCTCTGCAAGCCGATCCCGAGTTCGAAGCCGACGTCGTCGAGGAGCTGGCTCCTGCACGCCAACGCGATGCGATTCGCCACCGAACCGATGATGAGGTCGGCGAGCTGCTCAGTGAGATGGAGCCCGATGACGCTGTTGACCTACTCCTCAGCCTCGACCAGGAGCGTCGTGAGTCCGTTCTTGCAGCCGTTCCAGCTCCCGCTCGGGAACCTATCAATCGTCTCCTGCACTATCACCCTGAGTCGGCTGGGGGCCTCATGACCACCGACGTCATCTGCTTCAGTCCAACGACGACGATCGCGGAGGCCTGCGAGAAGCTCAGAGGTCGTGAGGCGTTGCCACACAACCTGTGGTCAATGTTCGTCACCGATCGTGACGGGCACCTGTTGGGGCAGGTCGCGATATCGGCGCTCATCAGTGCAGATCCGAGTGACTCCTTGGGGAGCCACGCAACCACAGAGCCCCCCGTCGTAAGGCCCGACTCCGATCTCAGTGAGGTCGCCGTCCTCATGGCCGACTACAACCTGGCAGCGCTCGCAGTCGTAGACGAGAGTGGGGTCCTTCTCGGTGCAGTAACCGTTGACGATGTCCTCCCACGAACCATTGCTCCTGGCTGGAGAAGACGACAAGAGGCTCTCTCCGAATAGGCCGATCAACCCCATGACTCGGCTACGACATCGCCGCGTGGCCGTTGGATCTTCGGAGTGTCGACATGACGGACATACTCACCACAAGTAACTCGCGCCCTGGGGGTTCAGCCCGATCCCAACCGAACAAAACTGATGACCATCAACACGACCGCGACGATCAAGTAGACGCGCACGAAGAGTAAGACCATCGAGCGTCCCCTCGACTGCTTGGGTCGATGCAACAACGCTGAAGCCGGCATCGACCAAGTTACCCTTGCGACCTTGTCAACCCGCTCGTCGGGTCGTAACTTCAACTGATAGTACCCCACCCCAACGGTCACCAAAAATACCGGAATAAACGTTCCGATCAACAGCCCGGTTACCGGGACTCCCGGGATAACCGTCACGATCGTCAAGATCAGTGACAGTTGCAGCAACAGCGAGACGATGAAGGTGGCCAGGATATTGAGCCACGGAGGATTGATCCATGGACCCATGATCTCGTGATCGTTGCAGAGCAGGAGCAAGAAGAGTAACGCGCTTGGGAGCAGTACGCCAGCCAAGACCTGCACTGCGAGGTTCACAAGACTCAGTGGCAGCGTCGGAATGAGCACGACTCCCGCCGAAATTGCCACCAATACGACGTAGGAGGCGTAGAAGCCCTTCGCCTCACGCACGGGGGTGTTGAGTGACTGATCGACCCCGAAGAGATCTCCAAGCGCATAGGAGGTCGACAGTGTCACCGTGGCCGCTCCGATGAGCGAGGCCTCCAAGAGAATGATGGCGAAAATGATCCCGGCAACGGAGCCGGCATGACTGGCGAACCCAGAGGCGAGCGCTCCGGCATTCTGGAAGGCTCCAACCCTGAATCCGACGAACACCGCCGCTGCAGCGATCATAATGAAGGCACCGGCAACATTGGTGACAATCGCACCGAGAAAGGTATCGGCACGCTCGTACTTGATCCAACGTGGAGTAATCCGCTTGTCAACCACATTGGACTGCTGAAAGAACAGCTGCCACGGTGCGATGGTAGTTCCAACGATACCGATGATAAAGATGGTTGCAGTCGATGTGATGCCACCCTTGACTCCTGGGAGCAGCAGCCCCTGAACGACGCCTCCCGCGTGCCAAGGACTGAGCAGCACCAGAGGAATGACCAGAAGACTCACCAGCACCAGGACGAGCATGAAGCGCTCCCACCGCTCGAAGCGACCACTCGCCACCGCCCCGACCAGCACCAAGCCCATGACCGTAACAGCAACCGCCGGAGGTACGCCAAAGTACCCAAGTGCGTAGCGTACGCCGATGAACTCGGTGATCAGGGTTAAGAGATTCAGCACGAACAGGTCGACTACCGAAAAGGCAGCCCAAAAACGCCCAAATCGCTCTTTGAGCAACCTCCCATGCCCAACACCCGTCACCGCACCAAGGCGCACCACCATCTCTTGAGAGACCGCGAGCACGATCACAAGGACCGGCATCAGCCAGAGGAGTGAATACCCATACGCCTGACCAGCCTGGGCATAGGTGGTCACTCCGCCCGCATCGTTATCGCCAACCATCACGATGATGCCTGGGCCGATTACCGCAAGAAGAGCTAAGAGCTTCCGCTTGAGCGACGGTGACGAGCGAAGCTCGCTGAAGGTGATCTTGCCGAGGCCGCCACGGATGGCTGGCTCGTCACTTTCGACACGTGGGCCAAGGTTTTGCACAACACAGACCTCCTTCTGCCAGAGGGGACGCGACTTTGGTACTGAATTGGAGATGACCCGCTAGTTGCGAACCACAAACAACTGAGGGGCGGTACTTGGGGGTTCTGATCGCACCAATACCTCCTCTCCAAAGCGCCTGTGCCGGAAGGGCCTGTCGTCAAATTATGCAAGCATTTCGTCAACCACTCTAGTCGTGGCTGTCTTTGGCTCCTGCGTCCGACGACTTCATGCCGACGACTACACCTGCCTCTGCGACTACCGTACGCACGTGAACATCCTTGAAGCCGGCCGTCTCAAAGAGGTTGACCCAACGTTCCTTTGCAATTGGCTTCTCCTGGACCCGCAACAGATAGCGTACGGCATTCTTCGCTATGCGCCAGTAGCCGCCAATCCCCTTAGCTGCAAGAAGCTTGACCTTATCCATGATGACCTGACGGTCCTGAGTGGTACCACCTCGACCAAACATCATGTCACCAATAACCAGTCGACCACCCGGCTTGAGCCATCCGTAGCATAGCTGGACTACTCTGGCCTTGGCATCATCGTTGAGGTGGTGGAACACATAGTTAGAGACGATGAGGTCGACAGAGTTCCGCGCCAACTCGAGCCGTTCAAGAGGTGATACCTGGCCACGCACTCGGGAGAGGCCATCCTCTGCAGCTCGTGCCAACATCCGCTCAACCATGCGCTCGGAGATATCAACGCCGATCAACTCTGCAACCTGAGGCGCAAGCCGCAAGCTGACCTGACCGGAGCCGCATCCTAAGTCAAGCGCCAACATCTCCGGCCCTGGAGCTGCCTCCTCAATCACCGCGTCAATCACCTTGCCGAGGTTTGGTGAAGCCTCGTGCTCCCACGACTCGACACGGCGTTGCCACACAAAGTGTTGGATTCGTACCGTAAGATCCTCGAACGTACTCATAGTGGGCCCAGTCTACGTACCACGGAGGGCAGACCCCGCGTCCGGACTCATAACCTTATCCTCGCCACAGCTGCGCCGGACAATCGCATCGAGGTTCGGGACTGTCACAGAGCGCATCTGCACTGCTGACTCCAACGCTGCTCGGAACGTGAGACGCAGACTTCGCGATCACGAAATGACTCCCTACAAGGAGGTTCGTCAAATCCTGCCCTCAGGTTCTACCGACGCAACTGAGCGTCACCGGCACAAGTTGCAAGAGGCTTTGCCTCTTGTCAACCGTGTGCGGAGTAACTCTGAAAACCCAGTGTACAATTTTGCAAAGGTTTTTGGAGGCAGTGTAAGCATGTGTGCACGGTTCGAACAGCAACTTGGCCCGGCCGAGTGCCAGCTGCTGTTGGCCGAACTCGGCGTCATCATCACGGCACCTGAGCCGCAAGAAGAGACGATTCGCCCAACGGACTACGCCTACGTGGTCTCGAAGGACATGGCAACGCGTGCGACCTTTGGCCTTCGGCGACCTCGTGGACCCATAATTCTCAATGCCCGATCGGAGACGATCCACGAGCGCCCCACTTTTCGTCGTCTGCTCGACACTGGGCGCGCCCTGATCCCGATGAACAGCTTCTACGAGCCCGGGCCAGTGCTGTTTTCCCCATCGAATACCTCGTCGATGCTGCTGGCTGCGGGCCTTATCGATCTATCAAACCAAGCCTTTGTCATTCTCACTCGCGATGCAGACCGCTATGTCCGTCACTTTCACGAGCGGATGCCAGTGCTGTCGACCCCGGACGACGCACACACATGGCTCGACGATGGAGTCCTGCCCCGAGGCCTGATCCCGCTCAACAGCACGCCTGATCCTGCACCACGAGGCGCCTGGACGAGGCGTACTAAAACTCAGCCCGACGAACTTGGCCCTCTGTTTGAGCAAGGAAGGTTCGGATAGCTCGAGCAATGCCAAGACCATCCAGCCCCAGTTCGGTGAGCAAAACGTCGGCGTTGCCGTGAGGCAGGTAGTGGGTCGGAACCCCAAGATGACGGAACAGTACGTGAGGGTTGACAGCATGAACCGCTGCAGCGATGAATTCGCCGGCACCACCGTGGACCAGCCCGTCCTCAACCGTGATGACATAGTCGGCTCTGGCCAACCGCTCGACCATCGCCGTGGGGCACGGACGAATCACCCGAGGGTCTATGACCGTCACCTCGCGGCCATCTGACTCGAGCAGATCGGCAGCGAGCAGCGCAGGGACCAACATCTTGCCAATGCCGACGATCACCGTGTTGCTGGACCCCTCTCGAACAATGCGCTCCTCGAGCCCAACGCCGACACCACCACGAATGAGGCGCGGGGCAAGCGTCTTGGAGAAGCGAATCGACGATGGTCCCTCGATCTCGATCGCCAAATGCAACTGAACGCGCAACTCCTCGATCGAAGACGGGACAAAGACCGTCATGCCAGCAACTGAAAGCATCTGCACCAGATCGAGAACTCCGTGATGGCTAGGACCGTCGTCGCCAGTGATCCCCGCTCGATCCATCACGAACGTTACCCCTAGGCCATGCAGTCCCACATCGAGATTCACCTGATCAAAGGCTCTGGACATGAACGTCGAATAGATCGCCACCACCGGGTGCAAGCCGGCCATCGCCATGCCGGCAGCGGCCGTCACTGCATGTTGCTCTGCGATACCAACATCGAAGTAGCGTGCTGGGAAAGCTGCCTCAAATGGAAGAAGACCAGTGGGCCCGCCCATCGCGGCCGTCAGGACGACGACCGATGGGTTCTCCCGTCCTATACGGACAAGCTCCTTGGAGAAGGCCTCGGTGTAGGATACCGGCGGCTCACCCTCGACGTCCGACAGGGCCTGAGGTACTTTGAGATCATGTAGACACTGCAGCTCATCATCTTCGGCCGGTGGATAGCCCTTACCCTTTTGAGTAAGCACATGAATGACGATCGGTCCGTTCCACTCCTTTGCACCTGCCAGAGCATACTCAAGTTCCGAGATATCATGACCGTCTATAGGTCCGGTGTAGCGCACACCGAGCGCTTCAAAGAAGACCCGGGGTTCGATCACCTCACGCAGTGCAGAGGTCATGTTGGCGAGCGAATTTACCGCTCGGTTCCCAACCTTTGGCAAGTCGGTGATTACTTGTTTGATGCGGTTACGCGCCTGGATATAGGACGGATTCAAACGCAGTTTGGTCAGCGACGACGACAGGCGTGAGATCGTTGGTGCATAGGAGCGACCATTGTCGTTCCAGATGATGATGATAGGCAAACGTCGATGCCCAATATTGTTAAGCGCCTCATAGGCCATGCCTCCCGTGAGGGCGCCATCGCCCACCACTGCAACAACCCTGCGAAGCGGGAGGCCCGACGGATCATCGGTGTTGACCTGAAAGGCTGCCGCCATCCCATAGGCATAACTCAATGCGGTCGAGGCATGTGAATTCTCGATCCAGTCATGCTCGGACTCCGCTCGGTTCGGATAGCCAGAGATCCCGCCACGGCGCCGCAGCGAGTCAAAGTCTGCATTCCGACCAGTGAGCAGTTTGTGCGGATAGGCCTGATGGCCCGTGTCGAAGAGGATGATGTCCCGCGGGGAGTCAAAACTTCGATGGAGCGCGAGGGTGATCTCTACTGACCCAAGGTTTGAGCCCAGATGGCCACCATTCCTGGAAACCGTATCGACAATCCGACGCCGAATCTGTTCGGCAAGATCTTCAAGCTCAACAGTGCTCAACGCGCTCAGATCACTCGGACCCTTGACACTCTCTAATTCCATACGCCCTACCGACTCCAACCATCCTGCGACACTGCAAGGACATCGATAAAATACTAGCCCACAGCCCGAACGCTATGGACTACCACTTCATTGGTTTGAGGACTTTGCCTTTCAGCATCGGCTAGCGCCAGAGCCAAGGAGTTCTCCCGGCTATGCACGGACGTAGCCCATAGGCAAAACTCATGTTGGTATCTGCTCGTCGAGTCTGCGATAGGCTATCGAAGAGCATGGCTCACCTCCAATACCTGCTCCTGATGGCGATGTGCCTTGTAGTTACCGCCCCGCTGGAACTGCTCGGCGCGCGCGTCTGGCGTCAACCACGACGCCTAGCGACTACCGTCGCTACGGTCGCCATCCTCTTCTCGGCATTTGATACGATCTCAATCGAGCAAGGACTCTGGACATACTCCAGACGCTTCACGACTGGGATCAAAATAGCAGGCACTCTGCCGATTGAAGAGGTGGTCTTCTTTATCGTCATCCCGATCTGCGCACTGCTCACCTACGAGACGATTCGACACCGATCACAACTGTTGGCACGCATAAGGCGTCGGAGCTAGCGTTGGGACTCTATACGATCGAAGCCCTCGGCGCGGTGATAGTAACGGCCTTTGTCGACCTCTTTCTCACCAAGTCGGCGGCCCTTCGAACAAAGGACTTCTGGATCACATGGGTGATCGTCGCCGTTTTCCAGGTGCCGGTGGACGGCTGGCTCACCAAAGCGTCGAGCCCAATCGTCATCTACAACGTCCGTCAGTTCTCCCAAGTCCGCTTTCCTTTTTCGATCCCAATCGAGGACTTCGCCTACGGCTTTGCCCTCACTCTCCTCACGATCACCCTCTGGTTACGTTTCGCACCTCATTATGACAGTGGATCTCCCTCATGAGTGAACACTAGGCCGATACGAGCACGCGATCGAGTCCATGGACCATCAAGGAACGCGATTCGGCGAGGCAATGGCCCATCGACACAGACAGGCTCTTGCATCCGGCCGTCCCGTTGACGCTTTGAGAGCGATAAAGCAAGACAACTGGGTAAACATCGCTGACCTCCACCGTTCGGCGCGTAAGGACTCGCCACCTTGATACACCCAGCGTTGCACAAATCATCGAGCGGCACAGCGGCTACAATGGTAGCGGTACCGAGGGAGCGTAATGGCTTTTGTCGTGATTGTGTTCGCCACGTTCGTTGTTATGGAGCCGGTGGCTTACCTTGCCCACCGCGCGATCATGCATGGCATTGCTTGGGCGCTGCACGCGTCGCATCACCGCCCCCGAGAGACGACGTTCGAGGCCAACGACCTCTTCCCTCTGGGTTTCGCACTGCCAACCGTCGTACTCTTCTGGCTCGCTAGCGCTCACCCTGGACTATGGCCGATCGCCATCGGTATCACACTTTATGGCGCTGCCTACAGCTTTGTGCATGACTTCTACATCCATCAACGACTTGGTCCCATACCTAGGGTTGCCTACCTGGAATATCTCAAACAAGCTCATGCACTCCATCATCTCTACAACGAGGAGCCCTTCGGAATGCTGGCACCCGTGGTTCCTGCTCGACTCCGGCCGATGATGCAGCTCGATGCCGTCAAAAATTGGAACCCTAGTCCTACGAGATCATGAGTCCGCGCGCCCCCTGGACCGGCTTACCCAGGGTCTGTGCAGTCTCTGCGTACAAGGTTGAGACAAACGAGCCGGGGTGCCGGCCTCGTCGACATAACAACCTTGACACCTGAGAATCGACGCGGCGACAGTATCCCTAAGTGGGGGCGAGCGCCCAGCTCCGCGCTTCTCGCGCCGACCGGCATCCACCTCGTGGATACCAACGTCGACCGGAAATCCTACGGGGCGTTGCTCACGCGTCGCAGTGATAGCAGAACGAGC
>JAKAQR010000027.1 GCA_021819725.1 Actinomycetes bacterium
CGCATTACCAGGTCAACTCATTAGCAGTGAGTCCCATTCGGCCTCTCTGGCACCTCTCCGTAACCCATCATTGTAGAACGGGCCGGTGATTCTCCGTCATGACCGACACGAAATTCCAACCCTTTATATCCAACCTAGTATTCGTACCGTGAGCCACCAGGTCTACCTAGCTCTTCAAAGACAGAGCTTCCCAAGTCACTAAAGGCCCTGGTTGCTTGTGACAGCGTTAAAGCTGTCACGTTCCAAGCACCGTTACAACCCACATGAGATCGCCATTCCGAGTCCATACTGCAAACACTTGGGACGAGTTTCAGAATGGTCCTCACCCAGTCAAGCCAACGCCAAGGCATATACGCAGTAACTGCCTTCAGGTCCGAAGCAGGGTGGAGGCGAGGCACGTAGGATCTCCGCGGTCTTCCGACGTACGGAACGAACCACTCTCAAGAAGGTCGTCCTGTTCCCTATCCAACCAGGATGCCGCAGGTCAGCGCAGTCCCTAGCACGCACAGGCGTCGACGCACAGCCGACAACTCACACTTAGCTTCGACCATATGCCGGTCTTAGTGCCACCGTCTTTGTCCTAGTGTAAAACTCAATCGCCGCACGACCCTGCTCTCTCGAATGGGAGCTTGAATCCTTAACACCACCGAAGGGGGCCTGGAGTTCAACGCCTGCTGTTTCCTCGTTTACGCGAACCATTCCTGCGTCGATCTCGTCAACAAACCTCAACGCTGTGTCCAAGCTACTTGTAAACACAGAAGCGCTTAGCCCAAATCGGACGTTATTCGCAATCGCGATCGCCTCGGCAACACTAGCCGCCTTCAGCAACGCGATCACCGGGCCAAAGATCTCCTCCTGGGCAATCGTGTCCTGAGGCTGTACCTCCTCGAAAATTGTCGGAGCAACGAAATATCCTGCTCTTTCCGGATCTACCGCTCCACCAGCCAATAACCGTGCACCATCCCTTGCTCCGACAGCAACATAGCCAAGTATCTTCTCCCGTTGATGCGCAGACACCACCGGACCAAGATACGTGTCAGCCTCTAACGGATCTCCCAATTTCACTGATGCAACTCTATCCAAAAGTAACCCTTTAAAGCTCTCGAAAACACCCTCAAGAACGATAACGCGCGATGTCGCGGTGCACTTTTGTCCCGCTGAACGAAGAGCTCCGGACACCACCATATCTACCGCCAAGTTGAGGTTGGCATCGTCAGCTATTATCACGGGATTCTTGCCACCCATCTCCAGCTGAACTTTCACTCCAGTCTCGACTGCGGTAGCCGCAATATGCTGGCCGATCTGTCTCGACCCGGTGAAGGAGATACCATTGAGCTGTCTGTGAGTTATCAACGCTTCTCCGACAGTGGACCCCTTACCCATCACCAAATTAATGACACCAGGTGGCAATACATCTGCCATAAGCTCAACGAGCAGGAACGCAGATAACGATGACAGCTCACCCGGTTTAAAGACGATGGTATTCCCGAATACTAATGCGGGTGCAATCTTCCATGCCGGAATCGCTAACGGAAAATTCCATGGAGTGATAATGGCCATGGTACCAAGCGGCTCTCTTAACGAGTATTGGAGCGTGTCTGGTTTAGCCGCAGGAATCACATCACCTATAGACCTAAATCCTTCGCCAGAATAGTACCGAAAAATCGCTGCAGCCCGGAGCGCTTCACCTCGGGTCTCACCAATTGGTTTGCCCATTTCTAGAGTAGCTATCTCAGCCAATCGCTCTACGTTGTGCTCAATCCGAGATGCAATCATCGACAATATGTTGCCGCGTTCGACAAAGCCAATGGCCTTCCATCCAGCCTGCGCTGCAATGGCCGCCTCTATAGCGTGCTGCACATCGTCCTCATTAGCCTCGCTATATCTACCGACAGATCTACTCACATCAGCAGGGTAGAATACCTCAAGCGTGGGGCCGCCAATCCAAGCCCCGGAGATATAGTTTCTTGCCTCCATCATACCGAAACTCCCATCACATCTACTTTCGATTCGTTGAGCACTACTTTGTCAAAATGCATGTTTTAATACTCAGGGGATCATCACTATCTTGCCTCGAACCCCCTCCTCATAGCGAAGACTATTCACCGCTTTCTCCCAGTCCAAGAGCGGATACTGGTGGGTGATTAGGAATCCAGGAGAGTACCTACCACAATTGAAAATATCAACCACCTTTGACCATGCGCTTGCGGTATAGCCAAAACTTGCTTGTACCTCCAAATCTCGGTTTACGGCGTCATCAATAGGAAAGGGATATGTTGCACCATGAGGTGTGAGACCTAAAAGCAACAGCTTGCCGCCCCGTCGGACCGACTGGAAAGCGTTGGCGACTCCGGCGACCGATCCAGACGCCTCAACAACTAAGCCGTAATCGTGCTGCTCGAGTTCAGTAGAAAAACTGGTAGCCCCTGCCTTCAAGGCAAGCTCACGTTGTGCTACACGTTTGCCGAGCACAACAATGCTCGCAGGGGACCACAAGCTGAGAAGATGGACGGCAAGCAAGGCGATCGTTCCATCGCCGATCACAAGCGATTCCATTCCGACTGTCGGCTGGATCCGGCGCAATCCCTGGTACACAACTGCACCAGGTTCGATCAGGGTCGCCGCAGTGATGTCGTGGATAGAAGCAATGGGGTGCAATACGCGGCGGGGGACCAATACGTATCGGGAGCACCCGCCGTCCCTCGTGAATCCAAACTCATCATAGGTAGCACACAGATTCGTCCTACCTTCTCGACAATGCTGGCAGTGCCAGCATGGAACGATTCCCTCAACCGCTACGCGGGTTCCTTTGGCAAACTCCCCACGCGGGTCTATCACGACCTCTCCTGCGAACTCGTGTCCGATAGAGATCGGGTAATTGACGAATTCTGGGTCGATCGTTCCGTCGATGATCTCAAGATCGGTGCCGCAAATCCCAACCGCACGGACCAACACCAGCACTTCGTCACCCGTGGGGGAGGGGAGGTCTCCCACCCTAATCTGAACTTCCCCGGGAGCAGTCACGGTGAGGACCAATTGTTCATTTGATCCCATCGGACTCCCTGTCAACGCTTCCGTTATCTCCGTAGCTAATGCCGGTCAAGATTCCAGTCATCTTTTGAGCATGAGTCTCTACTGAATGCCCTATCTCGTCAATACGCCAGGAAGGGAGATCGCCTTTGATCCCTGTAACGCTTAGGGCCCCAATACAGGTCCCTGTGTGGTCATAAAATGGCGCTCCCACGCAGAAGATGCCCTCAGCATCCTCCTCGTCATCGACTGCGTAACCACGCTCACGAGCTACCGCCAAGTTATCGAGTAGTGTTCCAATATCGGTTATCGTATGCGATGTTCTTGCAGCGAGGCTGCTGTTATTTCCGCAGATTTGGCGAACCTCCTGTTCGGTCAGAGTGAAGAGTATCGCCTTACCGGCTGCGGAAGCATGGGGCACCTCTCGCTGACCAAGTGGCGTGTAGAACCGAACGCTACCAGGTCCGTCCACTCGGTCGATAAATATTGGGTAACCGTTGTCTTCAATAGCCACTCGAGCGGTCATCCGCGTCTCTTCGGCGAGCGAGACTAGGATGGGGCGACTCAAATCGCCGAGCGGAAGGCGTTGACTGGCAATATCACCGAGTCTCACCAAACTGGTTCCAAGGCAGTATCGCGGCCCAGGTCTCACCTCTGCTAGATAGCCGGCTCCCACCAAAGTGCGCACGATAGCCAATACTGTACTTTTCGAAGCCCCAACCACCTTCGCAAGCTCCGTCAATGTGATCCCCTCGTGCGGACCCTCGGCCACAACATTGACGAGCCCCAGAGCTCGCTCGACACTCTTTACCGTATACTTTTCGGGCGCAGCCGAGACCTTCGACTCATCATGCACTTTCTACTCCTAGCAATCACCGCTCCAGCTGCGGCTCACCCGGTAACTTTGTCCTGATCGCCGCTCGGGAGCCCTACGTTTAGTATTATAATATAGAACCATGTTTGTACAGGCCGAACAAGCTGCTGACACCACTGCGCGGGGTGGATGCAACATCTGTCGTCCGAGTGCGGCCGCGCTATGAAGCGAGCCCACCAAAGATCCACCGCGAGATACAGACAAACTAGAGGATTATGAATAAGTCCTCGTTTACAGACGTTCCCCCCAATGCAACGGGTACGAGCGTAACAGACCATCAATGCATGAAAGTGTTCCCGTGCGAATTTCATGATGCCGATATGACTTCGATAATCCTCTCAAGTGGACATAACGAAAGCGACTACAGCTGGGGCGAAAGGAGCTGTTACGATGGTAACCGTCAGTTTGGACAGCGTTAGAAAGACCTACCCAAACGGGTACCATGCTGTTCATGGGCTTGATCTGGATGTACAAGACGGTGAGTTCATGGTTCTCGTGGGTCCGTCTGGATGTGGCAAGACAACTGTTCTGCGGATGATCGCCGGGCTCGAAGACATAACGGATGGCAGGCTTGAGTTCGGCGGGAAGGTCATCAACCACCTCGCACCACGTGACCGCGACATAGCAATGGTCTTTCAGAACTACGCCCTCTATCCTCACATGACAGTCGCAGAAAATATCGGGTTTGCGTTGAAGTTACGGCGTGCTCCCAAGGACGAAGTCCAACGGAAGGTCCACGAAGCCGCTGAGATCCTAGGGTTGACTCCTTGGCTCGAGCGCAAGCCTGGTCAGCTCTCAGGTGGCCAGCGCCAGCGAGTCGCCATGGGCAGGGCTATCGTACGCGAACCCTCAGTATTTCTCATGGACGAACCACTTTCCAATCTGGATGCCAAACTCAGGGTCCAAATGCGCTCCGAAATCGCTCGCATCCAACGAAGACTCGGAGTTGCCACCTTTTACGTGACTCATGACCAAACAGAAGCAATGACAATGGGTGACAGGGTGGCTGTACTCAACAACGGCGTTCTCCAGCAGTGTGATGTGCCTCAAACACTCTACGACAGACCAAACAACATCTTTGTCGCCGCTTTCATAGGTGCACCTTCGATGAATCTGTATGAAGCCCTGATCAACAACGACGGGCAAAGCTTAACGCTCGCTTCGCAAATCCTCGCTCTACCAGACATCGTGTTCAAATCTCGCCCGGGTCTGGCCAAATACATAGGTAGGCAGGTGGTGATCGGTGCGAGGCCAGAACACCTCAGCGTTCCCGCAAAGCCAGGCCAACCTTGCATCAATGCAGTGACGGAGCTTGTTGAGGCGCTTGGCTCCGAACAGTTAGTTCACTTCTCTATAGGAGCAAAGCGAGTGGTCGCACCTGGTGCCTTTGACGAGGTCGACGACGAACTCACAGTTTCAGGAGAGGGCATCGCACGGGCGGAGTCCAAAGCACAGATTTCGGTCGGCGCCAATGTCCCGCTCGGCGTAGCAGTAGAGGAACTTCAGTTCTTCGACCCAGCGGATGGTACCGCGATCTGGGCGTGACGACCATCGAGGAACCCGTGCGCCTGCTACCAGGCTAACTACCAACGATGACAGCCGCTTTATGAAAGGGAGGCGATGGAACCACGAACGCGACCTCTGGTTGGCCAACACCAATTCCAACGGGCAGGTATTGCACTAAAACGCTTGAGATACTGGTTGGATATCTCTGGCCATTCGGCAGTTACCTTAACTAGTCCAGCGGCCGTTGCCTGGGCGACTGGGGGCGTCCATCACCAGGTCGACCACGCTGCTTGTACAAGTGAAGTATGGGCAGTTGTCTCCCACAAAGGTGCCTACCTCATCGCCAGCGAAGTCGAATCGGACCGAATAGAGGATGAGTACCAGCCAGCCATGTTAGGGTTCGATGATTTGCTGAGCTTCCCATGGTACGAATCTGACGGAGCCGTCAACATAGCACGATCCATCGAGGCAACAGGGGCCTCCGACGGACATCCTGATCTCGGGGTAGACGTAACCGAAGATTTGGTAGAACTGCGATTATCCTTGTCAGAGCCGGAACTCCAAGATCTAAAATCGCTGGGCGCCGACGTCTCTGATGCCATGGCGCTCTCTCTTGAGTTGTTTGAACCTGGAGTTGTTGACCTTGAGATCCAATCAATACTCGCGCAACAACTCGAAAGGCGCGGAGTCAGAGCCCGCATACTTATGGTAGGTGGAGATGATCGTCTTCGCCGTTATCGCCACCCAGTAACACAGGGGTTCCCCATTTGGCACATGGTCATGGTTGTGGTAGTAGCGGAACGGACGGGGCTCCACGTTGCCACAACTCGCTACGCATCCGTCGAGCCTCTTCCTGGCGAACTCTCCGCTGCGTTTCCCAAACTCCGCAGTATTAAAGAGAAGATACTTGCAGCCTGCAGACCTGGGACCACATACGGGGAGGTTATCGACCATTTGGACAGTGCCTACCGTGAGGCTGGCTACCCCAATGAATGGCGGAACCATTACCAAGGTGGTCCGATCGGGTTTTCACAAAGAGAGTTCGAAATCGCTCCCGCGAATCAAGACTCACGTTGGTACCGACACTCTTTGGAAATCGGTACGGCACTCGCGTTCAACCCGAGCCTACCCGGCGGAGCGAAGCTGGAAGACACCTACATCCTTACCGAATCAGGATTAGATCCAGTTACCACAACTACGGCCGGTGGGTCTGTGACAAGGACGAAACCCAACGAATACGGGGTCTTTCAGCTCCCCGGCACAAGGCATGAGGTGTAAATCTCTTCGACCTTCTTGCATCTATGATCTCATTTTCGCAGCTGGAATCGAGGCTGTCTCATGCCCACCGACTGGGTAACGGCATGGAACAAATGTCCCGCCAGCCCGTCCTCTGTATCTCTAGCAGTTGTCAGGTATAAATCACGATACTGCTCCCCTCCGAACGCTAGACAGGTGGGAAACTTGGTCGGAACGTCATACGTTGACACCAATTCACCTCTCGGCGAAACCTTACCGATCAACCCGCCACCCCAGAATGCCAACCAAAGAAATCCGAGGTGGTCAACCACAAGCCCATCAGGCACACCGAGCGAAGAGTCAAATTCTACATGCTCGAGCAGACCCCTGATCTGTCCCGAATCCAAATCATAATCAAAAATGTGCAATGCGGGACTAGTACCCCCAGAGTCAACGTAGTAGAGTGTGGCCCCGTCGGGATCCCATCCAATCCCATTTGATTCGGAGATCCCCTCTAACATGACGGTCGCCACTCCATCGTGATCCAAGCGATAGAGTCTTCCCTTTTCTGGACTACCATCAACTGCCACCGTTCCAACAAAGAACCGGCCCCGAGGATCACATGCCCCGTCATTAAAGCGGACATCATCATCAAACCCTGGTGGCCTTGGTGCCGTGTCCACCACGACCCCTCTCGCGTCGATGAACACGAAGCCTGACTGGCACGCGAGAACGTAACCACCCCAATCTCCAAGCGCTACGGTTCCTATCGAAGCCCATGCCTTGAACAACAAATCTTCGTTTCCGCCAGGCCGATATCGATGCAGTTCCCCAGAAATAATATCTACCCAAACAAGAACCCGGTATCGATCGTCCCACACAGGGCGCTCTCCCAACAACGATGGGGCAGTCGGAAGTTTGCTCCAAGTGAGACCACCATCGCACGCAGCATCTCCACTCAAGCCGCCTAGCAACCGTGTCTCCCTTTAGCACTTCCACCCCGGGCCACAGAGCCGATCACGATCTTCCAATCTCCGGTTCGACAAAAGCATCGACACCGTGAGAAGTCGTAGGAACAAGAAAATCCAGATCACAACCTTCGGGTGCCTGGTTGACGTGTCGTTGGTAGACGTTCGGCCAACCACGCACAAACGGAGAACTGGGTGGCGACCAATCTGCAAACCGTCGCGACATCTCCGCATGCGAGATGGCCAAATCAATCCGTCCACCATCGACGTCCAACTCGATATAGTCACCGTCTCGAACAATTGCCAGTGGACCGCCGACAGCTGCCTCTGGTGCTACGTGTAAGACCACGGTTCCGAAACTGGTTCCGCTCATTCTCGCATCGCTGACTCGAAGCATGTCGCGGACTCCACGCTCAAGAAGTTTCCTGGGGATCGGTATCATACCCCACTCGGGCATGCCCGGTCCGCCGACAGGTCCGCAGCCCGCTAAGACAAGTACGCTCTCCTCGTCGACATCCAACCCCGGGTCATCAATCCGATACAGCATCTCGCTATAGCTTGTGAACACTATCGCTCTTCCTCGGTGTTTCAACAGCTGCGAAGATGCAGACGGCTTCTTGATCACTGCGCCGTCGGGTGCCAACGTCCCTCTCAGCACACCAAATGCACTACCCGAATAGACAGGGTTATCCACGGCATGGATGGCCGGTCCACGTCTCTCAATACCATGGACCAAGGAACCTAACGCTCTTCCCGTTATCCCCACTGTCTCAAGGTTTAAAACACCTTTCATCTCTGACATAAGCCCAAGAACACCACCGGCTTCCTCAAAGTCCTGGACAAGACCACTACCGCAAGGCTCCACATCTACGAGTACATCAACGTTCCTACAGATACGGCCGAAATCTTCCAGCCCAAGCCCCAACCCCAATCTACGACTCATAGCAGTCAAATGAATGATGGCATTGGTCGAGCCGCCGATTGCACACAACACCATAACAGCGTTCTCAATAGCCTGCCTAGTAACGACGGTAGACGGTCGTGCCCCACGAACAACGCAACTCACTGCGAGCTCGCCGGCCTTCCTAGCCGCTGCTATTCCTCGCGGCTCACCGGCAGGGATGGTGCTGGATCCGGGTACCATTAAACCCAACGTTTCCGTCACAATTGCCATCGTTGAAGCAGTCCCCATTGTGTTGCATGCTCCTGTTCCGCATGCGAGACTAGTCTCGATGTCGGACCACTTGCGGTCACTGAGCTCGCCCGCTCTTCGTTGATCCCAAAGGCGCCAAAGATCAGTTCCGGTACCTATGCGCCTCCCATCAACAAGGGCCGGTGGTCTAGCCCCGCCGGTGACCATTACTGTAGGGATATCACAGCTAAACGCGCCTAGCAGCGAACCAGGCACCGTTTTATCACAGTTGGCCAAAAGTACGACACCATCCAATGGATAGGACCGAATCATCTCTTCGACCTCTATCGATAAAAGATTACGATACAACATGGCGGTAGGCTTCATCAGGTCCTCGCCCAGTGAAATCGTCGGAAACTCTACAGGGACACCGCCTCCTTCAGTTACACCATCCTTGACGGCTTCTGCGAGGCGCTTGAGCGGCAAATTACAGGGATTCAGCTCGCTGGCCGAGTTAGCTATACCAATAACCGGCCGTACATCCCCGGGATGCTTCATGTGCCCCGCTGCAGCCAATGCCACACGATTGAGCACAGCAACTTCGTCGTCGCCATCGAACCACTTGGCGCTCCGTAACTCCACTTTCTAGAACACCCTTCTCTCACCTAATCCAGCGTCAGGGCTCAGGTACACCGAGACCTTTGGCCCCTGGCTTTGACTGTATCAACTCGATCCCGCTATCCTCGATCCACTCGAGCGCCAACCCAGCACGATGAACCTTCTCCCTCGCGATCATCATCGCCTCATCAAGCAGATGCAGCCCGCTCGGGTACAATGGCACGGAATTTCTAAGGCCGAACTTGACATACATTGGCGCCGCAACCGCTATCAAATCTGCTGCCTCATGTCCACGCACAACACCTCCCATGGCATCTGGCGCCTCAACGTACAGATCGATAGGGATTGGACTCACTGACCGCATCTCAAAAAGCTGACCTAAAGTGACATCCGCGGGCACGTTGATGGTGCACCCCCCTAACCGTGCTAACTGCGCAAACGTCAACGGATTCGATGGTGCAAGCACTGCTGAAACTTTCCAAACCACTGACTCAGGGATCTCACCAGCCACCTGCATGGACCTTAGCAGCTCGAGTAGCCCGCTGTCCGCTACCAAAAAACCACGAATCCCACACTCAAGAGCCCGCATAACATCGTCAATCGCATAACGAAGCTGACGCACCCCACGCAAGCGCCCCGCCAGTGTAGGCCCATCATGAGACCTAGCAACTGCGCCGATATCCCATTCTTCCCTCGGCCCAACAAAAAGCGATACTTCAAGCCCAGCATCCGCACCCATACGCGCCATTTCAGCCAACTCGCTCTTACTCAGCAACATCGCACCACTGCCTTGCGAAACACGATTAATCACCACACCTGCGGCGTCAGCAGCCTCAACAACAGCTCGCAGTACATCGGGACCCTCTACGCTCGGCAGCTCGATTCTAAAATGCGCACCATCCTCGAATCGCACTTCGCTAAACCTTGGCACTGGTTCGCTCTCAACACCCCGTATCGCCAGAACCTCCTTACCAATTACCATAACACTCCTTCCCAAATGTACTTCCGCTCCACTACTAGCAACGAAATCTATACCAGTCCACTACGTCACAGCACTCGGACCTCAACCGCCACTGCGCCCCAGCTAGCCTCTACCAATGCGTCCCCAGCCGCTCCTCGACACTCCAGCCTCCGTTGTTACCATCACCCGCACCTCAGAGCCCTTCCAGCACACTTCACCGACTCACCCCTAACGTCAAGCCTGTCACCAAATAGCGTTGGAAGAACAAATAGACAACAACTGCAGGTATAGCTGACAACAATGATCCTGCCATCAACACCGGTATCCCAACTACACGGCCGGAAGAAAGCACTCCTAGGCCAACTGTCACTGTTCGAACAGCAGGACTCTGCAAGAACAATAACGCCACCAAAAAATCGTCCCAGATTTGAATAAATTGCAGAACCGCAACCGTCGCAAGCGCGGGCAGCGCCATAGGAAGAGCAATGCGAAAAAAACTCCCCCTGTAGCTTAGCCCGTCGCACAGTCCAGCCTCAATCAGCTCATCTGGCAAACCCCTAAAGAAGGCAGTCATTAAAAAGGTAGCAAATGGCGTACCGAGCGCAGTATACGTCAATATGGCACTGACATAATTGTTAATCAATCCGAAACGCGCAAAGTTCACATACTCCGGGATAATGATAGACTGTACCGGTACCATCATGGCCCCTACGATGCCAATAAAGACAACATAATGAAACCTAAACCTAAGTTTTGCGAAAGCAAAGCCAGCGGACGTAGCCACAATAAGAATCAAAACGATAGCACATGCTGCCACAATCGTAGAATTCAAGAACTCCGTGCCGACTGGCATTTCCTGAAACAACAGATGCCAGCTCTGGGTCGAAAACCCAGATCCCTGCAGATACTGTTGTTGGGTACGAAAAGAATTGATTACCATATAAACAAACGGGAAAAACATAACAGCACTGATCAGAAGAAGAACAAAGAATATCACTACACGTGCTGGCTCACCGCCTGCAATACGGCGCCTCAAGCGAACCTTGCCTGAGCTGGCACTATTCGCCAGAGTATTCGTGGTCAACCTACCCTCTTCCCGCGACATTGACCTCAGGAGAGCCATTATCAATCATCACTCCTCATGAGCCGCATTTGTACCATACTCACTACGAACAGCCCTACGAACAGAACCACACCTAGCATTGCACCAGTCCCGAATTGACCTATGTCAAACGCCTGCTGATATACAAAAAACTCAATAGTGGTCGTACCATAACCCGGACCCCCTCCCGTCATTATAAATATCAGGCTGAACAAGGCGGTAAAGGCAGTCACAATGGTAATCACAAAGCTAAACTGGAAGTAGCGCTTGAGAAGTGGAACGGTAATCATTCTGAACATCCCTACCCGAGTAGCCCCATCAAGTCTTGCCGCCTCGAAAATAGACGGATCTAAAGTTGACATACCAGTAAGGAATATAATTGTATTAGTGCCGACCATTGACCAAATAAAGGTGAGCGATACTGCCAACAGCGCAGTCGACTGATGCCCGAGAAAGTCAGTCTGCAAATATCGTAACCCGATGAGTCCTAGGAGGCTATTTATAGGGCCCGTTGGCGAAAATATTCTGACAGCTACCATCCCAATAACAACCCATGATATTGCCGTGGGCAAAAAGATTACCGACCGAAAAAACCGCCAACCCCACACATGTTCATGGAGCATAGCAGCAATCATCAGAGGAATCACAATTGCTACAGGAACGGACAACAATAATAGCCCATTATTCTCGGCAACACGCCAAAATATAGGATTCTCGAACAGTCTAACATATGTGCTCGGACCGATCCATGTTGAACTAATTCCATTCCAATTCGTCATGGAGTAATAAATCGCCTCACCAATTGGGATGAGCAACAGTACGAGTACTACTATGACACCTGGCATCGCGAGCAAAACTCCAGCACGCGACCTCCCACGATAAAGGTTCACGATTCCAGGGGACGCCACCTGTTCGCCTCTGTGAGACATCAACACCTCTGTACTTCACCAATCACTTGGACACCATGGCTCACCGTCCACTCACCGCCGCAACCGCTCGGACGCATTGCCCTTGCCAGACATTGGCGGCGGCTCACATGACATAGCCGTCGTCATCCAACTTTGTAGGTGCCCCAACTCGATCCCCTCTCACTCGACGGCAGCTGCCGCCAAGCCTGCTCAATCTGAGAAGCGGCTTGCCCTGGGGATACCTGCCCGTCCAATAGCTCAGGCATCACCTTACTTCCAGCATTCACAACGTTTGGCGCTGTAACGTTGTCGAGCATCGGGTACTTCACAAAACCATCCTTAGCTGCGAACGCCAGCATCTGTTGAGCCACCGGATTACCCGACGACACGCCTCTCACGTCAGGTATTAACCCACTGGCAGCCACGATCTTGCCTGCCTGAGGGGTAGTAAGAAAGCGAAGAAACTCTGCAGCCTGCGCTTTGTGTTGAGAATACGTCGTCATGGCATAGCCGTCGCCCGGGTACTGGACTACTCCGTGTATCGGAGTCGTCGAAAATGGCGGCACAAAGGTTCCGAGATTCGATCCCATAGCTCCATAGAGCTGCGCTAAATCCCAGTTCCCTTTGATCAGCATGGCAGCCTTGCCTTTTTGAAAGTTAACCACTGAACCTATAGATGTAACCACATTGGAGTTGGTATAACCATCGGTATGAAGCCGCTGCCACCTGGTGAACTGAGCTACTATCCCCGGTGATGTCCACGGAATCTTCCCATTGTACAGGTCTTCCCATTGCGCAGGTGTGTAGTTTCCAATCATCATGTAACTCATGTCATACCACGGATAGAACTCTGCACCAAGGTTCTGCGATCCAGCACCATAATCCAGACACGTCACACCCATCGACTTAAATTTGGAGCAGTCACTATACAGTTGGTTCCACGTCTTCGGTGGGGTCGATATCCCAGCCTTTGCAAAGAGAGCCTTATTGTAGAAGCCAATGTAGAACTGATCCTCTAATGGAACAACATAAGATCCATTAGCGGTATTGAATCCCGGAGAGGTCCAACGCATACCCATCATTCGACTAAGATCCGCCTCAGGTACCCACTGCTTGAGATTTTGAAGATAACTCTTGTATTGCAACGTAAACAACCCGGTCCACATGACCGCAAGGTCTGGACCGCTCCGCGAAATCGCTGCCGCTTGTAAAAGTGCAAAATAGTTACTAGCTGGCTGCGCTACTACCTTGATCGCAATATTTGGATGCAACTTCTCAAAAGCTGTAACAAGATTTGTTGTAGCGGTGGCGTTTGCCTCCGTGCCATAGTTCTGCCAAAGTGTCAACGTTACCTTAGCGTTACCCGCATTTGAACCCGATGACGCGCCGCAAGCGGCAAGCGTAGCGCTTGCCAACCCTATGACTCCAACACCGACCAGTGTGCGCCAGAACTTACCTCTAGCTCGAGCGGTACGCATGCCCCGTAAACTAGCCATGCTTCGCGTTCCGTGTTCGATAGCCATTTTCCCTCCCCAAACCGTAGTGCTTCGACGTAGCGACCTACGCGCCCAAACGCGAACCCGGATTTGGTACTACCATTTGTTCGGTATCACCAAACGGTGTTCGATTTTCAATTGTAGCATGAAAAGCTTGGGCAAAGCTGCCTTGGCGTGAAAATTCTTCAATTTGCCTATCGCTAACCCGGCTCTGTCTCATAGTCGGTGAATACGGACACCCAGGGCGAAGGAGCTGTTCCATTCGAATCCAGAGGGCTCGCCCACTTAACGCTGGGATCATTATCTCGGTAGGTAGGTGGCTTGACCAGCCTCAGGACGTGGCCTTGGACGTTAGAGGGTTCTTGGTTCCCGGAGTGTCTCAACCAACTCCTTGATCGTAAAGCATTCCTGGCCTGTAACGCAGTGTCGCTATCGGTTGGCGCACGCTCGACTGGGCCACGTCCGCAATCGATCCAGACAACTACTGAGTATCATCGAGTCGACAGCGCCAGGCCCCAAACGTCTCCTCTGGTGTGTTATCAGGGAGTCTCTCCTGCGGGTGCAAAGAGCCATCACGTCTTGGTCAATATCTGCAAGCTACCGCCCTTGTGTTACTAACATCTCAAGTATGCAAATCACCGTACCTGCGAGCTTTGCACAGCTCGCGGAGAAATTCCCCGAACTCCCTATACATATCCAGATGCCCGATGAACCGTGGAGTGAACAACTCGCGGCAACCACATTCTTTGTCCCCCACTATATGTCGGGACGCGCTGGTATCTCAAACATTACTCGGATGCCCGACCTCGAGGTCGTCCAAATACTAACCGCTGGAGTTGACAACGTGAGGGATGCTATTCCCCAGGGTGTGACTCTCTGCAATGCCAAGGGGGTGCATGACGCCTCTACCGCTGAGATGGCAGTTGCACTCACGCTCGCGTCCGTTCGAGGCTTGAACCGTTTCCAAGATGCGCAACGCGCGGCCACCTGGGAGCGACACCGTTACGCATCACTCGCAGACCAATCGGTGTTGCTGGTAGGCTACGGGTCCATTGGCATGGCAATAGAGGAGAGACTCCGCGGGTTCGAAGTCCAGATCACAAGAGTAGCGAGAGTAGGACGACTCCTGCCGCAAGTGTTTGGCTTCGACGAACTCGACGATCTCATTCCGACTGCTGATGTGATTATACTGGTCGTCCCCCTCACCCAGGAGACGAAGGGAATGGTAAACGATCACTTTCTTGGCCTGATGCACGACGGAGCCCTACTGGTCAATGTTGCCCGTGGACCGGTCATCGAGACCGAGGCCCTTGTCGACGCTCTGCAAACCGGGCGAATTCGTGCGGCACTCGACGTGACTGACCCCGAGCCGCTTCCACCAGAATCCCCTCTCTGGATGCTTGAGAACTGTCTCATCACCCCCCACGTCGGCGGTGACACGAATGCGTACTATCCACGCGCCCTCAATCTGCTCACCCGCAACATCGACCGCTATGCAAAAGGACTTCCGCTGCTCAATGTCGTCGCTGGCGAGTACTAGCCATCCAAAGCCTACTTCCTCGCAAAGCCTCCTGTCGATGCCGGTGGACCCCACCCACCTGTATCCCAGACCTTGACTTTGTACCAGGTTTTGAGCCAGCTGCGTCGAATCTCAAATGTTCCAAGGATTGGCCTGGCGAGTCTCCGTGATGTCGAATACACTGGGTGTCGGATACACGCTCCAACCCATAACCGGCTGGCTAGAAGTTGGAACAGTTCACGGCGGTGATATGAACCCTGAAAGAGCTAAGGTTGTCGATGCTTGAGGTCCGAGGAGTCACGAAACGCTTTCATGGTGCCCTTGCCCTCGACGATGTGACCTTTACGGTCAAGGCCAGCAGTATCGTCGGGTTTGTGGGGCCCAACGGGGCAGGAAAGACAACCATGATGCGCGCCATCGTCGGTATCACCGCAACCGACTCTGGCTCGATCCTATTTTGTGGCAACCCATTAGGGAACCAGAGTTCGCTGGTAGTAGGCTACATGCCCGAGGAGCGAGGGCTCTACCAGGGAATGCGCGTGCGGGATATGCTTTCCTACTTCTGTCAACTTGCCAACTGCGATCCATCAACCGAGGTTGCACAGATGCTCGACCGAGTCGATCTGACGGATAAGGCGACCGCCAAGGTAGAGAGTCTCTCACTCGGCAATCAACAGCGACTGCAGCTAGCGGTTGCGCTCGTTGGAAACCCGAGGCTACTGGTGCTCGACGAACCATTCTCTGGGATCGATCCGGTAGCGTTGGAGCGGATGCAAGGCATTCTGCACGAGCGGGCAGCATCCGGTGCAGCGGTGCTATTCTCCAGCCACCAGTTAGAACTCGTCGAAGAGCTCTGCGATGCCGTCATCATCATCAACCATGGACGTATACTGGCCGATACCGCGCTGGCCGCCGTCCAGAGGGATCTCAGTGTGCGAATCCGCTATGATGACAAGCCGTCACAAGAACGCATCTCGATACTCGAGACATTTGGGCCAACGCGACTGACAGACGGACGTGTCGTTGAGATCATGCTCTCAGACTCCACCAACGCGGGGCGTCTGCTCGATCTGGTTCTGAGCCAGGGAGGAGTACGAGACTTTCATCTGGGCGAACGTCCACTCACCGAAACATTCAGGACATTGATCGGCAAGGATACTGCCGATGCGCGATAAGACAGGGTGCGTGCTGTGAGACTGACACCGGTACGGCATGTTGCTCAGCGCGAACTCGCGGTCGGAATGGCATCGCGAGTCTTTCGTATCTCGACCGTGATTCTCATTTTGGCCGTTCTCGCAGCTGTGGTAATTCCGAAACTCACTGCTCATCGGAGTGCGCGAGTAGTGGTAGATCTCGCCATACCTGGCCATACCAGTATCAACAGAGAGATCCAGTCTGCAGCAGCACTGACAAAACTCCAGGTCATCATCCATCGCGCTCGAACACCCATGGCTGCAAACCTCGCGTTGCGTCGTGGACAGGTAGCAATCGCGGTAGAACCGAATGCGATCGTGGTGGGGCACAACACCAGCAACTCCGCAACGCTTGAGCTCGCGCACACGCTCGCCGCGGAGCTAGGGTTCGCTCGGTTCGCAGCCCATCTCCCGCCCCACGAACGGCCGCTCTTGGCACTCGCGCGCCCCCTGGACGTGCGAGTGCTTGGAGGGCATGCCTCGGACTCGGCTGAGATTGCGGTCGGACTCGCCGCCATAATCCTCATCTACTCCCTACTGAGTACATACGGATACCGTATCGCTGGTGGGGTCAGCGAGGAGAAGACGTCGCGAATCGTGGAGGTCCTGTTGGCACGGATCGATGCCTCAGAGTTACTGGTCGGCAAGGTTCTCGGCATCGGCTTACTCAGTCTCGTGCAGATTTTGATGATGCTCATCGCCTACGTACTCGCCGCCTCGCTGGTCGGAGCCCCGATCCCTCTTGGCCATTCATTCTCTATGATCCTGGTAACGTTGGCCAGCTTCCTCGTAGGTTACGCCTTCTATGCGACGCTCTTTGCGGCTGCAGGAGCTCTGGTCGTTCGTTCTCAGGATGTCTATGCGATCTCGCTGCCTGTGCAGATCCCGATCATCGTCGGCTATATCGTCGGATTTCAGTGCCTCTTAGGAAGCCCGAATCTCTTTGATAGAATCCTCGGTTATATTCCATTGACCAGTCCCGTTCTGCTACCGGCCTTAGTAGCAAGCGGCACGTTCTCCTTCCTTGATGTCGTCATCGCGCTGGTGATCTGCGCAGTGGGTGCAGTCGGCGCCATGCGGGTTGCGAGTGCACTATACCGCACATCAATACTCTGGACTGGAACACGTCCACCGATCCGCGTACTGCTCTCCTCACGCTCACAGGGAGCTGCGAATCGTATCTAAAGTCGGAGTGCACTTGTCGCCGTAGCCGCACCACGACAACTGCACCGGAACCAGCCGTCACAGACCTCGGGGAGTTCGTGGGCTTGGGCATATTGTGTCTAGCAACGAACGTGAACTACTTGGATCAACTACGCGGATCCCACGCCAACGAGTCGAGTATCGCCCGCACGTCATCGAGCGTGGTCAGCGGATTGACAAAGCAAAACCGCAACACCTTCTCGTCTCGGTGTTCCGTGGGCAAAACGAACCCAACGCCGTCCTTCAGCGCTTGGGACGACCAGCGGTCATAGACCTCCGGGCCCCATCCCAGCCTCCGGAAGAGTACGACCGAGAGCTCGGGTTGGGTCACCATCTCGACATAGTCACGTCGTTCGACCTCGGCTACGGTGGCTCGAGCGAGATCGATCGAGGCCTGAATAGCCTCCTGGTATCGCTTGGTTCCGTTCGTCGCGAGCGAAAACCAGAATGGAAGTCCCCGTACCCTTCGACTTAAGTGATAGCCATAGCTCGATGGGTTCCATTCTTGCGCCTTGTTGATATCGTCGAGATAGGCGGCCTCCTGCGTCAGTGCATGCTTGGCGTACTTTGGCTCACGGTATAGGATCGCTGCGGCATCAAACGGAGCAAACAGCCATTTGTGCGGATCAATCACCAGCGAGTCCGCATACTCGATGCCTTCAAAACGCCAGCGCTCCTTCGACGCGAGCGCCGCACCACCATACGCACCATCAACGTGGAGCCACAGGTCATTGATCCTGGTGAAAGTGCTGATCGATCGGAGGTCATCAACGAGGCCCGCGTTTGTCGTCCCTGCGGTAGCCACTACGGCAACAATCGATGCACGCACCTCATCGTCTAAACCAGCCCAAACCTCATCGAGGTTCGCACCAGTCAACTTACCGTCGGGGCCGGTAGGCACGTAGATCACCTCGAGATCCATCAGGCTCGCTGCGGACGCGATCGAGGAGTGAGCCTCGCGAGAGGAGAGCACCCGCCAACGATCAGGACGCTCAAAGTTGCGCCTCTCCTTTGAACGCTGGCGTGCCGCGTGCAAGCCGGAGAGATTTGCGAGCGAACCGCCAGACACAAAAGTCCCGCCGGCGGTCGAGGGCATTCCAGCAAGATCGGCGAGCCAACGTAGGGCTTCATTTTCGCAGTAAATTGCCCCTGCTGCCTCCAACCACGAGGTACCCGAGATGCAAGAGGCGGAGACCACCATATCAAAGAGTACCGATGCTTTGGTGGGCGCAACGGGTACAAACGCGAGAAACCGCGGGTGGTCGCTCGAAAGCGTTGCCGGCGCGTAGCCCTCGATAAAACGACGGAGAGCCTCTTCTCCGCCAATTCCCTCTTCCGTCACGTTCGGGCCGTAGAGCGTGCTCAACTCCGCCTCACTCTTGGGACCGTCCAGCGGAGGCGGTTGGAGAGCAACGCGCTCCAGCGCATACTGGACAATAGCCTTCTCTAACTGGAGCGTCTCCTCGTCAAGACGGTGCACGAATCCTCCTCAGTGAACAGCGACCAAAGACGAAGCTTATACGAATCCTGGATAGGTTCCTAGTTGAGGGGCAAGCCTGTTACAATCGTTAGGGCAATAGGTGGACCCGACGACCAAGGAGTTCAGATGCCCGCCTCTACCTCCAAAACCTCCCACACACTCGACGAGGTGCTGTTCACGCTCGCCCAGTCACTTCGCCGCCTTCGCATCTCGATTGGAGACGAGTCGGACTATGCCTATGCGATTGGCTCTGGCTTCTGGCAGTTGGTCTTGCTCGGTGATCGTGGTGAGGAGCGAGTCTCTGAGATCGCCTCAGCGCTAAACCTCGACATCTCCACCGTATCACGCCAACTAAAGCTTCTAGAATCCCGGGGGCTCATCGAACGCACCCCCGATAAGTCGGATGGTCGGGTATCGAAGGTGCGACTGACCCCACTCGGCAGAGATGTGCTTGATCAGCTGGTTCAGGCGCGGCTCGCCGTTATCAACGATGCGTTGGCCTCGTGGCACAAGACCGACGTTGATCGGCTGATTTCTCTCCTTGACCGGTTTTCCCACGATCTGAGTACCTCTCTCACGGATCCCGACATGTGCTCAGTGTCCGCCCCTGGCGACACCCGACCACCCACCACTCGTTAACCAATTGCGCCCAAAGCAGCAACTTGCCCTTGTTTTTGGTGGAGGTGGAGCACGTGGCGCCTGTCAGGTCGGCATGTTGCAGGGCCTCTTTGATTGTGGTCTGCTCGACCAGGAGCGGCTCCCGGACCTCATGCTTGGCGTCTCCGTCGGAGCGCTGAACGCCGCCGTCTTTGCGGTCAGACCCGACGTGCCTGGTTTGGCCCAACTCGACAAACTTTGGTCCACGGCACCGCTACAAACGCTCTTTCCACGTTGGCGGACCTTCGGTTACCTCACGAATCGCGAGGCTGCTCACCGTCCTCAACCGCTACGCCAGATGATTCGCGACAACCTCACGATCGACGATCTAGCTGACACCAAAGTGCCGCTTCATGTTCTCCTCACCGACGTCGACCGTGGACAAGAGGCCTGGTTCGATCGGGGTCCCATAGTAGACCTGCTCTATGGATCGGCGGCGATCCCCGGTGTTCTCCCTCCACTGCGCTTGGATGGTCATCGCTATATCGATGGGGGGATGGTCAACCCAAATCCCCTACGCCGCGCCGTCGAGCTCGGAGCAACCAAGATCGTCCTCCTGCTTTGTGGCTCGCTCGCTCCCTTCTTTCACAGCAAGGGCCGCCCCCTCAGTACCCTCCTTATGGGCTATTCCCTCACGCAACTCGCGCTCACCCAACGCGAACTCGCAAGCCAACCAAGCTCAATCGATATAGTGGTGCTTGAGTGTGGTGCCGCTGACTCGGTCGATGCGCTCGATTTTCGGTACAGCAAGCTGCTCATGGGCGCTGGCAGAAGAAGTGTCATCCAGGCACGCGAAAAGCTCACCGACCTCCTGGGCCAGGATCGATAGTGAACAGAGCTATCTATTAACGGTCGACATATCGGGATAGCGATCACCAGCAGTCACACCCACTGGGAAGGCACGATCGATCAAATCGAGCTCTTCAGGCGAGAGCACGACATCAACGCTCGCGGCATTTTCAGCAAGGCGCTCGACGCTCCTCGTACCCGGTATGGCCACTATGTCATCACCCTGCGCAAACAGCCAAGCTAGCGCTATCTGCGCAGGTGTGTGGCCCGTGCGTTCGGCAATCTCGCGAACGGTCGCAACGAGCTCAAGATTCTTCGCAAAGTTCTCACCCTGAAAACGCGGATGTCGTCGACGTGTGTCACTCTCGTCGAGATCGTCAGGGCTCTGAATCGCACCCGTGAGAAAACCTCGACCGAGTGGCGAGTACGCGACGAGGCCAATGCCCAGCTCTCGAATCGTTGGCAACACCTCTGCCTCTAGGTCTCTTGTCCACAATGAATACTCGCTCTGCAGAGCACTGATGGGATGGGTCGCATGGGCGCGTCGAATCGTTGCAGCCGAAGCCTCCGAGAGCCCAAGGTAACGCACTTTACCGGCTTGGAGAAGCTCAGCCATCGCACCAACCGTCTCCTCAATGGGCACCTTCGTATCAACACGATGCTGATAGTAGAGGTCAATATAATCGACACCAAGTCGACGTAACGATGCGTCACAGGCTGCTCGTACGTAGTCAGGATCTCCATTCACGCCATGGAACTCGCCGTGCTCGCCTCGCACATTACCGAACTTTGTAGCGAGTATCACTTCACTCCGATGGCCCTGCAGTGCCCGGCCCACCAGCACTTCGTTGGTAAACGGCCCATACATATCGGCAGTATCGAGAAACGTCACTCCGAGCTCAATAGCCCGGTGAATCACCTTGATTGATTCAGCATCATTCGCCGGTCCATAAAACTCGCTCATTCCCATGCATCCAAGACCAACCATCGACACCTGGAGCCCTTGTTGGCCCAACCTCCGCTGTCGCATCATTTTCCTCCTGTCACGGAACGATATCCCACGCACCAGGCAACGGACCCGTAATGAAGGTGTAGACTCGCTGCTGCCCGCAAACCCACCTGCTAACGGCGCAGTGCATGGGTAGTATGGTTCCATACTAGCGAGAACTTCAGCAGCCAAAGTCACATCACGGTGGCATTGGTGATCCTCATAGACCCCGCGACAGCACTGTGGTTGACCCTATGACCACGCTGCCAATCGCACTCGTCAGCTATCTCACCGTTTCGCTCAATGTCGTACGGTCGCAGCTTGTGCCACGTATCGATCGATCGAGCCTACTCAGGATTGTCATACCCTCCCTGACCATCCCAGGCCAGATCATCCGCCCCCGGGTCCGACACTACGAAAATCGTGACCGAGCACTCGCCTTCGAGAAACCCATCTCACTGTTGGTGCTCTTGAGAGCCTGGGTACTTGGCTACCTTTTCGCCCTTGGGCTCCTCATGCTCCCGAGCGCACAGAATCCGTTGGCCGCACTCGCGCAGGCCGGTTGATCTCTCGTCACCCTCGGCATCGTCAGGATGGGCCCAAGCGATTGATCTCCTCGCTGGCTTGACGGGTCTCTTCGTCGTGACATTACAGATTGCATACCTACCAACGCTCTATGGCGCGTACAACCAAGGTGACGATGCTCGTCGATCGTGCTGGGGACCCCGGAGATCCTTGCCTGTGCCCAACTCATGTCCTTAACCGACGAGCTGCCCGACTTCTATCGACAGTGGGAGCGCTGGGCTGCCGACGCGCAGGAGAGCCACGCAAGCTGTCCCGGCCTGATGCCGTTTCGCTCGCCCAGTATCTATTCATCAAGGGCATCACTCTCCTGGGCATCTGCGACTCTGCAGCCCTTCTTCACGCCGTCGCACCGCAGCAAACGCCTATTGAAGCGCGACTTGCATTCGGCATGGGCTGCCTCTGTCTTCGGCGGCTCAGCTCCACACTTGGCCATCTCGTCAACGAGGATCCGTCTCCGACTGATCCAATCGCTCTCACGCGCGCGGCATCGATCGACTCGCTGCGGTGAGACTGCCCATGGAGCGCAGTCGTGACGATACCTGGGTTCATTTCCGCGCATGGCGCTGAAATCACGAGGAGGCTGCGTACTGTCTTGCGAACCGCACTGACGCAGTCCCCGCTCCATGGGGCGGACGGCGTTTCTCCGGTCAGAGAGAAGTTCCGTTCCAGCACTTGCGGAATCGCTCTCCGGATGAGCCTGAGGGAATTTCACAGACGCCTTACCATCCCGAAGATTCCTAGAATTGGTCTTCCGCCTCAGCGATCGTAACCTGAAGGTCCACCGCGATGGATTGCATTGCTCGAGAGCGAGGCACCGCTAGCGTGAACTCATGGTATCAAAGATCGGTCAGCAATCCTCGTACAGGTTAGACGGTCAATGTGGCACCTCTGAGAACCACTACCAGGATGCAAGCGATAGATGAGGAACAGTTCCTGGTGCGTTAAGCACAACCATCTCGACCGTAGTCGGCGGTTCGTCCCTTATGGTTGCGTCATGCTCAGCGCAGTGCTGCTCGCCTCGTGTTCTCAGACATCGACGGCGACCGTCACGCTCTCCTCGTCAAACTCGATCCAGGCGAACTATGCCCGGATTGTGAGTCGCTACTCGACCGCCAACAACCAGGCCAACGAGACACTCAGTGTAGCGAAGCAGAACAACGATGAGCAAGGAACTGCAGCTGCGATCGACAATGCCGATTTTTACCTTTCGCGCGATGCCGGTTACCAAACGGCACAAGGTGCAACTTACAAACCGTTCTACGAACGACTCGATCATGCTGTTGCGATCGGAGCATCCCAGAAGTACCCAAAGTTACTGCTCACTGTCGATGCCCAGTACACCACCGCTCCTCAGACGGCTAACCGTTCTGCCTGTCGATTTCTCGGGATCTTTGCCAAGGACTCCCCGTCTGCCCCATGGCGAGTGACCGACGAGCCAACGGTCACCAAGGCACTCCTGCCCGAGGTCAAGACTACTAATGGGAATCGCGGAATTACGCCAGCCACCACCGCCGCGCTTTCCATTCCCCTGTCACGGTTGGCCAAGTACTATGCCCTCGCTCTGACAACCTATTATCAGCAGGGGGTTCTCTCGCGTGGGCTCAAGAGCGCGGATTTTCAGACCTCTGCACCGTGCTGGTCTCTTCCTCGTCTTGCCACCAACCCATACGTATCACCAAGCTCGTCACAACAACTCGCCACGAGTGCGACCGTAACCGCGCCGCACCCAGCGATGGTTGCGCTGAGCACAGCCAACGCAGGTGCGCTCACCATCTTCACCCTCCACGTTGACCTCATCACTTCGAGCCCTAGAAGCACCACCTTTACCTGGCGTCATAGCGCCACTAATCCGGATTCCTTTCTCCTGCCAGCCTCATCAGGACTTCACAACATCCAGATTCCGCTGCTATTCAACCTCGCCGTCTACGATCCGCCCGTCGCCGATACCACGGTTGCGCCTCGCGTCATCGGATCCTATTGGGGTCCGCTGCTCGGTGGCATTGAGACGCACAAGGCGCCCCTCGACACCTAGCCTTTTGTCCGAATGAAGTCCTTCGTTCGGCGGCATACCACTTGTCCTCATCCACGGACCAGGCCATCACCAGCTACTCCGAAGCGCCCTTATTGCTCCGCTCGCTAGCCGTCGAGTTTGCCCTGGCACAGCATACAACCGGGACCCTACGAGTGGCTGACTATCTGTCACGTCAAACTTGGGTTATCGTAGTTTGCCCTAGTCATCAGACCTCGTGCCGTTAGGTCCGCTGCTTGAGAATCACCCATGCCAATGGTAACCCTCGACGTTGGAGTCTGGTGCGGAGCTCAATGCCCCTCATGCTTGTCAACACGCACGACAAGCCTTCTATGTCTATCAACCCAGCTCAAAACTCGCGCCCCCGTGCGGAGTCGACCGACCCGTAATCGAAATCGCGGTGCCCTGTGACGTTTGCGCCACGCAATCCTCTTCACTTGAAAGCAACGACCGACACTCCAACGGTGGAGGAGCTACCCTCCACCAATACCTCCCAGTGGGCATCCTCTAAGCTGTAGAGCGCCGCCGGGGTATCGGCATATGAATGCTGTTTGAGGACGAAGCCGAGCCCTCTGAGGGTTCGAACATAGTTACCCATAAACGACGCCCGCAGTGCAGGGCGAGGAGCATAGGTCAACTGGAACTGAGCGTGGTGCGTTGTAGAGTCGTTGACCACATCGACAAGCGGTGCACCTTTAGGCAGAGGGACGACCGCGACAGGGAAGCTATGCGGAAGTTTTGCGAGCTGAGTCGGAGATTCCGCCGAAGTATCCACAGAGTGAGATGCCTTGGCAGGGACCTCTGTGCTTCCACAAGCACCAAGGAGGCCCGACGGCGCAAAGACAAGGAGGACTACCAGTCGCTGTCGTATTCGCATGTCCCCACCCTATTGACATCCTCTGCAGGAATGGATCCCAGGGATTCACAGTCTGCTCACGCGAGTTCGGTCTCCTTGTACCCCACTGCATCGCAAGGCAACGCCCGATTAACCACTGAACGATTGCACCTAACGCCTACCGATCGCGAACCAGCGCCTGGGCCAATATTTCGATGCAAGGAGACCTCAGATCGGCTTTGGCACGACATCCATACACGTCCTGACAAATCTGCCTATTGACCAGCTCATGCTGTTCATTCCTTTGGCCGTGTTCAGGACTCTGAGCATCAGTGTCCACAAGTGCACGATCGATGCCGCGCTAATCCGCTGTAGGCAACCAAGCGCGATCCAGCCTTGTGCGGGGCTGCTCGCAGCCCCGCTACCCCGATCGATCAGCCGATTCCGTTTCGACCCCGCGCGGTCCCCGCCGGTCAATGAGCTTGCGCCGCTCTATCTCTCCTTGAATCTGCTCCCCACACCGCTGTCAAGGTCCGTCGCCCTAACTTTGGCGAGCATCGCCCTCATCCTCTGACGGCGACGGATCTCCACCCTTCGAACGAACTTATGCCGATCGACACAATGGGTCAAAGGTGCGTCAAGGACCGACCTAGTCGCGGCTGTATCGATCGCTGCCCACAACACCGGTCGGATCACGGACTAATTGCCGAGGGCGGCTCCCCTCTCGCGAGGGCCGCGCTCTCCCTGGCACAAGCCCACCTCCATCTCACTTTGTTGCCATGCGTCCGGGCGAGCCTGGTGGCCGACCCAGACGAGGAGGCGCCATGTGTTGTTGGCATGAACTGTCTTCGCTCCCCATGGCGCTGGTGAGCTACGTGAACATCCCCGCCCTTACAGATGGGGCCTTTGGCTTCGCCGTTTGTTTGGGTTGTTGGTATCGCTCGACCTCGACCGACCGGTCTAGTCCCGGTCGTACTGGTAGATGAGCTTGCTAGCTTTGGCTTGCTGATCTGAGTTAGCTCAGATGAGGCCCGGTTCTTCGCACTACTGAGGGCTCTGGTCTTGGGGGACTGCACCTCGCGTTGACCGGGTGACCAACCCTCGACAGACCGGAGCTACGTTAATCGGACGGTGCTCCCGTTGTTTGTTCAATTCCAAATTCGGCGTGTCCAGATTAACTCGTCTCCTGTCACTCTGGCCGACCATCCCAACCAGGGGCCCGCAAACCTGTGCCCGAACGTCTCGCCGGCTATCAGCACTACAATCGAAAGCACAACAAAGAGCGCTCAGAACTGGTGCCAGCGGGCAACCGTAAAGCCTACCGTCTGCCAGCGTATCAAATGTCCACGTCAGCGGCGTCGGACGCAGTGCCTGCGCCGCGTAGAGGTAGCTCACCGAAGATATCCCCGGGTTCCGACCAACAACTGCCAATATCAGAATCTGCTGCTCCTTGGATCGCGCGCCACACACGCTCCGGAGTACAGGGCATATCGACATGAGAGACACCAAGGTATGACAGGGCATCAACGACCGCATTATGTACGGCTGGCGTCGAACCGATCGTCCCAGACTCGCCTATTCCTTTAGCTCCTAGCTCGTTATATGGCGTCGGAGTCTCGGTATTCAGAGCCTCAAATGGAGGGAGTTCTGCAGCCGACGGAAGAGGATAATCAGCTAATGTTGCAGACAATGGATTGCCGTCGCCGTCATAGATAGCCTCCTCCCACAGAGCCTGTGCCATCCCTTGTGCGATGCCACCATGTTGTTGGCCATGCACGATCAGTGGATTAAGAATACGCCCGCAGTCGTCGACGGCCACATGGCGAATGGGTCGCACTTTGCCGGTCTGAGTATCTACTTCGACAACCGACAGATGAGCCCCAAATGGGAATGTCGCACTCCGTTGTGAAAAGTCAAAGATCGCTCGAAGCGAGATGTGCTGCTCTGAGGCGAGCTTGGCTATCTGCGGCCAGGAGACATGAGCGCTGGGAACACCCGCGACGCTTAAACCTCCATCTTCCGCGACAACAATATCATGCTCTGCAGCCTCCAAATAATTAGCTGCCAGCTTCTTCGCCTGATCGAGCACGAGCGAAGCCGCCCCGGCGACCGCTGATCCTCCGATCTGAAGTGACCGCGAGCCGCCAGTTCCACCGCCCCGTGGTATCACTGCGGTATCTGACTGGCGAAACGTGATGCGCTCCAATGGGATGCCCAGACGGTCGGAAACAATCATTGCGAACGAAGTCGCGTGTCCCTGCCCGTGTGCCGAGGTACCCACATCGATAGTGGCCGATCCGTCAGCATGGACCTCCACCGAAGAGTATTCGTTTTGTCCAGCCCCAGCAGTAATCTCAACATAGGTCGCCACTCCGATGCCAAGTTGTACGGCATCCCCTTGCTCCCTGCGAACCCGCTGTTCCTGTCGCAGCTGTTGGTAATCTGCAGCCTCGAGCAACCGATCGAGCGCTTTGTGGTAGTCGCCACTATCGTAGGTCGTACCCATCTCGGTCGTCACGGGGAAAAGGTCGGATGTCAAGAGATTCCGACGGCGGATCTCCACCGGATCGATGTCGAGCTCATCTGCCGCCATATCAACAATGCGCTCCAGGAATGCCGCGGCCTCGGGTCGACCTGCCCCTCGGAAGGCACCCACCGGCGTCGTGTTCGTAAAGGCAGCAACGGCGCTGTAAGCGATCTTGGGAATCCGATAGACCCCTTGTGCCATCGTCCTCGTCGGCCCCAACACCAAGCCACCACCGAAACCGCCGTACGCACCGCCGTCGCCGATCATTCGGCAACGCAGTCCGGTAAAGACACCATCTCGCGTCAGACCTAGCTCTACATACTGCACTTGCCCTCGTCCTTGCGGCATGGCCACCATGTTTTCCGATCGACTCTCGACCCACTTCACCGGCAGAGAGAGTCGCCGGGCCACGGCGAAGGCCACCGCATGCTCGGCTACGATACCGGCCTTACCGCCGAACGCGCCGCCGACATGGGGTGCGACCACTCGGATTGATGAGGCGTCGATATTGAACACTCCCGCCAACAGGTCCGCTACCGCGTGCGGCATCTGCGTCGAGATGTAGACCGTCCAAGGACGTTCTACGACCTCAGGAGTAGGGACCACCAAAATTGCGTTGCCTTCCATCGGCACCACTGAAACCCGCTGGTTGACGAACCGTGCACGCACTATAACGTCGGCATCGCTGAGCACATCGTCATGGTGGGGGTCACGATAGCCAGCGGCGATGTTCCGTGGCGCAGCATCGTAGAGCTGTGGCGCATCGGCAGCAAGCGCAAACTCCATGTCGACGACAGGATCAAGCGGGGCATAGTCGATCGACACCAGATCGGCGGCATCCTGTGCCTCGACTCGGGTCCGTGCAACCACGGCAACCACTGGATCGCCTACGAACTGCACCACATCAGAGGCGAGTGGAGGACGTGGCACACCTTTGTTGAGGGCGGCAAAACCATGGAATGGCGGGAGATCCAGTGTCGCCGCAGTAAACACCTCCACAACTCCCGCGGCTCGCTCCGCTAGACCCGTGTCAACCCTCTCGATGCGAGCATGCGCAAAGGGGGACCGCACGAACACCAGGTGCAGCACTCCTTCGACCGGTGTATTGTCCACATAGGTCCCACCACCGGTCAGCAAAGCAGGGTCTTCTAGACGGACAACTGATGTTCCAAGTATTGATCCAGGCATACTGATAGGTTAACGGGACGAACGTGGCTCCAGCGACTCACGCTGTGAACGGGACGAACGTGGCTCCAGCGACTCACGCTGTGAAAACCACTACATACTCACCAACTCAGGTCCTGGAATAAGCCCACCTCATCGACGTCCGATGGCTAGCGATGCGGTCCAACAGATCTGAGCTGAATAAAAATCGGTGGACCTGGACAACCGCTCAGACAATTACTTGGTACAAGCAACTAAACTCGGCTGCAACAACGGAGGTACCGTGGCGACAAACGAACTACACAACGACCACTACAAGTGGATTGCACTCAGCAACACCACACTCGGGGTGCTGTTAGTGGCGATCAATGAATCCATCCTCATCATCGCGCTGCCTGCGATATTCCGAGGCATCAAGCTCAACCCGCTGATTCCATCGAACTCGTTTTATCTTCTGTGGATTCTCCTCGGCTTTATGCTGGTCACAGCGGTCTTAGTCGTGACATTGGGCCGTATAGGCGACATCTACGGACGAGTACGAATGTACAACCTCGGATTCGCGATCTTCACCGTCTTTTCGATCCTCCTCTCGGTCAACTGGCTCCACGGACAGCCTGCGGGGGCATTCATCATTGGGATGAGGCTCGGCCAAGGTGTGGGGGGTGCATTCCTCTTCGCGAACTCATCCGCGATTCTCACCGACGCTTTTCCTCATAACCAGCGGGGACTGGCGCTGGGCATCAATAACATCGCAGGTATCGCCGGTGCCTTCATTGGGCTGGTAGTCGGTGGTCTCCTTGCGCCAATTGACTGGCGACTTGTCTTCATCGTCTCAGCGCCAATAGGCCTCGCCGGCACCATCTGGGCTTACCTCAAGCTTCGCGACAACGGGGTTCGCACCCCGGCAAAGATCGACTGGTTGGGCAACGCGCTCTTCGCGGTAGGTCTCACCGTGCTGCTGGTCGGAATCACCTACGGTATCGAGCCTTATGGAGGTGCGGCCATGGGCTGGGGAAGTCCGAAGGTGCTGACGGAGTTGGCGGCCGGAGTAATTCTGCTCGTGGCGTTCGTCATAGCTGAAACCAAGGTCAAATATCCGATGTTTCGAATCCAGCTGTTCAAAATCCGTGCGTTCTCAGCGGGTAACCTCGCCTCACTCCTCGCGGCAATCGGGCGTGGTGGCTTGATGTTCATCTTCGTCATGTGGCTCCAAGGTATCTGGCTGCCACTCCACGGATACCGCTTCTCTGTCACTCCCCTCTGGGCGGGAATCTATATGCTGCCCCTCACGCTGGGCTTCCTGATCGCGGGCCCCGCCTCCGGTGTCCTCTCCGATAAGTTCGGTGCCCGTCCCTTTGCCACGACGGGGATGGCACTGGCAGCACTCAGCTTCGTCGGCTTTGATCTTCTCCCGATCAACTTCTCGTACCTGCCGTTCGCGCTGCTCATGTTGGGTAACGGGCTAGCGATGGGACTTTTTGCCTCCCCGAATCGGGCCGCTGTGATGAATAGTCTTCCCCCTGATCAGCGAGGAGCTGGCGCCGGAATGTCCGGGGTGTTCCAGAATGCCGCCATGGTGCTTTCGATGGGCATTTTCTTTACCCTCATGATCTCCGGCATTGCTTCAGATCTACCCAATGCGCTCTATCACGGCCTGGTCACGAACAGTGTGCCGAGCTCGGTCGCTCTCAAGGTGTCGCATCTCCCGCCAATCTCAAGCCTGTTCGCTGCACTCCTTGGTTATGACCCCATCAAAAGCATTCTCGGTGTAAGTTTCTTGAGCCACCTTCCGGCTCATTCGGCTGCGGTCTTGAGCGGGCGGCGATTCTTCCCAACCCTACTGAGCAAGCCGTTTTCGGACGGCCTGAACCTCGCCTTCCTCTTCGGTGCCATCGCGTGCGTGCTCGCGGGCATCGCCTCGCTCCTGCGTGGCAAGCGCTACGTTCACGGTCAGGACCACATGGTTGAGCCAAGAGCCGACGAGCCCGTCGCCGACTAGCCGTTCACATCGAGGTGTCCGATCGCCTAGAACCTGGAGTCGATTCTGCAACCGTGTCACAGCGCTAGGCATCTCCTAAGCTGTCGCTACCGCATCACATGAGGCACAAAGGTTGTACCTCGCCAGAGCTCGATTGTTCTCTCCAGACGGCCTAGCGGTGTAGCGCTCCTGGTAATCGCCATGGCACCATCTGGCACCCGGCACGAGGCTCCAGGCGACAGTGGGTACCAGCCGCCGTCCAGAGCGAAAGCATACGTGTGGTTTCATACGCTCAGGGTCGCATTTGACGTGATGTCATCACCCGCTCCCATCAAGATCCCCGATAGCCAAGCAACCCGGGGAGTCGCTGATGCCCTTACGATGGACCAAGACGGCACCAGGTACAAGCCGCTCTGGCTTGCCGTCGCCCGAGCACGAAACGAGGAAATCACATGCGTCAGCTACAGGCAGAAGATCTAACAAGACTCCGGATCGTCGGAGACGTTCGCACCTCGCCAACTGAGGACAGAGTTGTCTTTGTCGAACAATGGATCGACACCCAGCTCAACGCGAACTGCCAGCGGGTTCGTACAATCGTGAAGGGAGCCGCCCCCATCGACCTCACGCAAGGAACATCCGATACACATCCGCGGTTCCGCCCGGACGGGAAGGCAATCGCATTTCTACGTCGCGACGATACCCTGGCTCAAATCTGGATCTTACCTCTCCAAGGCGGAGAGGCATATCGCGTCTCTCACTTCCCAGGAGGGGTCGACACCTTCGACTGGTCCCCCGACGGAACACACCTCGCGGTAGTGGCCCGCGTCGACAAGAACAACAACCTTGAGGCACCAGACCCAACGCGGCTAACCGCCCGCGAACGCTACACCAGTCATATCAAGGTCATCACCGAACTACTGCACAAATACGACGGCGACGGTTACTTCGACCCATATCGTCCTTATCTGTTCACCATCGACCTTGCCGACAATCGATGTGACCAGTGCACGCACTACCCCTATCGCGTGAGCGAGGCGCGCTACACGCCAGATGGCCGCTCCATCATCTTTCGCTCACGTCGCGGTAGCGACTACGATCGAGGCCCAGAGGAGGGTCTGCACTCAATAGAACTCGAGGGGCACACCATCACTGAACTCGTAGCACCAGGCGCCCAGGCCTTTCTACCGGCGCCCGACGGTGCGCTGGTCTACACCTGGCAGGATCCCGCCGAGATCGGCTACGATCACGCTCGGCTGTACTTCCTCCCAAACGGGGCGAGCGAGGCGAGCCTGGTCGCTCCGTCTTTCGATTATCCGATCAGCAACGAAGCGCTCAGCGACGTGCTCAATCCCCCTGGTGACGTCATAACCTGGGACAGATCAGGCCAGAGCGTCATGTGCCTCGTCTCGATGCGTGGATCCGTCGAGATTGCTCACATCTCACTAGCCACTGGAACCGTCGCAAAGATCACCTCAGGTCACCACGTCATCTCATCATTTTCGCGCTCACCCGTCAACAACAAGCTCTACGCGGTGATTACCAGCCCCAGTAAACCAGGCGAACTTTTTCGACTGATGGATGGGGAGCAGACACAGCTCACCGACTCCAATGCGGCGCTGGCTAATGAGGTCGCCTTCATCGAGCCAGAATATTTTCAGGCGACCAGCGCCGAAGGTCATAGCGTTGACACCTGGGTATATCTGCCACCAAAGAGCTATACCGAACCCGTGCCTGCGGTGCTCGAGATCCACGGAGGACCGATGGCCATGTACGCTCATGCCTTCTTCTTTGAGTTCCAGCTACTTGCAAACCAAGGTTTTGCAGTTATTGCCGGCAATCCTCGCGGCTCGACCGGCTACGGCGTCGCCTACTGCCGAGCGATCTTTGATCGTTGGGGAGAGCTCGACTGGGCCGACATTGAAGCATCCGTTGATGCTGCGTGCCAGCGCTTCACAATGATCGACAAGGGGAACCTTGGCATCGGTGGTGGGTCATACGGCGGTTACATGACAGCATGGATCGTCGGACATAGTCACCGTTACCGAGCAGCAGTAGTAGGTCGCCCGGTAATCGACTGGGTTTCGATGGTTGGGTCGAGCGACGTGGGTTGGGATGAGGCGCGACGCGCTGGTGGCAAACACCCGTGGGAGGATGACACATGGTACCGACAACAGAGTCCTCTTACCTATGCCGGTGCCGTTCGGACGCCCATGTTGATCGAGGCGCAGGATGGTGATCTACGCTGCCCGATTGAGCAAGCGATGGAGTATTACAGCGCATTACGGTATCTCGATCAAGCCCCTGTTCGCCTGGTGCGCTATCCAGACGAGTTCCACGGGATGAGTCGCAATGGAAAGCCATGGAACCGCGTGCACCGCCTCGATGAGATCTTGCAGTGGTATCGACAGTATCTCTCAATAGACGATGATCCGAAATTGGCAGGCCGAGACATTCTGGCCGCGAAATGACGCGAAATCCGTCGGCAAAAGCGAACGATCATAGTCGTCACCATGAGAGTCCCAACAACAATACTAAGTTCGCACGCCTCGGGTTATGGATGGTTATTGGCAGTCCGATCGCCATTGTGGCACTGCTCGCGTTACGCTTGTGAACCTGAGTCATGTCGGCGACCCAGTCCAGAACAACACTAGCAGTAACCACCATGGAGGCCCACTGCTGCAACCTTGCCGTCAAGTTGCGGGCTGGCTTCGGCATCCAAACGGCAGATGTTACTCAACGCAACGGAACGTACCAACGATCGAGCGAGCCAGGTCATCCGACCCGGCTTGCCGTAGCCCGCTTGGCCGCCTGTGCTGCCATGTACGTTCGGTGACCACCGCTGACATTACGCGCTCGATATCCAAGCCCCTTTAACAGAGTTGTGGCGATGTGGCCGCGCAGACCAACCGCACAGTAGACAAGGAACGGGCCGGTTCCAATACGGTCGAGTCGCTCGCGAAGTTCATCAACCGGGGCACAAACACTTCCCGGTATCGAACCTTGACGATGTTCCTCCTCAGTCCTCACATCCAACAGTGTCCAGCCGTGCGCCAGCAGCTCCGCGATCTCATTCGGCTCGGCGAGATCGCAACCAGCGAATCTCATGTTCTCGGCCAGATAACCAAGCATGTTCACTGGATCCTTCGCAGAGGAGAAGGGGGGTGAGTAAGCCAGCTCGAGATTCGCCAGCTCCTCAACCGGCAAGCGCCCAGACATGGCGGTAGCCAAGATATCGATTCGTTTATCGACACCAGAACCGCCAACCGCCTGCGCACCGAGAATCATCCCGTTGTCAGGATCAAACAGCACCTTGATCGACATCGATTCTGCGCCGGGATAATAGCTAGCATGGTCCATGGGGTGAGTGCGAACAACTCGGTATCGGCGCCCGGCCGCCACCAATCGACGCTCGTTCCAACCCGTGGTGGCAGCGACCACCGAAAACACCTGGACGATGGCGGTCCCCAGTGATGGCACGTGGCGCGAAGCCCGACCACAGATGTGGTCGGCAACCCGTCTGCCTTGACGGTTTGCCACGTTCGCCAACGCAATCAGCGACATCGTATCACCTATTGCATCGAACTTTTCGACGGCATCACCAACGGCGTAGATGTCTGGGTCGCTCGTTCTATTTGCCTCGTCAACCGCAATCCCATCGTGGGCGCCAAGCGTGAGCCCGGCTATCCGAGCCAATCTAACGTCAGGACGGACGCCAACAGAGGCAACCACCAGCTCACCCTCGACCGCGCGTCCGTCATCGAGAATGACGCCCCATTCATGCACCTCAGCGACAGAGGTTCCTGTTATAACAGCGACACCGTGAGCAAGCAGCTCATCTTCTACCAGGATGGCGAGTTCAGGGTCGAGCGCGGGCAGCACCTGGGGAGCAGCCTCAACAACAGTTACCGCGAGCCCATGACGAGCAAGATTCTCTGCGGTCTCGAGACCAACGAACCCAGCCCCTACCACCACTGCACTGCGCGGTGTCTTCGAAAGATCGCCAACAAGGCGCCCGGCATCCTCAACCGTTCGAAGGAGGCGCATGCGTTCGTACCCTGGAATATCTAGTCCGATTGCCGATGCTCCCGGACTGAGAATCAACTTGTCGTATTCAATAGTCGTAACCTGTGCACTCTCGTGGTCCATGGACCGCACGCGAACATAATGACGTTCTCGATCTATCCCGACAACTTCAGTTCCAACTCGCACATCTAGACGGAAGCGAGCATGCAGGCGCGCCGGAGTCTGCAGCAGCAAGTCCTCCTCATCTTCGATCACTGAACCCACATAGTATGGGAGGCCACAATTTGCATACGAGACGTAGCCAGAGCGCTCCAGGACCGTAATAACAGCATGTTCATCGAGACGCCGCAGCCGCGTCGCTGCTGACATACCACCGGCTACTCCGCCGACAATGACAACACGTCGGGGCGCTAGTTCAATCGAGCCATCACTGGCATCAGGTTTGTGCATACCCCCAAGCGTATCTTGGCCCCACGCCAGGAAGGTCAGCTCGCCACCCGATCGGGACTTTCGGCCCTTCGACGAACGCTAAAGACATCCGTCAAAAAGCACGGCTAATCCTCGCCGGGCACAACCGCGACCCTTGGTCAAACGCAAGCACAAACCCGGTCTCTCAGGCAAGGTCGAGTGACCGCCTCCGACGCCCGATCCTCAACCAATAATGCAAGTAAGAGCATTGGCAAGCGCCTCTACCCGCGAGCACGCAAACTTCCTGCTCTCGTACACCACTGTGGGTATGCCCGATAAGTCGGGAATCTGGCAGTCGAACAACCCAACCTATGCGTGCGATCGCGCGCGTCAAACGTCACCGCACCACGAGCTCGCCGAAGCCACGTGAGTGGACAAGAAAGCTTCGCCGGTGCGGGCTGACGGGAGGTCACAAGAGATTCCCATAGAAACGTCAACCCAGCACTCCGTCCACTTCTCGGCCCTGTGTGACCGAGCTTGCAAATCATAGAAAGAGGCACATCGCTTGGACTCGTCGAAACGAGGCAACGTTCGTTGTGCGATGTAGGGACTCATGCGGCCTCTCCTTAGTCGCG
>JAKAQR010000081.1 GCA_021819725.1 Actinomycetes bacterium
GGACTCGATGCTGGTCCGGCGAAGGATTGAGGGAGTTAGTTATGGTCGTTGTGACAGTCCCATCTGGGCGGCCAGTTCGCCGACGCCCCCTTCGTTATTCGACGGCACCAACTTGGCGCCCGTTGAGAGGATCGCTGGGTGTGCGTTGGTGACCGCGAAAGGATGACCGACAATAGTCAGCATTGGCAGGTCGTTGAGATGATCGCCGACCGCGACACAATCTTCAAGCGGAACTCCAAGGATCTCCGCAGCTAGCCCGATCCCAAAACCCTTGTTGACCCCTCGCGGTACGATCTCAACCCAGTCAGTCGAGCCGCTGATGAGTTGTACATCGGCGAGAACCTGACGGATGATCGGGGCCAGTTCATCGGCATGAACGTCAGGATGCCGACAGATGAGACGGACCGCTGGTTCGACCTCGAAGAGCTGGTCAAGCTCGTACTCGATTGGCGCCAAGGGATGCACCTTGAGGAAGTCGCGCTGGGGCCAGAATTGAGTAACGGTAGAGGCAGCAAAATAGAAGCCAGTGTCGTGATGCAAGAGCTGTTCTATTGCGGAGCGCACGAAGCCGGAGGGCAGCTCTCTCACCCAGAGCAGAGCATCAAGGTCGAGGTGGTAACCAACGGCTCCGTTATGACAGACGGCGAGTGGCCCAAGTCCAGCAACTTTCGCGACGTTACGGACTCCGTTGATGCCGCGAGCGGTCGCTGGTACGATAGCGACCCCACGAGCTCGGGCGTTGCGCAGTTGAGTTACCACCGATGGCGAGACGCTCTCTTCAGCATTGAGCAGAGTGCCATCGAGGTCAGTAAATAGCAACGATAGTCGATTGAGTGGTTGCATCATTGACTGCGACCGTATCTGACCAGTGCTTGTGCGCGGCGAGGGGACGGCACGGCGGCGGCATTGGCGAGTTCGCCGCCGACTTTGAGGAGTATCCAGGTCGTCAGCTCATCCAAGGGTCGACTGGGCTTGTCGAGTGGAATCGTTACCCACGGCGGTAAGGAGGCGTAGATCCAGCGCATGACGAGTGGATAGACCTGCCCAACGAACCCCGCTGGACGCAGCCGATCAAGCAGTGTGAATGCTTCGACGGTGGACTTGTTGATCACGAGCGAAGGCTGGCGCCAGATCCAATGATTCAGTGCTGCATAGGTAGCTGGCACCTCATTGAGGTCGCAGCCCATCAGCTTTGCTAGGCGCTGCATTTCTAGGACGTAAGTGTCCAGCAGTTGAACCTGAATACCGGGGTGAAAGTTGCGGTACGCATAACAAACCGACTCCACCATGGCATTGTGCACCCAGGCCAAGAGGTAAGGGTCGTTTGCCGAAAATGGTGCGCCAGTCTCAGGAACTACACCTTGCACCGGTTCGTGGAGTAACCGGACGGCGCTGATGGCCGCTTCAACCTCGTCCAGTGCGGCGTAGGTGATTGTGTCAATGAAGTCGATCGTTTCAAGTAGGCGTTGATCGGGATGCTCGCCAAAACGCGAGAACTGCTGAACCCCAGCCAGCGCTCGTGGCTCGAGGGCTTGGATCGCCAGCGCACGCAGACCACCGATTAAGCCTGAGAAGTCGCCGTGAAGCTCCCACACGGCTGAGTCTGGCCCAAAGAGAGATTCCATCACCACACTACCAAATTAGCTCCGCTGCCAATAGCCTGGATCGTGTGGTGCGTTCGGATGTGCCCAAACGGCTGATATTCGTAGGTTCGCTCTTCGCAGCGAGCATCTTGCTGTCAGCCTGTGGGGCGAGCGCCTCGTCGGACGCGACACGGGCCTGTGTTCTGGTCCACCGTTCGATCCGGCTCTATGAGGCCGCTAAGTCCGTCACGAAGACCCAGGCGCACGCGGATCTCGCTCGGGCAGAACGGCTGTTGGCTGAGGCGGTGTCGCCAGCGAATCTAGCCGCCTCTACCAATACCTACTGGCAGGCACTTGCGGGGACGCTTGCGGAAGCCCAGCAGCTTCCAGAGTCTCGTCTCGTCGTTTCGCTCAAGGCTCAGTGTTCAGCCGCCTCGGCGAATGAGGGTGAGTATGTCGTCCCGTATAAGTCCGAGGGTCAGTGAGCTGTGTCGGCCTGGTTCCTCCTGAGGTAGCCTAGGCGGTTCCGGCCTAGCGTCAGTGAGATATTCGCACTGATGCGGTGTCGCCACCCGGCGCCAACACGGTCGCAGGACATGATGTCCCAGTGACACAAACGCCCATCTCTGGGGCCATTGTTTTGCTAGCTACTAGCGAGCGGGCGATGCGTTTAGTAGCAAAATTGTAACGTGACCGGTGAACTAGACATGTTTATGCGGTTATGTTATGGTGATCATTAACAGCGGGCCTTAGGTGGCAGGCTGCTTGGTTACACCAAAAAGGGGGAAATGTGCAAACTGGTCAACAAAGGACAGGACGGCTCCGGCGGGAGATGTCCTATCTTGATCTCAGCTTTGCTGGGCTCGGTGCTATTATCGGGTCTGGATGGTTATTTGCGGTACTTTATGCCGCGCAGACCGCAGGTCCTGCGGCCGTCATCTCTTGGGTTCTAGGCGGCGTGGCGTGCCTATTTATCGCGCTTGTCTACGCGGAGCTATCTGGTTTTCTTCCGGAGGCCGGTGGCGCTACTCGTTACCCACAGTACTCGCACGGACCTCTGGTCGGCTTTATCGTCAGCTGGGCGGCGTTCATTGCCTATGCTTCGGTGCCTGCAATCGAGGCCGAAGCGGTTGTCCAGTATGCATCTCACTACATCAAGGGCTTTGGGACGACGGTGAACGGGAGTTTTAACGCAAAACAGCCCGTCGCGTTCATAGTTGAGGCGGCCCTCCTGGTGGTCTTCTTTCTGCTCAACGTCTACGGTGTCAAGCTCTATGCGAAGGTCAACAGTTTCGTTACGTTCTTGAAGTTCCTGACTCCGACGCTGACGATTTTGGTGGTCCTCTTCGTTGCGAAGAACTGGTCGAACTACTCCGCCCCAGCGACCCATGGGTTTGCCCCTTACGGGACCGCCGGTGTCTTGGTGGCGGTGTCCACGGCAGGAATTGTATTTTCTTTCTTGGGCTTTCGCCAGGCCGTGGAGATGGCCGCCGAGGCGAAGAACCCCCAGCGTGACGCGCCCCGGGCAATTTTGACGGCGCTCATTGCCGGCATGATAGTGTACGTGCTCCTCCAGGTTGTGTTCATTGCGGCGATTCCCAAGTCGGAACTCACGCATGGCTGGGCAGCCTTGAGCTTGAGCTCGCCGTTTGCACAGGTTGCATCTGCCCTAGGACTCGGTTGGTTGGCAACCATCCTCTATGCCGATGCGGTCCTTTCGCCGTCGGGCACCGGGTTGGTGTATTTCGCATCGACCCCGCGCATTATCCTGGGGAGCGCTCGCAACGGGTACCTCGGGCGCTCATGGCGTAAGATTTCCGACAAGACCGGCATTCCAATCTATCCAATGGTGGCGACGATTATTGCGTCGTTGATTTTCCTGCTTCCGTTCCCGACGTGGCAGTCCTTAGTCGGCGTTATCTCCGCGGCAACGGTGTTCACCTACATCATGGGTCCGGTCTCCCTGGCGGTATTCCGACGTCACCATAGTGATGCACATCGGCCGTATCGCCTCGGTGGAGCGAGTGTGATCTCTCCGATCGCCTATGTCATGGGTGCGTTGATCATCTATTTCAGCGGATGGGAGACGGTTTGGAAACTGACGGTTGGGTACGCTATCGGGATCATCATCTACCTGATTGTCTCGGCTGCGCGTGGTGATCTCGCCAAGATCAATGCAAAGGCGTGGAGGCAAGGTGTCTGGTTGGTGGTCTTTATCGGGGTATCGTTGCTCGAGACGTATTTCGGCTCCGCGCGCTTTGGCGGGCAGTATAACAAGCTCCATGGTCTCATCCACTATCCATGGGACCTCGTGGTTGTGATCGTGGTGGCCCTGGCATTCTATTACTGGGGCGTGGCTTCAGGGAGCGCAAGCGACGATACCGACCAGGCCATCGAGCGTGCCAGTCAGTTGAATCAGCCCAATACGACCGATTAAAAGCTCGGCCTTGGCTGTTCAAATGGCGGGCTTGTGGGGTTTGGCTTCAAGGAAGCCAGACCCCACGTTCGTGTGCTCTACCGCACGCTTACACTCCATGGGTGATAGGGGTCTTGCTCACAGCTGAGTCCGGGCATGGCGAGCGCATAGAATGGGAGGCGTTGGCCGCAGGTGCCTGGTGGCACCGTTGGGATGGCACGTAGTTGAAGTGGATTTGGCGCAGGTATGTCGATGGATGAGTCGGAAAGATTGGAGATACTGACCGAGGCATCTAGACGACGAACGTTTGCGATCATCAGTCATCCGGATGCCGGTAAGACGACGCTCACAGAGAAATTTCTGCTCTATGCTGGCGCGATCGCCGAAGCTGGCGCCGTCAAGGCCCGCACTGGACGTCGAGATACGCGTTCTGATTGGATGGCGATGGAACAGGAACGTGGGATTTCCGTGACATCGACCGCGCTGCAGTTTGAGTATCGTGGTGCTTGGATCAATCTTCTTGACACACCCGGACACCGGGACTTTTCCGAGGATACGTACCGCGTTTTGACCGCGGTCGATGCCGTCGTGATGGTTCTCGATACCGCAAAGGGTATCGAAACGCAAACCCTCAAGCTCTTTGAGGTCTGCCGATCGCTAGGATTGCCGATGCTGACATACCTCAACAAGTTCGATCGTCCAGGCAAAGCACCACTGGAACTCCTTGATGAAATCGAAGACAAGATCGGTGTACGACCCACTCCGATGACCTGGCCAGTAGGTATTCCTGGCGAGTTTCGTGGAGTCATCGATCGAGTGACCGGCGTGTTCACTCGCTTCGAGCGGAGTGTGCGTGGCAGGACGATGGCCACCGAAGTGCCCCTCGACGCGTCCGTTGCGGCGGCTGAGGAGGGTCCCGCTTGGGAGAACGCTGTGGATGAGTGTGCGCTTTTGGAGGCGGTTGGCGCGACCCACGATCAGGCGAGTTTTCTGAGCGGTAAGACAAGTCCTTTGTTCGTTGGCTCTGCAATGAATAACTTTGGCGTACGCGCGTTGCTTGATGCTGTGGTTGATCTGGTTCCTTCGCCGAGTCCGCGGCGGTCGATCGATGGTGAACTCCGTCCTCTTGATGCACCGCTAGCCGGGTTCGTCTTTAAGATCCAAGCCAATATGGACCCATCGCATCGAGATCATGTTGCATTTGTTCGCATCTGTTCAGGCAGGTTCGTCCGCGGGGTTACACTTACGCACGCGGTTACCGGCAGGACGTTTTCAACGAAATACGCCAGTTCACTCTTCGGGGCTGATCGCTCTACGATTGAGGTCGCCTACCCGGGTGACGTCGTGGGTCTGGTCAATGCCGGAGAGTTGCGCATCGGTGACGCGCTTTACGCGAGGAACCCTGTGGTTTTCCCGTCGTTCCCACAGTTTGCGCCCGAAATCTTCCGACGTGTCCGTGTCAAAGATCCTGGCCGTGCAAAGCAGTTCCGGAGGGGATTGGAGCAGCTGGAGCGCGAAGGCGTGTTGCAGGTGCTCTACGAGTTAGATGGTGATCCACTCCCGGTCTTGGCCGCGGTCGGTGAGATGCAGTTCGAGGTCTTTCATTATCGGATGGAGCATGAGTTCGGCGCGGTCGTTGAGTTCTTGCCCACACCGTACCGGGTCGCACGCGTAATAAGTTCTGACGGAGCTGCCCTGTTGGGTAGGATTCCCGGTGTACGTGTGCTCCGTCGCGGTGATGATACGCTGCTCGTTCTTTTTGAGAGCCAGGTTCGTTTGCAGACCGTCGAACGGGACCATCCCGAAGTTGACTTCGGGATGCTGTTGGGTTCAGGCTTTCCGGCGTTTACGTAGACAAGTAGTGTGCTGTTTTGTGCGAGCGAGTGATGATTGAGTTTCGGGGGTCTGCGTTGCGTGATGCGAACTGCCGCATCGAGCCTGGCGAATGAGCACGCTCGGTAGTCTGGCCGGTCGAGTTGCTTTGGTGACGGGCGCTGGATCAGAGACGGGAATCGGGTACTCGACCGCGAGGGTTCTGGGTGAGCTTGGTGCCCGTGTAGTAATCACTTCGACGACGGAGCGCATCTATGAGCGCGTTGACGCCTTGGGAAAGCTTGGCATCGTGGCGGCTGGTTACGTCGCAGACCTTACGGATCCGTTCGCGGTCGAGCAACTACGCGACGTGAGCTTGTCGGCTTTTGGGAGGGTGGATATTCTCATCAACAATGCGGGAATGACCTCATTGCACCAAGGTTCGGATGTGATCGGTGTGCTCGAGTCACTCACCGTACAGGCCTGGCATACAGGACTCGAGCGTAATTTGAGTACGGCGTTCATGGTGACGCGAGCCTTCGTCGGTCCAATGAAGGAGCGAGGTTGGGGGCGTGTTGTTATGATCGCCTCCACTACTGGCGCGGTCAATTCGATGCCTGGCCACGCAATCTATGCAACCGCGAAGGCGGCGATGATCGGACTGACACGTTCGCTCGCACTCGAGGTAGCGTCGAGAGGTGTGACGGTCAATGCCGTTGGACCGGGTTGGATCGCCACCGGGTCTGCGAGTGCGGAGGAGATCGCCTTTGGCAACGCCAGCCCACTCGGACGTTCCGGCTCTCCCGAGGAGGTAGCGGCGGTCGCTGGGGCGCTCTGTTTGCCAGGGATGTCGTATGTGACGGGCCAACTGATTGTTGTTGACGGTGGCAATTCGATCGCGGAGGCGCGCGCCGTTGGGGACCGCTAGTAGTTGCCTTATGCAGACGTTTTGCGATGAGCCGGTTAAACGCTATCCCGCTGCGTGGCCGTCAGCCTCCTTGTGGGCTTGTTGGTCTGCCTACTGTCATACCTCGGGCGTGGATAAACATCAAGGTATCCACAGCCGATGGCGGCGTTTGTCGCAGAGTGTCTGCTCACGATAGGCTGAGTTCTGGGTCAGCTGTTAAAGAAGAGCGAAAGGTTGGTGGGTGATGGGGGAGCAGAACTGCTTTGCGTGTGGCGGCGACAATCCAGTCGGGCTGCACCTTGAGTTCGCGGGCGCTGACGGCCATGTGCGCGCTACCTACCGAGCCGAGGATCGTTTCGTCGGGTGGGACGACATCCTCCATGGTGGAATTACCGCCACGATCTTGGATGAGGCTGCAAGTTACGTACCGTATTCGATGGGTTTCGTGACGGTAACCGCTCGTCTTGAGGTGCGTTACTCGCTGCCGATTCGAGTGAATGAGGTACTCGCAGTCGAGGGTAACCTAGTCGATCGTCGGCGTAATGTCGTACGAGCAGAGTCGACGATTCGTGATGGTGCCGGTGTCGTGCGAGCCAGTGCTACAGCCAGGCTTGTCATCCTCGGGGAGCGAGGAGACGGAGCGTCCGGGGCGGCAGGGTTTCTGAGCCAGGGTCATCGAGAATGAATCGGCCGAAACCTCTGCTCGGGTTTCCCGTAATAAAGTTAGAAGCTTGTGTGTGGCGCGTCCTGAAAACTGGATCATCCCAGCGGGTGCAAGTCCCGTCCGGGTAATCACCGGAGAGTCCCTGGTACGTCGTCGAGGGGAGCTGGCTGCGTGGGGTGTCAAAAGCCTCCTTGGAGGAAGCAAGCGTGCGAGCCGTAGGGCCAACAGGCAGGGGTCTAGCAGCCTCGTCCCATTTACATTGGGCAAGCCAGCCGCTCATGTCAAGGCGCAGGCCACGTCCATTCCGGTTGTGACACAGGTCGGGTCGTTCCGGGGTATAGGGAGCTGCGCGTGCGCAAGGGATGGTTCTGGGTCGGAGAGACCCGATTTGCCGACCTCGTCAACGAAGACCGCTCGTATAAGCCAACGGTGAAGTCGACCGGAGGCAAGCGGTTGCCCGACGGGGTCATGGTGCCGCTGAATCGCTGCGAGAAACGTAGCGGGAGGAAAGGGCCCGGACTTCGGTCACGCCGCTGTGAAGGTAAGCGCGAAGGCATGACCGGTCCAACTATCTCGACGGGTGTACGCCCGTTGCCACCGTGCCGGCACTCGACCCAAGATGAACTCCGCCTCGTTTGCTGGATACCCTTCGCCCGGCTTCCCATACCGACGGGATAGCTGGGGCTATCGTAGTGTCGGGCCGTCTTGAACGTAACGCGATGAGCCATCGCTCTGACCAGCCTTGCCGCATACCGCTCCAAAATACATACACACTCATATACACCTCTTTTGTTTTCGCTCTCCAGCCGCCTTTGCGTGTTCTGCTCTATCCACAGGAACAGAACTAGGGCGAGTCGATGGTTGTTTACCTCCCACGTCCAACTTTCGTTGTCGTGGTTTGCTTGGAGCCCTGCCGTGAGCGGTAGCTCCGTAAGGGATATCCATCTGAGCCGACCCAGCGCCGGCGGGACCCAAGCTGTAGTGGCCCGACTCTGCCGATGACGCAAGATGCTGTGGTCAGTCGGGTCAGATGGATATCCCATAGCTCCGTTTTCAACACACGTATCTCGGACACCGTTGTCAGTGGTCCCCAAAGGGACGATACGTGCTCCAACTCGGCTTTGCATTCGGCGTAGGAACCTCTCATCAAGGATCTTCTTCACCTCCGT
>JAKAQR010000082.1 GCA_021819725.1 Actinomycetes bacterium
TGACCTGTCGGGCGAGTTTTCTCTGTAATCGTCGCTTTCTTCGTTGTTCTCCCTTGGAGAGCAGCTCTGGCGTGTCCAAGAATTCACCCGTAGACAACGTAGCCGTGTGAGCGACGCCCATGTCTATGCCGACGATCTCACCGGTTGGTTCATGCGCGATGTTGGGAGTCGCATAGGTGAAGCTTACAAACCATCGCCCGGATCGGTCTTTGGTGAGGTGTGCTCTGTGTCATGTCACTGGCGAGTGACACGCGAAACTTCACCCAGCCGCATGTGGGAATGAAGACCTCATCCCACTTGCGGTTGAGTCGTCGAACGGACAAGTCCCGTATGGCAAAGCCTTCGTTGATGTCCTTCTTGTGCCAGGTTGGTCTTGCGAAGTGATCTGGTCGCTTCCACCAGTTTTGAAACGCTCGATCTAAGTCGCGCAGAGCTTGTTGCTGAATGGCAGACGAGCCTTCTTTGAGCCAGGTTACCTTGCGAGCTTGGGCGAGTTCTCACAGCTGAGAATGGGTGGTGATCTTCTGCGAGCGTCCGCGAACCCATAGATTGCGTTGTTCAAGTGTGCTAGGTTCCAGACAGAGCGAGCATCGGCGCAATGGCGCGCGAGAACGGATAGCTCCTGTTCTCGTGGGTAGAGGCGCTCACGAATACTCATACTTGTACTATCGGTTGAGGGTCTGAGGGTCCTAACTTTGGAGTGCAACCGAGGTCGCTCGACCCCGCCCTGACAGACGGGGCTTGCGCTCCCGGTTGGTCAAAGAACATAATCGCCATCCCCACTCGAGACATGACAACAAGGTCGGACTAGCCATCCACTGGTGGATGCCGACACGCATGAACTGCCTGAAACTCACTTCATGCATAACCGAGTACGCATGGTTACCGCTTCCTTTCTCAATAAAGACCTTCACCTCAACTGGCGACTCGGCGGAGCCCAGTACTCCGAAGAACAGCTCCTCGATGGAAATTCTGCCTCCAATCGCTTGAATTGGCAATGGAATGTGGGAATTGGCACTGATGCTGCGCCTTACTTTCGCATCTTTGACCCAATCCTTCAGTCCACGGTTCGATCCCGATAGCTCCTCCATCAGGCGCTGGGTACCCAAGCTGACCACGCTCACCGGAGATGTACTCCACTGCCCAATTCAGCATCTCGACCCGACTACTATCGGCTGCGTCGCGCACAATCGGGATCGCAAGGCGGCGCTAGCCCATACGATGCAACACTGCTCATCTCTTGAAGCAACCTGTCATGGGCCGTGCGTCATGAGTGGACGCTTACCTGCTAACGAAAAGTCGCGCAAGTCGCGCTACTAGTAGCTCTAGGACAGTATCGGCATCGAGTATCGAGGCTCCGCGGAGATCGCGAGTGGCATCGGCGAGCCAACCAACGACGAGTACAGCAGAACGGTAATTGAGACGACGGGCAGCCGTCAGCATACTCCGTAAGGCAAAGTCTGGGGGCTTGCGGGCCCCAACCGACTCGAGAGCTGCCTTCGCCTGGTCAGTGCTACGGATCCCTGGCGACGCTAGAACGATCAAATCCAAATACCTTCTCTGAAGCACTGTAATGAGGAGCTGAGGTGCCTTCTCTGCTGCGAGCAACCGCCGCAGCGTTCCCATCGCTTTGGGTATGTCTCCCCGTTCGATTGCATCAGTTAGCGTCCACAGCGGAACTTCTCGTGCCTCACCAAGGTAAGGTTTGACATCTTCAACATCAAAAGCCTGGCCCTGGTGCAAACCGGCTAGGACTTGCGCCAGCGGGTTGACGTGCGACAGATCGACACCAGCATGCTCAGCAACCAGCGCAAGTGCTTGACCCGTCAGGCGCACCCCTGCAGCCTCGAACACCGAACTGATAAACCCCCGCCTCTCAGCCTCCTTACCTACCGTAAGTTCAACCCTCTCAATCGCGGGATCGTGTAGGCCGTTTAGTGCCTTCGGCAACCGTTTGTCAGACCCAAAAAGTACCACCACATGATCATCCGCCATCGCGACAAATCCCTCTGCGAGGAACGGAGCATCGTCTGCAAGAAGTGCGTCAAACGAGCGCACGAGGATTCTGAAGCGAGGTACGAACATTGGCGTCTGTGACAATGTCGCTACCACATCACCCACTTGATCCTCTCGAAGATCGAAGACACGCAGCTCCTCTTCGGCTGGGTCGAATGCCTTCATCTCCTGTACGAACCGCTCTTCGAGAACGATAGGATCGCTTGCGACCACCAGAGTGACGGAACGCACTGTCTGCTACGCCTCGTTAGCTGAGAGCTGATGGTCGCGCGAGTCAAGTGCATGACCTCTCAGAGCAGCGATCGTATCGAGCGCCTTAACCGTGCCGCGGACATCATGCACCCGATAGACCGAGGCGCCCTGTAGCATCGCGATACTCGCGGCGCAGATGGACGCCATTCTGCGCTCGGTAACCCCGAGGCCGAGCGTTTCACCTAGGAATCCCTTATTCGACGCAGAAATCAGCACTGGGAAACCAGTGTCCACCAAACGCTGAGTGGTACCCAGAAGCGCAAGTGACTGAGAGGTCGTCTTACCAAGATCGAATCCCGCATCAATAACAACAGCGTGAGGATCAACTCCATCCTGCACAGCCCGTTCAACTCGATCGAGAAGAAAGGTGCGCACATCATCTGCCAAGTAGTCGTAGTGTGGGTTCAGATCAGGAACACGAGGTTTGAGCCGAATATGCGTCGCCACAACGCCAGCACCGTACCGAGCAGCTACCTTCGTATAGTTGAGATCGCCGAAGCCGGAGATATCATTGCCGAGGTGTGCCCCAACCTCAAGAACGGCATCGAGGACCTCAGACCTCCATGTATCGACCGATATGGCCACGTCAAAACGGGCCGCGACCGCTTGGACAGCTGGCACCACCCTGTCGAGTTCTGCCTCAAGGGTGATCTCTTCCCCCGGTCCAGCCTTGACACCACCGATATCCACGATGTCTGCGCCGTCAACCACAAGCTCATCAGCCTTTCGCAAGAACAGGTCGAAGTGGTAGTAACTTCCTTTATCAAAAAAGGAATCTGTCGTACGATTCAAAATCCCCATGACGATGGGCCTGGACAGATCTAAATTCCGGTCCCTGAGCCGAAGTGTTCGCAATCCGGGTCCCTTAGAACAACCGTGAAGTAAAGCGGCGCCGATATTGATTGATACGTGGATCATCCTCCGGCAACAGGTTCAACAGATCGAGAAAACGTTGCCGGGCAACCTCGTCAGCCTTGACGGACTCAAGAAGCTCGTCGAGCTCTCGGGTTATTTCATCCTCAGCCAGTGCGGCACTACCCTCTTTGGCCAGGCGAATCTTGGCCCTGAGCTTGGCGATCTCAGCAGTCTCCGGAAAGCGAGCGAGGATCGCATCAGCCTCGTCGAACTCACCCCGGTCCGCCAACAACTGGGCAAGAAGAAAGCCAGCCTTCTCGTTCGCAGGTTCTAGCTCCAGAGCCTGCTGGAGGGCGGGCTCGTTGCCCTCCTCAATGAGGACATCGACAACCGTCTTGGCGGGTGCGAGCTTCGCTACAAACTCGCGAACCGCCGACTCAGGGTAGGCACCAACGAAACTATCAACGATCTTGCCATCTTTGATAGCAAAGACCGCTGGTATCCCCTGTACCTTGAAGGCTTGAGCAGATGCCGGATTGTCATCGACATTGATCTTGACAAGCTCAACCTTTCCTTCAGTTTCGGCAATCACCTTCTCGATGATCGGGCTCAGCGTTCGACATGGCCCGCACCATGGCGCCCAGAGATCCACTACCACAGGCCGCTCTTTCGAGGCCTCTATCACGTCTCGTTCGAAGGTTGCGTCAGTTACGTCCATAGTCCATGATTCTACCGCCTCACGCCGAGTCCTTCGGGTCGTCCCTCGCTGAGCCCAAAGTTCGAGTACCATGAATACATGACCGACGGCGAACGGCAATTCTCCCCCGAGGCCCTTGAGTGGATTCGCAGCGTCTCCGATCTCACGGGTTCGCTCCGCATCGATCTTTGCCCCGGCGGCCGCTCCAACCTCACCTATCGTATCCAGGACGTGACTGGTCGTTCGGCCATTCTCCGCCGACCACCGTCCGGCACGGTGCTGCCGACCGCCCACGATATGGGTCGTGAATTTCGCTTCCTTTCTGCCCTATCCCCGACTGGATTTCCTGTCCCTCGTCCTTTGGCGATCTGCTACGACTCAACGCTGATAGGGACTCCGTTCTACCTCATGGAAGAGGCAAAGGGGTTGATTCTGCGCGATCGAGATCAGGCTACGACACTAGCTACGACAACACGCGCCCTGATTGGACCCAACCTTGTCGCTACCCTCGCTGAACTCCATAGCCTTGACCCAAACGCAATCAATCTGCAGGCAAAGACCGACCCCAGAAGCTACCTCCCGCGCCAGCTCGATCGATGGCTCGGTCAGGTCTCTCGTGTGAGAAGCTTCAAAGCTGAGTTGACCGACACCGTGACCGCCGTCGGTCAACAACTACGCGCCGAAATGCCCGTCACCGACACGATCGGCATTGTCCATGGTGACTATCGTCTCGACAATGTGGTGCTCACTAACGAGGGTACCGTAGTGGCAGTGCTTGACTGGGAGATCGCCTCTATTGGTGATCCGCTGGCTGATATCGGCATGCTCGGCGTTTACTGGGCCGATGCCGGGGATGACCAGATGGATGGTGTCAACGGCGCAACCAAAATTGAAGGCTTCACCGCCCGCTTGGAGCTGTACAAACTCTACGCTGAGCTACGCCAGATTGACCCTGAGCGAATCTACTACTACGAGCGCTTCGGTAGTTGGAAGCTGGCTTGCATCCTCATCGGCGTCGTTGAACGATATCGCAACGGAGCCTCTGGGGGCGATCAGTCGAGTGTTGAAAATTATCCCCTCCTTATCGCAGCGCTTCTCGAGTCAGCAACCCGCTCACCTTAGCTTGCCGAACTTGTCAGCATCAACACAACCTGAGACGCTGTAGTCGCCCTCGTTCCCTATGGGCGAACATCGCTATTTGCGATAGAACGAACCGCCACGACACCACCAAGGAAGGAAGGATGAGATTTGCAATCCGTTGTTACACCCAGTTCCCCCACAAGAGCTGCCTCAAGCGCTACTAACAGAGCACCAACTGACGTACCCGTGACTCCGTCGCCCCTCTGCGGTGATCGATAACGGCGCGCTGGCTACTGGCTCGTTTACCGCCTACCGATCACCCTTTGTGTGAGCCGGGCCGATCCGATCCGCTCGCCACATCCGAACTCGTGGACCCACATCCCGACATGCCACCATAGCCGCTCACCTTGCATGGACACGAGTTCGAACACCCTCAAGGCGTCCCGAAATTACGCAACGTCACTACTCAACGACGAAGTTCATGACTCTCGGCAACTTAGCGATGACTCTTTGGATCTTGACCTGTTCGAGATGCGAGGCAATCGCAGTCTGTGCCAGCGGTCGAACGACCTCCTCTGGCGCCAGAGGGTCGATCGTCAATGTGGCACGAGTCTTACCGTTCACCTGAACGACAAGTGTCACCATCGCCGAAGCAAGAAGTGCATGATCGACCTTAGGCCATGCCTGCCTATGGACATCGAGTCCATAACGGCGGTGATAGAGCTCGCTGGCAATGTGTGGGGCCATAGGAGCAAGGAGTTCAAGCAGGGTCCGCAAACCATAATCGAGAGTTACCGGATCAACCAAATCTGCTTGGGCTTTCGACAGGGCATTCGTCAGCTCCATCAGCGCTGCAACCGACGTGTTATAGGCCCAGCGATCGATTCCGTCCGTAGTACGCGCAATGAGCTGATGCACCACCAGATAGGTGGGGTTCCCAGTGTCTGGTTCGCCCTGATTAACTGGAATTCGGTCCGCGAGTGACCAGACTCGTTGTAAGAACCGATGACATCCTTCGATCATCTCATCCGTCTGATCGGTCCAGTCAAAGTCATCAGCGGGTGGTCCAACAAAAAGATGGAAGAGGCGCAGAGCGTCGGCTCCGACGGTATCAAAGTACCGTTGAGGTGTGACGAGATTACCTTTGGACTTTGACATTTTTGACCCGCCGAGACGAATCATCCCCTGAGTAAAAAGTCGCTTGAACGGCTCCTTGAGCGTGGCTGGTGCAAGTCCAAGGTCCGAGAGCGCACGGGTGAAGAAGCGAGCATAGAGCAGATGAAGAATTGCGTGCTCCACGCCGCCAATGTACTGGTCAACCGGCATCCAGTCCTCAACCGCTTGTACATCGAAGGGGCGATCCTCCGAAAACGGATCACAAAAACGCAGATAATACCAGGACGAGTCAACGAAGGTGTCCATAGTGTCGGTCTCACGAGTCGCCGGGCCCCCACAGCGAGGACAAGTAGTCAAACGAAACGCATCGCTATGCAATAGGGGAGACTCGCCAGTGGGCCTGAACTCAACGTCGTCAGGTGCGAGCACTGGCAGCTGGTCGTCAGGCACCGGTACGGTCCCGCACGCCTGACAGTAAAGGATTGGGATCGGGCATCCCCAGAAGCGCTGACGCGAAACCAGCCAGTCCCGCAGACGATATTTCACCGACTCGGAGCCAGCCCCAATCTTTTCGAGACGACTAATTACCTCCGCCTTTGCCTCTTCGACCGAGAGCCCGTCAAGGAAGCCACTGTTGATCTTGGCCCCGGGACCTGTATAAACGGGGCCCACAAACCCCTCAGGACGGGCCACGGTTTCCACCACGGGCAGACCGAAGTTCCTTGCGAACTCATAATCGCGATCATCTTCACCCGGTACGGCCATGATGGCACCAGTTCCATAGTGGCCAAGCACATAGTCGGCGACGTAGATAGGAATTCGCTCGCCAGTGATGGGATTGATGGCGTAAGTTCCAAGCGGCACGCCACGTTTGCCAGCATCCTCACCAGCCATGCGTTCCAGTTCACTCCGTGTTGCCACCTCTTCGAGAAAGGCCTTCACACGTTCTTCGAGATCAGGAGCGGTCAAGCGCTCTAGGTCAGGATGCTCGGGCGCCACAACCGCGTACGTCGCTCCAAAGATCGTGTCTGGCCGCGTCGTAAAAACCCTCAATTTATAGTCATCAAGACCATCAACTTCAAACGAAATCTCTGCTCCGACCGACCTACCGATCCAATTTCGCTGCATTGTCTTGACACGTTGGGGCCAATCGAGATCCTCAAGCCCCTCTAGTAACTCATCAGCGTACCGGGTGATCCTAAAGAACCACTGCGTGAGTTCTCTTCGCACGACTAGGTCGCCCGAGCGCTCACATGTGCCATCAGCTAGTACCTGCTCATTCGCCAGCACCGTCTGACACCCAGGACACCAGTTCACCGGCGCGTCTCCGCGGTAGACGAGACCCGCCTGGTAAAATCGCAAGAACAGGTACTGTGACCAGCGAATGTAGCTGGGATCATGGCTATATATCTCACGACGCCAGTCATAGGCAGCCCCGAGTCGAGTCAGAGACGCCTTCAACTCAGCCATTCGCTCCTCGGTGAAGACCCTGGGATGCACGCCAGTGCGAATAGCTGCGTTCTCCGCCGGCAAGCCAAATGAGTCAAAGCCGATCGGGGACAGAACAGCCTCACCATTCATGGTGCGGTACCGGACATTCAGGTCGCCAAATGTATAGTTGCGCACATGACCCTGATGAGCCGGACCCGAGGGATATGGATACATACAGAGCACATAAGACTTCGGCCGCGGATCGTCATTACTGACGTGATAGGCCTCACTCTGGCTCCATCGGGCTTGCCACGCCACCTCTATTGCAGGCGGGTCATATCTATCGCTCATATCCCAAAAGCCTAGTGCGCCGACCAGGCTCGTCTCCCAACCCGAGCTGCTCACGGGCCTGACGCTGTCCACCAGACGCTACACTAACAGGCACGACCTCTGGGGGTGTAGCTCAGCTGGTAGAGCGCTTGACTGGCAGTCAAGAGGTTCGTGGGTTCGAGTCCCATCACCTCCACCACATTATCCCAGGTCAATAGCATGACTTGACGTTAGGATTCTCCACTTCCCACCAGGCCAGTTGCCTATGAGAGCTTGAGCCTTGCACAGCCTGGTGCCGCGTGATGTCCAGGCGCTCTGTTGACACGGAGTTTCACAACGTCCTGCGTTATTTGAGGAACAGAGTCGAAGAGTCCTTAGCGATCAGTTAGCGTTCCTCAGTTGGCCACGACTGATCGAGCCACTTATGCTACCTCTGTAGAGCCGCCCCGATCTCCCAGCTCCGATCGGTGATATCAAGTACATTGACACGAATAACAAGGCAACAGGTCACTGAGACCACAACGCGACTTGCAAGAGTCAACGGCCGTTGTGGCTGAGACCGTTCGGGTGGCTGTCACAAGCGCTGTCAAATACCTAATGGAGCGATACGCCTTCGGGAAGAGCTACCGAGAGTTCAGCCAGCGCACTTTATACAGTTTTCTGAGAGTCTCCGGGCCCTGCATGCGTCAATCAACCAATCATTTCTGCCTTCATCTGCGAATTCCTGATCATACAGCCACCTATCA
>JAKAQR010000028.1 GCA_021819725.1 Actinomycetes bacterium
ATGAGGAGTCATAGGGCGCGACATGGTAAGGGTAAGCAAGGAATCCGAAATCGTTCATGTCCGTCGATGCCCGGGCCCTGGCAGAACGGAAAATGCGAGTCGCTTAACTTGCGACTTTCGTGACGAAGTCTTGAGCGGCGAACTCTTCATCTCTGGCACCAAGACACAGCTGTTGACCAGTCAATACCGCGAGACCTACAACCAGGCCCGAGCGCATAGTTCCCTGGGATACTTGAGTCCTGACGAGTTCTTGGCCCTCGATGTGACAACCCAACGGATAGTGCTCACTTGGTCGGCCAAGTATCGGCAACTACCAAGTACCAGAAACTACTAGGCGGGAAACCTACTTCCGAGTCGAAGCAGCATAGAGAGTAGAGACCAGAATGACAGGGGTTGTCTCACAAACGAAGTGGACCGGGTACGAGGACCTTCCAGTAACCATGAGACACATTCATCGAGGAGATGAAGACCGTCTCAAGTAAAAACGATAGCCACCTTCGGCAATAAAGCTGCCGATGAGGCAACTTAACAATGTGATCCATGTGCTCATATCTCCGTTTCGAATAGCATGATCTAATAGAAACGCGAACAACACCAAATTGAACAGCCCTGCTACCACCAATGGCCAGGCACGTGCGCCCGTTTGTGCACGCACTCGAAGATGTCCGCTGCTCACGGCACCGTAGATGACAAGGAATGCCAGACTCGTCATCTGGGCGACAGCATCTAGTGGAAAGAACAGCACCAGGAGGATGACAATGCCCGCCGAGACAAGAAGCGATAGGGTTCCATTACGCCCAACGGTGGAAGTTAGCACGTGTGGTAGCTCACCACTGCGAGCCTCATCGAATGCAACGTTTGATGCAGCGAACAGTGTAGCGTTCACAGCAGATGATGTGGCTAGAATTGCCGCCACCGCCACCGCTACAAAACCAATTCGACCTATAGCGACCTGCCCAGCGTTAGCTAGTACATGACCAGCATCAACAATGATTGTGTGCTCCGGTAGGATAGCTACGACAAGCGCACTTATCATGACGTAGATTATGGTCACAACCGCAAGCGCAGCGAACATAGCTCGTGGTAGCTCCGTGCGTGGCTTGGTCATCCGGTTAGATGCGTTAGTCACTACGCCGAAACCCTCATACGTAACGTAGAGAACGGCCGCTCCCGTGATAATCCCAAGCGTGCCTTGGCCTCCACCGCTGATGAGGCGAGCGGGTCGAGCATCGTGTAGTCCAACTAGCACCAGGCCGATCAGTATTACGATCTCAATAGCTACGATGAATATTTCCGCATGACCTACGAGTCTAGAACCAATAATATTCACGGCCAGGAAAGCTAGAACGATCGCAGCGGCAAATACCTTCGCAGCCCACGGCGGCACTGTATTTCCCATTAATGCGCCGACATACTCAGCAAACCCTGTAGCGTAAAGAGACGTTGCAATTAGATAGCCTAAATACTGAAAGATATTAAGGGCACCGGCAATAGTCCCGTTTCCATACTCCTGGACAATGAAGTGAGCAGCACCCCCTCGACTTGGAAATTTTGAGCCTAGACGTGCATAGGAATAGACTGAAAGTGCTGAGACTATCCCTCCTACCGCAAACGCTACAGGTAGATAAGAGCCGGTACTGGTTGCTGCCAATCCTAACAGCGTGTACAAACCCGCACCAAGCATACCTCCTATGCCTAGCGCCGTGGCTGCAAGAAAACCTATCGTGGTTTTTGAATGCGATGCGTTTGACACAGGTATGGCACGCGACCTTCTCATTTGATCGACTCTAGCATGTGAACGTCTGGAGGGCCCTCGCCTCAGGTGAATGGGATGTGATGAGATTACCAACCCAGTAATGGGATGAACTGAAACAAGACAGCTGCGAGCGGGAGGACGGATGAATCGAGAGGTAGGGGTCTGGTTTGATGGGAGCAGGGTGGGGCAGTTACCTCCCACTATCCTACCTGTATTGTGAATGCTAGGTATAGATAATCCGATCCAGTTTGCTGGCAAACAGGGCGATATGAATGAGAAGCCAAGGAGCATTTGCTCTCTGACGGTTTGATGTCAACTCGCGAGAGGAAAAACGAGTCAGTGCGTGGTGTAGCGCTGAGGTGTGTCGCGGGCAACATATAGGTGAGATGACGCATCCGAACGACTGGCTTACGATGGTTGGCCAGCGAAAGCCCGGCCTAGGAAGTGCCGGAGTCCCTGGTAGTGAAGCCTTCGGGGGTCTCTACGTCTCGAAGGGTATCAAAGCTGCGGCACCGGAGTTACTTGACGAACCGGGAGCGTAGTCGGTTTGCCTGGATGGCACGATCTCACGGTTACGGGTAACTCAGTGCCAGCCGCTCGCCCGCGAATCGAAGATCTCTTGAACGCTATCATGCCCCCCTCTCTCGAGATGGAGCATCCGGCAAGAGGCAGATCATGAGTTCTGACCTGGATTTCTGATTCGATCCTGTCTCTTGATTTGATTGTGAGGCTGGCAGATGGGTTAGCGTAGTGGAAGGGCAGGGTGACAAACGTCTGAGCGCGCCATTTATCGCACCCATGATTGTTAATGCCGACGCGAACTTGTTAACACTACCTTCTAGCGTAGTGCAAACGGGGTCATACGGAACCTATTAGAGGTCGTCGCGTTGGCGCAGCGATCCGGCTGCGGCACCGGGACGGAACCCGTCGGTCCACTACGCTACGTTTCCTGGAGAGTTCTTCGACCGAGATCCAGTCCGTCGGCTAGAACATTGTGACGCCGTGGGGTCTGCAAGGGAACGCCTCACTCGCGTGGGCTTGCCTGTATGTAGACTTCACAAAGGCAGTCTTCGGCCCAGTCGTAGTTCTGAGATCCGGGCAGAGACCGATTACGCGCTTGAACTCACCGGTCGAGACGTTTGAACATCGATCCTGCATTTCGCTCGTCCAAGTATTGGACTGGTGATTATCCTTCAGCTTTCCTCATCTAATGCCTTGGAGCTCTGGGACTAAGGCAAAGATCCCATTCTATTTGGTTGGTATTCTGAGCTGTAGAGGACTCTACGGGAACCGCCGGGCTGCTGGTATTCGGGTTTAATAAGGATACAGTTGGTGTTCAACGAAGGTTGGATGCCAGGAGATCGGAGGGTCAGTTCCGATTCCTGAATGCGCCGATGTGGACCGAGGATAGAGGAGCGTGGTGGCAGAGGTTACTAATGACGTGCCGGTGGAGGATGGCGACGTGATGTTGCGGCCGCTCGCGGTAATTTTTGACGTAAACGAAACGCTGTTCGATTTGCGCGCACTAACGAGCTTCTTCGTGGCCCGTGGGTTTCCTCCGTATGCTTTGGACTGGTGGTTCGCGGTATTGCTCCGGGATGGAATCGCTGCAGGTGCAGCAGGGGGTTATGCGGCATTCCCTGAGCTTGCGAGAGATGCTCTTGACGAGGTGGCGGGCCGACTTGAGTGCCCCCTTGACGACGAGGCGGCCGTAGCGATCTTACAGGAGTTTGGTCGCATTCCGGCACACCCCGATGTAGTGCCAGCCCTTCGGATACTTGAGGAGCAGCAAACCCCCTACCTAGCCCTCACGAACGGAAGCGGGCAAGTTGCTACCAATCTCTTCGCAGGCGCTGGGCTTAGCGTCTCTCAAGATCAAATCTTGTCGGTCGAGATTACCCAGCGATGGAAGCCTTGTCACGAGCCTTATGATTTTGCTATCACACAGCTGGGAATTCCCTCAAACCGCGTCGCGATGGTGGCTTCTCATCCCTGGGATCTCGCTGGAGCATCGGCTGCAGGCCTGGTGACAGCTTGGGTGAATAGGTCCAGTAGGAACTTCCCTCGCGCTTTTCGCTCTCCCAACGCGATGGCCACCACTCTCGATGCGCTGATGGCACAGCTCGTAGCGGCTCCAGCTTCCTGACGAACACGATTGCGCAACCGGGGCGAGGTGGCCGGAGCTGTCCTCAAAGGTGCGCGCGCCATATGCGCGGGATACCGGATCCGGTGGAATACATTGTGCACCCTAGGGCGCTCCAAGAGGCATGACTGATTCGAAATCTAAGGATTTGACGCTGTACTGGCGGCCCGGATGTCCATTTTGCGTTCAATTGCGCCGGGATCTTCGTCGAGCGGGAATACTGTTCCGTGAAGTGAATATCTGGGAGGATCGTGAGGGACGCGAGGCAGTGCGGTCGGTCGCAAATGGATATGAGACGGTTCCAACCGTGGTGGTTGCCGATAGGGCGTTCGTCAATCCGTCAGCGGGGGAGATTGTTGATTTTGTCAGGACCCAAGCGCCTCAGCTTCTGTCATCCCAAGGGTTGAATATGAAAAAGGTTAAGACAGACCAGGTGCTTGCTGCGTTCCAATGGATGGTCGTCGCTTTGCTGGTCGTCGCTAGCTTCGCAGCGGAGGGAGCGGGCCATGTTGGGACAAGCTGGGCTTTGGACGGAGTCAACCTTGTAATTTTCTGGTTCATTCGTGGGGTGCGTCACCGACTGTCGTGAGCGAAGTTGCTTCGTCGATGAGGTTCTGGATCGTCGAGTTTTGGGATTGTACAACTGGTTCGGTTCGACGGTGACTGCCGATGAGGGAAGTCGGACTATCGATCAGCGGGCCTTGCGGGCCTGAGAGCGGCGCCGCAAGCGGATTCAGCTGAGCTTGGAGTGGCTGTCAGCAGTGGTGAATGGGCAAGGCTTGATGGTGAGGTCGTCACTTTTCGAGAGCCGGCAGCGCCTCGTCGTTGATGGCATTGCATTGTGAAGGGGTCAACCCTCTCAGTAGGTTGAGAGCGCCAGGTTTGGGCGACGGTCTCACAAGGTTGATGCCAACTTCGACGTGGATGTTTTGTGTCGATGAACTGCAATTGTACAGAACTGCGGAATAATTCCAGCAGCTTTTGGTCTCCATGTTGATAGAAGCGCGTTCTGCGTGACGTTGTGACAGTTAAGTCTTGAGTCCTCGATGACGGTGTATCGCCGTGATCAGGTGTTGGAGGGAGGTGCCGGTTGGCGAGGAGTATCGGGCATAGGAAATCGAAGAGGACTCGTCCCGGAGGTTTGCGGATTCTTGGCATCGTCGGCGGTGCCCTGGGTGGCCTCTTGATTGCCATCGGTGTCCTGTTAGCCTTAAACTGGCCTAAAGCCTCGTTAGAATCTTCATACACGTCGTTAGCCGAGGTCAGCACTTCGGGTGCTACCCAGCCGATTGAACACCTGAGCGCTACCGCCAATGGCAAGCCAATAGCGGTCAAACTCGAGGGTTCGTCCGTGTTCCCATCGCACAAGCTCCCAACCGGCGTTCCCATCACCGTCTCGGTCACCCTCGGTCATCCATCCTGGATCTCTTGGATCGCTGGCCGCCAAACCACCCTGACGTTTAAAGGAACCACTCCGCGCGCCAAGCTTCTCGATCCCGTCGCGATCGCCGCGTCAGGTCAGGCGGTGCAGTCGGACTTTTCAAACCCCGTCTCGGTGGTGGCCTACTCGTATCATTCCTCCACTAAGTACTTAAAACTCGATCGAGCTAGCACTCATGTCTCCTTGCCAGGGGCAGCCTCCGCTACGGCAGGATCCCTTCAAGTCGCAGCGGCTCCGGACCCATGGGAGACCCTTCCGGCGAGTTCTAATATGGTCTTCTTCCGGGCCTCTGGGACGACACCCGAGGCGGTTATCAACCCCGATTTAACCAACCTCGAGCCCGAGTCCACTATTACGATCACCCTCTCGGTACCGGTGGCCAAGGCCTTTGGAGCCAAACTTCCGACCATTACCCCTACGATAAAAGGATCTGACCCTGTGAAGGGAACATGGGCTGAACCAACTCCCTACACCCTGACCTTTACCCCAACGGCCGGTGACTTCTGGCCTACCGAGACCTTTACCATGACCACTCCCGCCCCTGTCGCTCTCGTCAGCCCTACTGGTGCTCTCGGCACCACCGGAGCGACCTTCTCCTTGAGTGGTGGGCCAATACCGACCTTGCGACTCCAAGAGCTCCTAGCCCAGCTTGGTTACCTGCCGGTCTCGTTTAGTTCGCCAACGACTGTCCCTAACACCGAAGCTGCCCAGATACAAGCCCTCACCAATCCACCTCAAGGGTCGTTTAGCTGGAAGTGGACAATGCCAACCCAGCTCACCTCACTCTGGAGTGCGGGGAACCCTAATGTCATCACCGAGGGTGCGGCGATGGCCTTTGAGGACTTTAACAGTCTGAACTATAACAATAGGTTGGCGAATCCTTTGCTCTTCCCAACCCTCATCCAAGATGTCATCCATAACAAAGTCGACCCTCACCCCTACGCCTGGATACAGGTCCAAAAGCAACTACCTGAGACGCTCTACCTCTGGGTCAACGGCCAAGTGGTACTGACCTCACCAGCCAACACCGGTATCGCCGGCCTAAGGACCACGAATGGCACCTTCCCGATCTATCTTCGCTTCAAAGAGAACTACATGAGTGGCACCAACCCCAACGGCACCCACTACCACGATCTGGTGCACTGGATCAACTACTTCCTTGGCTCTGAGGCGGTTCACGGATTCCCACGGGCTGCCTATGGCTTCCCTCAGAGCCTTGGTTGTGTCGAACTCCCGATTCCTACGGCGGGCGTGGTCTATCCCCAGGTGCACATTGGTACGCTGGTGACGGTGATGCCGAGCTAACCTATCTCGTCCTGGAAGCTGGAAGTGACCTGTAGCTGAGGCCGCGGATCTCGCGGATGATGATTCACGGTCTAGTCCGGTGGTCCATGGTTTCGTTGTGGAAGGATCAAGACCGCTTGCCTGCGGTCAATCTGGTGGCGTGGTGGTAGCTTCTATGAGCTAAATGGCGATTACAGCCCCGGCGTTTGAGTGGTAGAGGGCTCCTACCCCTTCGGACCTTGTGGAATGTGCGAACCGGCACAGCGGTATGTCACTGGAGTGGACACTCAAAGGACGAAAGGTCTGTGAACCTTGGCAGACAAGCGATGGGCCGGAATTTGGCTCTCCTGACATTCATGTGGATGAAATTGCCGTCTCGTAGGGCAGCTTCAAGTCAATCGGTCCACAAGCCAGCATCACTAGTGCCAGGGTAGCCTTGGCAGAGTGGAACCCATAGGAGCGAGCAATGATGGAGCGGACTTTGGTGTTGAGTCCCTCGACCCTCCCGTTGGACCCCTGAGTCTGATGGAGGCAAGAATCCCGTCTCGATGAGTTCGGATGGTCTTCCGAGAGCCTGACGAAGCTCGGCAGTCTCGAACGTGAGGCCCGCTTGCACCAGTGATCAAGCATCTCATTCACCTCGTCGATTTCGAGGTCTCCAGCAAAGATCGCCCGTAGGGACTCCTTCATCTCATAGGCTCGCCATAGGGCTCCCCCGCGGCGTTTGATGGCCGCGAGAGCTGTTCCCTGGCGTTTGGTTAGGGTGCCTGGATTCTTCAATAGTGCCCACCGTGCTCCGGCGAACTTACGGGCATAGACAGGCGAAGGGAGCTTCCTCATCTCCCGCCAGAGGTCTTTGCGTACGTCTTCAAGGGCCTCGGTGCCGAGGTAGGGTCGGACCAGAGCGCCCTGCCAACGTTTCCGCTGGTGGGTTTCTCTGGTCCGCCCTCCGAACCGGACTTGCGACTTCCACCGCATCCGGCTCTCCCCGAACCCATACCATCTGGCTAAGATGCCTTCTCATCTATCTCCGCCCACGGTGAAGGGATTGCCGCACCACGGTAGCGGTAACGGGTCACTTTGACTGCTCTGCAGTCAAAGAGTACTTCACCATCGTGCTCGGGCATCCAGGCGTTGGCCAGGTAATGCCGTCGCAGCCACCCCCAGTTCGCACGGCGATATTTCCGTCGTAGCCAGTGCACTACCCGTAACCAGGTGTACTGGTGTAGATAAGCAAAGCTATCTTTGGATACGCTATGTCGGAAGTAGTTTGTCCAGCCCCTTAGAACACCATTAATCTGGGCTAAGAGACTAGAGAGCGGGTTGTTCGTTCCCTGTTTGGTAATCGCCTTCACCTTGGCCTTTATCGAAGAGAGCGACTTCTTCGATGGCCAGGTGTAGACGTATGCCTTGTTTGATCCTCTCTTGGTCTGTCGCTGGATGCGAAAGCCGAGGAAGTCAAACCCCTCGTCAATGTGGACGGTCATCGTCTTCTCCGGTGATAGGCGTAGACCTACCTTCGAGAGCACCACTGCAACCTCGGCTCGCAAGGCCTCGGCGTGTTCCTTAGTTCCATGCACCATTACAACAAAGTCATCCGCGTACCGAATGAGTCGGTATGTGGCTTGCTTGTGCTTCCGGCGCGTGGCTCGTTGAGAACGAGTTCCCATATCGCGCTCCCAGACTTCGGCGAAGTGTTCGTCGAGTACCGAGAGTGCGATATTGGCAAGTAGTGGTGACAGAATCCCGCCCTGAGGCGTGCCGCTCTTGGTCTCTCTTGTTAGGCCATCCTCCGAGAGGATGCCGCTATGCAAGAGTGCCTTCACCGTCCCCAAGACGCGTCTATCTCCAATTCGATGACGGACTCGATCCATTAGGGCCGAGTGGTCAATCTCGTCAAAGCACGCCGTGATGTCACCCTCTAATACCCAGGTATACCCCTGACTAGCGAACATGTGAATCTCAGCGATTGCATCGTGTGGTCGGCGACGAGGACGGAACCCATAGCTTGCAGGCTTAAAGTCCGCCTCGAAGATCGGCTCAAGGACCAGTTTCAGGCTGGCTTGCACAATTCGGTCCCGAGCAGTTGGAATGCCTAGGCGGCGGAGTTTACCCGACGCTTTGGGTATCATTCGTTCCCGCACGGGTAGAGGTACGAACCTGCCAGCCTTGAGATCATCTCGAAGCTGAATCAGGATGGATATCTCATCTCGGGGGATGTCGCTTGGTCTCACGTGATCCACTCCGGCCGAACGTGCTCCTCGATTACTCCGTATTCGATCCCACGCCACCATCAAGAAGGCGGGGTCGTAGACGAGGTTATACAGGTCACAGAACCGACGATTAGGGGCATCGGTCGCCCATTGGTGTAGCTTGGTCTGCATTCCCAGTACTGTGACCTTAGCTTCATCGAGCGTTGGCCAACATGCGTCAGTATTCACCGGCGACCTCCTGGCATTGCAGTACTTCTACTACAGGTTCGCTGGATTCCTTCGCCTTGTGGACGGCTTTCCCGTCCTCTGACTACTACGAATCCTCCGCCCCATCCCAAGGCCATCAGCCGACGGTGGGCCTGCCCGCCTCCGCACTGGATGTGCAAGAGCGAGGGCGATCTCGGGATGGTTCCCATGTTCACCATGTTTCCTTTGTCAGGATGGGTGCCCAGCTCTTCCGCTGCGGCCTCGTCATGGTTACGCCGCAGGCCTTCACCATGACCTCGTACACTGACATAAATAATCATTGCACGAGTTGTCCCTCCTAGTACATAGGAAGGATACGCACCGCTGCCCGACCCATATCCACCAGATTTGGGGTCGGTTCCACGCTTAAGCGGGTTCAACCACTGGTTCACTTTCGTTACACCTCTCTGTCTTGCTAGCCGGACCCGAACCGTCTGGTAGTACCAATTCGTCCCGTCGTTGTCAGGGCTGCTTCCTGCCCTCCCGAGCACCTCCTCGGTTAGACTGCCCTCAGCTTCGCTGGGATGCTGCGACATCCCAAAGGCGGTGTCCTTTCATCACCGCAGGAATACATGGCGCCTCATGGCGCACCTTCACCACATGGAATGGATCGAGACAGATTTGGGCGTTAGGTGCCTTCTCACGGAAGGCCTTGGCAAAAGCTGGGCCGAGGTCCAAAGTGGTGCGCCTTGATCTTGGCGGTTCGCTCTTTGCCCAGCTCATTAAAGAATTCATCGAGGCTCTTGGCCTTCTTCCCCTCTGCCTGCGTAGACGATCTTGCCCGTCTCGTGGTTGGTAACAAGCGTGAGGTAATTATGGTGCTTGCGATAACTGATCTCATCAACTCCGACGACGAAGAGGTCATCAAGACGATTGGGGTTGAGCTCCTCGGCGACCACTCGTTCACAGATTGTCCCTACCGTGCGCCATGCGACTCGGAGCAGTTTCGTAACCGTGGTCCCATTGAGTCCAATACTGGCATCTTGGCGGTTGCCCAAGCCACGAGGTGCTCAAAGTCCCTCGTGAAGCGAGACTCCCCAACAGGTCGGGCAAAGGGTACTGCCTCGGTGATGACTCCATGGTTGGGACACCGGAGCCGCCTTGAGTTGGCACGACAGCCACGTCTGGTGAGCCCCCATGTCGAGGTGTCGCCATCGCGAGTACATGCGTTCTCGTGTCATAACAGAACCGGGCCACATAGGAGCACTTCGGGCACACGAGGCTCGACCGAGTGAGCCTGAGTTTTATCAGCAGTTCGTGTGGACGAACTAAAACCTCTACGACAGTGACACCACGAAGGCCTAGCATCTGCTTAACTAGAGAGGTAGCGCGCATGGTTCTGAACTCCTTTTTGATGCGTTGTTAACACCAAATTTAGAGCTCAGAAACCGTGCGCGTTCCTTATGCGGCTATTTCAGCCCTAATTACCCCCACTGAACTGGGACTACGACTCAGATCCTGGTGAAATTCATCCACATGAATGTCAGGAGAGCCCGGAATTTGTTGGACGCTGTTGCAGGTGGTATTCGCGAGAACTGGTCTAACGGGAACAGATGCCTCTCGGCGGGGGCACCAAGGGGCAACCTGATTAAAGTAGAGCCAGTCGGGCCCTGGCACCCCTTCGACTGCCAGAATTCAGATTGCTTCCGATTTTGATGCATGGGACCGGTTGAGTTTCGTGTTCTACGGAGGTGGATGACGCCTACTGCCCTCGCTTGAGCTGGGGAATGGGAGTTGCCCCGCTTTTTCTTGGGTTGTTTCGCTCTGCTGATGGGATCGGTTCGCGCTGCAATTCGAGTGGGTATCACTTTGGCAAGAGGTTTTGGTCGGTCGGGCTCAACGTGTGTGATCATTGCTTCTCGTCGCCTCGTGTGGCGAGGACAATGGATATTCAAGTTTGAAAGGAGAGCTGCTTTTCATCAGGCGAGCTTAGATCGGCAATTGCGACAGCGGCGGGTGGCCTCTTCTATTGGTTTAGATCTCCCTTGGATCCGGTTTGGTATAACTCCGATTGCGATCGTCACAGCTTCTACGAGCTGGAATATGGGACGTTGCGGCACGGCCTTCAGGCAGATGACGTGGCGGATTTGGCGACTGTGTTCGGACTCATACGGCACAGCGATAGGGTCTCGGCAGACTCCCGTCGTCAAGTCTGGCGGCGAGAAAACGTTGAGTAACCAGACGTTTGCCGTTTTGGAGTGTCGAGTCAGGAGGTGCAAGCACCATGTCCGGGCTCGTGCGTTGGTCGGCACCAGCCGGGTGCCAGTACAGGCCATCTTCGGCAACCGTGAGTTCTGGAACCGTAGAGACGTCAGAGATCTCGAGGCCCGAGGTCGAATGACCTCGTTGAAGAAGTGGTCGGACCAGGAAGTTGGTGGCTGGCACTCCTGCCCCAACGAGTAGGCGCTCCGCGTCGTTCACTTCATGTTCGTTTTCAGGCGTTGCCGTCATGGCCACACGAAGCGTCAAGCCCAGGCTGGTGAGACGATGGATACCCTCCATCGTTCGCGCCCAGCTCCCCCTCCCACGATGGAAATCGTGAGTCTCAGCGTGGGCGCCATCGAGGGATGTTTGGATCACGAGATTCGGATTGCCAGCAAACTCTCGAAGCTTTTCAAAGCGCGCGCCTCGGACAATCGTAGCGTTCGTGAGCAGAACGGTTGGCAACACTGCGGTGCTATAACGGAGAAGCTCCGTGAGATCGGCACGCAGGAGGGGCTCTCCTCCAGTGAGGTAGATCTCTTCGAAGCTCTCTGATTGCGCCTCGTCGACTATTTCGTGGAATCGATCAATCGAAAGTGCGCGGGGAAGGGCGCGCGGAGAGGACCCGACCGCACAGTAGTCACAAGCGAGATTGCAGTGAAAGTTCGTATAGATCCATAGTCGACGTGGGAAGTACGGGCTACCAAAGAGTGGAACGACAGGTAGCTCATCTACGATGGATTCTGGACGAGAAGAGACTCCGATACGCGGAGTGTGTGTCGGATTGTCTTCATCGCTCCAACTTCCCCCAGTCGGTGTGAAAGACTCTAGCAATGAGGCACGATACAGGTGGTATTTCCCTTGCGAGCGCTCAATCGGGGGTAATACTTCAATACAGGTCGTCCACCATCCGGTCTCGATCGTTGACACAAAGAGCTCAGGAATTCCGGCTTTGCGCATCGAGACGGACTGGGCTTGCCAATCGTAGGGAAGTTCGACAAGCGTTGCCTTAGCGACACCATCAGTTACTTCGATGACCGCGTACCAAACTTCCTGGCGGCCGTTGTTAGCAGGTTTGCCGAGGACGCCAACGTTGACTACTAGTGTTTGTCCAAAGTGTCGTTGCCACGGCAGGCCAGAATGGGTACAGCAGATGACTCGGGCCCCGCTGGCGTCGATTCGGCGCTGATGCTCCTGATCGGACAGGGATTCCCACCAAAAGTCGTTGATCGCCAAGGTTGATCCGTGGACAAGATGGATGTCACACCCCCCAAGGTCGAATCTCTGTTCTGTGGGCAAGGTTCTCATCCACGATGCAAAATCGGGCGTGGTGTGTGTTCGCGTGTAGTCGTAAATAAGGTTTGCGTAGCGATTATCAGTGGGATCCCGGTAGCCACATCCACAGTCGGCGTCTCCACGAGCAATCGCGACGTCATAGTTGCCCGCTATGCACTGGACACCTCCTGCCTTCAGAAGGGGCCAGAGTTCATTGATTTCTGCGCCAAAGCCACCGAGATCACCTAGGCAGTACAGCTGATCGCAACCTCGCTGATTGGCGTCGGCAATGAAAGCCGAGAGCGCGTAGGGATTCGCATATGGTCCTCCGCAGACGGCAACGCGGTAAGAGTTGGACTTCTCTCGGGGTACGAGCTGACGAGTAGTATCCAAAGTGTTAGCCTTCAAATCAGAGCTCTGATGGTTCATGGTCACCTTTCTTAAACGTTGAACCTGAGACCTGGTTCACCACTTCCTCAAGAGATCGGCGTGATGGCTCGATCCCTCCAAGTAGGGAGTAGGCCACGATGCCAAGGAACCCGAGGAGCCAGAACCCTACCACCAATGAGTAGGAGGCAGTCGTTCCAATCTCGACTGCCAGGACCGGAAGGTAGAGCGTGCCGATGATGGCCCCACAGCGCCCGATGGCAACCGACGTTCCAACCCCGGCGGCACGGAGATGCGTAGGGAACAATTCCGTGAAAGTCGGGTACGCGGAGGTCCAAGCGGCGGTGCCGGCCGCATTGGCTACGATAAAAGCTGCTGTAACGAGATGAGCATCGCGGCTCGACGTGGCGAGTGCGAGAAGAATGACACCTACGGCGGCCAAGAGATAGGTAATAGCGACCATCAGGAGGTGTCCAACCCTGTCGAATGCTTGGGCCATGATGAGTCCGCCGATTAGACCTCCTAGGTTCCCTAGGATATAGAACAGAGGCATCGAACGATCCGAGATGTGGACCTGGTGAAGGACCACCACTGACAGCAGTGCGAAGATGCCGTAATACCCAAAGGCTTCCGAGAGGTCGAGCGTGGCACCGAGCACGAGTCTCCAGCGGTAGCAAGTGAGAAGTTCACGGAGCGCACCGAGCTGATTCGGTGCCCGGAGTTGGTCGATGTCGAGGTTTTGGTGTAGTGGTAGTGGTGCCGATCCACCGCATGATGCTTCGAAACTACGTAGGACTTGTTGCGCTTCGACTGTGCGACCTTGGGACACGAGCCATCGTGGAGACTCGGGGATGCGCCGCCGGAACAGGAGGACCAACAATGCTAGCGCACCTCCGAAGATGAAAAGATATCTCCACGAGGTAGCCGCGGCAATCGCAAAAGTATCGAGCACCAAGAACGCTAGTAGGCCCGCAGCGATTGCTCCCGCTGGCCAGAAGTTCATGACTATGGCGTTTGCCTTCCCTCTGACTCTGGCTGGTATGAACTCGGCGATCGCAGCGTTGACGATGGCATACTCCGCCCCAACCCCAAGAGCTGCAAGAAAGCGGAGTCCATAGACTGCCGTCAGATCTGGGCTGAGTCCTGTAAGGACGGTAAAGCCTGCATACCAAAGCAAGGTCCAGAGAAAGAGTCGACGGCGACCGAACCGGTCCGCGAGACGCCCGCCGAGTAACGCACCGAACAGGATGCCTCCAAGCCACACAGCGAGCACTGCGTCCTGTTCAAAGACGGTCGCATGGAAATAAGTACCAAGCGGGCCGATGGCGTTCGAGAACATTTGAACCTCGAAGGAATCGAAAAGCCACCCAGCCCCGAGGGCTATCAAAATCGTGGTGTGCATCGGGCTCCAGGCCAGGCGGTCGAGCCGAGCTCCGGTCTCTTGCGGCGTCAGTCGTGTTGCCACAGGTCCCTCCTCACCGGGTCAGCCTGTTCGGTTGTTGGGTGCTCATGATCCCGATTCTGTTCAATAACGGTTCGACCGAAGTTATTCTGAGAATGGTCATGCCGCTCTTGGATGTCGATGCTCAACGTAGGTTGGGTTACCTTTCGACTTCGTTTCTTTGTTGGAATCAGCGAGGTCCAGAACGGTCCACGCTGATACCAGCGGGCGATGTTAGTCGGCTGAACTCCCAGGAAGTAGCAACCCTTGAGGAGCTGCATGAAGACAATCATCGACCAGGTGCCATGTTCGAGAAATCGGCGCGAGGAGGCGATGGATACAGCCGGAAGTACGACGAGCCTGCCCTGGCGAGTTAGTCGTCGAGAGAACTCAAGATCCTCCATAATTGGAAGCTCTGGGAAACCACCCAATTGCTCGAACACGGAACGGCGTACAAAGAGTGCCTGATCGCCGAATATCTGATGAAGATATCGTGCTCGTCGTGTCGAGCTCCATGCAAGGTAATCAAGACCTCGCGTGTGATAATCGAATTCTAACGCGAGCCCTCCTCCGATAATATCGGGACTACTCAGGGCTTCGCGCAGCTGATCGAAGGCATTGGGATCAATCCAACAATCGGCGTGAATGAACCATAGCACTGGTGCTGAGGCAGCTTGGGCACCACAGTTCATCTGGTGCGCACGGCCTGGGGGAGAGTTGAGAACGCGAGCTTTTTGCGCTGCAATGGTGGTGGTTGAATCTGTCGACCCACCATCGACGACGATAAGCTCGGCCCCCAGACAGATCTGGTGTAGGTAGTTGAGGAGTGCCCCAATGGTTTTCTCCTCGTTCAGGGTGGGAATAATGATGGAGATCACCGGAGACGACCTGCGCTCTGTGCCCTGGACATCACAAACCGACATGAGTCCCTCGTGATATCGGCTTCGCTTGACATAACAGGGATCGAATCTCTGGCGATAGGGTTGGTGCCTTGATCAGTTCGAGAGCATCGTTAGGGGTGTCGAGGTCTCGCAATGGAGCAAGAAGCCCAACGGAGAGTCTGAAGCTTTTTGCTGCTGCTACAGTCGCTTCGAGAACGTCTGGTCCTCCCCAAAGGGTGGGGTCAATGTCGAAGACTGAAAGCTCTAACTGGTTCATCGCGATCAGGTAATAACCACCGTCGAGCGCCGGGCCAATCACGACGTCGAAACCAGAACTCAGCATCGATGAGGCATGGCGCAAGTGCTGCCCAGTTATGAGAGGGATGTCGGTACCGATGATCATCAGCGGTCCAGATGTTCGTCGGTAGACATCGTCTGCTGCAGCCATGAGGCGTTTTCCAAGGTGGTCGCCTCGCTGGGCGATGAGATGAATTTGAGGGTCCAACAAGGTGGAGAAGGTGTGACCGGACTCCGGGGGGTCGAAGCAAAGGTACGTGTTCATCGGGGCAACCTCTCGCGCAAGCTGCACGGCGTTGTGAATCAACGCCTGCTGGAGCTCAACGAGCTGGAGGTCATTGAGTATTGGGGCAAGGCGAGTTTTTACTTGTCCAGGCCGAGGGGTTTTTGCCATGATCGCAATAGCTGGAGCAGCGCTCATGATTCCACCCGAAAGACCTCCCCAGCTGGTTGGGGTGTGTGGGCGTTCACGAGGGGTAGTGCAGCACGGATCAGTTCGGCGAAGCGGTCTGCACTCACCCGCATCCGTGCTACTAGTGCTTCGATCGGTTCGGGTACGTTGGCGACACCGTTGGCGTAATCGGTGACGTATCCAACGAGGGCGTAGGGCAATTGGGCCTCTCCAGCGAGAACTGTCTCTGGTCCGCCAGTCTGGCTGATCGCAGTCACGCCACAGGCCGCTAAGGCACTGATTTCTGTTCGAGAGTTGAACCGTGGGCCATCCACATGTCCGTAGACCCCATTTGTCAAAATCTTTGATTCGAATTCTTTGCCCGCGTTGATGAGTGAGTTTCGAAGATCATCAGAGAAAGGGTGGTCGAAGATCCAGTGCCCGCGATCTTTCTGTCCCGGAGTGTCAAACCAAGTACATAAGCTGCCGTCTGGCATTCGATTTGACCCGAAGTAAAGGTCGTCAAAGACGATCAGCGAACCGGGCTCGATTGACGGTTGAACAGCTCCACACGCAGTGCAGCCGATGACGGCGCTCACTCCAAGATCGATGAGGGCGGAGAGGTTAGCCTTATGGTTTACCTGATGCGAGAGTCGCTCGTGTGATGGCCCGTGGCGTGATACGTGTGCTACCACTGTGTCTCCTACCGTACCAAGTGTCACGTTGACACTACCAAAGGGTGTTGTAGCATGATGAATCTGACGGTCGATGAGGCCTGGCCACTGGTCGATTCCTGAACCTGAGATGATACCGATCATGGTCGCACCTTTACTGTTGCCGAGAGGTCAGAATCGGCGGATCTCCGTCTTGGAAGCGGTAGGAGCTTTACCAGCTCTCTGTTTTCTGCTGGATCGAGAACGCTGTGTTGGACGCATGCTGGCACAATTTCCCCAGTCTCGGGGTGGGCCATTGCGTAGAAGCAGGACTGGAGTCTCTCTTGAGTCTCCAGAATGTGTGGGTCGGTGCTCATCTCCCCTCGCTTGAGCATTTCCCAGGCAGGCTGGACGTCTTCAGCATTCATGAAGCGATGCATGACGAACGTCATTGGACGCACCTCGTGCTGCAGGAGGGCCCGAACTACGACGAGTACTCCGCCAGATTGATGGATCCGGAGCCATAGCCAACGAATGCCAACGAGTACCAAGTGTGGGTGGCAGACAACGACTCTTCCAAGTCTTGGAAGTAGCAGAGAGATTGGCGCTCCCCAATGAACGCCACCGAGGTATCGGTAAAATTCATCCCGAGTTTGTAGATCATCGGCATCGTCTTCGTCGAGAACGGGAAACCAGCGCTTACCGAGATAGTACCCGAAAGCTGACCGATTGCAGCGTTCATCGCCAGTTTGAAACACTCGAAACGGCAGTCGAACTCCCGCGCCGGCTTCAATTTGAGTCCAGACTGAATCGGCGTTCAAGCGAGTGTAGTCCTCTTTCCAACGACGTGGGTTGCCGACAAAGGCTGCCGGTTGGAACGACATCATGTTAAAGCCCATCGAGTTGCATTCACGGATCAAATCAGGAATCTCGTCGACATTGCCTGGGGTCACCGTCATATTGTGTGCGAGGAAGTACTTCACCCCATACTCTCGGCGAAGTCTCTTGAACAGATCGCAAAAGGCCTGACGAAAGGAATTGAGCTCAGTTTCAGAAGTCGGAATACGAAGGCCCCGCCGGCCTCGCATGGTCGTATCAAAGTGCCCCGCAAATGAAAGTCGTTTGAAACGAGGTTGACCATCACTTCCAATCGCTAGCGCCTTGAGATAGGGGTAGTCCATGTCGCCATGGGTAAAGCTCATTGGCTCTCGGCCGTGTTCACGCATGATCTGCAACGCCTTGGCGTGATCATTCGGCTCAAGGAGGGTAACTTCGCCTCCGATGAGTTGAGCGTGAGCATGGGGGCCGCGCTCCGAAGCAAGGTGGGCCATCTGACGCTCGATTTCGGCGAGTGTATGAGGACCGTCGACTCGCACTTGGTTTGCCTCGGCTGAGTGATAGCACGGAGTACACGCAAAATTGCAGCGCGGGAATACGCCGTGGGTCCCCTCGCAACCAACAGCCATTCGGCCCAGAGTTTGAGAATCCGTGCGAATATGACCTGGCAGCGCAGCCCACCTAGCGGCGAGTGCCTCTCTAGTGTCGTCGGCTATCGGCCGAGTTGATCGCTCTACCTCTCTGAACCAGCTTTTCATTCGGGTCCATTGATGTGTCAGAACTCCCATAACACCCTTCTCTCCCATGTTGCTCGGTTGTCTCTGCGACCACAGGGCTTAAGTATCGGAAAACGTAGCAGCAGACTCTCGGGTTGCCCAAGGAGTGGAACCCCCTTGGTTTCGCGAAACTTCCAGGCATTTCTCGTGGTGCCTGCAATTTTGATGGTAAGTTGATCGGCAGGCGCTCCGATAGAGTATTCGCGGGTGGCGTGCTCCTTGAGCGGGTTTTGCAGATGATGGATCGCAACGTTATGAGCGATTCGTAGCTCGAAAGGCTGTTCTACCGTTGATCTCCATAAAAAACTGAGCTGCTGCCTGGCGAGTACCAGCTGACCAGGAAGGATACGCGTGAACGGTCTGTGCTAAGCGACCAGTGAACGCACCCAATCGCAATGCAAGAGCGACCTCGTGAATCATCTCTCCGGCCCTCGGCGCTACGATGGTCGCCCCCAGTAGTCGTCCTCCTCCAGCGTTTCGGAGAAACGTCCGTGGGCCGGCGATCAACTTGATGAAACCTTCGGTGCGGTTGGCGGTTATGGCTCGGTCTACCTCAGACATCGGGAGATAGGCCACTCTGCCTCCAACGACCACGGCTTCTGTTTCGGTTAATCCTACGCGAGCGACCTCGGGATCGCTAAAGACGACCGAAGGGATAGATGAGGTCTTGAAGGACCGCCTACCGAGCCTTCCCAAAGGGTTGGTAATGTTGTGGATTGCGACTCTTCCCATTTCGTCAGCAGCGTGGGTCAGTAACAGACGACCGTTGATGTCTCCGACCGCGTAGACATCTTTGTTGGTGGTTGCAAGACTGCTATCGGTCTTTACAAATCCGCGAGCATCGACGGCAACTCCAGCCGCTTCCAACTCGAGCCCATCGGTTCTGGGATGCCGTCCCGTCGCAACGAGCAAGGCCATGGCTCGCAGCACTTCTTTGCCCGCCGACATCCTCAGTTCAATAGGACCATCCGGCATGGTCTGTTGAATGCTCTCGAGATGCTGGCCAAGGTGTAGATGAATTCCCGCATCGGAGAAGCATCGCCCCAAAACTGCACTCACCTCCGGCTCTTCTCGGGCTAACAGTCGGGACTCAGCCTCAATGAGGTGGACATCGACACCGAAGCGTCGAAAAGCTTGAGCCATCTCGCACCCAATCGCTCCTCCGCCAAGAATTGCAATGGAAGGTGGCAATGCATTCAGCGCGAAAACCGTCTCATTCGTGAGAAAGGGAACTGAACGAAGTCCTGGTACCAAAGGAATGGAAGGCTGAGATCCAGTGGCGATCACGATTTTCTGGGCTCGGAGTCTTTGCGATCCTACGACAATCTCGTGTGATCCACAGAAACGAGCAAACCCTTCGACCACCTCGACACCTTCTTTATGAAGCACAATAGCATCCTCGCCTCCCGCGATCTGGGCTATGGTCTCCTGGATTCTGAACGCTGCTTGGCGAAAAGTGTCACCGCGTGACGCCGCCTCTATGAGGGTTTTCGATGGAACACAACCGGTAAAGGTGCAGTCTCCCCCAAGGGGTGCATCGGAGACGAGAACGGTTTTGAGTCCACGAGCCACGCCAGCGCGTGCCGCTGCTAGCCCTCCTGCGCCTCCGCCGATAACCGCGAGATCACACACTCTGGCGACCGTTCGACCACTACTTCTCGAGGGTTGTGACTCAGGAGGCGACCTGACGTCTTCACCGCGAGCTACATCAGTCATTGGACTCGTCTTGGCTGGACGCGCCTTCTCGGATCAGCTGATCACTGAAGTTGCGAAGGCGTTGTACCGTTTGGGGGTCGAGTAACATCTCCTGCTTACTCAAGGCGGTCTTGATCTCCTGGTAGACCTCAGCTTCCAGGCCGCAACGCCGACAATCGTCCAGATGCCGGGCTACCTGATCAGCCTTTGCATCAGCGAGTACACCGTCAAGATAGTCCTGTAGGACTCTCATTGTTGTAAAGCAGTAGCGTCTCTCGGCAATCATCTTCCAAGGCTTGCTCATCACATCCTCCTCTTCGGTGCAAGGCCTGCAATTGTCAGCCGTTTGCGAATTCGCATTCTCGCACGGTGGAGCCGACTCATAACTGTCCCAATTGGAATCCCAATGATGGCTGCTGTTTCGGCATAGGTGAGTCCATCAATATCAACAAGCTCAATGATTTGACGGTCCTGCTCGCTGAGCGCAGCTATGCAACGCATGATCTCGGCATCGAATTCTCTAGCGATGACCACCTCTTCGGTCGAGAGAGTCCCGCCACGAGGATCCTCAGCCTCAACTCGCGATGCCTGGTCAGGGTCGCGAAGCAATTGCGGGCGTCTTCGACGATGCCGTTTTATCTCAGTATTCCGCATGATCGTAAACAACCATGCACGAGGATGTGCTCCGTCGAAACGTTCAATCGCCTGGTAGGCGCTCAATAGCGTGAGCTGGACCAAGTCTTCAGCGTCGGCTGGATTGCGCGTGATTGAGAGCGCTACACGACCAAGAACTTCGATCTCGGGCACTACATAACGAGCAAACGCATAATGTGGGTGTCCACACGCCGTAGTGCTTTCATCAGATTCGAGATCCATGATGACGTAACCTCCCAGGTGAACATAGTATTCCTTGGAATAAAGAAGAACCTTTGGGAATTTCTTGGCCGTGCTAGAACGTGTTGTTATCCGGAGTCTGACTTGCGGGTTGATCAAGGCGTAAAGGCGTAGTCAGGGATCCTAGCGGCTTGGCCGGGGAGTGATTGTGGTTCCCGGCTCCGTACTTGTCGCCGGACAAGTTGGCGAGACTATTATTGGGGTCGCGGGTCAGGAACCGTGCTCTTTGATGCCCGTGTGGGCAGTGAGCTATCGAAGGGAGGGCTGGTAAGTCTGTCTGGAATGCGTGATATCAAGTCTCTGCTGCACCACTGGCTAGTGGAATCGGCTGGTGGCACCGTTGGTAAGGGTTTGAGCCTTTCGTCTAGTGTCGGATGCATGCGACGCCGCAAGGTCGTGTTGGGTGACCGGGGATCCGCTTGTCATACTTCACGTCGGGCGCTTGGGCGACAGCGAGATCTATTGTGGGGTCGCTCACACGGCGCTAAGGAACGCCTCAGCGCTCTTGAACCGTTTGGCGTTTTGGCCCGTGCCTAATTCGAACCGATTTCAGAGCCATCGATCTTGGAGTGGGTATCTCGATGAGTTTCACCAGCAGCACCCCGGTATCACCGAGCAGGTTCTCGGCTCGGCAACTGCCGGTGACGGGGTTACGGCTTACCAGTGGCTTGTGTCCTCGATTGTACTTGGAGATGAACAGTTGGCTCTTGATCTGGCTTGCGGGAGTGGTCCCGTCCAGGCAGCCGTGAAAGGATTCCATTGGATTGGGTTAGATCGTTCCCAGAGCGAACTCGCGGAAGCGGCCAGATTGTTGTCGAGTTCACTCGTGCGTGGCGATGCTGACCATCAGCCATTCTCCAGTGGAACGTTCGATTTGTTGACGTGTTCCATGGCCTTGATGCTCTTCAACCCAGTGGAGGCGGTGTTAAGTGAGATTTCTCGGGTCATCAAGGTTGGTGGCATTTTTGCACTCTTGCTGCCAGGGTCGTTTCCATTGAGTGCCCGCGACCGCATCCGATATGCCCGTCTACTAGCGGCGCTGCACGAGACCCGCCCTGCTTATCCAAACGGTATTCATCTCGGCCGACTCCGATCTCATCTAGAGCGACATCATTTCGTTGTCCTTGTTGATGAACGCAGGTGTTTTCGCTACCAGGTGACGACCGAGCGCCATGCTCATACCTTTGTTGATTCGCTCTACGTGCCATCTATTACCCCCAAGCGTCTGAAGCGTTCCTATGAGGTGGCTATTGGCTGGACCGGTTCTACGATCGGAGTTCCGCTACGCAGAGTGGTATGTCAGAGGGTGGGAAGTCCCGAATGACAAACATAACCCTGCCGCCTTCGTTGTTGTCACGGGACCCGATGCTGCCGAGGAATCCAACAACGTTTTACATAGGTGTTGAATATCCTCAGGTCATGGATTTGGAGACGGGTTTGCGGAAGACGTCGGAAAGCTTATTACCGGCTTTGCTGTCAATGGTGTTGGCCAGCCTGATTGGGATACACTAGTGCTTAAATATTGATCGCCAATCGTCGTGAACTCGGCCCACGAACGGTTGTGAATCCGAGGATACTCGGCATGGTTACATCGAACATCCGAAGCAACTGAGCAATGTCGTTACGATATTGCTGGAGCACATAGTTGAGGCGAATTGCTCCTCTGACTCAGTCCATATGGAGTACTCGATGTTCCTCGTTAGGTGGTTAATTCCCGTCTTGTCACCACACAAATCCTTCTTGGAAATTCTATAGAAGATTTATTGTACCTATCAATGACCTCCAGGAGCTGGCGCCATCCGGACTCCAGGAGTTAGGGTTGATCAGTTTCCGGGTCATGAGTGATTAGCCCCGGGTTCTTGGAGGTCGATAGCGACGCCTAACAGAACCGTACCACCCTTCTGGTATCTTCTGTGAAGGCTGGTTCCCTCTTCCCTGAAGTAGGCCCAGTTGACTTCGACCGCGCCGGTGAGGTAGTCGCGGTCTGGAGGTACGAGCGCTGAGCGAACCCGGTGCCATCGTGCACATCCAATCTGACGGGGGCTCAGCTCAACCGCTCGCTGCATGCTGAGAACCGGGATGCCGTCCTCCCAGCTCGAATAAGGTCTGCTGTAGCTGCTACGTGCCTTAAACAGTCTGCATGACCAGGCGCTTGGATTCTGGTATCGCGGAGAGACAAGACAGGATGGCTAACACAGTCGAGCCAGATTGTCCACGTCGGTGGCAGAGTACGACTTGATCTTGCCACCGAATGCCGGTTGCGTAACCCGTCGCGGTGATGTTGGTCCCCTCCGGGTACGAGGGGCTTTCCAGTGGATACTCCGTGGGTTGAGCAATACCTTTGTATATCTTCGAGACCCAAAGCGACGGTGACCTGCTGCGTGCTGTGCACTTCAGACCAATTTGAAAGACCGAAGAAATTGGAATGGTTACGCTCTCGAACGGGTTTCTCGTCCAATCTCATTCGTGAGGGAAGTGGAATTTGCAGTCCATTTAGGATGATCTACTTCGTGCGGTCATGTCTTTGTTCAACAAGGAGAGTATATTTATGAAAAACGTTACACAACCAACTTCCCCTATTAGTCTTTTGACAGTGGGTAGGCTACTTTGGAAACCCGGAATTATTGCAGGGGTTATTGGAGGAATGATGCTTGCCATTGTGATGATGATCACTATGGGAGTAGAAGGATCAGGCTTTCTTAGTCCACTAAATCTCGGTCTTGCGTCCTTTGTCTACACGATCGTTCCTCCTATATCAATGTTTCCTGCTCTCATGGGGGCTATGGGCATTAAGCTTCCTAGCTCAGTCATGTCTCAACTCACCCCCGCACTACGTAGTGGCCATATTAGTAGTGCGATGGCGCACCATCTCGGATTGATGCTCATCGCTATGCACGTGCCCGCGGCGAAAGTTCAGATGATCGGTGAATTGATGACGGGACACGCCACAAACTCCACTGTCACCAGTATCCTGTCTAGCCTGAGTCTCTCGGCTCGCAATGCAGTTATGAGTGCTATGCCCGTAACAGCTGGGCACCTCGTAACCGGGGCTATGTTGCATCTGGTTATGTCAGCAATCTTTGGAGTTGCTATTTTCGGAGTGATCGCACTGGCTAGCTGGTATAGGCTTCCCGGGATGCGAAGTATATTCGGCATCATCGGTGCTGGGATTCTCGGTGGTGCGGTGATATATGTTGTAAATATGTATATCGTTCTTCCTGCGATCAATCCGATGATGGGGTTGGTGCCTCCGCTCGCATTCTTCATTGCTCATCTTGTCTTTGGTATGGTAGTTGGACTAGGTGCTGCTGTAACATTCCGCTCGCGAAAGTTGAAAGGCATTTTGCAAAACGCAGGATGAGAAACGGTGTTGCGCTCTAGTCGCCGCACTGTTGCAAGTTACTTTGTGAAGTTGATGATCAATGATACGGCATCGTTGGATATTCGGGATTATACGGATGCAGGGAAGTAATTGGACGCTCGTGGACCACGCAGTGGTGATGGAAGAGGTCAGGCATTGCCTCCGGTCTGGTTTGTGGGGGAGAGTGAAGTTCGCTCCCTGTCGCACCGATCAAGCATCCGGGTCTAACGCTTGTGTCCTTCAAGCGATGAGAAGATCCCTTTATGTCGGGTCTATGAGATGGAGGAGTCGCTGCGGGTGAGTATCGCTGCGGAACCGGCCACTAACGAGGTGAATCAGATACGGTGTCATTCATAGCGGGAGGTGTTCTGCATGCAGGTATTGCCAGCTTTGATTCAACTCTTGAAGATCATTAGTGTGCAATTGAGGCGGATCGGTTATGTTTGTACGCCTCGTCACATCTACGAGACAGTTGAAGGAGTCAGCTTTGATATTCGCTTAGTCATTGCTCAGTTGTAGGGGTTTACGTCGACACAATGACTTTGGCAATTGGGAACAAGTGGTTTGGACAAAGTAACTGGGAGCTACATAACCCTCGACGGCCTGCTTGTTCATTGGATTACACGATATGTCGTAAGAAGTAGGGTATGGAGTAGTAACTTAAGGATATCGTTAGAACAACACAACACAACTCAATGGCTGGGCGTATAACCTGACAACGATGTGTGCTTACTTCGGTAGGCTGCTAGTTGTTATAAGCACAATATATTCAATAGTTAAGGAGAAATTCACATGTATACCGGTCGTCTGTTCCCTGTGTCATTAGCAGCACTCTCTGGTGTGTTCCCTGTAGCTGCGGCAGCTCATGGCCCTAGTGTTGCGCCGTTGGCAACGGTGGTTGGTGCGTTTCCTGCCCCGACTACTGGCTCTGGACCAGGGACCTTAGCTCAGCTATCCCTTCCTCGCGGGTCGACTCAGGTTGGACACTATGGTACAGCAAACACCTCCTCAGGGAACAGCTTCTATGTTGGCTACTCTGCGATCACTCATAGCATCTATACGCCAACGGTTGCTGGCATTACCTATGTCTCAAATAGCTCGTCCCTACAGGTAACAGGGTCATTCACTTCGATCCCGGGCGGTCGCATTGCACGGGTGGTGCCTAATAGTAATGTTCTTCTCGTGCTCGCCAGCAATGCTGTAGCCGGCTACACGCTCAACTCTCATAGAGCGCTGTTTGCGGATGCAGTAGGCGGCAATGCCGTGGTTCTTAGTCCGGATGGCAGAGTCGCTTTCGTAGGTGGTAACGCGGACTCCGTTATTACAGCTATCGATGTGCGCGACGGGGAGGTTCTTCGGACCTACAATGTTCCTCAGATTGGCGACATGGTTTGGGCCCACGGCCAGATCTTCGCTGCGGATATAAAAACCGGGGTCATGACGGTGCTGAATCCTGCGACCGGCGCCACCGTCGCGATCCCTACTCCCGAAGTGGATCCGAGCTTTAGTTATAATGATGTTCCCGCAGCTACTGCTGGTTTTATGCAGTTAGCCGTTGGTTCCCATCAAGGGACTGTCTATGCCGCAGGCTTTTCTGGTCATATCCTAGAATTTTCGGCGACACGCGATAGGTATCTTGGAGAAATCCCCGTGAGTGCAAACACCAATAGCGCCGGCGCTAACCAGCTTAGTGGTTTGGCGATTCTCCCCGGAGGTACTGACGCTATAGTAACGGTTGAGAATCTCAGGGAGAGTGTTATCGTCAATCTAAGAAGCGGTGTGATTCAGAGGGTATTTCCCTCCTTTGCGAGTAATCGATGGATACTGGTTCCAACTAGTAAGCAGTGATATTGCTGATGAGAGCCGGCTCCGTTCGCACGGCCAGCGCCCTTCACGGAATGTGGGATTGATGCCATACCACAGGCATCAACGGGAGGCGCTCTGAATAGATGTGAGTTAGCAGGCTTTGCTTCTGGGGCACCATACATAATCCTCTTGGTTAAGGCGCCTGACGGTACGGCTACTTAGGTGTATGGCACGCTTGGAGCAAACCTACTTGGCACCTCGATAGTCAAGGGTCGTCAGAAGTCGACATTTCTACAAGGCAAGACGTCGCAGTCGGCAACGGTTTGTCGAAAGTTATCGGCCATCTACTCGGCAATGACGAACTCCATCAAGGCCTTTGTGCCAGCTACTTCGAGAACCACAATGAGTCAGAGGCAGCGGTACATCGACTGAGGAAAGGGATCGAAGCGCTTGGGTTTGTGGCCATCCTAACTGAGAAGGTCACGTAGCCCGAACAGTTCATAGCTCCTAGACCACTCTCGCTTCGTGGGGTACGCAGGTCTTGTCGTCCTCAATTCACCTGGTAGATGGCGTTGGGTTTTGGCGCGTTCAGGTCCGCGTGACTATTCAGGGGTTCGCGATGAGGTATCGGGGTTGGTCACCCCGATAATTCAGGGTTGCCTTATGCAACCCTCTGCGGCACGTGTAACACACAGTACCTCCGGGAGCGCGATTGCAAGCAGTTCTCTGTGAAGGACTCAGCAACATTCTCAGCCCATAGGATGTTGGGCAGTGAGATTAGAAAGTCGGGGCTCACAGATACGGTATCGGAGTGCCTTCACCCCAAAGTGCCTATCTCGGGGGATTCCCCGTTCCAGGGATGATTTCATGGCTTGGGATCCATCGGGTGTTCTTCGAGATTGTCGTGTCCGAACACCCGTTCCTTGTGTATTACAGTATGGAATGATTGCACGTTTACGGTAGCATTAGCATTGTAAAACGGCGATGGAGCTCGCTGATGTCGCCCTTTTGAGGCTGATGGCTCCTATTGAGCGCTTAAGTGGCGAGAATAGGGGCATGTCGTGATATTTCTAAGACAGGAGTCACTCGCGCAGACACGGGAGTCGCGCCGGTGCTCCGTTTATTGGTGTCGCTGGTCGGCGCGAAGTTGGAGGGAGGCCCGACCAAAAGCACTTGACATCCGCCCCGATGGAGGTCGGGAACAAGATCAGACGTGGACAGGGCCACCAGGGAAGGGTGTGGTGTGGTAATGGATGACCGCGAGAACGAGGCCATCGTCGAGGTACTCGCGAACAGTCGGAGCCAGATCGGTCACAACCACCTCCATCGTTTCCTATGCCTGGAGCGAGGCCTGTTCTCGCTCAGGGCCTGTCTGGCCAACTACGGACTCATCCTCGACTCGCTGGCAGAGGGCGGAGATCTACTCGACGCGTTCATCCACACGGAGTACCCGGTCCCTTGTGGGTGCCAGGCTATCAGTTGGCCTGTGCTGCTGTCCTGGGTGACCGATGAGGAGAGTCCTAACGTCAAGTTAGTCTTGGCACCATCGAGTGAGCCTTGTTGGGGGGACGTTGGTGATCTCGACGACCGCCTGGTTAGCTGGCGGGCAGAGAACATAGGGCGTATCACCTCCTACAAGGACACAGAACCTTGCGGCTTGTCATGCACAATGGACTGCAAGGACGGCAGCAACAAGTTAGGGGAGAGTGGGATTTCGCGAGAGCGGTTCGGTGAGCGAGTGCTGTTCCACCAGCGGGTGAGGCGAATATGACCTCGACCAACCGTGACACGGACCCGAGGCAGCATGAACTCTCTTCGTGTGCCAAGAGTTCGACCGAGGGGGCAGAAGTCGCGCGAGAGGATCTCGGTGAGTTGGTCATAATCGGCTCGCCCACACCCCATCGTAGTCTTCTATCACCGCACGGACTAGATGACGAGCTTGGAACAGAACCAACAGATCGCTCATTTGTCAACGACTTGAACATTGGTCAGGTTGTGACCTCGATAGCTGGCGACCGAGAGGAGCGCGATCTCATCACCACGCTTCTCTATCGCCCACTACACGATACGACCACAATCCGATTCCGCCACGAGGTGTTTCGGGACCTGGAGGATAAGACACTTTTCGAGCGTGTCAAGGGGTCAGTTGAACTGCTACGCCAGACCCGCTCACACTTGGCGCAGCTCGAAAAGATGCAGTCCAAGTATGAGCAGGAGGGCTGGCTACTCGATGCAATTGCCATCTATTGCCAGGCAGTGACCTCTTTGGCCGACGACCTCAATGCTGACTCGGTCAACTCTCAGGGTCTCCATTCCTTTGGTGATTACCTGGCAAGCTATACGAGATGTGATGCATTCGTGAGCCTCGCCACTGAGGCTGCACAGCGCAGGGAAGCTCTTGGCCAGATCCAATATTGCGTGCGCATCCGCGGTGGCCGGGTTGACGTCTATCGATACGAAAATGAACCGGACTACAGCGTTGAGGTGCTGAAGACCTTCGAACGCTTCAAGCAGGGCGCGGCGAAGGATTATCGTGTCCAATATCGTGTCTGGCCGAGCATCGACCATGTCGGAGCTCAGATGCTAGACCTCGTGGCTCGCCTATTCCCAGAGGAGTTCTTAGCCCTCGACGAGTTCTGTCGCCATCATGACAAGTTCTTCGATGCAACCGTGCGGCGTTTCGAACGCGAGGTTCAGTTTTACCTGGCTTATCTGGAGTACATGGAACCGTTGAGGGCCGCTGGCCTGAGCTTTTGTTATCCTGAGGTTAGCCAGTCCAAGGATGTGTTGGCCACTGACACGTTCGATTCAGCCCTGGCCAACAAGTTGGTCGCCAAAGGACAAAAGGTGATCACTAACGATTTTTCGCTCTCCGGCATTGAGCGCGTCGTTGTCGTCTCCGGACCCAACCAGGGAGGCAAAACTACGTTTGCCCGCACCTTCGGCCAGCTGCACCATTTTGGGAGTGTCGGAGTTCCCGTGCCTGGCTCGGCTGCCCGACTGTTTCTCTTTGATCGGCTCTTCACTCACTTCGAGCGCGAGGAGGACCTAGCCAACATGACCGGAAAACTCGAAGACGACCTAGTGCGGATACAGGCCACGCTGATGACAGCGACCTCTGAAAGTATTATCATCATGAATGAGATCTTCTCCTCGACCACACTGAATGATGCTCGCTTCTTGCTAACGAAGATTCTGGAGAAGGTCATTCAACTCGACCTGCTTTGCCTCCTTGTCACTTTCGTTGATGAGATAACATCCCTCGCGCCCTCCATCGTGTCGATGGTAAGCATGATCGTGCCAGAGAACCCGACTGAGCGAACCCTTAAGGTGGTGCGAGCCCCCGCGGATGGCCTGGCCTATGCTCTGGCCATCGCTGAGAAATACAACCTGACCTATGAGCGTCTGCGCGGGAGGATAAGTCGGTGAAGGCGTATTTGCTCTACAAAGATCAGGACTTCGACTTCGATGCCAATCTTCCGGTCAATCACAGTGATGTCATCCAAGACCTCGAGTTGACCACGCTACTCCAGGCCATGGCCCAGGGCGATGAGTTCTTGTTTGAGACGTCTAAACGAGTCGTGCTCACTAGCCTCGACGATCCTGAAGCTATCCGCTACCGCCAGCAAGTGCTCGCCGACTGCCTGGCCGAGCCTGATATTCTCCGTGAAATGTACGCCGTTGCGCTGGGAGCGCTCAAGGACAAGCGCGGCTTGTGGTGGGGTTACTCGTCGCAGTACCCGAGCTCCATCTTGTCGGGTGCTGTGCACCAGCTCGAGGCCTTCTTCAATCGGATGAAGGAGCTTCGCCAGATTGCTGACCGACATTTGGAGAAATTCCACTCAGTGGGTCTCGGCACCTTGTTGCTAACGCTCCAGCATGAGCTCGATGATGAGTACTTCGAGACGGTTAACTATCATCTCGAACAGCTCAAGTTCAGACGCGGCGCGCTCATCAGCATGGAGCTCGATCGCTTTAGCAATGGGATCAACTATGTTCTGCGCTCGTCGGGGAAGGCCAATTCCAGTTGGAGGGAGCGCTTCGGGATCGACCGACGCTCCTCGTACTCGTTTACCATTTCGCCGCGCGATGAGGCTGGGGCCAACTCCCTCTCAGAAATACAAAACCGTGGTATCAATTTGGTCGCTAATGCGGCCGCCCAGTCAGCTGACCACATCAACAGCTACTTCACGATGCTGCGGGCCGAGCTCGGCTTCTACGTGAGCTGTGTCAATCTACATGAGGAACTGGTAGCCAAGGGTCTGCAACCAGTCTTCCCAGATCCAGCTCCCTTCGAAGAGGTTCGGCTCTCGTTTTCGAACCTGCGTGACGCTGCTCTGGCTATCCAAGCCGAACGGCCCGTGGTGGGTAACGATGGTGACGCTGACGGGAAGTCGATGATCATCATCACGGGCGCCAATTCGGGTGGCAAGTCTACCTTCGTGCGCAGCGTCGGACTAGCACAGCTGATGATGCAGTGTGGTATGTTCGTGGTCGCTGACGCGTACCGAGCTAGCGTATGCGAGGGGGTATTCACCCACTTCATCCGTGAGGAGGACGCCAGCATGACCAGTGGGCGCCTCGATGAGGAGCTGGCGCGGATGAGCATCATCGCCGACGAAATCGGCCCGGGGTGCCTCATACTCTTCAACGAGTCCTTCGCTGCTACCAACGAACGAGAAGGCTCTGAGATCGCCCGGCAGGTCGTACAGGCATTGTTGGAGGCCAGAATCCGAGTCGTCTATGTTACGCATTTGTACGACTTCGCTGAGAGCTTCTTGCACCAGCATGCCGCGTCGACACTGTTCCTGCGGGCCGAACGAGAACGAGATGGCCGCCGCAGCTTTAGGATGGTCGTGGCTGACCCCCTCTCCACTAGCTTTGGCGAAGATCTTTACCTGCGCCTAGGGGGGTGGTTGGGTGAGAACGCCGATGTAGGTACGCGGCAAAGAGCGCCGGGTCAACGCCAGACTTAGAACGATCGTTGGCACCAACCTGGTAACAGCCAAGCCCACCTTGGGGTGGCACTTCGACGAGGCCGCTCTCTATCACGACGCGTCAACCGATGGATGGGATGCATTGCTTGCCAACCTCGGGCCCTACTAGGTCGGCTCCGCTGACATACTTCACAAAGGCCGAGAGGTGACGGATAACCTAGAGGGACCGATTGCTGTTGTCCCCATCTTCTTGGAGAACAATCGTAGCATCGAGACACTCATCAGTGTCGTCTGTTTTGCGCTGCTTACGTCTAGCTTTGTCGAACGGACACTACATCCGGCTCCTGCACCTGCGGTGAAACCCGCGAGTTCTTGGGTAGGACCCTTAGCCCCGCCGATGGAAGGATTCACTTTAATGGTCTTCTCTCATCTAAGGCTGATGCTGGTCTCTGGAACCAGCCCGGATCCCGGCCCTACCGGCGCCCTAGGCCAACACCCTTGCGCTACTCGGTGTCTATCCACGAAGACCTTACCAACGAGGTTAAGGTCATGGCCAGTTGGGATCGACCCCGCACCTGCCGAAGCCTCGTCTAAGTCTCGGAGGGTCGCAAGAACGGCGACCACCTGACCATAGGTATGGCTCTCGGTGACCTCAGAGCTTGCTTTGAGGTCTTCCTTTGGGAATTGGTTTGTTGACTTCGCTCGAAGTGCTGCGATCTTATCAGGTGACCAGTGGTTGAAGTTGGCTAGCATGCGAATGCTGTCCTCTTCGCGGTAACTTTCGCGCAACAGTATGACTAGGGAGACTGACGGTTGGGGATCATGGCCACGTTGAGAACTACTGGCAAACATAACAGTCAGACTGGTGTCAAGGCTATTACTGATTTATCTCGCCAATTCCTGAGCACCCAGGTCACAATGCCCTACTAGCGATTCACTTTGGGAGATAGAAGAGGTGATCCGGGAGGAAGTTCGGGCGAGATTGAGTTCTGCTTTCGTCCGGCATGGTAAGAGTTGGTCGAACATTACTCCGGCGGCACTCAATCGCCGGCCCGACCAATCGACGCCGATCGCCGTAGGCATCGGTGGAATAGATCTCGACCAGTCCGGGTTTCTTGGCCGTGACAACTAGAACTGGGCGGCATCCTAAATGATGGAGTGGCAAGCTTCGAGAATTGAAGACTACGCGATTATCGGCGACGGGTATAGTGCGGCCTTGGTCGCTACGTCCGGGTCCATCGATTGGCTTTGCTTGCCGCGCTTCGACTCGGGTGCCTGCTTCGCCGCGCTACTCGGCGGCGCGGAGCACGGATTTTGGAGGCTGGCGCCTGTAGCTGCACCTCGTAGCGTGCTGCGTCGTTATCGCGATTCTACACTTGTGTTAGAGACCGACATTCGCACCGACGACGGGGTAGTCCGGATCATCGACTGCATGCCCGCTCGGTCTGACCACGCTAGCGTGGTTCGGGTTGTTCAGGGTATCGCCGGGCAGGTTCCGATGCGGATGGAGCTTGTCGTGCGCTTTGACTACGGATGGGTTGTGCCGTGGATGCAGCGTGCCGGTGACCACCTTCACGGTATCGCCGGTCCGGACGCGATCTGTCTCGCGACCCCAGTCGCCACAAGTGGCGAAAACCTGTCGACAGTCGCCACCTTCACGGTCAAGAAGGGCGAACAGTTCCCTTTCGTGCTATCGTGGCACCCGCAGTTCGCGGAGGGCCGCTGTGGTGGTGACGCTAATGAAGCTATTCGCGAAACTGAGGCCTGGTGGAGGGACTTCAGCGCGTCATGCACCTACGACGGGCCGCATCGCAAGGCCGTAGTGCGGTCTCTCGTCACCCTGAAGGCCCTCACCTACGCACCGACCGGCGGCATCGTTGCCGCAGCTACGACTTCACTCCCCGAGCAGCTTGGCGGTGGGCGCAACTGGGATTACCGTTATTGCTGGCTGCGCGACGCTACGTTCACCTTGCAGGCCATGCTACGCGCTGGCTATCGTGGAGAGGCCGAGGCGTGGCGGGATTGGCTGCTTCGGGTCGCGGCAGGTGATCCGAAGCAGTTGCAGATCATGTATGGACTCGCGGGAGAACGCCGCCTCACCGAACTCGAACTCGATTGGTTGCCTGGATACGAACGCTCCCGGCCGGTGCGCATCGGCAACGCCGCGTCAGCCCAGGTGCAGCTTGACGTCTACGGCGAGGTCATGGATGCTCTTCACCAGGCCCGCCATGCGGGTATGGTGCCCGACCCGACGGCGTGGGCACTACAACGTGCCCTTATTGACCACGTCGAACAGGTATGGCGTGAACCCGACGAGGGCATCTGGGAGGTTCGCTCCGGGCGGCGCCACTTTACGCACTCTAAGGTGATGGCCTGGGTCGCGATCGATCGAGCGGTGCGCGCCGTGGAGGAGACCGGACTCGATGGGCCCGTCGAGCGCTGGCGGGCCCTCCGCTCTGAGATGCACAACGAGATCTGCGAGCGCGCCGTCGACACCGATCGCGGCTGCTTCGTGCGCTCCTATGGTTCGACCGAGGTTGACGCAAGCCTGCTATTGCTGCCGCTCGTCGGCTTCCTTTCGCCTGATGACGAGCGTGTCGTGCGCACTATTGATGTTGTCATTTCTGAACTCTGCGAGGAGGGACTGGTACGCCGCTACTGCACTGGCGACGATGGCCTTGCTGGTGGCGAAGGCGCGTTCCTCGCCTGCAGTTTCTGGCTCGTCGACGCGCTTGTGCTCACAGGGCGGCGCGAGGAAGCCGAGGTGCTCTTTGATCGCCTCGTCGGGTTGTGCAACGACGTGGGGCTGCTCGCCGAGGAGTACGATGTCGACCAGCGCCGGTTGGTCGGCAACTTCCCTCAGGCGTTCTCCCATGTCGGACTCGTGAACTCGGCATTCTATCTCGCAGCGACACCACCACGAATGACGCAATGACGACGGCACGGTTCTTTCTTCCTAGCGGGAAATGCGTTCCCGGGATCGATGTCGCCCAGATGCGTGCCGTGGATCGTTCCATGATCGAGGACTTCCATATCGAGCTTCCTCAAATGATGGAGAACGCGGGACGTAACCTTGCCGATCTTACTCAAAGTCTGTTTTTGCCCCGATCCGCTACGGTGCTCGTTGGTCCCGGTGGCAATGGTGGTGGAGGTCTGGTCGCCGCTCGGCATCTCCACAACCGTGGAATCGATGTCACCGTCACGGTCGCCTCACGTAGTGTTTCCTCGGTGACTGCCCACCAGCTCGATATTGTTGAGCGGCTCGGTATTGAAGTACGAGAAGAGCCGACTCCCGCTGACGTGGTCATCGACTCACTGATTGGCTATGGCTTGTCGGGCGACCCAAGTGGCCGGTTCGCCGAGCTTATCAACTGGGCGAACGCTACGTCGACACCGGTCCTTGCGCTTGACACGCCGAGCGGCCTCGACTTGACAGCCGGGGCCGCAGCGAGACCGTGCGTTCAGGCCGTTGCCACGATGACCCTTGCCCTACCGAAAGTCGGCCTAGCTCGTGTGGTCAACGCCGGTGCCCTCTACCTCGCAGACATCTCTGTCCCGCCGTCGCTCTTTGTGGCCATGGGACTTGAGGTTCCGGTGATCTTCAAGTCCGGCTCGGTTGTTGCGGTCCGTGATGGGTAAGTGTGAGGAGAGGCTGGCGCCTCAAGTAACGATGGCGCTTCAGTTGAGCGGGAACGCCGCTACTGCGCAGATGAGAAACTTACCGACTTAGTGTGGGTCTCTGCATTGATGTAGGCGAACTGGGCGTTACAGTCCGGGTGCTTGCCTCCCTCAAGGGTCTTGGCCTTGGACTGGAGGCTATATCCCAACTCTTGGAGAAGAATCCCTACTGAGGTATGACTCAGAACATGTCCCATCGCTCCAAGCTCCTCGGAGAGCTGGCGAAGGCTCTTGGTTGTCCAGCGTAGCGGTGAGATAGGATCTCCTCGAGTTGCCGGCTCTACCAGCGACTCAAGGTCACTCATGAGGCTCGGGTCACTCTCGGTGATCTTCTTGCGCCCAGCTCCAGAACGACGGATTCTCCTTGGAGCCATGTCCTCTGGATGATCTTCGAGTTCTCTTAACCCAACGTGAATAGCGCGCCGAGAAACCCCTGTCGAACGCGATACTGATGCAATGCCTCCCCGACCCATCGCCTTGGCCTCGCTGGCGGCAACGATCCGACGCAGTCTTTCATCGAGAGCCCAGGCAATAGAGTTGAACCGCTCTGCAATAGGATCGTTCTCCATGTGGTGTGCAGTATGCCGGGAACGACACTCCGTTACAGTTATCTGCTTACAAGCCCTAAGTGTGCGAGGTGGATACAGAAACGTTTATGTCTCTTCCATGCCACGCTTGATGAACTGAGTCAATTCGCCATCCGACCATCGGGACGATGGTCGGATGGGTGTCGCGGTGCGTGCTCAATTGCCACTGTCTATTGCGTAACCGGGGTTGCGAATCAACCTCTTTGCCAATGCGAACTGGGATTCTGAGCAGACAATCCGAACATTCGGTGATCGTTTCGGATTCGTGTGCGAAGGCAACGAAGTCGAGCGTCACGAAGCCATAGGTTGCATGGGAAGCGGGGTTCGGTGTTCCATTTGGTGGGGAATTCCAACTCTCCCTGATCCGCTCTCATACTCTTGTGCAAACGCAGATCTGGAGTCGTGACTACAAGTTGGATGAAGAGTACCAGGAGTGGTACTACATTGCGTACCATAGACTGAAAGGAGAGTGAGTGATGGCGATTTCTCCGAGCGGAGCACGCCGGGGGCTCTTTCCGTTGATCGAGCGCGTCAATAGTGATCGAG
>JAKAQR010000010.1 GCA_021819725.1 Actinomycetes bacterium
ACCAGAAGGTGCTCAAGCAGATCACCGCCGATGCGGTCAACGATTGGCTCTACATCGCACCCTTCATCACCGTCATCGACAAAAACATCGTAGGCATCCCCACCAGCGCCTACACGGAGTCCTACAATCTCTCCTATGTTGGAATCGGTGGCACGATCCCCACTTCAGCCAAACAGCTTGGCTACCTCAGTTAACCACATGAAGCTGGGGCTGTCTGTCGCCAGAGGAAGAGGTCGATCGCGGGTCTATCGATGACAGGGGTCCACATTGCTCATCGCTGAGCTGCCAAAGGCGGGCGACGTCGCCACGCGGCGTCGGGTACACGCTCACGAACTCCGAAGGTTCCTCATACGGCGTCTCGCCACACTCCTCATCACTCTGTTTCTCGCCTCGGTGCTCGTCTTCTGGATCCTCAATATCCTGCCCGGTAAGCCTGCGCAGGTCATTCTCGGAACCCAGGCTACGCCGAGTGCCGTGGCGGCCCTCACCGCAAAATTGGGACTCAACCGCCCGCTAGTGGCGCAGTATTTTCACTGGATCCACGGACTTTTGACGTTGCACTTAGGAGACTCCTATATCTCCTCACAACCAATCGCCCCAGTCATCGGAGCAGCCCTTGAGGTGACCGGTCCACTGATACTGGGTGGGCTCCTCGTGGGCCTCTTGATCGCCGTACCTCTTGGCATCGCCAGCGCAATTCGCCACACGAAACGCTCAGGCGTCGTACTCTCCGGGCTCGCCCAAGTTGGCATCGCAATACCAAACTTTGTACTCGGAATCCTGTTGATCATCGTGTTCGCCGTCGATCTCAAGGTGCTGCCAGCAAGTGGCTTCACCACCTGGTCTACCAGCGTAACGGGGGCGCTGCAGTCGTTGATTCTGCCAGCGATCTCGCTCGGACTCGTCGAGGGTGCGATTCTGGCGCGCTACATCCGCACCTCAGTGGTGGAGGTGTTAGGTGCCGACTTTCTTCGTACCGCTCGCGCGAAGGGGCTTCGCCCCAACCAGGCCCTCATTCGTCACGGGCTTCGCAATGCCAGCATCCCAGTGCTCACCGTCCTTGGCCTCGAACTCTCCGGGCTCATCATCGGAGCGGTCGTCATCGAAGCCGTCTTTACCCTCCCCGGCCTCGGAAGTCTCCTGCTCTCGAGTGTGGCGAATCGTGACCTCATCACCGTCCAAGACATCGTCATGCTCGTCGCAGCCACCGTCCTGGTCGTCAATCTTATCGTCGACCTGCTCTATCGGATCATCGATCCTCGCATGGGGCTACGTTCATGAACGAACGCATCACCACCGCAACGACGGGCACCGATGAGCCGTCGCCACGCCCTGGTGTGACAAAACCTTCACGCCTACGGTTACTCCTATCGAGTCCGAGCGCAACCGCGGGTGCCATCATCGTCGGCATCGCCATCATCGTCGCCATCGTCTCGATCTGGTGGACACCGTATGGTCCTCTGGCTGTGAACACAGCTGCAGAGTTTCTCCGTCCGAGTCTTGCGCATCCACTTGGTACCGATGAGTATGGCCGAGACGTACTCTCGCGGCTGATGACGGGGACGCAGATCACCCTGTTGTCGAGTCTGGGTGCGGTTGCCATCGCTCTGGTGATTGGGGTGCCGGCCGGTCTCGTCGCTGCCTTCCGGCGCGGAGCGACTGGCGAGATCATTATGCGAGGGGCCGACCTGCTCTACTCCTTTCCTGCCCTCCTGGCCGCTATCACGTTGGTGGCCGCACTCGGTGCGTCTACCCTCACAGCCACCCTGGCCATCGGGATCGCCTCGATTCCCGTCTTTGCGAGGGTCACTCGATCGACTGCACTGGGCATTCTCTCAACCGACTACGTGCTCGCTGCGCGGGCCTATGGGCGCTCGAACATCCAGATCGCCCGGCGACATGTCCTGCCAAACATCATGCCAATTCTGGTAGCGCAGATCGCGCTCCTCCTTTCGGTGACCATTTTGGCGGTTGCCGCACTCTCGTACCTAGGCCTTGGCACACCACCACCCGCCCCGACCTGGGGCGGCATGCTCGAAAGCGCGCAGAACTACCTCTATCAAGACCCACTCCTGGCCCTCTGGCCCGGTCTCGCTATCGCCGTGACGGTCTTCGGCCTCAATGCGCTTGGCGATGGGTTGCGCGATATTCTCGACCCCACCCTCAAGGGACGATCATGAGTCTGCTAGAGGTCGCCGATCTTCGGCTCTCGATCGACGACACGGAACTGCTTCGCGGCATCAGCTTCCAGATGGCGCCCGCTGAACGCCTCGGTCTCATCGGGGAGTCTGGATCAGGAAAGTCGTTAACGGCATTGACCATCATGGGTCTTCTGCCCCCGCGAGGTCGTCGCTCGGGTTCGGTACGACTAGCAGATCAGGAACTCACTGACCTCAACGAACGACGCTACTCTCGCTTGCGCGGTGATCGGATCGCTATGATCTTCCAGGAACCGATGACCAGCTTAAACCCACTGATGCGAGTCGGAAAGCAGGTCGGCGAGGTGCTCCGGATCCATCAGGGTCTTTCTCGCAAGGCGAGTATTGCCCAGGCCATCACACTCCTTGAACGGGTCGGCTTCGACACACCAGCACAGCAAGCCCGTGCCTTTCCACATCAGCTCTCAGGAGGACAGCGCCAACGGGTGATGATCGCCACCGCGATCGCTTGCAACCCTGATCTGATCTTGGCGGACGAGCCAACGACGGCCCTCGACGTAACCGTCCAGGCACAGGTTCTTAAACTCTTAGGAGAGCTGACCACAGAGCATGGGTGTGCCTTGATGCTGATCAGTCATGATCTTGCCGTTGTCGCTAGTGTCTGCGAGCGCATCCAGGTCATGTACGGCGGCGTGATCGTAGAATCGGGCCCTACCCATGAGTTGCTGCGTGCACCACAGCACCCCTACACTCGCGCCCTCTTGGCTACCTCGCGGGGGATTGAGGACCTTGACCAAGAACTATTCGGGCAACTTCCGACGATCCCAGGAGTCGTTGCAGAGGCCGGTCGATTCCCTCAGGGTTGTACCTTTCGCGGCCGATGCGAACGTGAATCGGAACGCTGTCGCTCTGCGCCGTCGGCTGAGGGCACCCAACACCAGGTACGGTGCTGGCATCCCTACGGGATAAAAAGTTAAGTGTCAAGCGCGCCCGCCACCCCATCAGCACTCTTCGCGCTTCATCAAGTCAGCCGGATCTACGGTGGAAGTCGCCGCAACGTTGTCGCTCTCGATGGCCTCAACCTAACCATCCACACGGGGGAACGTGTGGGAATCGTGGGTGAGTCCGGGTCAGGCAAAACGACACTCGCGCGGCTCCTGGTAGCTCTCGATACGCCAAGCTCCGGTGAGCTCCTCTTCATGGGTCAACCACTCCCTGCAAAAGGAGAGCCGCTGCTCAACTTCCGCCAACAGGTGCAGATCGTCTTCCAAGATCCTTTTGGTTCCCTGGATCCGCGCCTCTCTATCGGTGCTTCGATCGAGGAACCGCTGCGGGCTCTCCGTTTGGCTGGCGATCCGCACCTGCGAGTGCAAGAGCTCCTGCGGGCTGTTGGACTCACTCCCAATACCGAGACGCTCTATCCCCATCAGCTCTCCGGAGGACAGCGCCAGCGGGTCGCCATCGCGCGGGCTCTCGCTCCACGACCATCGGTGCTCATCGCCGACGAAGCTGTCTCGGCCCTCGACGTCTCGGTTCGAGCTCAAGTTCTTAATCTCATCGCCAACCTCGTTGCTGAGCTCGGTTTGACGCTGGTATTCATCTCCCATGACCTAGCGGTCATTCGCCACATCTGTTCACGAGTAGTCGTCCTCTATCGGGGAAAACTGGTCGAAGAGAATACCACCGAGATGCTCTTCACACACCCACAGCACCCATATACCCGAGAGTTACTGGCGTCAATACCGCGATTGCCCGAATGATCGCACCTGCCTGGGATGCTCGAAGGCAGTAGACTGCCCAACAGTGTCGTATCTCCCCTTCAACAGTGCCACGTCTCCCAAGGTGGCACTCGTCACTGGTGCCAACGGTGGCTTAGGTCGGTGGTGTAGCCTTGGACTTGCCCAGCGCGGCTCCGTGGTGATCCTCGGCTGCCGGAGTGCTCAACGCGGACAAGCAGCTATCGATTGGATTCACCAACGAGTACCAGCGGCTCATCTCGAACTACTCACGATGGACCTAGCGAACCTTTCGTCAGTTCAAGAGGCGGCGCAGGAGCTCGCCGAACGTCACGACGTCCTTGACGTCCTCGTCAACAACGCAGGGGTCATGATGCTGCCTAGAGCGATGACGGTGGATGGATTTGAGCAACAGTTTGGAATCAACTACCTTGCCCACTACGCCCTGACTGCCCAACTGTTCGAGCGGCTGCTGGCAAGCGAGACCCCAAGGGTCGTCTCGGTCGCGAGTTTGGTAGCGAATCATGGGAGCGTTCAGCTCGACGATCTCCAAGGACTCACCCATTATGGGCGCTCTCGCGCCTATGCCCAGTCCAAGCTCGCCAACCTGCTCTTTGGCAAGGAGCTCGCACGCAGGGCAGCGGCAAAGGGTCTCTCGCTCACCAGCGTGATCGCTCATCCCGGTTTTGCTAACACTGGCCTCCAACGACGGACCGGCCGGGCCAATCTTGGTCGAGTGGGCGAGGTCGCTATGATCGGCGCCAATCTCCTCTTTGCACAGTCTGCCGAACGAGGCGCCATACCTCTCATTCGAGCGGCGACTGACTTCACTCTTGACAATGGGACCTATCTCGGACCCGATGGATTGAAAGAACTCTGGGGCAGAAAAGCGGCCCCTGCTCACGTACCAAAAGCCGCGCTCGATGAGGAGCTCGCACGCGAACTCTGGGAGATCTCCGCCACCCTCTCTGGCGTCAGTTTCCCACTCTAGCAGACCTGTACAGCTCGACTACGAAGCCGTAGTTTACACAACGGAAATTGGCAGGGCTAATCGCCCGTCACTCGTGATCCTGGATTCCAAGTACGAGCTGACACTCTGGGCAAATGCCTTTGAAGACGATATCCATTCCAGTAAGTATGAAGCCGAAACGTTCAGCGTCAGGGAGTTCAACACCATCATCACCGCTTGGGTGCACGTCCTTAAAGGTTTGGCAATGGACACACAACAGATGATGATGCGCCACCGCAACATTTGGGTCATAGCGTTTTACCCCATCGTCAGCCAAGAGTACGCGGACCTCGCCCATGCTGACAAGTTCACGTAGGGTGTTGTAAACGGTAGCCTGACTGATCTCCTCGAGCCGCTCGCGCGCAAGACTGTAGATCTCTTCAGCGCTCATATGGACATGGTCGCCTTGGAGCGCCTCTGCCACCACACGACGCTGGGCACTGAGTCGCCAACCCCGACTGCGCAGGCGATCAATTAACTGTTCAGGGTTTGCTACAGCCGACTCCATGCCTCCAGTATAGAGACTTGTCGAAAAACAGAAGTTCTGCCGTACTTCTAGTTTTAGAATCGTTCTAAACCCACCCCGGAACCCGCTCGTGAACTCATTGCCTTTCACAACGTTGTGCCGGACAAAAACTGACCGCCAATCCTCCGATAGAACCCATCTCGCCAATCATCAACGTGGCCGTCGTCGGTAGCATACGGATCTCATGTCCAAAGAGCAAGACTATAGCTGAGCCTGCTCAGTCGCGGTTCGGCTGTTGGGGAGTACGCCTTTGAAAGGCGTGCCGGAAACGTGTTGGAAGGAGACCGAACCGATGTGCGAGGATGATAGATCCGCGAACTACAACCGGACGATCGGCCCCTCCACCCTGGCAATGCATTCCTCTGCGTGATCTTTGCAACCCTGCGATCTTTGCAGCGTCCTAGCTCTTGGCGGTCGCCACAAAGACAGGAATGTGGCGGGTCGTCTTGGTCTGATATTCCGCATAGGGCGGGAAGGCGGCAACCGCACGCTCCCACCACAACACCCGCTCCTGACCCTCAACCTGGCGAACCGTCGCATCCATGAGAAGCTCCCTATCATGGATGGTTACTTTGTTGGGATGGGCGATGAGATTGTAGAACCAGAACGGATGTTCAGGTGCGCCGCCCTTTGAGGCGACAAGTGCATACTCGCCTTCATGCTCCACCCTCATGAGCGGCGTTTTGCGCAACTTACCGGTCTTTGCCCCTAGGGTCCAGAGAATAATCACTGGGAGTCCGGTATCGGCTAGTGTCCCGCCTTCACGCCCATTCGTGCGCTCATAACGTTCTACTTGATCGCGAACCCACTCTTGGGTACTCGGCTCGTACTCACCTAACAGCGCCATATCGCCAGTTTAGGAGATGGACCGCAAAAGGTCACCATCATCGATCGCTCTCGAGCCAGGAAACTTGACGATCTTGCCCTCACGAAGGTCCTGCCTCTTTCAACATCCGATCACCCTCCCACAAGTTTTGCAAAGACTCGACCTCGGATTTGTAACTTGACCAAACAGCAGCGTCGTCTCGCATCTGTCCTCGTTGTTTCTGTCAATCAGAGGTGTGTCGTGTACGAGGGGCCGTCCATTGTCAATTTGACCCTGGAGAATGGAGTACACGGTAGTGTGGTTATTCTTTCATGACTAGCCGACTGTCCTGATTGCACATTCCATAGCCCTGAAATGGTACTTCCCGTAAGAATTTGGAACGAGTTTCCAAAATCTCCGGGGATAGTGGACAGCGTAGCTCATGAGGGTGCCTCGAGATCGTTGCAAGAGCAAGCATCTCCCCATCAACACATACCGGTCGAGACACGTATTAGGTGAACTAGGTGCGAGTGGCCTTTCAACGGCCCTCTCTGAAGCGATTCCGCATCCTCCGAGATGATCACCGGAGAGGCAATTGGCATCTTGCGATGATCGCGCAAAAAGTAGACGACTTGACCTGGCACTTGTAGCTTGGGTACGTAGACGCATCGCTAGATCCGGTCGAGACACTGAACGATCGAGAATCACATGGTTATCGAGGAGATCATGCACGTTTGCAATGTCGCCCACATTCGACCTTTACCAGGGTAAGGTCAGTTCTTGGTGAGTTTCGCAAACGTGGATGGGGCAATTTCGCAAACAGCCCTTGGTGGAGACGAGGGGACTCGAACCCCTGACCTCCTGCGTGCAAATCAGGGATACCCTGTCTTAGGGTGTCTTATGCAGTCTAACCGGGTGTATGCAAACTACCGTAACGCCAAGATATGAGCCGTTCTCCCAGTTCAAAGGTGATGACACCTTAGGGGCCACGGTAGGGGCCATGGAGCTTGATTTAGGTCATCGTCCATGGTTGAAAAGGTATAGGGGCCAGCGTAGGGGCCACGGTAAGGGCCACGGATTCTATGCAACGACTTGTAAACTCCCTGTTTAACGCACTGATTAGCTCGTCATCGAACCCGACCGAACTACACGTAGGGGCCACGGAGCTACTGTCGTAGGAGCTACGCAATTGTTTGCAGTTATGCGTATGATCGCCAGAGCTAAGCTCCCCCCAGCTCATGGCCTATATTGTGGTGTGAGGGTCGAGAGTCTTTCTGTTGTCAGTCCTGTGACGTTGGCGGCAAGCCAAGCTCAGAGCGCACTATGTTCGCGTCGTTGTTAGTGACCGAGGCCGCTTGCTCTAGCTGAGTAACCCACGATGAAAGACTAAAGACGTTAGCGCTTGTCACTGAGTTCAGTACTCCATCCATCGAACTAGCCGCGGTCGTCAGGTTGTGGAGCGCTGTCGCCGCCTTGGGGTACTTGACCGCAAGTGCATTCAACTCGTTCTCGCCTTTGGTAAGCGCTGAGTTAACAGGTGCGAGGGCCGCCGTAACCGTGCTTGTCGGCGTACTGTTCGTCCAACCGTTCGCCTGCTTGCCGAGTGCGGTGAGCGCCGAGTTCATCGGACCTATTGCAGCGGTGTAGACCTTGGCCGCCTGTGCCTCAGTCATCGCAACGGGTGCCGCGCTTGGGGTCGTTGTCTTCTTTGTTGTTGTCGTCGTAGCGCTTGATTTCGCAGCCGTTGATCCGCACGCTGCGAGCACAAGCGCACTCGCCCCGATCATCAACAGTTTTCTCATTGTTTCCATCCTTCCCAGAGCGAGCAGACCCGCTCGACCGTCTCCAAGCATACTCTCAGGTGCCCGGGCGTGTATGTTCACCGCTTGTTGCGCCAAGTGCCTTCCTCAAGTTCCCTAAGTTTGCGCTCTGCATCGGCGATAAGCTCATCGACCAATTCCTCGGTGATCAACATCGGTGGCTTCGGCGGCACCACATCAAGCGCGTAGAGCTTGGCCTGGCGCTCTAATAGTCTCGCCGCGACCTCGATTGCCCGCGGTTCGCCTCGCTCTATTCTCGGCCAGAGCTTGGACAAGAGTAACCGGATCGTCGCACCTTGCTCAGTCCGCAGTAGCTCCACGTCTTTCGCTGGGATCTCTCGCAGCGCAGACGTGACCAACTCGTGAGCTGTGCTGTCCGCGCACCCCATCGCATCCGCGATATCTCGATACGTCATCCCTGTCAAGCGCAGTTCAAGCGCGCGTGCCCTTCTCTGCGCTACTTCAAACTTGGCAGCGTCTCGCTTCCCGGTGCTCATTGTTCGCCCTCCCACTGTTCGGCTTCGCCACGCTCAGCATCCCGTTCCAAGCCATCGAGGAACTGCGCCCAGATCCGCTTGTGAATCGCGTCGAGCCGCTCTTGATCGCTACCGCTTGACTGGCCCCTATCTACTGGCTGGCTATCCCTATCCTTCATTTTCGACCTCCAATCGTGCACCTCTGAGTGCCTCCCAGGCCGCCGCTATCTCCGTGAACTTCTCGACAAGTTCGTAGAACTCCGCAAAGTTCACCGACTCATCAAACCGCGCTTTCTTGACTTCCACGATTGCCCGATGCGCCGCTATCTCAGCTTCCAAAATCTCCAGCTCGCTAGCCATTTCGGCCTCCATACACGATCCGTAATACTTCGCGGTACAACTCGTCACGTACTTCCTTCGGCGCGGCTTGCGCTGCTCGCCAGCTGTTTAACGCTTCGCAGAACTCGCGCAACTCCGTCTCTCCGTTTGTCGTTCTCATTGATCCCTCCGTGCCCTCGGTGGCCGTCCCAGCGCGCCTCTTAGGCGACTCAAATCGCCACTCGGAGCAAGTTGGGGTTTCGGTAGATTGTCCTCTTCTTCATGCACCCACACCTCGATCAGCGCATCCCACAACCACGTAGCATCGACCGGCTCAGGCAGCCCGAAAAGATCGCGGTGATAGTTCAACACATGCGCCCACGAGTCAACCACGCTTCTCGCGAGATCAAGCGCCAGGGCTGCGATGCTGTAGAGCGTTCCCGAGGTTCCGGTTAACTTTGCCCCATGGATGGTGATGAGTTGGTACTTCTCGCATCCATTCGTGTCTTTGTCCGGATCGTAGTCAGCTTGCATCGGCCAACCTCCTAGCGGCGCATGGCTTGCACAACGTGCCGGTTGAGTTGACTAGTCGCCGCCCACACTCCGCGCAATCACGCGGCTCAGGCTTTGGTTCCTTCTTGAGTTGTTCCCGTACTCTGTCTACTTGCGTTAGCTCGGTCATCTGTGCTGTCTCCTTCGTTACGTAATGGTTCATCGCTACTACTTCCTCCGTTGCTTGCTCGTTTCCGCTTTCCTCTGCAGATGTGTTGACAAACGTTGACAATGTTGACAAAGGCCTCTGACCTGCGGTTATGTCCCCATTCGGTGTTGACAAAGGTGTTGACACTGTCAACAGTTGCTCGCCACCGCGCCAATTCGAGCCGCGCGAATCCAGGCGCTCGATGAGGCCTAATTTCTCAAGTTGCTCAGCCGCCACGTCAAAGCGAGCGCGCAGACCTCGAAACACCGACCGGTACGCATCGCGTGCGGTGAACTCTTGGCGATGCTTCGCCCACTCCCATAATCTCGTAGCGTCTCCTGAGAGCGCTGGCGCTACGTCCTCGCCGCCATACTCACGTCTGGCATGCCATGCGAGCCACTCACCAATCGCAAGCGCCGCGCCAATTTCATCGGCTGTAATGCGGCCTGCGAGGTTGCCGGTGGCCATGGCGTGGATAGTTGCCGCAATGCGCACGATACGCCCAGCCTGCTTGCCTGCCCAACCGTTCAGAATGTCACCCGAGTAGAGCGCGGTCATCTCGGACTCTATCTCATCCTTCATGGCCACGAAGAGCTGGAATGCCGCCGCGTCGAGTCTCATCGGCTCTGGCTGCTCATCTGCATAGGCTTCGCTGAATAGCGCAGTCAACCGCTCACACCAAGCGCGGCTAAGTGACTCTGGCATCTGCTCACCAAAGCCAAAGCGAACGCCAACCAATGACTCAGGACGAACCGGACAGAGCCTCGCGAGCAACCCTCGACCTCCTGCTTCCGCGTCTCCTGCCACTTGTGCCCAAGCGCTCGGCTGGCCCATGAGCAAGAGCGGAACCCGCAGCTCAGTAACCCGAATCTCGCCCCGAGTGACACGGTGCGATGTATAGTGGCCAGCGTCGTAACCTGCGAGCAACACCTCGTAATTTGTCCCTGCCTTGTTGTAGCGTCCAAGATCACCGAAAACGCCCCCCGCCTCATCCGATACGACCGCGATGCGTGCGATGTCCTCCCCTTGCGCCGCTGCTAGCGTTTCCAACGCTTCTGCCGTAGCCTTGCTCGCCACTGCCGAGAAGCGCGCGGGCACTTGGTGCGACTCCAATCGCGCCAGTGCCTCTGCGAATGCTGTGCCACCATCTTTGCGAGCTTGATCACGCGCGAGCGCTAGTAGCTCGTGTTCAGCTTTGGTCTTGGCGATCTCATCATCTCGACCTTGGCGAGCTGCCTTCTCAGCGTCCCATATCGGCCCCATTGCCGCGCTTAAGACTGGTGTTTTCCGCTCCGCTGGCGGTGCGATGACCAAGAGGTGAAGCACCCCAGGCTCGCGCCAATCCTGCGTAATCTCCACCGTCGCGCCGAGTCCGACGGGTATACCGGCCACGCCCAAAGCGGTTGCGAAGGCGAAGCCTGGCGAGACCTGGTAAGCACTCGCCAGAGCTTTAGAGTATTGACCAAGTAGGCCGGTGCTCCGCAGAATCTCGCTCAGATCTGGCTCAGGATCGTATTTGTCAACAGGTGCAGTGTCCGTGTCAACACTTTTGTCAACACCGATTTGCACTGTTTCCCCTGGTAGATCGGTTTTGTCAACGTTGTCAACGTTTGTCAACACGTCTAGCCCGCCGAGCATATCCTGCCAATTCTGAGGATGATGAGCTATCGCATCGCTCGCATCTTTGCAACCATCAGGACAGTGCAGCTCTCGCAACGTAAGCGCTCCCAAGTACCCCTGTTCCCTCAAGGATTCAGCCACGGCCTTAGCGTGATTGCGGCCTGGTTCGTCTCGATCAGCCCAGATTACGATATCTTTGAACCCCGCTACGATGATCACACGAGAGTGGCCAGGTCGCCACTTCCCAGCGCCCGCCGCATTGCAAGTCGCCGCCGTGCCCTGCGACCAAAGAGCGAGTGCATCCTTCTCGCCTTCGACGATCACCAACGGCAACTCTGGATTGTTTTTGATCGCCTCGGTCAGTTCCGGCAAGATGAAAGGTAGGGAGCGATCCTCGGGTGCGAGATCTTTCAAAGACCAAGCCCAGCCACCGTTGCCGTCTGGCCTGCGCTGACTGAACCCCTTCGGTTGATACCGCACCGCTTGAAACGCGAGTGAGCCGTCAGCTCTCCGGTAGTCGTAAGTCGCTACGATTCTCTTCTCTGGCCTCGGTTTCTCCTGCTCATTGAACAAATCGCGAGCTTCCAGATCAAGAGCAGAGAGGATCGCGTCAGTACTGCATAACGCAAAGCAATTGAGCAAGACCCGACCATCTGCGCCCACCGAGACGCTGAGCGATGGGTTGTTGTCCTGGTGAGCCGGACACGTAACCAAATATCCCTCGTGGTTTGAGTTGATCTTTGAACCGTGCGCCGAGAGTGCGCCGAGAACACGGTTGAGGGCCGTCACGGCTGCGCCTCGCTACTGAGATTCGCAATGAAGGCCGCAAGGTCTGAGGACCTGATAAGTCTGCGGCTCCCAATGTAGACCGAGCGCAAATCTCCGCGGCTCAGAATGCCGTATAGAGTGGCGCGTGACAAGCGCAGAGCCTGGGCGGTTTCGGAGACGGTTAGCAGCTGATCGAATGGTTGATATTCGTTTTCGGACATGAGGTTCCCTATGCCCACCTCCTAGCCAAAGCCAATCGGTCGAGCGATAGGGTCCTTTTGGGGCCCGCAAACTTTCGTTGTCTATATAATAGCATCCCAACTAGATCATTTGTACGCGATTAGACTATAGGGATGAGCCTCAAGTGCCCGAAGTGCAGCACCACGTTAGCGAGGGTGCGACCGATCAAAGACGGAATAGTCGAGGTGCGAACGAAGCGCATGCAGCGCCGTCCAGCCGATACGTACCGCGCTGAGGGTCTGCTCGTATTTGACAATGAGGCATCACGTACTCAATGGCAAGCGATCACTGAACCGACGCGCGTCGAGTGCTGTGGCATCGTTCAGACCGCATCGCCCGCAGCGCTCCTAAAGCGCGCGGCTTTGGCTCCCTACGTCAAACCTCGATGGATGACCAAGATTGAAGCACTAATAGCCGCCGCCGATGGTGAGCTGGTTCACGTGAGCATCAACGAGTCAACAGGTGATCAGCGAACCCTGAGCGCCGGGATCGTCGACCGCGAAGAGTCCGCCAAAACTTATCGGGACGGGGCCGCGGCCCCGCTGTTCATGCCCTCAGCTTCCCAAGAGCCTTGAGCTAGAGTCGATCGCCACTCGCAAATCCTCAACTGCCAAATGAGCGTAGATGGTGTCGGTGACCGCGGTCGAACTGTGACCCAGCACCCGAGAGATTACTGGCATCGGGACACCTTGACTCAACAACAACGACGCGGCCAAATGCCGCAACTCGTGTAGGTGTCGCTCTCCAAGGTCTGCACTTCGAGCGAGACGCGCGAACTTATGGCTCACCGTATCTGGGTCGAGCGCCTTGCCAAAATCACTCAAGAACATATAGCCGGACTCCGCGCGAATCCCTAAGCTGAGCAGGCGTTCTACCTCTGCCCTCTGTGTGACCCTGTGAGCCTCTAGGACCGCCGCCAGCGGCTCCGGGACAGGTATAACCCTCTGACTTCTTGCAGTCTTGGTGGGTCCTTCTACGACGCTATCCCACGCCTTCGAGCGAGACTTGTTGATCGTGAGGGTGCGTGTGGTGGGGTCGTAATCGTCCCAACGCAGAGCCAGCGCCTCACCTCGCCGAAGCCCGAGAGTAGCCAACGTAAGGTACAAAGGCCCGAGGCGTTCTGTCTCGCAAAGCCTCTTGAATCTCTCGATCTGAGCTGGTGTCCATGCGGTTAGCTCCTTGCGTTCCTGCTTGATCGCCCGCGTGCCCTTTGCAGGATCAGTTACGAGCAGTCCTTGGCTCACTCCCCAGGCGCAAGCGGCCCTGAGCACGGTGCGCGCAATCTGGCGCGAGCGCGCCGAGCCCTCAACCTCCCCGATAGCACGATCAAGAGTCGCTGAGCGAAGCTCCGTTAGCTTTGCCCCTGAGATAGGTGTAAGCTTTTCCACCGCCCATTTGTATTGACCTTGCGTAGCTTGTGCCACGTCAGGTAGTTTCACCTCAAGCCACGTGGCCAAGAGATCGCCCAACGTCGCGGGTCGAGACTTAGCTAGTCCTTTGTCCCTCTCAGCGCGAAACTCCTTGAGCGCTTGCTCGGCTTCTTGCTTGGTGGTGCATACGCGCGTCCGCGTCCTCGACTTGCCAAGCTCATCTGTCCATCGGAGCACGGCTCGATACTCGGTCGGCGAGTAATACTTGACCGATCCCATCCCTCTAGCCCTGCGCGTCTCTGGCTGTCTCATGCTGTCCATTGTACCCCAGGAATTCGTTAGGGGCCAGCGTAGGGGCCACGAAGCCTCAGATTCTCCTATCCAGTTATGCGTATAGCGCTCTGAACTGGGGTTATATGGTGGAGACGAGGGGACTCGAACCCCTGACCTCCTGCGTGCAAAGCAGGCGCTCTTCCAGCTGAGCTACGCCCCCTTAATCCGACCATGATGATTTGAGTGGACCTCAAGAGTCTAACCGTCTCTCAGAAAGTGCCGACTGATCTTAGCCGCTTAGATCGAATGAATCATTATCGCTCAGCACTCCGCCTCAACTATCGTACTTGGATACCGCCGCTGGCGCCTTGAAGCAGAAACGTAAAGAGACTCATCTGTAATAAAATTTTCATAAAATCTGCCTCTAGTGCCTTCTGGTTCAGATAGTATCGACCCAACATTGGTCGCAGTGAAGCCAAGGGGGGCAAATGTCAGCAACATCAGATTCTGGTCGGCTAAAAGCTGGTGCGATTGGGCGCCGCGAGGTGCTCTTCCAAAGCATCACCGCGATGGCTCCAGGAGCAGCAATTGCAGCGTCGATTCCCGCAGGAGCAGGATTTGCCGGCGGCGCACTCACGTTGGCGGTGATCGTTGCGCTCATCGGTAGCCTGCTCACCGCCTACTCCATCAGCGAACTCGCTTCCCGAATTCCATCAGCAGGTTCATTTGCGACCTACGCTTCGCAGGCTCTCCACCCAATCGTTGGATTTTTTGTCGGTTGGGGATACGTATTCGTCTACGCGTTAGTACCGGCTCTCCTCTTTCTGCAGCTCGGTTTCACCATCGCCGGTACCTTCAATTCTGAGTTCGGTTATCCGAGCAGTCTTTGGTGGCCATGGTCACTCGTCGGAATCGCCCTCGTCGGAGCTCTCGCGCTTCTCGGCATCACGACCTCGGCCAAAACAGGCACGATCCTTGGGAGTATCGAGATTGTCATCTTTCTCGCCGCGGGTATCCTCTTCGTAGTGCACGCGGGCTCGCACAACACACTCTCCGTCTTCACCACTAAATACACCCCGAAGGGATTCCACGGGCTCTCGGGTGTCTTCGCTGGCTCGGTTTACAGCCTCCTCGCCTTCGCAGGATTTGAAGCGGCAGCACCGCTCGCAGAAGAAGCGAAGGATCCCAAACGAACGATCCGCTTTGCCATTCTCGGATCCACCTTGGCGATTGGCTTAATCTATGTCTTCACCACCTATGCAGCCTCGGTCGCCTATGGTCCAGCTCGCTTTAGCTCCTTTGCAGGCGCTGGGGCAGCGTCCTGGGTTGGCCTGAGCCGAGACTTCTATGGCCTCTTCTGGATCTTGATCTTCTTGGCGATCATTAATTCGACCATTGGTAATGCAAATGCTGGCACCTCTGTATCCACCCGTATGGCCTTTGCCTTAGGGCGAATAGGAGTCTTCCCGGGTGTGCTTGGCAAGGTTCACGCCAAAACCAAGGTTCCTCAGTTCGCTGTCTACTCGCAGATCATCGTCTCGGCAGCGGCAACGCTGCTTCTTGGACTAGCCTTCGGACCAGAGAACGGATTCGCACTCGATGGCACCCTCATCACGATTGTCGTCGTCGCGGTTTACATCCTGATGAATCTCTCTTCAATGGTCTACTTCGCGAGGTCAATCTCCGAAGATCGCTTCAACTTCTTCTCTCACGGTATAGTGCCGTTGCTTGCCATCGCCTTTCTTTTCCCTGCCCTCCTTGCTGGAGCTGGGATCGCGGCATTCTCGTTTATCTCCCCTCTTACCGCACCCGCATCCTATGCCGGACCCATCGTCGCGGTCTGGTTGATCCTTGGTGTGATAGTATTTCTACGTCTTCGATCAGCCTCTCCAGGTGCAGTGAACCGCATCTCCGAAGTCTTCCTCGAAGAGATTGTCGATGAGTCTGGAGCACCATCATGAAGAACCCTGTGATCACCTTTACTCCTACTGAAGAACAGCTTTGCTGGACGTTTGGTGGTCGAGAACCCGTCATGGAGATCGACCCGGGGACGATCTTGGAGGTCTTCACCGAGGATTGCTTTGCTGGCAAAGTTCGGGCCAAAACTGACCTTGTCTCGGAGGTTTGTGAGTTCCCGTTCCTCAATCCACAGACTGGACCTTTTTACCTCAAGGGCGCCGAGGTTGGCGATACCGTCGTAGCCCACTTCATCGAGATCGAGCCAGCCCGGGATTGGGCGGTGTCCACTACCGTCCCGCTCTTTGGTGCACTCACCTCGACCCACCTCACGGCAACGTTGCAGGACCCCCTCCCCGAGATCGTCTGGATCTGGGAACTTGATCGACAAACTCGACAATGCCGATTTCGTTCCGATGTTGGTGAATTCTCAGTCGAGCTCCCCATGGATCCGATGCACGGAACCGTTGGCGTCGCGCCGGCCAATCTCGAGGTACGCTCTGCGCTGGTACCTGATGCACACGGTGGTAATATGGACACTCCTGAACTACGTGCTGGTGTCACCTGCTACTTCGGGGTCAACGTCGAGGGAGCACTCTTCTCTCTCGGTGACGGACACGCACGGCAAGGCGAGGGAGAAAGTTGTGGTGTAGCCGTTGAATGCGCGATGAACACCGTCGTCTATCTTGACCTCATCAAAGGCACTCCCACGCCTTGGCCCAAATTGGAGTCTGACAAGTACCTGATGACCACCGGATCAGCCCGTCCGCTTGAGGATGCCTTTAGGATCGCTCAGGTGGAGATGGTGGACTGGGTCGCATCCCTCTGTGGGATAGGGCGCATGGACTCCTATCAGCTGGTCTCACAGCTTGTTGAGTCTCCGTTAGCAAACGTCTGTGACACCAACTACACCTCAGTTGCCAAGGTCGATCGCCACTACCTTGGCGACATCACCGCACCATACCAGAACGCACATCATCTCGCGAGACAGGTAGGGCTCGAGTACCTGACAGCTCGTTCATCGTAACTATCGCTCCAAAAGACACGAACTTCTCACCCGGCTAGGCTCTGGGCCAATGGATGACGCGACCATCGAGAAGATTTCAATTTCCATTCTGACTGAGACGGACTGGCAGCTATGGAGGTCTCTCCGTCTGCAAGCGCTTGCCGACGCCCCCAACGCTTTTGGATCCACCCTTGAACAATGGAGTGGGAAATCCGATCAAGAATCACGGTGGCGGGACCGCTTGCGTAACTCTGCTCTCGCCTTGGTCTGTCTCTTTGACCACCAACCCGCCGGGATGGTGGCGACAACGACGCCGACCGCTGGCGAGACAGAACTGGTGTCCCTATGGGTCTCTCCCGAATTCCGGGGTCGAGGAGTCGGTGATCGGCTGATTGGTGAGGTATTGCGCTGGGCGAGCGAACGAGATCTCGCCCAAGTGCGTCTCTACGTCCGCGAGATGAACCGGGCGGCCATTGCGCTCTATGAACGACATGGATTCGTTGACACCGGTGAGCGATGCGACGAGATGGATGGCATGTGCGAAGTGAGCATGCTCCGGGCTCTGCGCCAATCATAACCCGGTGCAGGTGAGTCAGTACTGAGCTACCCGTAGGAACGAGCCCGAGGGCACGAACCAGATGGTCATCGAACGCCACAAAGAAGAAGTGTTCCACGAGAACCGGGATACTCCTGTTGACAACTGGAGCCGTACTACTCGCCAACCAAAACCTTTCCATCCGATCAATCGTGCACAACACCCACTACTGCTCCAGATCACCGGTTTGGAATCCTCGTGAAGATCCTGCATCGTAGGCACCAGCCTCTCAACGAACCCTCCTTCCTCCCAAGCGTTTTGTTTACCTTTCGTTCACAGTTCCATTACCTACACGCAACCTTTTGTTTTCTTTATGCTCGCAATCGGTTGCTAGCTTGAGAGTCGAAGAGTGCATTACCTTCGCGGTCAGGAGGGTCCCGATAATGGAAGATTCAGAGGCGTCGATTAGCAACCTCTACCACTCGCTCGACGAGGCGAAGGTTGGACGCAAGCACTGGGTGACGGTGTTTACCTCGGGAATGGGGTTCTTCACCGACGCGTATGATCTCTTCATCATCGGTACGGTGACGGTCCTCCTTACACCAATCTTTCACCTCAACACCGACCAGATCTCGTTGTTGAACTCCATATCTCTCCTGGCATCGGTGGCTGGTGCGCTTACTTTCGGCCGATTGATGGACAAACTCGGTCGCAAGCGCATGTATGGGGTCGAAGTGGCCATTTTGGTCGTTGGCGCGATCCTGAGCGCCTTCGCTTGGAACTTCACTTCCCTGCTGATCTTTCGAATCATCGTTGGATATGGTGTCGGTGGCGATTACGCGACCTCTGCAGTTATCACCTCTGAATATTCGAACCGTCAATCTCGAGGCAAATTAATCGGCACCGTCTTCTCGATGCAAGCTCTTGGCCTCGTTGCTGGTCCAGCAATCGCGACCATTTTCCTCAGCAGTGGCGTTCCCTCAGATCTTTCCTGGCGGATCATGCTCGCCATCGGAGCGATTCCAGCCGCCTCGGTGATCTACCTTCGCCGCAAAATCCGTGAGACCCCCCGTTATACCCTGGGAATCAAGGGCGATCTCGCAGCAACGGCGCAAACCGTCGAATGGGTCACAGGTGTACACACCTCCGTCACACCGGATGAACAAAGTGTCACCTCCGCAAAGATGCGCCCTCGCCCGATTGCCAAGCTGACCCAGAAACCCTTCTTGCTCAGACTCATAGGGACCGCGGGTGGTTGGTTCTTGCTCGACATCGCCTTCTATGGCAACTCGGTCTCATCACCATTGATTTTGAAGTTGCTCCAGCCAAAGGGGTCGTTGCTCTCCCATACATTACTCTCTCTCTTGATCTTCGCTGTGGCCGCCTTCCCTGGCTACTGGCTGGCGGTCTTCCTGATGGATCGAATTGGTCGCCGACGTATTCAGTGGCAAGGCTTTGCCGTCATGGCCGCAGCCTTCGCCCTGATCTGGTTGATCCCGGATGGTGCGAGTTCGGTGGCAATCTTCCTACCACTCTTTGCGATCAGCTATTTCTTCACCGAGTTCGGTCCAAACGTCACCACTTTTGTCTACCCAGCTGAAGTCTTCCCAACGTCAATACGTGGTACTGGCGACGGTATCTCGGCAGGAATGGGGAAGTTTGGTGGTTTCCTTGGTGCGCTACTCGTCCCTCATCTGCTCCAGTCGGTGGGGATCAGTGGCGTCATGGGAATCATGGCTGGCGTGTCTGTTATTGGGGTTCTGCTCACCATCGTTGCACTCCCTGAGCCGCGCGGACGTTCGCTCGAAGACGCTTCGCATGAGACGCCGGTACTCTTTGAGCACGAATCGACTACCAGCTCATCCCCCACCGCGAGTGCCAGTTAGCTAATTACCGCAGATACCTCGTGGCGTCACGCACGTCACGACAGTGGTAAGTTTGTGCTCACTCGCAAATAGAACAAGTCCGTTTCCCACAGAAGAGGCACGCGAGCGAGCAGCACTTCCTTGACGGACTCGAGCATTCAGCCGTTGGTGCCCTTGAGGCAGCATTTAGGTGATGGGCATTGTGGCATCAGAGGATCGCCATCGTTATGGCCTTGCACAGCAGTCCTTGCGATTTCCCTTTGGTTCGGACGGAGAACGATCCGCGCTGCATTGCGGAGCTCTTGTCACCGCAGAGTACGACCGACTCCACAGCTGCGATCCGCTCGGACCGGTCTGATCACCATTCATCACACGAGCGATTCCGACTGGGACAGCAGCACGGGAATCGCGATAGAGAGATGATCAAGTCGGAAGATGACTGCGGTCGACGGTGCTCGCCGATGTCAACACCAACGCGGCCAGCAAGCAGATCAAAGCCATCCACGACGCCGGGCCACCTCACCCCACAAGCGCTAGCCCGATCTTGGAGTAGCTTCGCAATCGAACTCCTGCCATCTCTTACGAATAGGCATTGTTCATAGCTGAAACCGAAGGCGCACACCGTGCTCACAACACAGCTCTGGCAAGGGAGTGGGGCTACCTGGACTCGAACCAGGGACCTCAGCATTATCAGTGCTGCGCTCTAACCAACTGAGCTATAGCCCCAGAAACATCCACTTTAACAGCCGCATGGGTCGGCGTCCGCCGGTTTATCTCCTGGAACCGAGATTGTGATCTCCGCTCGACTACGGAAGCTTCGCTGGCACACCTGCTGAAACGATCCCGCCTCCCCCATCGTTCTGTCCAGAGCCAGACGCGCCCGATCCTGCTCCAGCGGGTTGGTCACCCGTATTGGAGTTTGATCCCGAAGTATTGCCATCCCCGGTAGAAGAGGTGGGATTCAAGCCAAACCCTGGAACACTCGGATTCGGTATCTTTGTGCCGAGAATCGCTGAACAAAACTCAGGGACAGTCAACCCACGATTCAGTGCACTCTCTGCCAATCGTAGAAACTGTTTTGACGACTGTAGCTTCGAAACTTTGGTTGTCACGGCAGAGGAACTTTGTACTTCACTGAGCGCTTTGCTGTAGGACATACACAGACCGTGATAACTCGCGGGCACCGCGCTACCCACCTGGCCTGGTGCGACAAGTGTGCCCTGCCCGTTTTGCTTCCCTTGGCCGTTTTGCTTCCCTTGCTCCTTAGTCTGGCCAGACTCCGCCACCTTTGTTGAATGCTCCGATCCAGATGGTGTCTTCTTGCCGTTTTGACCGTTGTCCTCCTTCGACGGAGCGACCTGCTGGTGCGAAGGACTCACTTGTACTTTCGATTGCGTTGCTTGTGTGGCCGATGGCGTTGTAGTTGCTGCTGGATGCGTAAACGCATGCGTCAACGCGGCAGTGAATCCGCCTCCCACCACCACGAACGCAGCAGCCGCGGCCGCTACCTTGAGCGGGGTAAAACGTGAGAACGCTCGTCGCCGTTGTGCTGACCCAACCACCACCGACCGTCGGAACGCGGCAACGGCCACATCCTCGGCGACTAACTCGTGGGTGGTCGCTGGAGCTTGGGCAGTGCGGACTAGCCGTGCGAGATGACCATTGGAACTCGTAGCGCCACGACCACCCAAAATGTCTTCGATCTCGTCCGGATCCAACGCTCTTCCACTCCTTACCTTGTCAGAATAAACGCAGCGAAGGCTGCTTACGTTACGCCTTATCCTTCAGATGTTCAGCGAGTTTTGCGAGCGCTCGGTGTTGCGCGACGCGTACCGATGCCTCGCTCTTACCTAAGAGGTCGCCCACCTCCTTCGCACTAAATCCTCCAAGCACCCTTAATAGCACGATTTCGGCTTGCTCGTCATTCAGCCCCTCCACCAGAGCAGCGACTGCCTCGTCGATCTCTAATTGCTCAGGCGGAGCAACCTCCGACAGCTCGTGCACGTCAGAGTCTCGTGCGATTTGTGGTCGAACAGCCCGGCGTCGGTAGAGGTCGATCATTCGACGTCGCGCGGTAGCAAAGATCCAGGCACGAAAGGCGAGCTCGTCACCAACAAACTTGGACAATCCTTTGGTGACCGAGATCCAGACCTCGGCAGCGACGTCTTCGGCATCACCTCCAAGGCGACCTCGCAAGAACCGCAGCAGGCCAGGGTGATAGGTTCGATAGATAACCCGAAAAGCTACCTCATCACCCCGTTGCGCCTGTTGGAGAACCTCTGGGAAGTCTTCAATACCAAATTGACTCAACCGGCTCCTCGATATGTGTATGCGCAAAATGCGGCTATCTCGGCAATAGTCTTGGAACGACTCTACAGCCCTACCCAAGAACTCACGCACGGATCCGGATGAAGGTAAGTCCGAATCTTCCTGCCAGGTATGCATCACCCCAAAGCATCTGGGTCACGTGTTCAAAATGTCGCTCCTGTACGCCCTGTCAGCGTTTTGGGCGAACCATGTCAACAGTTCTTGATACCTCTCTTGCCCCGCGTCAACAGACTCTCAACGTTGCGGCCAATCTCCAAGCCGGACCGGTGCTCGAACATAGGATGAGCCCATGTTCTGGAACTGGGAGTCTACATGGCGTTTGTAATCGAAATCATTGTCCTACTGGTCGTGCTCGGCCTGATCTGGCGATATCTGGGTTCATATCTGACGGCAGTGTTCACTGGGCGAGTCCATTTTCTGGACTGGATCGAGTTACCTCTCCTTCGTCTCCTCGGTATCCAACCGGGCGCGGAGCAGAGCTGGCGTCGGTATCTCCGGTCCTTGCTCGTCTTCTCTCTCGTCTCCTTGGTGATCACCTACCTACTGCTGGCTCTCCAGGGACATCTCCCGCTCAACCCCGAGCATCTTGGTGACGTGACACCAGCACTGGCCTTCAACACAGCGGTGTCGTTTCTCACCAACACCAACTGGCAAAACTACGCTGGCGGGACGACGATGTCCTATCTCTCACAGATGGTCGCCCTGGCGACGCAAAACTTCGTCTCAGCCGCCGTTGGTCTTGCCGTCGCGATCGCGGTGATCCGCGGCTTTTCCCGGAAGCGATCGAGTACCCTTGGCAACTTCTGGATCGACACCATTCGTGGAGTGTTCTACGTTCTTCTCCCAATCTCGATCGTCATGACGCTCGTCTTCGTCTGGCAAGGAGCTCCCCAGACGCTCCTTGGCCCAGCGCACATTCATGATGTCTTGAACGGCGTCCACCAGACCATCCTGCGAGGACCGGTGGCCTCCCAAGAGGTGATCAAGCAGCTCGGCACCAACGGTGGCGGTTTCTTTAACGCCAACTCTGCACACCCCTTTGAAAACCCGACCGGATTCACGAACTTCCTGGAGATCGTTCTGATCCTCTGCATCCCTGTTGCCCTGACCTACACCTTTGGCAAGATGGTCGGCAACATCAAGGAGGGCGTTGCGGTGCTCATGGCGATGATTATCCTCTTCGCTGGCACCTTCGCCTTCACGCTCGCAGCGGAAAAAGGCGGCAATCCCGCCGTACACGCAGCTGGCATCACCAGTACCCGCGGCAATATGGTCGGCAAAGAATCACGATTCGGTGTCGACAATTCGGTACTCTTTAACGTAACATCAACACAGACCTCGACCGGATCGGTAAACTCCTCCGCGGACTCCTACACCCCGATCGGTGGGCTTGGCATGCTAGCAGGCATGATGTACGGTGAGGTCTCCCCCGGCGGTATTGGCAGCGGCATCTACACCATCTTGATCTTCGCTATCCTCACCGTCTTTATCGCCGGTCTGATGGTAGGGAGAACACCTGAGTACGTGAGGAAGAAGATCCAGAAAACCGAGATTATCTGGGCGTCGATCGGAGTGCTGGTGATGCCGATCACCGTCCTGATCTTGACCGCGATTACCGTTGCCCTCCCTGATGGACGAGCGGCCATCTTGAACCACGGACCTCACGGATTCTCCGAGATCCTCTATGCCTTTACCTCGCAGGGCAACAACAATGGCTCGGCCTTTGCCGGCCTCTCGAGCAACACCGCGTACTTCAACATCACCGGTGCTATCGCCATGCTGATTGGAAGATTCGGCGTCATCGTACCGGTGATGGCACTCGCCGGCTCGTTGGCGGCCAAAGAGGAGGTACCGGTAACCGCCGGGACGTTCCTGACTGCAACCCCGATGTTCACCGGTCTACTGGTCGGAGTGATTTTACTGGTTGGTGCTCTTAATTTCTTTCCGGCGGTGGCTCTTGGACCCATCGCGGAAGCGGTCTCACATGGGAGGTTTTTCTAAATGGCTACCAGCGTTCGAACCAAGGGAGTCGCGGGGTCGAAGTCCCTCTTTGACCGCGACATCCTCACCGCTGCCATCAAGGCGTCATTCATCAAACTCGACCCTCGGGTCCAGGTGCGCAACCCTGTTATGTTCGTGGTCTACCTCGGGACCGTGGTGACCCTCATCGCATCGATTGTCCACACCTCACTCTTTTCGTGGATGGTCACGATCGTCCTCGCCTTTACTGTGTTGTTTGCCAACTTTGCAGAGGCGATGGCCGAGGGTCGAGGCAAGGCCCAGGCTGATACCCTTCGTCGAACCCGAACCGAGACTGAGGCACGAAGGCTTAACTCCGATGGATCCGAGGAGGTCGTGCCAGCCAATCAACTCCAGACCGGCGACCTCGTCGTCTGTGAAGCCAACGACGTCATTCCCTCCGATGGAGAGATCGTCGACGGCGTTGCATCCGTCGACGAGTCCGCCATCACGGGGGAGTCGGCACCAGTCATCCGCGAAGCTGGGGGTGATCGGTCGTCGGTGACGGGTGGCACCATGGTGCTTTCGGATCGCATCGTGATCAAAATCACCGCGACGCCGGGCAACTCGTTCCTCGATCGAATGATCTCGCTAGTCGAGGGTGCGAACCGCAAAAAAACGCCCAACGAGGTCGCACTCTCCATTCTCCTGATCGCATTGACCGTGATCTTTGTTCCCGTGGTGGTGAGCTTGGAGTACTTCGCCCACTTTTCGCATACAGGAATCGCGATCGTTACCCTTGTCGCCCTTCTCGTCTGTCTCATCCCGACGACGATCGGTGCCCTCCTCTCGGCGATCGGGATCGCCGGAATGGACCGAATGGTTCAAAAGAACGTGCTGGCCATGTCAGGCCGAGCCGTTGAGGCCGCCGGCGACGTTTCGACCCTGTTGCTCGACAAGACCGGAACGATCACCTTTGGCAACCGAATGGCGTCGCGCTTTGTCGGCGTCGGCGGCACCTCCAATGAAGAGATGGCTCGAGTAGCTCGACTCGCCTCGATGGCTGATGAGACACCCGAGGGTCGTTCCATCGTGGTACTGGCGAAAAACGAGTACGGCATCCGTGACAACGAAGTCGGTACCGATTACGAGTTCGTTCCCTTCTCAGCTACCACCCGTATGTCTGGCGTGAACATCAATGACACCCAGATTCGCAAGGGGGCAACCGAAGCGGTTAAACGGTGGGTGATCGACCAGGGTGGAGAGGTTCCCAGTGAAGTTGACGATCTCACCAAGGAGATCGCCAACGCTGGCTCGACCCCACTGGTGGTCGCTGAGAACAAGAGAGTGCTCGGCGTCGTCGAACTCAAGGACGTCGTGAAGCCTGGTATCAAGGAACGCTTCGCCCAGCTGCGTAAGATGGGCATCCGCACCGTGATGATCACCGGAGATAACCCTCTTACGGCAGCCGCGATCGCCTCAGAGGCTGGCGTCGATGACTATCTCGCTGAGGCGACACCAGAGCGCAAACTCGAACTCATCAAGGAGGAGCAGGAGGGGGGCAAACTCGTTGCGATGACCGGTGACGGTACCAACGACGCCCCAGCGCTCGCCCAGGCAGACGTCGGGGTTGCGATGAACTCAGGCACGGTCGCTGCCAAGGAGGCAGGGAACATGGTCGATCTCGATTCAAGTCCCACCAAACTGATCGAGATCGTCGAGGTGGGCAAGCAACTCCTCATCACCCGAGGGGCGCTCACCACCTTCTCGATCGCCAATGACCTCGCGAAGTACTTCGCCATTATCCCCGCACTCTTCATTGCGGCCTACCCACAGTTGAAGGTGCTCAACGTCATGCACCTTCACTCCCCGATCACCGCGATCCTCTCGGCAGTGATCTTCAACGCACTGATCATCATCGTTCTGATCCCGCTGGCGCTGCGAGGGGTGAAGTTTCGACCCGCCGCTGCCGGTGAGATCATCCGAAGAAACGTATTCATCTATGGAGTGGGTGGGGTGATCCTCCCCTTCATCGGCATCAAACTTATCGATATTCTTCTCACGGTCACGAGGTTGTACTAATGCTGACTCAAATCCGCCGCTCAATCGTTCTCGCCCTCTTCTTCGCTATCATCCTCGGTCTTGCCTATCCACTTGTTGAGACTGGGCTGGCCAATGTCCTCTTTCCCACCCAGGCAAAAGGTTCACTCACCCCGTACGGCTCCACCGAGATAGGCCAGCACTGGAGTGGAGACCGTTGGTTCCACGGTCGGCCAGATCTCGACAATGACACCGAGACGGGAGGCACCAATCTTGGCCCTCGGTCAAAGCAACTGCTCGATAACACCAAAGCACTCGTGGCGTTCTGGCATGCCCAAGGTGTCGACCCCACCCAAGAACTGGTCACCACATCAGGAAGCGAGGTCGACCCCGACATCTCCCAAAAGAGCGCTCTTGTCCAGATCCCAATGATCCACCGATCAACCGGCATCTCGGTTAGCCGCCTACGCCAGCTCATCGACGCACAGACCACCGGGCCTGAATACGGCATCTTTGGCGATGGCTACGTGAACGTACTGAGCCTGAATCGTGCACTCGCGGCGATCGAAGGGCGCTAGCTGGCTCGCGTCACGGTGGGTGGAAACAGACAGCGAGCAATGCGTGATCCACGGACGACAACTAGGCGACCCCGCCTAGTTGTCGTCAATCTCAGCAAGTCCTGGGTCATAGTCGCGGATCCCGATCACATGGACATCAATGCCCAGCGGACCGACTTTACGAAGGACCTGATTGACGATAGAACCCTTCAACAGTTCATCGCGCCGAGAACGCTTTGAGGCACCGATGACAATCTGGGTGATCTGATGCTCGAGCGCGGTCTCAACCATGACATCGGCCACCTTGGTACCGTACTTCTCCAAGAAGACAACCCCAAGATCATGGCTCAACTTCCTGAGCGCCTCGATCTCCCGGGAAGCCGACTCCGATATGTCGGTGTCGGGCATGATCAACAACGAGCGCAGGTCCGCCTTAGATCGAGCCGCCATCCTCGCCGCCCGACGAAGAACCCGTGGAGTCTCCGGCGAGAGGCTCAATCCCACCAAGTAACGCTCTCTCGTCTCAAAAACTCTCCGACCCTGTCGGTTTGCGAACGACAAGAGCAGATCTTCGTCCGCTTCGTCAGCCACAAAACGCAGGGCCAACTCTCGCAGGGCGGTCAGATTCTGCGTGGTGAAGAAGTTGTCAAGTGCCGACTGGATCTTCGACTCGGGGTAGATGTTGCCGTGAAGCATTCGCCGCCGCAGTTGCTGTGGGGAGGAGTCGATCAGCTCGAGCTGATCGGCTTGGCGTACCACCCAGTCCGGTACCCGCTCGGAGATTCGGACTCCGAGCATCTCCTCAACCGCACCGGCGATGCTCTCGATATGTTGCACGTTCAGAGTTGCGATGACATCGATTCCCGCATTCAGCAGATCAAGCACATCCTCATAACGCTTTTCATGTGGTCCGGATCCTGGAATATTGGTATGTGCGAGCTCATCCACCAGCACCACATCAGGATGACGAGCCACAACCGCCGCGGTGTCCATCTCCATGAATTGACGCCCTTGGTAGGTCACCACCCGTTGGGGAATCACAGGAATCTCGCGGATCAGCTCCTGGGTGTGGACCCGCCCATGGGTCTCAACCAACCCGATCACCACATCGGCACCGCGTTGCATCCGCCGCCAACCCTCGTCCAACATGGCGCAGGTCTTACCCACCCCCGCCATCGCCCCCAGATAGATACGAAATCGACCGGCAGCCTCGACCTCATTGCTTGCGGATTGTTCCACGCTCGACATACCTCGGTCTATCTCCAAGTCGACAATGATACGATCTCTATACTAGGGGCGGTGGACAGAATATGATGGGTAGAGCGATCACAGCACACGACCGATCAGCGTTGCTTGGATCGGGTCTCAGTATTTTCATGATCGGTGTGTTTTCGGCGCTGCTGGTACCATTGCGCACGCATCTCCCACCCGCATCCATCGCGCTCATTCTTGTCGTCCCTCTGGTGGCCAGCATCGCCGTTGGCGGCATCTCGGCCGGAGTAGTCGCCACCCTTGCTGGTTTTGGCGCCTACGATCTCTTTTTTATCCCTCCTTATGGCACCCTCGCTGTAGGGGTAGCGTCAAATTGGATACCCCTTGGTGTCTATGCTTTGGTCGGTCTCGTCACTGTCCTGATTGACCGTCGCTTCCGACTCCAAAGAGAGCGCGCCCTCTACCAGGCGCATATTCTCGAACAACTGGCCAATCTTCCCGCTACGCTCATCAGTGAGCGCTCCCTTGAGGGTGTGTGGCGAAGCGCCACTGAACAGATCGTTCAGCTCCTGGATCTCCAAGGGGCGATGGCGTTGCGCCCAACAGACAACCTGCTCCGACCGGCGAACATCGTCGGCGACCACCAGATGGCCACCTCGATAGCCAGCGCCTTTGTTGGATCAAACGGCATGGCTCGGAGTGGGGAGATCACCATTGAGGGAATACGAGTCCGCTCCTTTGCCTTATCGACGCTCAGCGACAACTTCGGGTTCCTGGTGATCTGGAGCGATGACCTGCCTGATAGCCTCGTGCAGGCACTGAATGTGGTAGCCAACCAGATATCTGCCGCCCTTGAGCGAACACAGCTCCATGAGACGCGCCTCAAACTCGATACGCTCCAACAGATCGACGGTTGGCGCGCCTCCCTCCTGAGAACGGTGTCCCATGACCTGTTGACACCACTTGCTGGCATCAAGACCGCCACCACCGCGCTCAACGAATTCGGTGATGGCCTCGAACCACACGAGCGCGAACAGCTCCTGGATACCGCACTCAGCCAAATCGACCGATCTATTCAGTTGGTCAGTGATCTACTCAATGTCACGCGAATCGAGGCCGGCGCCTTTCATCTCCAGTATCGGTCGGTGAACCTGATCGAGTTAATCCAAGAGGTAGCAATGGGTATCGATTTTCTCTCGGTCGAATCAAAGCTCGACCTCTCTGCACCGCCTGAACTACCCCTGGCTCGGGTTGACGTTGGGTTGGTACGCGAGGTGATCTGGAATCTGCTCGATAATGCTGTCCGTCACTCGCCAATCGGTGACGTGGTCCAGGTAGCGATCGAACTCGACAAGGCGTTCTTTGTCGTCCACATCCACGATACCGGCCGACTCGTCGAGGGTGCAGATCAGATACGGCTCTTTGAGTGGTTCCATGCCGTAGGCAAGAGTGGGCGCAGTGGATTAGGCCTTGCAATTGCACGATCCTTCATCGAGGCCCACCATGGTCAGCTCTCAGTGCATACGACAGAGAGCGGAACGACCTTCACCTTCACGCTCCCAAGGCAACCATGACCTCCGTTCTTATCATCGACGATGACCCAGCACTCAGTAGAGTGCTCCGCATTGGATTGAGCGCCGCGGGCTATGACGTCACCGTTGCCCTGCGGGGTCTGGATGGACTGGCTCGGGCCATCCAGGATCATCCTGATCTTTTGGTCGTCGACCTTGGTCTACCGGACATCGATGGCGTGACCCTCGTTGCAGAGCTACGTCGCTATCACAAGAAGGGCCTTGTCGTCCTCTCAGCGGCAGGCGATGAACACACCAAAGTCAAAGCCCTCGACCGTGGTGCCGATGACTATGTCACCAAGCCCTTCGGGTTGAGCGAGTTCGAAGCTCGACTACGCGCACTGGAGCGCCGCATGGACCTAGCCGCTCCGATGGTCACCGAGATAACCGCTGCGCCAGGATTGGTGATCGACCTCGCAAAACGTCGCGTGATCGACGATGTCCAAGGTGAGATCCGACTCACGCCGCGAGAATTTGATCTCCTACGGTTCTTGGTTGAAAATCAACGGCGTCTCTGCACGCATCAGCTCCTCCTGACGACCCTCTGGGGAGAGGGCTACGACGACCCGCACCATGTACGTGTGTACGTCAATCGACTGCGAACCAAGTTGGGTCCATCCAGCCAATACCTCCGGTCCAGAGCTGGACTGGGCTACCTCTGGGAGAGCGAGGCTCCGTGACAACCGTTACCCATGGATACCCTCTCGGTCACTACCAACACGCTCTACGACCCATGCGATACCTTCGCTGCGGCCGTTCGCTCCATCTGGGAGAGCTATCTCTGTCTTCTCCTGATCTCCAAGGGGGCCTTCCTGATCGCGTAGTCTGCCAAGGCAATCGCCGATGCGAGCACCATGGTGCTAATCGGATTGACACCCAAGATCGTCAGCTCGACCGCCATCGCCGCGATCACGACGCTCAAGAGTAGGCGGGGAACGTCCCTTCCAGAGCGTCCAGCCGCAGACCAATCACCGCAACCTCTACCCCATGCGAGCGCTCGAATCTCTGCCGAGAGATACTAGAGTTTTCGCGAACGCTCACACGTGGCGCGTGGGAAGCTTCACGAACCCGGCATGCTGGTCCTAGCGATACAGGCGCAAGTCGCGCGATTCATAAGAGGGTGCATCGATAGTACTACTTTGTGTCTGCGCATTCACGCCTCGCGGAGTCGTATCGATTCGCACCTCCAATGGTCGTTTGACCAGTCAGGTAGGTGCGAATTGTCACTGGTGAACCTTTCGCAGCCCGGTGGAGATCAGGAAGCCTCTCGTCAGATCCAATCACCGTTTCCGCAGAAGCCTCACTGGCGGAGAGCTGCTGCTTTGCCGCCACGGCGCGCCGCGGTCTCGAGCAAGGTGAGCCCGTCAAGACCCGGTAGTCGCGAAAATTTCCGGTCGACCCTTTGTGCGGCTACCAGACCCTCTTCATCGGCGAATAGATAGGATGCCATATGAGCGACTTCGCTATTGGAGACAACTCCACTACCCACTGGGGCCCAGAACTTGGTGAGGGCGAATCGAGCCAGACGCTGCGCACGTCTGCTCTTCAAGAGACGTTTCCGAGCCTCACCCTCATAGAAGTCAAGGTGTCTACCCTCCTGTTTCATGATCCGACGAACGAGTTCAGAGAGCTCCGGGTGTTGGGCTTTGGCGATCATTCTTGCGTACGCCGCCTGGGCAGTCAACTCGTTGATCGCACCCCAACACATCTGGATTGCAACAAAATCGTCTGCGATCAACGACCCAATATTGAAGGTCAATAGTCGTAGTTCATCAAGCCATTTTCGCTCACGACGAAGGTCTTGTGCTGACTCTTTAGCTCCCGGTAATCGGTGCAGTTCGAGCACCTGACCAAGTGCTTCTCCATGCCAAAATTCCTCGTAGTTCCAGCAAGCGAGGAACGCGGTGATATCTGGATCGCGATGCGCGCTCGTGGCCAAGATCTCTCGAAGATAGCAGATTGTATGACTCTCAACATCGCACATGTAACGGAGGCAACGGAGCGTTTCCACTGCTAACGGTTGCGTCTCGAAGGAGTTAAAATCGATCCCTTCAAGATCTACTCGAGCCGAACGCCCGATAATAGAACGACTAGATACAGGCATATCATTTCTTCGTTCCACGAGCGGTCTCTGGATGTTCGGTTCACCGACAACTGTTGTTCGTTAGCTCGCATCCAGAGAACAACCAATAAACAGGCCGGAGTTCCTCACCCTATCTACGATGTCGTCAATGCCCTATCGAGCTTGCTGATCGATCGCAGTCGAAGAGATTGATGGTAAGCCATCAACAATAAGGTTGCTTCTCTTGCTCAGTCAACAGTAGATTGCGAATCGAATCAATCTCATCATCAGCGATGCCCTGCGCCCGCAACCACTCCTCGATTGATCCAGCTGAACTTCGAATCCGCTCCAGTACTGCGAGGATCGTCTCCGGATTGGAGGAGAACAACACTGCAGGGATCTGCTGTATGACCTCAAGCTCTTGCGGTTGTGTACTTCGCATGCGATCAAACCATGCCTTGGTCGCCCTATCCGTCAACTGATAGTCCCGTGCGATACTCTCATCTGGTACGCCAAGGAGGTCGAGCAGCAAGGCGGCAATCAATCCCGTCCGATCCTTGCCGGCAACGCAGTGGAAGACGAGCGGGTAGCTCGTGGGAAGCGCAAAGAGGTGGAAACTCGCTACGATAGCATCCGCGCCGCGTTCCAACAGATGCAGATAGCGGGTATTGATGTACGTTTGGTCATCCACGCCGGGACTGTGCACACCAACCACGTCTTCCACCAACGAGAGATGGGCATAGGTCAATGGTGATGGATACTCGTCAACGGGAAAACGACCGAGTCGATCAACCTCCTCACTACTGCGCAGGTCGATCACGGTACGGAGACCGAGCCCTCCAAGACGATCGATGTCAGAGCTTGTCAACTGCGCTAAGTTATCCGCACGATACACCAGACCCAGGCGAACACGTCGCTCGGTAATGGTTGGGTAACCGCCAAGGTCGCGAAAGTTCAATGGACCTTGTAACTGGATCCGAGGATCGAGTTCTCCCATCATTTTCGTTCCTTGTGCCTCTCTATCGCCATCCTCGCCTCGTTGCCGCTACCTCTATGTGCCCTCAGCCTCGCCAGGAACCCAGTAGGAAGTCCAAGAACCTAGGTCTCATCCTCTATCTCTGAATCCTGCACGACCCCTACCGAAGAGATCACCTCGGAACCCTGGAGGGTCATCAACTTGACCCCGGTAGCGATTTTTCCTTGCGCAGAGATCGACTTCGCCCGTACGCGAATTGTTTGTCCATTGGAGCTCACGATAATCAGCTGCTCGTCCTTGGATACGAACTCCGCTGCGACGAGATGGCCTTTTTGAGCCGTCAGCTTCATCCCGTGGACACCAGCGCCACCACGCTTCTGTGCTGAGAAATAGTGCGGGCTGATGCGTTTGCCATAGCCGTTGGAGGTGACCAAGACTACTTCACGATCGTCATCAATCATGTCTCCCCCGATAACCCGATCATTAGGTCGCATGCGCATCGCCTTAACCCCAGCCGTTGCGCGTCCTGTTGATCGCACCTCTTCAATGGAGAAGCGGATCACCATCCCGTCCTTCGAGAAGATCATGGCCTCCTGTTCGGCGTGGGCCGTCATCACCTTGACGAGGCTATCGCCTTCACGTAGATCGATCGCTATCAATCCATCGCGTCGCGACCGAGCATACTCGGGCATCGGTGTTCGCTTGATCATCCCCTGTTCGGTAATGAACACAAGGTCGGTCATCTCCGGAAAATCCTTTGTCCCCATCACCGCAGCGATAGACTCCCCATCCTGAAGAGGGATCAGGTTCACCATGGCTGTACCACGAGCGCTACGCTCGAGCCTTGGAAGCTCGTAGCCACGGAGCTGATAGACCTTGCCTCTCGACGAAAAGATAAGAATCTTCGAGAGCATGGAGGAAGGAATGAGATGGCTAATACCATCCTCCTCCTTAACCTTGGCACCAACCACTCCTCGGCCCCCACGGTTTTGCGCACGAAACGACGCCTCTGGCACCGCCTTGATGTACCCCGATCGAGAGATCATCACCACCAAGTTCTCATCTTCGATCAGGTCCTCTGCTGAGAACTCGCCTGGATCGATGACAAACTGCGATCGCCGCGGCTGTTCGTAGGGTTGCGACGCCTCGACCAACTCCTCCTTGACGATCGTGTCAAGACGTACCCGATCACCAAGGATGGCCTCTAGATCAGCGATCGACAGATGGAGCTGTACCGACTCCTCCTCAAGTTCGGACCGACCCAGGCGTGTCAATCGCCCGAGTGTCATGTCGAGAATGTGGTTGGCCTGTAACTCCGAGAAGTCGAATGGGCTCGCCATCAACACCTCGCGTGCCTCCCGCCGGTCCGCTGACCCTCGAATCGCTTGAATCACAGCGTCGAGCTGATCGATGCAGCGTAACAAGCCATCGACGATGTGCAGCCGTTCACGTGCCTTTCGCAGTCGATACTCCGACCGGCGTGTCACTACCTCACGCTGATGGTCGATGTACACCTGGATCGCTTGGAGCAGGTTGAGAGTCCGCGGGACGCCATCGACAATGGCGAGCATGTTGATCGCAAAACTCGATTGCAACGGGGTGAGCTTATAGAGATTATTCAGGACAACATTTGGGTTCGCGTCGCGCTTGAGCTCAATCACAAAACGACTCTCTCGCCCGGAGGAGTAGTTCTGAACATCAGAGATACCATCGATCAACTTGTCCTCGACAAGCTTCTTAATGCGCTCAGCAATCTGCTCAAAGGAGGTCTGGAATGGAATATCGGTTACGACAATCTGCGAACGATTCTTTACTTCCTCAATCTCAGCAACTGCTCGGAGGCGAACCGACCCTCTCCCTGTTCGATAGGCTGCCACAATACCCTCGCGTCCGAGTATCTGACCACCCGTAGGAAAGTCAGGTCCCGGAACGATGCTCAAAAGATCGTCAACCACCGCATCTGGGTGGTCGATCACATAGATCACCGCCTGCACGACTTCGGCCAAGTTGTGCGACGGAATCTGTGTCGCCATTCCAACCGCGATCCCTTGTGACCCATTCACGAGGAGGTTGGGGAACCTCGCTGGAAGCACGGAGGGCTCAACGGATTGAGAATCATAGTTCGGTACGAAGTCAACCGTCTCCTCGTCGATGCTAGCGAGCATCTGGAGAGCGATTGGAGCCAATCGACACTCGGTATAGCGAGAAGCGGCAGGTCCTGTCGAGGGATCAGGAGCTCCAAAATTACCATGCCCGTCGATCAGGGGATGGAGTAGCGAGAAGTCCTGCACCATACGAGCCAAGGCGTCGTAGATAGCCGCGTCACCGTGAGGGTGAAATTTACCCATCACATCACCAACGACCTTGGCACACTTGACGTGGGGTCGATCAGGTCGATAACCGTTATCGAACATCGAGTAAAGGATCCGTCGGTGAACCGGCTTCAAACCGTCACGGGCATCGGGCAAGGCACGCGAAATGATGACCGACATGGAGTATTCAAGGAAGGAACGCTCCATCTCCTCCTGTAACTCTACTAACTGAACTTGGGTGGGTTCGAAACCCTCTGGATCGTCTGGCATACCGCTCCTTAAAAGTCTAGGAACCGAACATCGTCGGCGTTCTCTTGAATGAAACGGCGACGAAGCTCTACATCGTCACCCATCAACACTGAGCACACTTCATCAGCGATACTGGCTTGTTCGACATTGATCTGGAGAAGTGAACGATGCTCCTTCGCCATCGTGGTGACGTTCAGCTCGTCAAAGTCCATCTCCCCAAGACCCTTCAACCGGAGGAAGGGTTGCTTATGATTGGGTCGGCTCGAAAGAAACTGTTGACGTTCCACCTCGTTCTTGATATAGGTCTTCTCATTGCCAATGAGCGTGGAGTACAGAGGAGGTTGGGCAGCGTAGACCATTCCCTCCTCTACGAGCGGTCGCATCTGCCGGAAGAAGAAGGTTAGGAGCAGTGTACGGATATGAGAACCATCCGGATCAGCATCAGCAAGAATAATGATCTTGTGATATCTCGCCTTCTTGATGTCGAATTCTTCCCCTACGCCAGCACCGATCGCCGCGATCAGTGATTGAATCTCCTGATTTCCGAGCATCTTATCCAAGCGCGCCCGTTCAACATTCAGGATCTTTCCACGAATAGGAAGGATGGCTTGGGTTTTTGGGTCTCGACCTTTGATGGCCGTGCCTCCTGCTGAGTTGCCTTCGACAATGAACAGCTCTGATTCCTTCGGGTCTTTCGAGGTGCAGTCGGTCAACTTGCCTGGCAGGCCAGCTCCTTCGAGTCCCGACTTACGACGCGTGAGATCACGAGCCTGTCGAGCTGCCGCACGTGCTCGTGCCGCCAGAATCGCCTTTTGGACCACCGCCCCAGCTTCTCGAGGATTCTCCTCAAACCACTCAGCCATCTTTTCATTGGTTACCTTTTCGACCAATGATCGAATGGAAACATTTCCCAACTTTGTCTTCGTCTGACCCTCAAACTGGGGATTGGTGAGCCTTACTGAGACGATAGCGGTCACTCCTTCGCGAATATCTTCACCAGCGAGATTGTCATCCTTCTCCTTGAGGAGGTTCTTTGCTCTTGCGTACTTGTTGACCACCTGTGTGAGTGCCTTCTTGAGACCCTCGGTATGCGTACCACCCTCCTCTGTGGAGATCCCATTGGCGTACGAGTGAATCGCTTCGTAGTAACCAGTATTCCAGGAGAAGGCGACCTCCACCTCCTGTTCATCCTCGGAGGCTGCGTAGTAACCCACCTTCTTAAAGAGAGGATCTTTGGGGGTATTGAGATGCGAGACGAAGTCAACGATGCCACCGTCGTATTTGAGCACCACATCGGCGGGGTCCTTACCGACCCGTTCATCCCTAAACCGAACCTCTACACCTTTGTTAAGAAAGGCGATAATCTGGAGCCGCTCGATGATCCGATGCGCCTGCAACTCCACCTCATCAAAGATTGAGGCATCCGGCCAGAAGGTCACGGTCGTTCCCCGACGACCGCGCTTTGCGGGGCCAATCTCCTTGAGTGGACCGGTTGGCTTCCCACCATCGACAAACTCCATCTCGTAATGCTTACCATCCCGATCGATCTCGAGCAGTAAACGTTGCGACAGCGCATTGACCACCGAAACGCCGACCCCATGAAGCCCACCGCTGACTTTGTAGCCGCCGGATCCAAACTTACCGCCCGCGTTCAACTGGGTAAGCGCTACCTCGGCAGCTGATTTCGATGGATCGGATGGATGGGCATCCGTCGGAATACCACGACCATCATCGATCACACGACAGCCTCCATCAGCAAGGATTGTGACATCGATCTTTGTACACTGGCCCGCCATCGCTTCGTCTACCGAATTATCGACTACCTCCCAGACGAGGTGGTGGAGTCCACTCGGTCCTGTCGACCCGATATACATTCCCGGACGCATCCGAACGTGCTCCAACCCTTCGAGGACGATGATGTCCTTCGCTGTGTAGTTAGAGCTAGCCGTGTCGCTCACCCACTCACCTCACTCCTTCATCTTGCACGACTGTCTAGTCAAGAAAAATCGCTTGGATTCATTCTACTAGGTGAGGGGCGTCAAGGTGCCTTTTGAACAGCAACGATACGCACTTGTCCACTGAAACCAAGGCTCTCTAGTTGTGTCGCTAACTGCGAGGATCGCAGTTTCACTAGTGGTACTATTTCTCTTGTTGTCGTGACTACAATATCTCCCTTTCTTCCTAGGTCGATGGCGATACCCTGAGCCACATCGATGCCGAATAAACCATCAAGAACACCCTGAACTTCGACCAACTTAGCATGATCGATAAGTTGTAAGTCGTCCACTACTGCCAGAAGAACAGCTCGAATTGAAGCAGGGTTCTTTGACCGACTTTGGTTAGTGTGCGTTAGATACAACGCGCCCTCCTTGTACGTCAAAGACGGTCCATCCATCAGCATCGACCAACCGGTCAGTGGTTGTAGCAAACGTCTGATAGTGCCCAACCAGGTCGAGCAACCTCGCTGCTCTTTGCTGATCAAACTCGGCGAAGACGTCATCGAGTATGAGAATTGGCGACTCACCAATCTCTTGTTCTAACAACTGGGCACTCCCTATCCGTAGCGCGATAGCGAGCGAGCGAATCTGACCCTGAGATGCCGTTGATTTCGCCTGAAGTCCATTGAGTTCGATCGAGAAGTCATCACGATGGAAGCCAACACTTGTTGTTCCCTTTCGAAGATCTTCCGATCGAGCTCCAATGAGATCCTCAAGGGGATCCTTCTTCCAACTCCTTACATATTGAAAATCAAGATCCTCATGAGCACCCGATATATTGGTATTAAAACCCGCTACCATCGTGCATAGAAAACCCAACATCCGTTCTCGTTCATCTGCGATTATTGTTGACGATTTTGCCAGTTCTTGATCGAAGAAATCGAGGCTTACCATGTCCGGTCTACTCGACCGAATAAGATTCTGTCGTTGCTTCAGTATCTTATTCGCTCTCGATAGTGTCCGTTGCATCGCTTGACTCGATCGCGCCAGAATACTATCTAAATACTCTCGCCGTACCGTCGGGAGACCGACGACCAGATCGCGGTCCTCGGGTACGAAACTAACCACTGGAAACATCGCTCCGAGCTGAGCGATCCTCACCCGTTGATCATCGAGCAGAATGCGCTCGCGTTGTTGGGAACTGCCAACCATAGTGACTAGGTGAGGTAGGTGGTCTGCGACCTCTACTTGGGCGCGCGTTCGCCAATACTCGCTGCCTCGTTGGAGGAAGGTTTGATTATCAAAGGTGCGAAAGGAACGACCGTTGAGCGCCACGACGACCGCCTCAGCAACACTCGTCTTACCTGCTCCGTTCGGCCCAACTAGTAAGTTCCTCTGGGCGAAGTCGAGTTCAGTTAAGGAGAGGTTACGAAAGTGCTCGATCGCTACACTCAGTACCTTCACGACTTACTTTTGTACGATAGGCATTAAAAGGTAAATGAATGATCGGGAATCTGAGTTGGTGATGCTAGCGGCTCGATTCGACTCGAGAAACTCGAAACGGACCACCTCCGACTCGACTCCATCGATACCCTCTGCGAGAAGGTCTGGATCAAAACTGATCGTGAACTCCTCGTCTGAGAAGTTCACATCGATGACCTCATGGACCTGACCGATTTGAGGAATCTTCACACTCAGCTCACACGAAGTTCCGGTGATGGTCATCCTGAGCATCGACGAGTTGCGTGCCTCCTTCGCCATTCGACGTAAGGTCCGCAGCGCAGAGATGAGTTGTGATCGATCAGCGAGCATGACCCGTGAGTAGGAAACATCGACTAGTCGTCGATAGTCACGAAATGGTTCATCGATGAGGCGGGTAGCAAGTGTCGTTGCCCCAACTGAGAAGACCGCCTCTCGTGCTCCGATCTTGACGTTGAGTAGTTGATCGGATGCCGAGCTCGAGAGGATGCGTTCAAGCTCGCGCACTGCTCTGGTGGGGATAACCACCTCGCCATTGTCGGAGTCACTCAACATATTGATGCCGGCGATATCCCGAAGTGCGAGTCGAATCCCATCTGTTGCTACTAACCGCAGGCCCTCTGGTGATGAAGCAAACAACATGCCTGAATAGATCAGATCTCTGGTGTCGTCACGACTGGCAGCGATCGCCACCTGTGAGATACCGCTTGCCAACTCAGCGGAGGGTACGGTAACGCCCGCATGATCCTCAACTCCAAGCGGGGGGACCTCAAACTCATTGAGCAGGTTCAACGATACCTCAGCCCGACCTGAGCGGAAAGAGACGGTAGCGTCCTCCACCACAATCTCCACGCGATCACCCGGTAAGGACTTCATGAGATCAACGGCAAGTGACGCTGGGGTAGTGAAACGGGTATCGCCCCCATCAACTGGCACAGTTGCCCGAATCGAAAGATCGCTCTCACGCCCTTCGATCTCTAGTAGACCAGCTGCAACTGTCCATCGCAGACCAGTTATCGACCCTCGAGAACTCAACGCTCTCGAGGCATTTGCGAGGGCCTCGGTGAGTGGCTCACGGTCGGAGATGAATTGCACAGGCCATCCTTTCTAGTTGATATCAAGGTAATAGTAGTAATAGGGGTTCTGGATTGTGGATGAAACTCAATTACACCTGATGAAAGGCGGTTTTGTTATACACAGGTTCTCGTGTGTCATCCACAGCAATGTGGAGAATCCTAGTGCGTCTCCCTTTATGGTGAAGTCCGCCCTGGTGGGATGTTGAAAACTTCTGGGTTGTGCACACGAGATCCACATAGTTATCCACGTTGCCGAGAGGGATCGCGAAGAAGTTTGAAAAGTTGATCTACCTGTTCAAAAGTCTCGATGGAGGTCTGCATGACACTCTGCACTTTTTGAACAGCATGGATGACGGTGGTATGGTCACGCCCTCCGAACTCTCTACCGATCTCGGGATAGCTCAACTCAGTGAGTTCGCGCATGATGTACATCGCGATCTGGCGAGCCATCGCGATGGGTCGCTTGCGGGATTGTCCGAGCAGTTCCATAGGGGTGGTATTGAAGAAGGTCGCGGTAACGGTGATGATCTCTCGGGGGTCGCGTGGTTGCAGACGCTGGGAGCTGGTGATGAGATCAGAGAGGACGATCTGGGCGAGATCGAGGGTGACAGGGACCTGATTCAGGCTTGAGTAAGCGGAGAGGCGAGTAAGAGCCCCCTCGAGTTCCCGAATGTTGTCGGTGATATTGGTGGCGATGAGCTCGATCACGGAAGGGTCGAGGCGGAATCCAGAGTCTTCAGCCTTACGTTGGAGAATTGCGGATCGCGTCTCAAGGTCAGGTGGTTGGACATCAGTGATGAGCCCCATCGCAAATCGACTACGTAGACGCTCTTCGAGGGTGGCGATGGCTTTGGGTGATCGATCAGAGGTGAGGACGATCTGTTTCTGCGCGCCGTACAGGTAATTGAAGGTATGGAAGAACTCCTCCTGAATCGCCTCTTTGTTCTGAAGGAACTGGATGTCATCCACAAGGAGGACATCACACTCGCGGTAGCGCGCCTTGAAGTCGGAGGTTTTGTTGCGTTGAATGGCATCGACGAACTCATTGAGAAAGGTCTCAGTGGAGACATATTTCACGTACTTATCGCGGTAGTTGTGTCGAAGGTAGTTACCAATGGCATGGAGAAGGTGCGTCTTGCCAAGACCAGCACCACCATGAATGAAGAGCGGGTTGTAGGAGGCGGCCGGTGTCTCGGCTACGGCAAGTGATGCGGCATGGGCGAATCGGTTGGAGGATCCGATCACAAAAGCTTCAAAGGTGTAACGGGGGTCAAAAGCGCTTGAGAGGCGAGCCTTAGAGTTTGTCTGTCGTACGGGAGCTCGGTTCTGCCCGAAGAGGTCCTCCTCGACGATGCTGGGGTCTGTGCGGTCAGCGCGATAAGCGAGATTTTCATTTGCTCGAACTTGGATCTTCACCGGAACGTGATGGCCGATCGCCTCTGAGAAGAGGGTTCCAAGGACTTCGCGGTACTTGGTCTCAAGTCGCTCCTTGGCCAATGGCGAAGGAGTCGCCAACACGACCTCCTCGGTCGTGATCATCACAGGCGTGATGGAGATAAACCATGTCTTCCAAGCCGCCTCACCAACGTGGTCACGGAAGCGTTCTGAGATGCTGTTCCATAGATCCTCATGCTCTGGCAAGAGGCCCTCCTCTCTTATCCACAGAGTTGTCAACCTGTGGATATGAACCTGTGGAAAACTGTTGCTGTCCAGAGTAACGCACCATCATAGATGAGTTTTGTAGGGTTGTTGGGCACTTCGCGGTATTTCATTGACTCACGATGGCCGATGAGGGGCATCGACCACCACCGTGTTGGGTGAGAGCAGCTATGCTGTACGGGTTGAGTACCCGTCTGGAGTAGGACGGCGGTAAGGGAGTTAGTGTGAAGAGGACATTTCAGCCGAACAATCGTCGGCGATCGCGAAAGCATGGTTTCCGTCATCGAATGGCGACGAGAGCTGGTCGAGCCATCATTAAGGCCCGTCGTGTTAAGGGAAGAGCGCGTCTCTCCGCATAGTGGGTGGTTGAACTCGAGTCATTGCGGACCCGCGCAGAGTTCGATAGCGTCTTCGCCCAGGGCAAGAGGTGGCGCGGTCGTTATATCAATGTGGTCTTCCTCGTCGACACTTGCATCGACACTGACCAAAATGTCCCACGAACTCCTCGGCTAGGTATAGCGGTGGCGCGTCGCTTTGGCAATGCGGTAGAACGGAATCGATTCCGTCGTAGGGTTCGAGAGGTGCTGCGGAGTTTAGATCTTCCATCCGGAAGCTACTTCGTTAGCCCGCGCTTGCCTTGTGATGCTGTGTCGTTTGCAGGTTTGAGAGACGACTTCACTAGGCTGTGTGTCGAAGGACTCGGCTGCCGTACGAAGAAGGTGACGAATGAGCGCTAAGAAGCTCTCACCCCTACAGGTCCTCATGGTGAAGGTAATTGATGGGTATCAGTTTGTTCGACGTGGTCGTCCTTCCCCCTGCCGGTACCTACCAAGTTGTTCCGAGTATACCAAAGAGGCGATCCAAGAATACGGCGGTCTACAAGGGATGTGGCTCGGTGTTCGCAGAGTTGCCCGATGTAATCCGTTTGGATCAAGTGGCTATGACCCTGTTCCTCCAAAGACGCATGTCGCAAAGCATGGGAGAAAATTGAATCATGAACATACTCGGTGATATTCTACGCCCGATCTTTGACCTGCTCGCAGGCATTATCACGTTCTGGTATGCACTGATACCGAGCTATGGCATCGCGATATCACTCTTAACCATCACGGTCATGGTGGCGATCTCCCCGTTGACTATCAAGAGTACGAAATCAATGCTCCAGATGCAGGCGATCCAGCCAAAAATCAAGGAACTGCAGAAGCAGTTCAAGGGCGATCGCCAGGGTCTAGCCGAGGCCCAGCAAGCCCTTTTTAAGGAGAACAAAGTCTCCCCTGCCGGTGGCTGTCTGCCGATGTTGCTCCAGTTTCCGTTGTTGATCGTGATGTATGACGTCATCCGAGGGCTCACCAACACCGTGAAGACCGCTCACGGGATCGTCGCCTCACCGAAGTACATCATCCATTCCAGCTTGCTGTACAAACATTTGGTGCTTGACCACGGCGTGATGAAGTTTTTGGGGCTGAACCTCACACTGACCGCGTTGCATCTGCACCTCGGTTTTCTCGACTCATTGCCCTATTATCTCTTGGTCATTATCTCTGTCGGTCTGCAGTACCTGCAGATCAAACAGATCACCGGCAAGAACCCGGCGGCGGCAGCGGCAAACCCGATGGCGTCGAAGACCCAGCAGATCTCGACATTGGTGTTTGGCTTTATCTATCTAGACATCCCAGCTGGTGTCGTTGTCTACTTCCTCGTCTCTGGTATTTTCCGAGTCGTGCAGCAAGAGTTGATGTGGCGACACGACCCCACGCTCCGATCGCATTCAATAGAGGCACGGAGGAAGGCGTCCGAGGCCAAGCAAAACCAAGTGATCGAAGCGAGGGAGATTGTTCGCAGACCATCACCGCAACGAAATATCCTGCGCAGATTACTGCCTGGCGCTACCCCGGCGCTATCGACGGATAACAACGCAAGCCCAGTCGATCCACCAAAGCCGCGAGCGCCTCGGGATAATCGTTCCAATAAGAAGAAAAAGCGTCGCTAGTCTATCTTCTAGCTGATGGGGCTGTGATGGCCAAAAAATAGAGAGACAAGGAGCTAACTGCTGCAATGGAGTGGATTGAAACCACTGGTAAGGATCTCGATGAGGCGAAGGAACTCGCCCTCGAGCACTTAGGTGTCGAGGAGAGTGAAATCGAGTTTGAGGTCTTGGATGAAGGACGCTCTAGTTTTCTAGGGTTTGGTAGGAAGTCGGCGCGTATTCGAGCCCGACTCCGCCCGTCGTTCCCCAATCCAAAACGTGAGCGCAAGCCGAGGAAACCACGGCAACAGAGCGCAGGCACGACCTCGTCACTATCGCCTGTATCAAACAGCGAGGCTTCGAGCGATAAAATCGAAAAGCCCAGGGCTGAGAGGCCACGAACCGAGAGACCAAAGGAGTCAAAGAAAGTGGAATCAGAGGAGAATGCCGCGCCGCGAGCTGAGCGTGAGGAAGTCAGTAGGGTCGAGCTCGCCAATGCAGCTCAAGAGTTTCTTGCCGGTCTCATGCATGAGTTCGGGCTTTCTGGCGAGGTGACGGTAACGCATCTCGACGATGAGTCTATGGAGCTTGAGATCAACGGTGAAGGGCTCGGTTCGCTTGTTGGCCCACGCGGCAGTGTATTGACCGCCGTACAAGAGGTGACGCGGTCGGTGGTGCAGACACGGGCTGGTGAGGGAGCTGGCCGTGTCGGCGTGGATATCGCTGGCTACCGCCAGAAGCGGCGTGAGGCTCTCGAGAAGTTCGCACGAGATCAGGCCGCGAAGGTTCGTGAGACCGGTGAAGAGTTGGTCTTTGAAGAGATGTCCGCCCCGGATCGCAAGATTATTCATGACACGGTTGCCGAGATCGCGGAGGTCGCTACCCGTTCCGAGGGTGACGAGCCGCATCGCTACGTCGTGATGTTCCGCGAGGGGCCAATGAGTCAGGAATCCGATGATGATGGAGCGACTGCAAGAGTCGATTCATAAGGCACAGGCGTGGGGTTTTATAGGTGGAGATATTGATCTCCACCTTGACCACTCCCACGCTTTTGTCGAAGTTCTCCAGAGCTTGGGGTTCGCCGAAGAGTCAGGAGTGGATCTTGGTAGCGGAGGTGGACTACCGAGTCTTATTCTCCTTTCTGAGCTTCCATCCATTCGTTTGACCTTGGTGGAAGTGATGATCAAGAGAGCGAACTTTCTAGAGACTACCATCGATGAGGCGGGCTTCGGGGAACGGGCTCACGTCGTCATACGTCGAGCAGAGGAGCTGGCACACGACGCTGAGCATCGCGAGCGATACGGATTCGTGACCGCGCGCAGTTTTGCGAGCCCAGCGGTCACCGCCGAAGTCGCCACCGGGTTTTTGCGGCCTGGTGGTAAGGTTATCGTCTCTGAACCGCCGGAGTCGACGGGCGAGCGGTGGCCAGCAGACGGACTTGCACTCCTCGGGTTGAGCTTATCCCAGGTCTATCAAGGACGTTATAGTTTTGCGGTGCTCGCGAAGTCCCACGCATGTGATCGTCGGTATCCGCGACGATCCGGTAAGGCTTGGAAGCAGCCGTTGTTTTAAGGCTCAGATGAGCTGAGGCTTGACTCCCCCACTCTGGGGATCGATGAGCACCAGCAGCCCGGACCGGTTGGCTCCCGGATCGCAGAGATTGCGCGTTTCGGGGCACATGGTGAGCCGGGTTTGCGAAAAATGCCCGTCACCCAAGCTGATCCAGCACCAGCTGGATGTGCGATGGAAGATTCCAGCGGACGTTATGGGTACTTTGAGGTTGGTCCCGTATGTCCCTCCTGCGACTCTTTGGTAACTGGGTGCGCCTCCTCAGCAAGGCTACTATCCCGGCAGAGGACCATCGACTGCGCTCCCCTACCCTCTACCCTAGGCGAGGAAGTCTTGGTGAGTGCGACGGGAGCACGCCAAAGGGAGATCTCCGACGCACCGCCGTTCTTAGGGCGTGGTTTGCAAGGAATGGAGAAGCGATCCGGGCCCTTCTGGGTACGTCTGAGTGGGTACACTGCACCATTGTTGCTAGCACTGCCAGATGCGCTCGTTGAGAACGTTGTCCCGATAGGAGGTTTGCGGGGGGAACGGGCTTGCGCGTGATGAGGGGGCGTAGGTTCTCATCAGGACTGCTGTGACTGATCTCGATGGTGATGGTAGGCGTGGGGATCGAGTCTCTTCACGCGTCGACATCCGCGGGCATCCGGTACGGAGAGGGGTCCACTGGCGGCTTTAGGGCAGTCCTGTAGGTCGCTATATGTCCCCTGCAGGATGGGTGGTTTGCCCAGGCTGTGGGCAGGGCATCGGGATGTTCGAGCCTGTACAACGGTGCACGGTGAGGTCATGGGTTTGCTGTCAAGGTGAAATGGGGTTCGCGACTGAGGCAGGTTGGCAGCGTACCGACTGCAGTTACGTCGCATCCGTAGAACGATCTTATTGCGGCTGTTCGGCGGGGATAAGGGTGATCTATGGGTGTTGAGGATCCGTAATGGTGGGACGAGCGAGACCACCGCACCAGGGTGACGGGCCAGCTCCGTGTTCGCGGAGAGGGGTATTCTTGTGAGCGAGGTACTAAGGTAGGTCAATGGTTTTCTTTCGATCGGTGCCACGTGGGACAGGATCGGTGAGAGGTCATGGTGGGTTTCACGTGAAACAGACCGAACGGTGTAGTGATAGAGTGAGGGAGGTTGCGTGGTGAGCGAGGGAGCAAGAGTGATTGCGCTGGCGAACCAAAAGGGTGGGGTTGGGAAGACAACGACGGCGGTAAATCTCTCAGCTGCACTCGCAGAGCTTGGCCATCGAGTGCTCGTGCTCGACCTCGATCCGCAGGGTAACGCGACCACTGGATTGGGTGTGAGCCCCAGGGAGCTCGAATACTCTGTCTACGACGTGCTGATGAAGGACGAGCCGATGGAGAATGTGGTAGAGGCCACGATGGTGGCAAACCTCTTCCTTTGCCCTGCCACCATCGATCTAGCTGGTGCGGAGATAGAGCTGGTGTCGGCGTTCTCTCGTGAGCTACGGCTTCGCAGGGCACTAGATGCGGTGCGCGAGGACTTTGACTATGTGGTGATTGACTGTCCCCCATCGTTGGGCTTGCTCACCATCAATGCACTGTCAGCGGCAGACACAGTGATGGTTCCGATTCAGTGTGAATATTATGCGCTAGAGGGGCTTTCGCAACTGTTTCGGAACGTGGGGCTGATCCAGGCGTCACTCAATCCTTCCCTCACAATTGATTACGTGGTAATGACGATGTATGACGCGCGTACGAATCTTGCTGAGCAAGTGGTACGCGAGGTGCGCGAGTACTGTGGTGATAAAGTCTGTAGCACGATCATTCCACGCACTGTTCGTCTCTCCGAGGCACCCTCCTTCGGTAAGCCAATCACGGTGTTCGATCCTGGGTCTCGAGGGGCGATTGCCTACCGACATCTCGCGAAGGAAGTGACCCATGGCTAGGCAATCAGGGTTGGGTAAGGGGCTTGGAGCGCTAATCCCGGTGCCAAGCGAGCGTTTTGCTGAGGGTATGCAAGAGATTCCCATCGGCATGGTTCGCCCCAATCGTTTCCAGCCGCGCAAGGCCTTTTCCGATGAGGGGTTAGCGGCGCTTGCTCTCTCGATCGCCGAGTTGGGAGTCTTGCAACCGATTCTGGTGCGACGGCACGATGATGGGTTTGAATTGGTAGCGGGGGAGCGGCGCTGGCAGGCAGCGCAGCGCGCGGGCTTGACGACGATTCCAGCAGTGATTCAGGACCGGGATGATCTTTCTTCGCTTCAGGCAGCGGTGGTGGAGAATTTACATCGTGAGGATCTGAACGCTTTGGAGGAGGCTGCTGCATATCGACAGTTGATCGATGACTTTGGTCTCACCCATGAAGTAGTTGCACAACGTGTGGGTAAGAGTAGGTCTGCGGTATCGAACGCTCTGCGTCTTTTGCAACTACCATCGAGCGTACAACGCCGTCTGGTTGACGGTTCCCTCTCGGCAGGCCATGCGCGGGCATTGCTCGGTTCGCCAGACCGCAAGCTCCAAGAGCAGTTGGCGGATACCATTGTCGATGGTGCTCTGAGTGTTCGTGAAGCTGAGGAGCTCGTCCGACGTAGCACTGGTGAGGTTCAGCCAGGTACGGGAGCCAGCGTGCTCCAAGAGAGCTCTCGTGGGGATCGAGGCATGCCTGTAGGCAATGTCCGCCCTGCGGTGGTGGTAGAGGTAGAACGATTGCTCTCTGAGACGTTGTTGACTTCGGTGGCGATTGAGGTCAAAAAGACGGGTTCAGGGGTGGTGAGGATCGATTTTGCTGATCTGTCTGACCTGCATCGGATCGCCTCCGCGATCGTGGACCCAGGGTTTGAGTCTTAATTGAGGGTTTGATCGAGGTTCAAGATGAGGGTTGTACACAGCTGTGCATAAGGTTGTGGATGAAGCACCCGTAGTCTGTGCGTAACCTGAGTTAGGCGTCGTGAGACTGCTGCTGCCACCAGGCAAGGAGGCGCTCGATGGCTTGGTCTCGCTGAAGTGGACCCTCGTCCAGTTCGGTCTCGAGGAGAAAGGCCAAGGCCTTTCCGACGGCCGGTGATGGTGGGATCTGGAGCAGCTCCATGATGGCTAGTCCGTCCAAAGGGGGGCGCAACGAGGCAAGGGCCTCTGCTTCCTGAAGGCGCATCACCCGTTGTTTGAACTCTTCCATTCGCCTCGTCATCGCTTGAAGCTTGTGTTGATTGCGAGTCGTGGCGTCACACACGGTGAGCTCGTTGAGGTCGTCGTAGAGCTCGCCGGCGTCGCGGACGTAGCGACGGACGGCGGAGTCGGTCCAGCCATTCTCATAACCATGGAAACGAAGATGGAGAGCGACGAGTTTGGCGACCTCCTGGGTGAGGTCTTTCGGGTAGCGGAGGTCTGTCATGATGGCGGTCGTCATTCTCGCACCGACGACGTCGTGAAAATGAAAGGTGACACCGTCGGGGCCGATCGCCCGGGTCTTGGGTTTGGCGATATCATGGAGGAGAGCGGCCAGGCGGAGGCGGAGGCGGGGTGAGCATTTCTGCACCACGGCGATGGTGTGGGCAAGAACGTCTTTATGGTGATGCACTGGGTCCTGCTCGAGGCGGAGGTTGGCGAGCGCCGGCAAAAAGTTGCTGGCAAGCGGAGTGTTGACGAGGAATTGAAGACCGCGGGTGGGGTTGGGTATAGTCAGCAGACGGTTCAGCTCATCGCGGATTCTTTCACGCGAAAGAATGTCGAGACGAGGCGCGAGTAGTTCGATAGTTTCGAGCATCTCTGGTTCCGGCACGAGATCAAAGCGTGCGATGAAACGAGCAGCCCGCAGCATACGGAGTGGGTCCTCGCTAAAAGAGGTGGTAGGGGATACCGGTGTGCGCAAACGGTGGGCAAGGAGGTCTTCAAGACCGTGATAGGGGTCGATCAAGCGTGGTTCCTTCGCGGTTAGCTCGAGAGCCATAGCGTTGATGGTGAAGTCGCGACGTGCGAGGTCGTCCTGGAGTGAGGTCGAAAAAGTCACGTGGGGTTTGCGACTCGTATCGACGTAGGCTTCCGCTCGGTGGGTCGTGATCTCTAACCGCAAGTCCTGCAGTGAACAGGCGATTGTCCCGAAGCGCTCACCGGCTCGATTGACTGAGTGTACCAGCCCCGCCAGATTTGAACGTATCTCGTCGGGTTCAGCGTCGGTGGTGAGGTCGACGTCGGTGAAGGCATCGACGTCGCCAAGAAGCAGATCACGGATGATGCCGCCGACAAGGTAGAGCCGAAAGCCACGCTCCGAAAATCGTGCCGCAATGGGTTCAAGTGTGTGAATAACAGGTTCGAAGCGGTTAGGGATCACTCAGCGGACATTCCTATCGTTGGTCTATGGGTTCGTCTGATCGGAGAGATGGCGCATCAACGCGGTGGCACGTCATCGCCACGGGCCAGGAGCGTCTCTTGACGCATCCTTGCCAGGGTTGAGACGATCTCGTCCTCAACGACTCCCGGTGGGTCGGCTGGATCAAGGCGTCTCGAGACACCAAGTAACGCTTCGATGGATGCCTCCGTCGATTCCGCCAAGGCAGCGAGATTGTAACCACCCTCAAGAAAAGCCACCGTTTTCCCGTGCGGTACGAACTGGAGAGCCCACTGAGTCAGATGGTAGTAGTCGTTCGCTCCGTAACCGAGATCGGTGAGCGGATCATCGCGGTGGCCATCAAAACCTGCTGAGATCAGCAGCCAGGTTGGAGCAAAAGTAGTGATCACTGGCGCAGCGATCGTGTCGAGGGCAGCGAGAGCCGTTGCTCCGGTGGTGCGCGGTGGTAACGGGATGTTGATGGTAGTCCCGATCGCTGCGCCCTCTCCGACCTCGAATACCTTGCCGGTACCAGGATACAGAGGGTACTGGTGGATCGATACATAGAGGACAGAGGGCTGCGAGTAGAAAATGTCTTGCGTGCCATTGCCATGATGGGCATCGATATCCACGATGAGTACCTTCTCACCCTGGTCAACGAGTCGCTGAGCCGCTACGGCAATGTTGTTAAAGAGGCAGAACCCCATGGACGTATCAGTGGTTGCATGGTGTCCTGGAGGCCGCACCGCGACAAAGGCTGCGTCACCCTCTCCTTGCTGGAGACGTGTGATAGCGTCGAGGCCAGCGCCAGCGGCCAGCAGGGCGATATCGTAGGATTGATAACCCACTTGGGTGTCGGCATCGATCGGCCCGCCACCCATGAGGCAGAGTTGGCGAATCTCGGCGACGTGCGCGCTATCGTGCACACGAGTAACCGAGGCGGTGGCTGCTGGTGTGGGTTTGAAGGTGACGATATCATCGCGAAAACGGTCAAGCACCGTAGCGATGACCTCAAGTCGGCTTGCTGACTCTGGATGGAAGAGACCGGTATCGTGTTCTAGGTATTCGGGATGTGTTCCGAACAGTACGGTCATCATCCCATGATACCGGGTTGGTCCAGCGAGTTTGCAGGCAGGGCTACGTCGGCAACTAAGGTTTGGATGAGTGATCCTTCGCGGATGGAGGGCAACTGAAGAAAGGACCGTTGACGCTAGTTGGCTGCGCTGAGAAGTGTCGGTGGTATCCAAGTTCGATATTCGCCGTGGTATGGGAATTTGCAGGCGGTGCTTGTGGCGGCACCCACGCAGGTGTGGATGCGCGATCCGGAGATCCTGATGCGCGCGATAGCCGTAGGTCGGCAGATGGGTTACTCTCATTTTTTGGTGCAGGCGACAGGAGCGACACAGAAACAGGTCTTGCTCAATGCTGGATTCCGGGAGTTGGATCGACTGCATGTGCTCTTCCGAAGATGTGCGCTTCCGCTCCCTAAGGTACCGGATTCTGCCAGTATCGGCAGGCTTCATCGAGCCAGTCCACTCCACATTGAGGAGGTGATTCGGGTTGACAACGCTTGCTTTGAGCCGTTTTGGGCGATGAATCAGCTCGCACTCTCTGAGGCGGTAGCCGCAACACCAAGAAGTCGGTTTAGGGTGATGACAGTAGGCGACTCCGATGTTCTCGCGGGCTACGCTATCTTTGGCTTAGGTGGTGGAGAAGGTTACCTGCAGAGGATCGCGGTTGATCCTCAATGGCAGGGGCGCGGCTTTGCTACTCGACTTATCGTCGACGGACTACGGTGGGCCAAGAGGTGGAGAACACGGCGAGTTGGAGTCAATACACAACAACGTAACGAGAACGCCCTCAGACTCTACCTCAAGCTCGGTTTCGAGCAACAGGCGGAGGGTATCTCGATTTTTGAGCCTGCTTCTCCGTAGCAGCTTCGTATTCATCCTGATTTTGTTGGCCTTTCCGCTGCGAAGCGGATCGGACCTGACGGCTGCAAGAGCGAAGGTAACCCTAACCCAGGATGTGGGTATCCTGGTGAACCCGCAACCACTCTCACTGCACTTCACCTGGACTGGTCCCTCCTCGAATGTGGAGGCGTTTCTTGTCGTCTATCCGAGCACATCCTCACGTTTTCAGCTGCGCCAGACCCTCAAACTCGGTCCGAGTGGCTCGCCTTTGGCCTTGTCGAGGCCCCGTGCGCTCTCGTCGTTGGGCTCGTCCCGTGGTTATGACTTGACGTCGCGGATCTTTGCCGACCTCTCCTGTGGTACGAACTGTGCAGGGGTCTATCCGGTTGAACTTCGACTCGCTAACAGCCAAACAGGGGTCACCCTCGATCAGCTGATTTTGGGGATCCCGTTCCTTCCGTCAAGCACCGCGGTCACGGCACCGCTTGGGGTAGCGCCAGTCCTCCATTTCGAGCTATCGACTACCGCAAAGCGTGTTGATGCGGCCCTCTCGCGTCTGTCGAGTTCACCAGTGGCCGCATCGATCTCATTGGGTGGCGCAATCGGCACTTCCGTTGCGCTCCAGAAAAAATATGCCAGTCTGATTGGCCCGTCGAACCTCCATCAGCGCATCGTTTCGCCGTACGCTGCCGCGGCTACCAGCTGTCCTCGTTCGCCATTCTCCTCGTTTATTGGTCTAAGGGCACGACTTCGACTCTCTGGTCTAATTAACGGGACGGGATCCAAGACGGCGGTCCTCTATCAGCACCCTACCCGTCATACCCTCAGTGTGCTGGGCCAACAACGGATCGATTCGGTCGTCGTCCCCGATGGGGTATTGAGCCAACTCGCCTCGGTGCTCTCGGTGTCCGACCCAGCTTACATCCGCAGCGATGGGCTTACGATTTTGGGCGCGAGTGGACAGCTCGGTAACGAATTCGCCAACGCGGATACACCGCTGGGTTATCAACGGCTGGTAGCAGATCTCGCCCAGTTTTATTTTCAAGCACCGGCGCAGAGTGGAAGGGTGGCAGTGATGGAGGTTAACCTCACGACACCTGGACAGATCGAGGACATTACCACGGTGCTTGACCATCTTGGGGCCAACCCATTACTCAAAAGCATGACGATCCAAACCGCAGCCGCCCTGCCAAGCAGTCAGATCTCGCTCGCGAATCTTTCGCTAGCTCCCACTCCAAAGCATTGCAGCGCGCTAACCAAAGAACAGCGTCACCGATTGGCTCGGTTAAGCGCCCTTGCGTCAGCTGATAGTGGATCGCGAGATGGCTTAGTCGGGATCATCGGCTTGGCTCAACTCGCCACCTCAAGCGACTCGCATGCGGCCACACAGGCGCTGCCCTTGCTTGGGCAACAAGAGCAGGAGCTGCTCGATGATGTACAGTTGGTTGGTTCCAAGACCATCACTCTCACCTCTCATAGCGTGTCGGTACCGCTCACTCTCTCCTCGCGGTTACCCTTTCCTATCCGTGTTCAGCTCTCGATCCGGTCATCGGAGATCTCGTTCCCTAAGGGGTCGAAGCGTAATATGGACTTAACAAAGGGGACGGCTACCGTGGGACTGCCGGTCGTGGTGAAAGCGCTAGGAACCTTCGCGGTAACCGCGGTGGTATCGGCTCCCAACGGACAGGTGCTTATCACGGATGTCCTCACGGTCCACTCCACTGGATTCTCCACGGTCGGCATCGTGTTGACGGTCGGAGCTGCACTGGTCTTGGTCTCATGGTGGGTACGCACTGCTCGTCGCCACCATAAGAAGACGAGCACCGAGTGATCGCACAACTCAAGCGTCTTCTCTTTGGGACGCGGGAATCGGCTAGTCAAAATGCGGCCTTGCTGGCGGCCGGAACACTGACCTCTCGCCTGACCGGATTGGCGCGTCTTATCGTGCTCGCCGTCGTGCTCGGCGTACGTCCGCTCGCTGATGCCTATAACCTTGGCAACAATACCCCAAATATGCTCTATGACCTCCTCTTGGGAGGGGTCATCTCAGCAACCCTGTTACCGGTACTCTCGGCGCGTTTTAGCGTCGCGGGGCGTCGGTTGGGCACGAGGTCACAAGCTACGATCTTGACTCTTGGGATCGTCGGTCTGCTAGTGGCGACGATGATTTTCGAACTACTGGCACCGGCGATCATCGGTCTCTACACAATCGCGAACCATCACGCCTATGCACTAGCGCAACGGGAACTAGCCACCGAGTTGCTGCGTCTCTTTGCGCCACAGCTCTTTTTTTATGGCGCCATCTCGCTGTTCACCGCCGTCTTGAACCTTCGAGGCAACTTCGCCTCGGCGGCGTTCGCTCCGATCGCGAACAACATCGTCTCGGTCGCCTCACTCGTGACCTTCGCCACGCTCTATCCGGGTGCAAATCTTAGCGTGGTGTTAGCCCACTCGGATGCCGTGTTGATTCTGGGTCTCGGTTCGACCGCGGGTGTAGCGGCGCAGATGCTCGTTCTGTTACCGGTCATGTTGCGGCTCGGGATTGAGTTCCGTCCATCCTTTGCTCTTCGAGACCCCGCGGTTCGTGAGATGTTCTCCCTTTCATCGTGGACCATTGGCTTTGTGATCGCCAACCAGATCGCCGTCTTCGTGATCCAGGCTATCGCTGACCCTCGACCTGGGTTTATCAGTGCGTACAACTATGCCTATCTGTTTTTCCAATTGCCTTATGCGATCGTCTCGCTCTCGATTATGACGGCGCTCCAACCCCGGCTGGCTCGACTGTGGGCCACGAGTGATCGGCAAGGCTTTGCTACCAACCTTACCCGCGCGCTTCGGGCGAGTGTGGCGATCACACTACCGCTCGCGGCAGTCATGTTGGTTGGTGCTCCAGTGGGACTCGATCTGGTGCTTCGCTATGGAGCGGTAGGCATGGCCGGCGTCAAGCTGACCGCCATGGCGCTGCAGGGATTCGCGGTGGGCTTGCCAGGATTCGCTCTTTTCCTCTCGATTGTGCAGGGTCTTCAGGCGACCCGCAATGCCCGAGTCGTCTTCGTCCTCTACCTTGTAGAGAATGGGCTCAACATCGTGCTCGCCTTTGCGTTGGTCAACCGATATGGAATCGTCGGGTTGACGACATCCTTGTCCATTGCCTACACAGTGGCGGCGCTGCTGGGTCTCTTCGTGTTGATGAGAATGCACGCGCTTCGCGCACCGGGGCAACTCGTACGGGTGTGGTTGCAGCTTGGGGTGATTGGTGCCATCGCAGCCCTGGTGCTGTGGAGGACCTTGCCTTCGATCACTGCGTCAAGGAGTGTTGGTTTTTTCCTTCAGACCCTGGGAGCACTCCTGATTTGTGCAGGCGTCTTCGTGGTTCTCAATGCGCTCGCAACTAGACTTGGCCGCCAAGGAAGGGAGATCCATCGATGAGTGTCGCCGTAGTGGTCGATTCGGCGTCCGACCTGCCGAACGAATTGGCTGATGCCCTAGGGATCCGTCGTGTACCATTAACGATTAGCCTGGATGGGGTTGACTACAAAGACGGAACCGAGCTTTCGCGGGAACGGTTTTGGGAACTCGCTCAGCGAGCGAGCGATCTGCCGAAGACAGCAGCCCCATCGCCAGCAGAGTTTGACGCCGCCTTCAGTAGCGAACTTGACGCCGGTGCGAACCACGTCATCTGCCTCACCATGACCAAGGATCTGTCGGCGACGTATCAAGCGGCACTGGCTGCAGCGAGCGCCTACTCAGGCCGCGTCTCAGTTTTTGATACCCGGAGCTTGACGGTTGGCGAGGGGTTGGTGGCGGTGAGTGCAGCAACCGCCGCGCAGGCTGGGGCGGATACCGAGCAGTGCCAGCGGATCGTGCGCGCGGCGATCGAGCGAGTGGTCACCTTCGGTATGCTCGACACCCTTGAGAACCTTCGCCGGGGCGGAAGAATCGGTGCAGCGAGCGCCCTGTTGGGTACCGTCATGTCCTTCAAACCGCTGATCGAGGTGCGTGATGGTGCGATCGAGGCGGCGGGGCGGGTGCGCACTCGCAAGAGCGCCATTACTTCGCTGTTGGAGAAGTTCGCTGGTGGTGGACCCTATGAGCGGGTTGGTCTCGTCCACGCGATGGCGAACGACCTCGATGCCGTGCTAGCGCGTGTACGTGAGGTGACCGGTGTGGATGAGGTGGTGGTCTCGGTCATGGGCGCCACCATTGGGACCCACGCTGGCCCAGGTGCCCTTGGTATCTCGGTGCTCAAGCACGAACCCAAGTAGGATGGTAGGCAAGGAGGTAGGGTACGTGGCTGATTATCACGGCGAAACAGAGGGTCAGCGTGACCTAGCCGCTCGCGCGGCGGAGTGGGTTGACGAGATCGCTAAGTTTCTACAGAGCAAAGCGGTGTCGCCGTTGTTTTGGGTCGCACGCGCTATCATCTTTGGCCTACTGGGTTTGGCGCTGGCGGTGGTCGCCGGCGTGTTGACCGTCGACGCCTTGGTCAAGCTGCTCGATGCCTATCTCTTCGCAGGACGGGTATGGATCACGTACTTTGTGATCGGTGGGCTCGCCCTGTTGCTATCGCTGTATGCCTGGCGCAAGATGGGCAAGTATCGCCTTGTCACCGGCGCTTCGGCGTGATGGGGCGCGCGTGGGCTTACGCAGGACCCAGGGGGCGATAGCGACTGCTGCCGGTAATAGGGCAGCTCCTGTCGTGGTGCGAACCTTGAGCACACGAACTGCGTCGACGAAGTGAGCCGGACGAACACGGTGGTGAAGGAGAAAGGACTCTAATGACAGAGCATGTGAAGGTAGTAATTATTGGTTCGGGGCCAGCTGGCCTCACGGCGGCCATCTATGCGGCCCGAGCCGACTTCAGCCCAGTCATACTCGAAGGCGAGCCATCGTCAACCTCTGATCAGCCTGGTGGCCAGCTGATGCTAACAACGGAGATCGAAAATTTCCCAGGTTTTGTCGACGGCATCCTCGGCCCAGAGCTCATGGGTAACTTCCGAAGTCAAGCGGAACGCTTTGGTGCAAGAATGCATGGGGCCAAGGCTGCTCGAGTCGACCTATCTGGTCAACACGCCGCTATTTGGGCATCTGATGCGACCCCTGACGAGCCGACCTACACCGCTGACGCCGTGATCGTAGCGACCGGCGCCCGTTCATTGATGCTCGGACTCGATAACGAACTACGGCTGGTCGGTCACGGCGTCTCAACGTGTGCAACCTGTGACGGCTTTTTCTTTCGCGGCCACCGTATCGCGGTCGTTGGTGGTGGTGACTCTGCGTTGGAGGAGGCGTTATTCCTCACCAAGTTCGCCGAGTCAGTGACGATTATTCACCGTCGCGATGCGCTGCGGGCCTCGAAGATCATGCAGGACCGGGCCTTTGCCAACCCGAAGATCTCCTTCCTATGGAATCGTCAGGTGACGGCATTGCACGAAGAGGGTGGTTCGCTCGCCGGCGTGACCGTGCAGGACCCAGCGGGTGGACCCGAAGAGCGCCATGACTTCACCGGTCTCTTTGTGGCGATTGGCCATGCACCCAACACCGATGTCTTCAAAGGACAACTCGAGATGGATGACCTTGGCTACCTCGCGACGCAGCCGGGTTCTACCGCAACCAGCGTCAGGGGGGTATTTGCCGCAGGCGACGTACAGGATCATATCTATCGCCAGGCGATCACGGCGGCTGGTTCTGGTTGTCAAGCGGCGCTCGATGTTGAGCACTACCTTGCTGCGCAAGAGGCCTGAGGAATACTTCGGTGATGACGATGTTGATAGTTGCACGTGCAAGTACTGTCACGGCGAGTGAATGGAGAAGAAGATGAGTGTACAGATTATTGAACTCAATGATCAGAATTTTGATGAGCGTATCAAGGCGTCGCAGACACCGGTACTAGTAGACTTCTGGGCAGAGTGGTGTGGACCGTGCAAGATGATTGCTCCGATTCTCGAGGAGATAGCCCAGGACAAGAATGGTCAGCTGGTGATCGGGAAGTTGAATGTGGACAACGCATTGCAGGTGGCACGGAAGTTCGAGATCATGAGTATCCCGACGCTGATGCTGTTTCGAGACGGCGAACCGGTGAAGCGTATCGTAGGAGCGATGTCCAAGAAGGCACTGTTGAAGGAGCTGGACCCAGCGCTAGCGGGGTGAGTGCTGAGGGAACCGCGGCACTGATCCCTCATTCTGAGGCGAGCTTGGCGGATGTCGAGATGCGTCTGGTTCGGCTTGGTTTTCTGTCTCCCGATGTAGGGTTGGTGGGCCTATCCGATGCGCTTGTCGCTTTCCAGTCCTCTCGTGGAATTCCTGAGACAGGGGATTGCGATCGTATCACCTGGAGGAGTTTGGTTGAGGCTGGATTTGCCTTTGGGGATCGAGTTCTGTATCTGCGAAATCCCAGTTTCCGTGGTGAGGATGTGGCCTGGTTGCAGGAGCGACTCGGTAACTTAGGGTTCGATCCGGGGAGAGTCGACGGTATCTTTGGTACGAGAACGCGAGATGCCCTGCAGGATTTTCAATCGAATGTAGCGCTTCCTGCCGATGGAATCTGTGGAGGAGCAACCGTCGACGAGTTGCGTCGTGTCTTTGGACGCAGCACTGAGCATATCCATGGAGTTCGTGAGCGACAGCGCCTTCGCATCCGGACAAAGCCGTTGTCAGAGGCCTCTGTGGCGATCCTTGCTGCCCTTCCGCTGGAACAGCAGGCAGATCTGCTTGCCCAGCGTCTGCGTGCAAGGGGAGCCAAGGCGGTGGCGCTCACCGACGCCGATCAATCACACCTCGCCACCATCGTGAACACGCGGGAACTCGATCTCGTGACCTATTTCGACTTCTCGACCTCGGGGTTGCAGGTCGCGTACTACTCCGGTTTTCGTTACACCTCGCCCGCGGGCATGTTGCTAGCCCAGATGGTCGCTGATGGTCTCTCACGTCTCGAACTGCCGGTGATGATCAGCCTTCGTGGGATGACCTTGCCGATCCTTCGTGAGACGAGGATGCCTGCGGTTTCGATCGCTATCGACCACCCCCACCGTTGGCTCATCTTGGGCCCTGAGGTGGTGGAGGCGGTCGCAGCTTCCATTGAGGAGTTTCTGGTGAACCCCGAGTCTGGCACTCCTGGAGTCGGCTAGCCGACGGTTAGCTAAGAGCGGGAGCGTGCATACTCATTGACCATCTCTTGCGCGACTCCATCACGGAACTGCTGAGGTGGTGACTTCATGAAATAGGCAGATGGCCCGAGAAGTGGCCCGCCCTCGCCGCGGTCAAGGGCGATCTTGGCACAACGAACGGCGTCGATGATGACGCCTGCGCTGTTGGGGGAGTCCCACACCTCAAGTTTGAGCTCGATGTTTAAGGGAACATCACCAAAGTTGCGACCCTCAAGCCGAATGTAGGCCCATTTACGATCCTCAAGCCACGGCACGTGATCTGAGGGGCCGATGTGGACATCGTCGGCTTCGATGCCGTTGTCGATCTGGCTGGTGACGGACTGCGTCTTCGAGATCTTTTTCGACTCCAGTCGCTCGCGCTCAAGCATGTTCTTAAAGTCCATGTTCCCACCGACGTTGAGCTGGTAGGTGCGGTCGATCACAAGCCCACGGTCCTCGAAGAGGCGAGCGAGCGTGCGGTGCACGATCGTGGCGCCAACCTGGCTCTTGATATCATCGCCAACGATAGGAACGCCAGCGGCGGTGAACTTGGCTGCCCACTCTGGATCAGAGGCGATGAAGACCGGGATGGCATTGACAAAGGCCACCTTGGCATCGATGCAGGCCTGAGCATAGAACTTCTGTGCCTGCTCGGAGCCGACCGGCAGGTACGCGACCAGCACGTCTGCTTGTACAGCTCGGAGCGTCTCCACGATGTCGACTGGTTCGACCGGAGACTCTTCGATAGATTCCCGGTAGTACTTGCCAAGGCCATCGAGTGTTGGTCCTCGCTGGACCGTCACCTGACTCTCAGGAACATCGGCAAACTTGATGGTGTTATTGCGACCGGCAAAGATCGCCTTGGAGAGTGGGACACCAACCTTGGTGGCGTCGACGTCGAAGGCAGCGACGAACTCCAGATCGCTGACGTGGTAGTCGCCGAGCTGGACATGCATAAGACCAGGGACTTCGTCCTCTGGGTTCGCTCCTCGATAGTAATGCACCCCTTGGATGAGTGAGCTAGCGCAGTTTCCCACGCCGGCGATTGCTACGCGTACTTTTGACATCGGTTTCCCCGTTTCCTTTCTTCTGCTTACCGCGAGAGCGTAGGTTGCTCTCGAAGATCCTTGAGTTCACGCTCGATCCACTGGAGTTCAGCGTCGAGACGATACTCGAGACCATGCTTGACCTGGCCGAGACCGTTAGAACGTGCCGACAGTTCACCAAGGGCACGCATGCGTTCATTGATGAGGCCAACCCGTCGCTCGAAGAGGCGGATGCGTTCAGCCTCGGTGAGATGGTCCGAAAACGCTAATGCGAACCAGAAGGTGCGATCGTCGTCAAGGGCGATGCCACGCAAGAGCTCGAGTAGCGCGGTCTGGCCGGCGGTGGTGATGGTGTAGACCTTCCGATTGCGACGCCCATTGGCGGGTTGTTCGCCACGCTGGAGCAATGCGAGTTCTGCTGCGAGAGCCCCAGAGAGTTGACGCGAATCGAATGCAGGAGTGTTGGTTGTCTCCGAGCGAATGAGCCCGCGACGCTCCAACTTGGCCAGTGCCGGATACAGCGATCCCCAGGACATAGTCATCAGGGCGCCAAAAGCGGTGTCGATGCGCCGTTTGAGTTCGTAACCGTGCATACCTTCGTCCGCGAGAAGGCCGAGTAGGAGCAGCTCTGTGGCTGAGCCACTGGAATGAGTACTCGTGCGCATAAGAGGTAGTATAGCCGGTCGTAGTACCAATGCAATATAGCGAAGTGTTATATCACCGCGCGAACAATCTCGTCAGCTGGTCTCCTTGATTGGAGCGATCGCCAGCGCACAACGTCAAACCGTCTTGGAAGGTGGAACTCTGGGCCCACCGAGCTCGGTTGTCCAATAGCGTGGGACACCGCTGACCATGGTGTGGTCGCGGTTGGAGCAGGTTCTTCGTCGCAGTGGGGGTGCGCCGCTGCAAGGTTCTTGGTGACAAGGTGCGACGGTGTATCATCATGGGGCCCACCGATACCCTCTGGCGAACACGATCTCGACGGTGAACGATCTTTGGCACGAATGTCGTCGTGTGTCGGGAGCACCCGTCAACGTGAGGCTGTGCTTGGCGGGTGTCCTGTTGGCTGGTGTGCCAAGTGGTAGCCTTGGTGCATGCCCGAACTCTTCAATCAGATGCCGACGGCCATCGAACTTGCAGGGTTGATCCGGTCGCGCCAGATCAGCCCAGTGGAGGTGTTGACCTATACCGCCGAACGGATTCACGCGCTCAACCCACAGGTGAATGCTATTGTCTGGTCCGATGACGAGGAGGCGAAACGGCGCGCATCGGCGATGACGGATGTGCTCGTTCATACGAGTGATGAGGAACTCCCGCCCTTTTTTGGGGTGCCACTCCCGATCAAGGATCTCACCGAGGTGGCGGGTTGGCCGGCGACCTACGGGTCCCTAGCGGTCTCAGACGAGCCCAAACTCGAGAGCGAGTTGGTGGTGCGCGCCTTCGAACGGGCGGGGTTTCTGCTCTTTGGACGCACCAACGCTCCTGAGTTTGGCCCGATCCCAGTGACGGAGAATCTCCGTTATGGGGTCACTCGAAACCCATGGGATCTTGATCGCACGCCCGGGGGATCGAGCGGAGGGGCGGCTGCGGCAGTAGCGGCCGGGATGTTCTCCATCGCCCACGGCAATGACGGTGGAGGTTCGATCCGGATTCCCGCCTCCTGTTGTGGACTTGTAGGTCTGAAGGTGGCTCGCGGAAGGGTCCCGTCCCGTAACTTCTCGTGGGAGGGTGGCTCGGTCGAGGGTGTCCTCGGTCGCGACGTCGCGGACGTGGCGACGGTGCTCGATCAGATTGCCGGACCCGATCCGCTGCAGTGGTACAACGCTCCTGCGCCTGAACAACCCTTTGCGAACGCCCTTGCTGGGGAGCCAGCACGACTACGAATCGGCATGGTGACGACCGCTCCCTTTGGCCTGCCAGTCGATCCCGCATGTCTAGGGGCTGTCGAGGCTACGGCTCAGACACTTGAATCCCTCGGCCACGTAATCGAGTCGTTCGAACTGCCCAATATCGATGACTTCCTGGGTCCATTTCTGAACATCGTGAACACAGGCCTCGCGGGCTATCGCGATGTGGATTGGACAAAGACGGATCTGCACATCCAGCGGAACCGCGAGGCCGCCCTAGGGGTCTCGAGCCTTGACTACGTGCAATCCGTCGCCGATCTCCAGCGCTGGACGCGCGGATTCCTCAGTCGATGGGGGAGTGACTTCGATATCCTGCTCAGCCCGACGATGGCGATTCTTCCTCCTCGCGCTGGTGCGGTACTCGAGGAGCTGCACGCATCTGGTGAGACGTCGAGCTCTTCGCTCACCGTTCTGCAGATGGCGGTATTCACCTCTGCGTTCAACATGACGGGACAGCCCGCAATCTCATTGCCGGTTCACGTGACTGCGACTGGCATACCTGTGGGTATCCAGTTGGTGGCGGGTCCTTGGGATGAGTACACGTTGCTCGGTTTAGCGGCGCAACTCGAGCGGGCATTTGGCTGGCGTGAACGTCGACTCCCGTTCCCTGCATCGCAGGAGTAACGACTCACGTAGATCTGGTGTCCAGATGTCGTTTTGCAAATCTGAGGCTGGTCATAAGCCAGAGCTTTGATCGGTCAGGGGCACCCTGATCGACTCTTGAGGTGGACTGCGTCGGGGATCTGAACGTCTCAACGAGAGAGGTGACGAGAACCAGATGTTTCAGGTTCAAAGAGAGATGATCGTGGTTCACGCTCACCCCGCATTGCCAAGGTCCCCTCCCGCCTTGCGGCGACGAGGGAACGCACGGTATTGGGAGAGCAGTGACACTCTCTGGCTGCTTGATTGTAGGACTGGTAGAGGTCATAGGCCTCGAGTATGTTCATGGCTTGGTTACTATCCGTCATGGTTGAGGGCTCCCTATGGGTTTGGCGACTACAACTATCACCAGTATGCCCATAGGGAGCCTGCCTTGTTGTTGTAGATGTGCACCCGCCTGTACCTAGGCCTCTAGGTCCCCTCCAATGCCATGCAGTTTTGGTGTCCGCCAGCGTGCAATTATTTGGCCGTCACTGTGCAGTTTTGGATGTCCGCCAATGCCTTATGGGAGGTGTAACGGGTCCCAACGAAGCAGTGGATGAAGGGCAAATCTGCGCGAGTCGTTTTCTAGAAGCTTCACGCAATGTAAGCAGGGTAACGTCGTGGGAATCATCAGGGATGATATGCCGCGCTACTCGCAACACGTACGCAGATCTTTGGTAGCGTGAATGAGATGGAGTTTGATGATGAATTGCTGAACGCCGTCCATGAGGAACTTGGTCGCGATGCGCTGCCCATCGGGATCCTCGCCACTCGCCTGCGTGAACGAGAGGATCTCACCTCGCTGGTAGGGGTCCCTAGTGAAGAGCTTGCAGAGATACTCCGAGAGGAACTTCCCTCAACGGGCGAGTTCTGGCTGACCCGGAACGAGATGGTGATCGCAATCGACAACATGCTCGATGGTGTCAAGCTCGCTCATTGGGTGACGTCATTCGAGCTTGAGCATGAGGTGCTCGAAGCCTTCCCTGATTTAGCTCTCATTGACTGCGATTTAGTCGAGGCCATCCCATTAGCTGATGGCGGTGAGCTTGCCTTCGAGGTTGGCTCTGATCTTGGCTTCGCGGAACAAGAGGATGCAGAATCAAAGTTCTTCTACAAAGGAAGTCGGGATTGGTTGCGAAGTATCGAGGAACCCTCGTTGGCGGTGCTAGCGCGCCGTGATGGCGTGATCGCTGTGGAGTTAGGTGAACACATCGGCGACGGTGTCCGCGAGGAGGAGGCGATCCGGGAGGCATTCGATGAGCTCAGTGAAGCTGGAGAGCCACTCGACGCCATCGAGCTGCTCCTTGAGGTGCTGGCTCGTGACGCAACTCTTTTTCGCAGTCCGGTGCCACCCTTCACCGATCTGTGCGAACGTGTCGGCTTGAAGGCGGTCGGTTCAGTTGTCTATGTTGCTGGCGATGAGCTCAGCGCGGGCGGGATGGTCAGGGATGCCATCGCAAAGCAGTTTGGTTTTGACCGTTGTTGTGAGACAGCCTTTACTGAGGTGCTCGTCTACTTGCTGGGAGCGTTGAGTGATGACGACCCTGTTGATGACGATGATGAAGAGCAGCTGGGCCGGGTTATCTTGGGGCATCTTGCTCATGGTAGTGTGACACCAGCACTGGGCGAAACCATTCTCGAGGACAGTGGTGAACCCAGTACCGTTCTAGACGCATTTCTTGCAAGGCTGAGCGCTGCTGGGCTTGAGTCGGCGCAAACCCACTACTTGCAGGCGTTGAATCTAGAGCGTGATGGTGCAGTGGTAGAGGCCAAACAAGAGCTTGAGTTGGCAATCAGGTTGGACCCTTGGTATCGTCCAGCCTTGGAGGAGTTGGCCTGGTATGTGAGCGATAGTGGCGACCTACGACGTGCTGATGGACTCTACGCAAGGGCCGGGGTCGATGAGGACGAGCCCGAGCGTGCCTACCTGCAGGATCTTTTGTCCCAGCCAGCACCAGGGGTCGGACGCAATGACCCATGTCCTTGCGGATCAGGTCGTAAATACAAACTCTGTTGTCTGGGCGACAGGACTCGACCGATCGAGAGGCGAATTGGCCTGCTCTACCAAAAGATCGTCACCTTTGCGCTCCGGTCCCAAAATCAAGATCTCGTGCGGCCCATCATGGAGACCATGGAAGATAGCGAGGTGGAGGCGCTCCAAGGTGCAACGCTCCCATTCCTTATCGATCTCATAGCAATGAGCCGTGAGATGTTGGAACGTTTTCTCAACGTCCGGGGCACGCTTTTGCCAGCTGACGAGCTCCAATTGGTCCGCGAGTGGGTCGATCTTGGTCCATCACTGTGGCAAGTCGTTGCGATCGATCCTGGCACCTCCATCACGATGTTCGATACCATCGGTGGTCTCTCGCGAGTGGTGCAAGAGCGGTCGATGGCGAGTGAGATCAGTGTGGGTGACTACCTCTATGTCCGCGTGGTTCCGGCGGGGACAGGGTTTCAGGTCATCGGCATTCCGCTACGGTTGTCAGCGGTACAGAGAGAGACTCTGTTGGTTACCCTTAGCGCAGGGGGTGGTCCGACTGAACTCGCTGCTTGGATCAGGTCGATGTCGACTCCTGTCGAGATGAGGACTTTTGATGATGAGGAAGTCGTGTTCTGCGAGAGCGTGCTTGTCTCGCAGACCACCAGTTGGGAAGAGATGACGCCAGTCCTCGACAAGCTGTTCGAGCGTGACCAGGGAGAGCGTTGGAAGGTCATCGATCGAAGCGCGTCACACGGGATGGTGCGTGGTTGGCTAGAGCGTGTTGATGACCAGTTGGTGGTCACGACGAATGCCGTGGAACGTGAGGAGAGTATCTTAGGAATGCTAATGGGAGCCATCGACGACCTTGAGATCGTTGAGGCAACACGAAGGGATTTTGAGGAGGTACAAGAGGACCGAGAGGACGTGTCTTTGTCACCGACTTCGAGAAGCCGACAGTTGACAGAGGAGCAGATCGCCTCGAAGGAGGTGCAGGCAGCGCTAGAAAAATTTATTCGGGAACGAGAGATGGCCTGGCTTGACGAATCGATTCCGGCATTGCATGGGCTCACTCCACGGCAAGCGGCACAGGATCTAACTCGTCGAGAGGAACTTGTTGCCCTCCTGAACGAATTCGATCATTACCCCACCCCTGGGGCTGGTGCGGTCACCTTTGATGTGGACCGACTGCGTGCACTCCTTGGGATTGGACGCGATGGCTAAGTCGATTTCTCGTTATCAGGCGCAGAAGGCGGTGAAAGGGAGGATCGGCGTTGCGGCGCATCAGCCGCGGTGAGGCTCACACGGTTGCAGGGGTCTAAAGCGTCGATGATGACGACCGAAGTTGCGTTGCTGCGCACACGGGCTGACCAGTACCTCGATGAGGCTCCGCGCGCAGATAGCGAGGCGATCTCCGTCGGTGCGCTGACGCTGTTCGTAAGCCGCACGCCATGGGCCTATTATGCCCGTCCTGATCGGAGTGGTAGAGCGGTTCGCCCACGAGATCTCGTGCGGTTGCGGCGTGCCTGCAAGAACTGGCGACAACCACTCCAGCTCGAGTGGATCTGCGACCTACACCCATCGCTGGAGGCGGTGGTCCGCAAATTTGGACTGATAATCTCGGAACATCCACTCCTTGTGATGACACAGGAGATGCTCGAGGTGCAAAGGAGGTCAGTGCGCACCGTCGTTCTCGATCCAGAGGACTTGGGGCTGCTCAAGGCTCGCGCTGTCGCCCATGTCGCCTTCGATCAGACGGTGGGCACACAGGCTGGGGTCGTACAGCGGGAGGCTCGGTTTGCCCAACTCGATGCCGACGAGATCCGACATGTTTTCGCGCGGGCACGCTCGGGGCGAACCGTCACGGGGATAGCTGTCCAGGAGGGGAGCGGAGCGGTCGCCGTTGGCTCCTACAACCGGGTGGGTGATACCGCTGAGATCGTTGGCGTTGGAACCCTGCCCGCCTACCGCCGACGTGGCTTTGGATCAGCAGTCGTGCAGCTCTTATGTGAGAACGCCTTCGCAAATGGTATTCAACTTGTTCTCCTTACCGCTGAGGATGAGCAGGTCGCTCAGATCTATCAGCGCCTTGGCTTCCGTCGCATTGGAACCTACATGGGTGCCGAGGAACAAGGGCCAAAGGTGGATCGCGGTGGCCGATCCTGAAGAAGTATGACTGGATCCAGTGACACGGGTTTGAGACGACAGACTCATGAGGATCTTGGCGATCTCTCGTGAGTCTGCCTCTCTGGTGTGGTTGCGCTCAGCGCCCTAGACCATCGTCTCGATCTGCTTGAGGATCTTGTTTTCCACTTCTGCCGTCCAAGCCATCTCAGCGATGTCAACGGGGAGAAAGAGGTCGGAGACCAGAAGGGTCTCGATGGCGGTGACCGCGAGTTCCTTCTTCCAGTTCCCCACCCCAATGGTAAGCGTTACATCATCAGATGGACCTGAAAGCGAGATTATGAGTGCACGTTGAGCCGAGATGACTTCACTGAGGAAGCCGCCCTTCTTGGCTTGCACGACATAACCCTTGTCTGCATCACCTGCGCTCTCAACGGTAAACCCATCACTCTTGAGATACTCTTCGATCTTGTTTGCGAAAGTATCGAGATCAACCTGCTTGCCCTTGAATGATACGGACTTCTTTCCAGCCATAAGGTGTACTCCTTTATTGGGATAGTCATTATTGGGATAGTTATTTTATCGGGGATATCGATGTTGGGGATAGTCAACAGTAGCCTGCCACGGATATGGGCGTGATGCAAACCGATTCTTTCAGGTTCTGCGCGATCACCAGATCCGTGGCTCCAGGGCGCGAGGAACTGAGGTATCACGCACCCTCTGTTTCAAGGTCCATCTCAGGCGAGCAGTTGACAACGAGCGAGGTGATCGCGTGATCGACACGGTCGTGATCGGCCGTGAGAAATTGTGATTCCAGTCTTCAGGTCAACAACCAACCGCCCCATCAAGGAGTTCTCGAAGGAGATCTGCGTGTCCATTATGGCGGGCGTACTCCTCGACGAGATGGGTGAGGATCCAGCGGAGGCTGACTGGCTCATTGCCACCAATACTGAGCTGATCAAGCGTGAAGGCTGCCATCAATTGATCGCTCCGGCGTTGTTCCTCTTCCCATGCGTCGCGGTCGTGAGCGAACGAACTCGTCTCAAGATCGTTGAAGTCTGCGTCAGGGGAGGAGTCGCTGCAGTAGTAACGCGTCGCGGTGGTGATGCCATGGAGCACGGTGCTCGTCCAGTAAAACTCTACTTCGGTCAGATGCCGAACCAATCCGTGCAGTGACAGGGAAGAGGTGGGGATGGGCCGGTCATTCAGCCGTTCCTCATCGAGTCCTTCACATTTGAGGAGCAACGTCACGCGGTGATAGTTGAGCCATCCTTCGAGCATCTCGCGCTCGTTCGCGCTTGGTGCTGGCTCGCTGCGGCGCGGATCAATCAAGTCGTTGCTCAATGGTTCTCCCTCGGATCTCGGGCCAGCCGTGTCTCGTGTCGTGAGTAGTTTCACTTTTTGGGGTTATCGCGTGGTCCGGCGTCGGGCAGATCGAGCGCGTGCCCCTGTGGTGATCGCACGTCAAGCCTACGTTATCATAGATCGTCCACCGACTAGAGCGATTGAGCTGCTTGAGGCCCCCGTTGGCGAGACGACCAAGCAGGTGCGTCGTTCCAACAGCCGTCAAGGGCTCGGGCTGGTTGGCGGTGGCCCCACGAGCTCCGCCAAGCACAAAGAGCGGCAATGATGAAGAGGATCCCATGATGGCAGGAGGGCGACCCAACATCGATAGTCTCGGCTTTCACCTCCTCAACTCATGGAGGCGGCTCGATGTTCTAACTCGGGACCAGGTGGGTTGATCCGGGTGCCCGCAGGCCAAGGCCCAGCTGGTGGCGGGTTCTTGAAACGCGGAATAGATTGCGGTTCCAGTTTGTGTCCGAATATTGTGCCCCATTAGCTCCGATAAAAAGAGAAGTTGTCGCCGTTTTATTGAGATCACACTCACTCCTGCTGAGCTCAGAGCGAGCAGTGATAGCGAACGTAGATCTTCGACTTGTTCAAAGTGATTTCTTTGGGCTTCACACCCACTGTTGCAATATCGAGGAATTCGGGAAAAGTCACTCAGCGAGGAGTATTATTATCTCTGTGAGATTAAAAAATATTCTGTTGGGTTCCAATCAAAAAGTATGGTTGGCGGCGCTTTCTGTCAGTGGAAGTGTCGTTCTGGTCGGAGGTGTTGTTGCCTTTACCCCGCTGGTTGCCGTAGCCGCCTCTGTGCCCAGCATTGACCTGGGGACGGCGGGTGCCTACTCGGTGCTGGCCGGCTCTACCATCACGAATACGGGCAATTCGACCCTGCAAGGGGATCTCGGGCTCTCGCCTGGAACTGCGGTAACGGGGTTTCCGCCTGGGCTGGTCAGTGGTGCCACCAATGTCGGTAATGCCAATGCCGAACAGGCACAGGTCGATACAACGACGGCGTATACGCAGGCTGTCGATGCTTCCCCTTCCACGACCCAACCGGCTGATCTGATCGGCCTGACGCTTTCACCTGGAGTCTATTCTGTGCCAGCTGGTATTTCGAACCTGACGGGTACCTTAACCCTTAATGGGCAGGGCAACCCAGATGCAGTGTTCATCTTCCAGATGCCATCAACGTTGATTACGAGCAGTGCAAGCGATATCGTGCTAGAAAACGATGCAAACGCATGCAATATTTTTTGGCAAGTGACGAGTTCGGCAACACTCGGTACGGGTTCATCATTTCAGGGTACGATCATAGCCCTCACCTCAATCACAGCGGACACAGGCGCAACAATTACTGGGCGTCTGTTGGCTCGAAATGGTGCCGTCACCTTGGATTCGAATACGATCGCTAATCCCGTTTGTTCTGCAACGACGACCACCACACCGCCGACCAAGACCACCACACCGCCGACCAAGACCACCACACCGCCGACGACGACGACCACCACACCGCCGACCAAGACCACCACACCGCCGACAGCAACTCCAACTGGGGCGACGGTTGTGCCAGCGTCGCACACTGGTGAGCCATGGTCGGGGTGGCCATGGTGGCTTGGAGTGGGAATCATGGGGTCTGCGGGTCTCCTCCTTCTGCGGCCGAGGCTTGCCAGAGCTCACCAGATTCGGTAACGATCTCCGTCATTGCTGTGCATTTTCATGAAGGTGACGGGTGTCCATTTACCTCGGAGGATCTTGATCGCCCTGATCGTTTTGGTTGGCTGAGGCCAGTACGCACCAGGCTGGCCCACGACTTGATAGCGGGTGTCGGTGCTGACTCAACGTCTAGGTGGTGGTGCGCGTGAGATATCGACGGCGACTGGTCCGCGTTGTGGGCGTGCTGCTACTCCTCGGGGCGATTGTTGGCGTGGCCTACCCATTGTGGTGGCAGCATCGCCAAACCATTGAAGGTAGCCGAGAGATTCATCGGCTTGTGGGTATGGCGGCAGCTAGTTGCACTGGTGTGTCGTCAACTGGCCCTGGTGTACTGCGTATTCCCGCGGTGGCGGTGGTCGCTCCCGTTGTGGAGGGCACCTCGGAGGCCGTGTTAGCCATCAGCGTTGGCCATGAGTCATCGAGCCCCTGGCCGGGTGAGCGCGGCACATCGGTCCTTGAGGCACATGACGTGGGTTACTTTGCGAGTAACCAGTTACTTCGCCCAGGTGATATCGTCACCTACACCCGCGCCTGTCGAACCTATCGCTATCGAGTGGTCGGACACTATATCCTTCATCCAGGCGATACCATCCCTTCGCCAGGAGCAAGTGGGCTTGTGCTGGATTCATGCTGGCCAACTGATGCGCTGTGGTTCACCCCGAGTCGTCTTATCGTGACTGCGGTGCTCACCGGGGTGCGTAGCGACAAGCGTGTGGCTACGAGCGTGGTCCCAACGGTGTTCGTGCCACTCCTGCCCCGAGGCATCCCAACGCCCCCCAACCTCTTTGATGAGGGCTGGTTGGCCGGAACCTTGACCTTTACTGGCACACCCGCACTCGCATGGAAGGATGGACCGGCGCCTCTGGCCTGGGAGCGCGTTGGCCTTCGAGCGTTTTCGGCATTGCGAATGGGTGAACAGACCAGGGCATCATGGCTCTCCTTGCTCGCGCCTGGAATGACGCCCCCTCTCGTCCTCGGTGGAGACTATTCCAGCGGGACGCCGGTGGACGTCGCCGAGGAGGTGCAAGGCACTTCGGTACATTCGGTGACCATCACCACGCAAATCCAAGGGGTGCAGGTCTCGGTTACCGCGACCCCGGTTGCTGGGAAGCTTCGTGTTACGGCCATAGAGCCCTAGGTTGCGATGTACGGGACCGTCGATCAGGAGAAGCACCGATCCCAGGGACAAGAAAGCAAAATTGGTCGTGCTGCGTGGCGGCAAGGGACGCCGCCCAAAGGTTGTCCAGCTGGGCTAAAAGGAGTGTCCGATTGGGCTACGCAGAGGTGCTAGATTTTGGCCGCCGCCCGTAGGAGCGGTTTGATCGTCGCTACTGGGGCCGTGTTCTGATAGGTGATGACGCCATGGGAGTCGACTAGCAGGTAGTAGTCGGGGATCCCCGCCGCATCGTAGCGATGGCTCAGCCCCGCACTCGCCATCCCCCACTTCCATTCGGTATCATGAAATGCTTTCCCTGCGGCACTCTTGGCGAAGGCCTCGAGCTTACCCAAGGCGTGATTGCTAGGTCCAAAATCGCCAGAGAGTCCCATTGGCAAGACGGTGATACCATCGTTGGCAAGGACATGGAGCTGGTTTGCGACGGCGGGAATGCTGACCGCACAGCTCGCGCATCCGCCGGCGATGAACCAAACCATGAGAGCGTGTCCCCGATAACTCGACAGCGTCTGTTTTTGGCCGTTGAGTGTCTCGAAGGAACCCTTGATGGTTGGACCTTTCGCCGGAGGTTGGTACCCGTCGCTAACGGTCACCGTCCTGTTGTTGGCGGTAGACGTGGTGTTCAACGCTTGGGCTTGCGAACCCTTTGCAAAGTGCAGCACGCCATAGCCGATCAGACCGATGATGAGTAGCACGGCTACGCTCTCAATGAGTCGGCGGCGGGGGTGATTGTTGTGATGACGCGGTGGTTGCCTGGTCATGGGTACCTCAGATCTGCTTGATAGCCTTGAGTAACTCGGGCATCGTCGCTGAAGGAGAGCTGTTGATGTACGTTATCTTGCCAGCGCTGTTGATCAAGTAATAGATGTCGAGATAGCCAACAGGATCGTAACTCTTGGTGAGCCCCAATGATGAGATTCCAAAAGTCCAATCCGGGTTGTTGTATTGGTTGCCGGCTAAGTCCTTTGCAAAGCTTGTCATGCTCGGACCTGTAGACCCCAAATCGTGATAAAGTTCGATCTCTTTGACATGGACGCCGGCATGAGCGATGGTGGCAAGGTTCTGTGCCATCACCTTGGTACCCGCCTGACAGGATGAGCACCAGGTTGAGACGAACCAGACAAGAGTGGGGGTGCCCTTGAAGGATGCGATCGTCTCGCGTTGGCCGGTCAGGGTGGCAAAGGTGCCGTTTGGGGTGGCAGAGCCGACCGGAGGGAGTGGATCGGCGGCGGGGGTTGTCGTAGATCCACTCGAAGAGGTGGGGGCAGCGGAGGAGCCGCGGTGAAGATTGGTCAGCCCAACCGCTGCGAGAACGATGGCGATCACCGCAGCGGCGAGTCCAATGAAGAGGCGACGCTGCCGGTTGTGCTGTCGCTCTTGATAACGTTGGGCTCTTCGGGAATTGGGATTTGGTGTCTGGGTCACGACTATACCTCGGTTCTGTCAGTTTGTGCGGTGGTCAACACGGAATTTTGGGGGAGGCGACAACGAGCGCGGCAGAGGCGAGAACTCGACCACCAGATCGACCCAAGCAAGATGACCAGGCTGGCCGAGAGAAAGAGTGTCTGCTGGGTTGCGAAGAAGTGCTGGATGCTCCCCGTTGCGGTGTAGAGACCAAGGGAGGAGAAGCCCACGAAGGCGAGCAAGGTCGGTACGATTGGCGTACAGCAGAGGAAACTCGGTACAAGACTGGCCACAAAGGCGAGTCCAGTGAGCGAGGTCGATCCTGCGGAGACCACCTCACGCATGGCCATGACTTGTATTACCAGAACAAGCCCCATCGCGGTGCCGAGGACGATACTCCAGAGCACGATATAGGGATCAACATAGGACCAGTTGGAGAAGGCGATCTGCTGAGTGAAGTCAAAGGGTAACAGCAATGAGTAGATGAGTGCGAACAGCGTCGCGAGTCCGATCCAGCCAAGGCGTCGATAGGGTGACCGAGCGACGAGGAGGAAGGTCTCGCGGAGATGGTCGAGTTCTTCGCTCAAACGGGTCATTTGATCGCGGCTCCATCGGTAGGCGAATCACAGCAGCCAAACGATCCAAAGCCCTGCTGATGATGGGATCGGAGCAGGTGGGCCCGGCGTAGGCGCCACGCGACGAACACGCCGAGCGCCACGAGTCCGAGGCCAATGCCTCCAATCCAGGCTGCCCCAAGGACACCAAGCGTGCCCACCAGCAAAGGGCCTCCACAGCACAGCAAAGGAGCCAGTGCGATCAGCCCGACGAATCCCCAACCAGATTTCTCTGATTGTGCGGTTGGTACAGTACGAGACACGGTACCTCCTTGTTTCGAATGACTAGGACACCTTCATACTACTACAAAAACGTAGTAACACTGCCCAATCGATGAAATCCTCAGGATCGTTTCACAAAGCCGAGGATAGGTGGACGATGGCGGAGTAGGTGGTTGCTCACCACGAAGATGAGCAACGAGATCGTTAGCCCACAGAGACTCAGGCCCGGGGAGATGAGGCTGTGGGTTGTCATTAGACAGGAGCTGACGACGACAAGGATGGCCGGTGCTATCAGCGCAAGGATGACTCCAGCGAGTTGTTGCGGTGATGAGGGCATCGGTCCTTGCAGTCGTCGGATGCGATAGCGAAGGTCGTCGGATCCATTGAACGACGCCACGGCTGGTCCGTTGGCACGTCGGGTGGCTACTTTGGCGACGGCTGACAGGATGATCTGGGGGCTGACGACTTTACGGGCCTCATTATCGGCAGCCACCTCAAGCTCTCGCGTGAGACCACGCCAAGCAGCACGAACAGGAGGCAAAAACGCATAGCCACCGACGACGCTGGTGGCGAGAAGGAGTAGTCGCGTATGGCCGAGCCGGAGGTGAGCCGCTTCATGCTCAAGGACCGCATACCGTTCGTCGACGGTGAGCAGGTCGAGTGTGCCGGTGGTGACGACGGCAACGGCTTGAAAAAACCCGATTGAGGCCGCCGCTACTTCATCGGAGGCGACGATCGTGACGGTACCGCCCAGGGCTGATCGGTAGGAGTCGGTCGTCGTTGGTGTGCAGAGGTCGCGTTGGGTATGACACATAGCGCGCGCGCCTCGAAAGAAGTGAATCCCAAGCGGCACAAGGAGCAGTAGGCCAAAAAGATAACCACTCAGATTCCAGGGTGCTGATCCAAGCCCGAGATCGCAGCCAAAGGTACTCAGTTGGTGGCCAAAGAGTAGATCGACGAGGGATCCTGTGGTGCACATAATCCACGCGGTAGGCACGATGACCCAGCCGATCAGTGCCAATAGATAGCCACCGCTGATCGCCTGTGGGGCGTTAACCAGGCGACTGAGACGCTCCAGGCCGTATGGCAAAAAGGCGAGAATCAGTATCGCCATTGACCCGAGGAGTAGGAGGGTCATGACTCGCGTTGCCTCTCAATGATGGCTGCGAGCTCCTCCAGGAGGGCCTCATCGTGGATCTCGTCGACGAAATAGGTCAGTACCCGGCGCGGATCTTCGGACGCTGCGAGCAGACGGTCGATCTTCTTGGCGGCGAGGCGGTCGAGGCCACCATTGATGGAGAACCGATTAGCCCCAGCGCTATCGGTACGCTCCACGAGTCCTTTGTCGACCAGCCTGCCCAGCACGGTCATGATGGTTGTGTAGGCGCGTTTAGGCTCGTCGAGTGCCTCGTAGACCTCGCGGCCAGTCAGCGCATGGTCGCTGGCGACGAGGATCTCGACCACGCGCCCCTCGAGGTGTCCAACTTTGGTGCCGGCAATGGAGATTCGTTTCATGATGCGTTCGCCACCATCCCTTCCTCGTCTCCGTCCACGGGGACCGTGTCACTATCGTTTTGTAGTATAGCCACCTTCGATCTGGGCGACCGATCTTCGATGAGGTACTAGGGACCGCCGAAAATGAGTTCGGTATCGATGGCATGCAAGCAGCGGAGCCCGCGCAACCACATGGCGGTGGTGCTACTGGTGGGTGCGAGCGGGTCGAGGTCGATGGCCGATGGTGCGTGGCGATACCGTATGAATTGACGATGTGATCTCGGAATCTGGGTTCGTGGTGGCGCCGTTGAGGTGGTTAGGGATGAGGTGACAGACGTTGCCAGGTAGACAATCTTGGGCATCGAGGTTCTGCGCACGATCGATGAGTTGATCGAGAGTAGCACGGGCCTGCGTTAACTCATCGATTTTGTTTTGATACTCCGCTGCTCGTTGCTGCAGGAGGGTGAGGACATGTTGGCAGGGCACGATCCCTGCTTCGCGATAGGCCATGATCTCCTTGATCTCCTTGAGTGCGAGCCCTACCGATTGGCTTGCCTTCACAAAACGCACCTGATCGATGGCGTCACTGGAGTAGTCGCGGTACCCCTCTGGGGTACGAAGGGGTGCGCCGAGGACGCCGATTGCTTCGTAGTACCGAAGGGTCTTGACTGAGACCTGGGTTGCTGTGGAGATTTCACCGATTCGCACTTTTCTCATGCTAGTTGAACCGTCCAGTCAACTGGAGGGTTTTTAGCATATGAAGAACACAAAGCGTCAGAAGCTAGACCTCTGCGCTCGTTGACGAGAAGGAGACGAAGAGATGAGTAAGAATCCAACCAAGCAGTACGATCTCGCCATCATCGGATCAGGAAGTGCCGCCTTTTCGACGGCTATTCATGCCGTAGGCCTTGGTGCTCAGGTGGTCCTGATCGAGCAAGGAACGATTGGAGGAACCTGTGTGAACGTCGGCTGTGTGCCCTCCAAGGCGCTGCTGGCTGGGGCCGAAGCGCGACACGAGGCACTCACGCAGCCATTCCCGGGCATCAGCACCAAAGCAGGACCGGTGGATATGGGCGCGCTCATCGGGGGTAAGAGCGACCTCGTTGCGGGGTTGCGCCGTGACAAGTATGAAGACCTTGCGCAAGCCTACGGTTTTCCGGTGATCCAGGGAGTCGCCACCTTTGGCGTCGATGGCGCCTTGCGTGTTCACCATCAGGGTGGAGTCGATGGTGGCGAGGAGATCCGAGCGGATCAGTATGTCATCGCGACAGGGGCGATGCCGTCGATTCCCGCGATTCCCGGTCTCGCCTCGGTCAAGTACCTCACCTCGACCACCGCGATGGAGCTCGAGGAGCTTCCAGGCAGGTTGATCGTCATCGGGGCGAATGCGGTCGGACTCGAACAGGCTCAACTCTTTAGCCACCTTGGTGCAACGGTCACCATCGTCGAAGTGCGCGATCGCATCGCCCCCTTTGAGGAGCCGGAGATCTCAGCAATGCTCGAGCGCGTGCTTGTTGAGGAGGGTGTTGAGGTACTCACGGGTGCAATGATCGGAGGTGTCTCACAGATTGGAGACCAGATCCGCATCGAGCTCACTCACCTCGGCCAGAGCCGCAGCCTTGAGGGCGATGCACTGCTCGTCGCCACGGGTCGCATGCCCAACACTGCCGCACTTGGTCTCGAGCATGTTGGCGTTGCGCTTGGTCCTCGCGGTGAGGTCGTCGTCGATGACCAGCTGCGCACGACGAACCCGAAGATTTTTGCGGCCGGTGACGTGACGGGCGCTCCCCAGTTCGTCTACGTAGCTGGACAGCATGGTACCATCGTGGCCGACAACGCGTTGAGCAATGCCGGACGGAGGGTGGACTATCGGACCCTGCCTCGAGTGACCTTCACCACTCCGCAGGTGGCCTCGGTGGGCCTGACCGATGAGGGTGCGATAGCTGCGGGCTATCGGTGCGATTGTCGGGTTCTTGAACTCAGTTCGGTGCCACGTGCGCTGGTCAACCGGGATACACGAGGATTGGTCAAGATCGTCGCCGATGGTGACACCGGCGTCGTATTGGGAATACACCTTCTCGCAAATGGAGCCGCTGACAGCATTCTCGCGGGTGTCTATGCGCTTGAAGCGAACTTCACCGTCGACCAGTTGGCATCTATCTGGGCGCCGTATCTGACGATGTCCGAGGCGATTCGCCTTGGCGCGCAGTCCTTCACGCGCGATGTCGGCATGCTCTCGTGCTGTGCCTCTTAACCCGTCGGTGTCGTCCGCCAGTCTTGGTTGCGCGGTCCACGTGATGGCAATGTCGCATCCTAACGGCGTGCCTGGAAGGTAAAGCCGACGGTGACCCTGTTCCCCGGTTCGTCATTGCCGGGTTCGCTAGGGGTGTTATGCACATAGGTTGTTCCCTCGAGCGCCGTGATGATCTCGCGGACGATGGCAAGGCCGAGCCCTGAACCTTGAACGGCACGGGCCGTTGGTGCCCGATAGAAGCGTTCAAAAAGATGCTCTTGGTCGTTCTCATCGAGGGGGTCGGCCACATTGGTGACCTCCAGCGAGGTGGGAGTGAGCACGACAGCGATCGTCGTGTCGGACGGGGAGAACTTCACCGCGTTATCGAGGAGATTCGAGATCACGCGTTCGATGGCCAGTTGCGTGACGCGTAGAGTGATCGATCCTGGTGGCAACGTCGTTGCGAATGATCGGTGCGTTCTGGCTTCGAAGCGCGCGATTAGAGCGGGTACGATCGTGCAAAGGTCGACGGTCTCCTCAGTATCGTTCGTTTGGCCCTCAATAGTGAGCGTGACGAGCTCGTCAAGGAGGCTCGTGAGCTCAGCGGTCTCGCTCTGAAGGTCGGCGAGGATACGTTCCCGATCACTCGATCCGAGAGTGTCATAACGCCGAAGCAGGTCGATGTTGGTTCGCAGCGAGGTGAGCGGAGTTCGCAGTTCATGTGAGGCATTTTGTACCAGTCTGCGCTGGGCCTCCTCAGACTGGTACAGGTCCTCCAAGGTGTCCCGGAAGGAGCGTGCGAGGACGCCCACCTCATCGGATCGCTCCACGGCGCGTGCGAGATCTGGTCGGTCGCTGGTGGTGAGGGTGTTGGCGAGGGCGAGGATTGGTCGGCTGAGCGTGGAAGCCACGAGGTAACCGATGATCGCTGCTACGGCGGCGGCACCGAGGACGAGAAGGAGAAAGCGCGTCCGAAGGACCGCCAAGGAGTGCACTACATCATCGATGTTGCGACCGATCAGCAGGGCACCACGATGCCGATATTGGATCGTGAGGATTCGATACGTGATGCCCCCTACCCGTTGGGTGCGGAGCCAACGAGGAGCGAGATCCCTTGCGATCGCTCGATCGCGGTTCGTCACCGGTAACATCCGAGCGCCAGCGAGGGGGATCACCTTCCCGCTACGGGTGATCGCCTCTGCAATGGCGAGGGCAAAGAGCCCTCCTGGTCGATGGCGGAGAGGGTGCAATCGGGCCGCGGATGCCGATCGCGCCACCGTGATCGTGGGAGCCCGCAGGGTGGTGGCGGTCGAACGGAGCGAAGTATCAACCGATGCCATCAGCTGGTGTGAGGTGGTGGTATAGGAAAGTGTCGCCACAATCAGGCCAGTGACGGATGCAAAAACTGCGAGGACAAGCGCGAGTCGGGCGCGCAGTTTCACGGTCGCATCAGGACGTAGCCAACCCCTCGTACGGTTCGAAGCAGCTTTTCTTCGCCGGGGAGCTCAAGCTTTTTGCGGAGATATCCAATGTAGACCGCCAAATTCTTCGAGTCAGGACCAAAGTCATAGCCCCAGATACGATCGTAGATGAGATGGTGTTCGAGGACCGTTCCGGCGTTGAAGGCGAGTAGCTGCAGAAGGTCAAACTCGGTTTTTGACAGGATCAATTCTCGGTCCTTCCGGTAGGCGCGACGTCCGCGCTCGTCGATGCGCAGGTCACCAAGGATGATCCACTCGCCGTTGGATCCATACGATGATCGGCGTAGCAGGGCTCGTACCCGGGCGAAGAGCTCATCGAGCGCGAAGGGCTTGGTAAGGTAGTCATCGGCTCCGGCATCGAGCCCCAGTACCCGATCGGTGACTTGGGTGCGAGCGGTCAGGAGAAGGATCGGCGTGTTGTCTCCGGCGTTGCGTAGTTGGCGACAGACACTCAATCCGTCCACGTGCGGCATCATCAGATCGAGAATGATGAGTTCTGGTCGGTGTTTTGCGATGGCTGTGAGCGCTTCGTGGCCATTGGATACGGCGATCACCTGGTAGCGCTCGAGTTCAAGAGCAAGCCGGGTGGAGTCACGGGTTGCACGGTCGTCCTCTGCGAGCACAATGGAGGTGGACGGTTCTTGGTTGGTAGCCACTGTCTTTGGATAGTAGTCCAAAGTTGGTCCCGAAGGAGAACCCGACTCGAAGAGCAGTGGCCGCAGCTGAAGTTTTTACCTCCGTTTTACCTCGCCCTTACCCTTCTCTTGCCTTTGGCAATGAGACTATGGGGTGTGCGCCGTGGACGCATGAACCAGTGGCGACGGTGCAAGCGTTGTGCGCGTCGTGAACAGGTTGAGCCCTGCGGTGTGCTGAAGCAGGCGTTTGGGTCGTTATGGCAAGAAGGAGGAGAGAGATGAAACGGGTGAAATTCCTACAAAATCAAGGATCGCGCAGGACAAAAGGGGTTATGGTTGGGGCCCTCGCCGGCGGGTCGGTGGCCCTGATAGCCCTCGGGTTCGCCTCTGCCGACACTTTTGCCACGCATACCACGCCGACCTCTGCGCAGTTGCTAGCTGCTCCCACGGCCAGCACGACTCACGACACCACTGCCCACCATAGAAGGGCCCGTGGCCTTGTCGGACGGGTCATTGCGGTAACGTCGAGCACCTTGACGGTGCAGACCCGTGGTGGCGTCACGAGGAGTCTCCAACTGAACACCTCCACCCGGTATCTCCAGGGTGCGGCCACGGTCAGCCCTGGGTTAATCAGCGTTGGCGCGTTCGTGCGTGTCAAGACTCACCAATCCTCCGCGACGGTCGTACGGATCCTTGAGGCCAGAACAGTCGGTGTGGTCATCAACATCTCTGGCGGGTCGATCACCATCACGAATGATCATGGCCTCACCCGGACATTGGTCACCTCCAGTGCCACCACCTATCGCGAGGCGGGTTCGGTCGTGACGCCAACCGCGTTGCGAGTGGGAGAGTTGATCACCGCGCGAGGCACCCCTGCGTCGAACGGAGCGGAGTTGGATGCCACTGCGATCGTGATAGCGCTCGGGCACTTTCGTGGCACGATCACCGGGATCAACGGCTCGGTCGTGACGTTAGGACTTGCTGGAGGGACAACGGCGACGGTGACGCTGAACGGGTCGACCACCTATCGCCAAGCAGGCGCCACAGTCTCGGAGTCAACACTCACTGATGGCCAACGCGTGGTGGCAGTTGGCACGATCACCGGCACCAACGCCATGACCGCCGAGAAGGTGGTGATCACGCGGAAGACGCCTTCGAGCTCCGCATCCTCGCTCTCCACACCATTGGCTATCGCTTAGGCGGTAGGTGCCGCCTGAACCTAGAGCAGGCCCTTGTAACACCGAGTTTGTGCGAGCCACGCTATATTGTGGTGGGCAACAAAGGGATGGATATGCCCTCTCTTGTGTCCGATAGGCGATCCTTCTGTGTCAGTGTGCTGGTCGCTCGCGAGGTGATCGGTGGTCGTGCAGGACTCGCTGTTCATGGTCCAGCAGAAAGCGTTTGTGCTCCAGCCCGCTGGCATAACCGGTGAGCGATCCGTTGGCTCCGATCACGCGATGGCACGGCACCACGATCGGTAAGGGATTTGCACCGATGGCGAGCCCAACCGCCCGAACCGCACGCGGACGACCGATCATGGCCGCGATGGATCCATAGTTCGTCGTTGTCCCAAATGGGATCGTGCCTAAGGCGTCCCAAACTTGGTGTTGGAAGCTCGTGCCTTGAGCCAGGAGGTCGAGGTCAAAGTCCATCGAGGTCCCCGCGAAGTAGGCACCGAGCTGCTCAACAGCCTGTGAAAGTGGTCGCGAAGGGCTTGTCGAGAGGGCGTCTAGGGAGGTTGGTTCGATGAGATGGATGGCGTGAAGGTGCTTCTCATCACCAACGAGGGTGATTGGTCCGAGCGGTGACTCGATGGTCATTCGATGGAACCTGGCAGTTGGTGAGATTGACATGACGATTTCCTCCTTGGATCTTGGCAGGCAACGGCAATGGTTGTCGTGACTGGTGCACCAGTTCGAGATCTTAGCAATCGATGGGTCGTTGCATTCCGCAGGTTCCGATCGTACCGATCAAGAATCGGCCCGACTATCCGGTGCTAGCGACCCCGGTCAGCATTGCTTTCTAGGACAGTCGGTTCTTGGTGGAACGAAAGAGTGACGCAGCAATGTGCGATGACCCATCGGCTCTGGACCGTTACAAAAATCCTCTCTTCACCCATAATGAGAGTATCGCAGTAGTGAAAATATGGCAGCAGTGCCGGAGTAGCGCATGGCTTGAGACATCTGCGGGGAACCAGTCGAAGGGAATGGCCTGACCTTGCATGCTTCGCAAGAGGCCACGAGTCTGTCCTTCTCCAGCGCTGCGTGGCACGAGGGCACGCCCCAGGAGCACTGAAGGCAGCGGTGGTTATCGTGAGCGCATCGGTATCGGGGCGATCCATATGCGAAGAATTAACCGGATGGCTGTGTAGGGTTTCACTGGTGTTCACCCAGCCCCGGCATGCTGTGGTGGTGGAAGAGAGTCACCCAGACGAGACCGTACCAGGTGACGCTCCCTCGATCGCGAGAGTTCGGTGGTTGCCACTTGAGGGAGCGTGGAATGTTCGCGATCTCGGTGGGTACCCCTCAAAATTCGGGAGCGTGCTAAGAAGCGGCGTGCTGCTACGCGGGGACTCTCCGCACCGTTTAACCGCTGACGATCTGGCGATACTTGCTCCACTGAATATTCACAGCATCGTTGACCTTCGCCGACCGGAGGAGGTTGCACACTTTGGATCTGGTCCGTTGGCTGATTTAGTGCAGGTGATCCTGCACGTACCGTTGCGACAAGCCTCGCGGCCAGTAGACCCCCTTGACACCGATAACCTGGTCGCGCTCTATCGCCACTATGTAAGCTATGACACCGAGGAGTTGGTTGAGGTCATCTCCTTCGTCGCTGATCCACGGCACCACCCCGTCTTCATTCATTGCCATGCAGGCAAGGATCGTACCGGCGTGGTCATCGCCCTCATACTCTCGTTACTCGGGGTTCCAGATGCCTGGATCGCCAGCGACTACGCGTTGACGCAGGAGGCATTCACTCACTTTCTTTATCACGTGGGAGCGGTCGTGCGCGAGGTGGAGGTGACGGCCGAGCGCCGCAGCCAAGTCGATACCATGCTGTCGCTCTTGGCCGGAATCCGGGAGTATTACGGTTCGGTCGAAGAACTGTTACGCGCGCATGGACTGACCGCCTCGGAGGTCATGAGTTTGCGTAGTGGACTACTCGAGCCGGCCTATCAACCGAAATTCTGTTGAGTTCCGGGGCTGGTGAGGTCCGCGTCGAGCGTCTCGACCTGCGAGCTGCGGGCTCCGAGACGGAGGTCGAACTTGTGGAAGATGATCGCCCACACCACCATATTGGCGGGGTAGAGGAGATAGCCAAAACGGGTCGCTGGTGCGAGCATGATGGCGATAAAAAAGACGAGTGCGACGTAGGCGGTCATTGCCGCGGGTGATCCTGGACGAAGACGTCGATACAGTAAGAGTGCCAGTTCGCCGCCGACCAGCACAAGGGCGAGAATGACGAGAGCGTGGAGCTGGCTCCCGAAGATACCGACCAATTTCTGGCCGATGAGCGGCGACTCCGCTGGTGATTTGATCTTGGTCAACCCAAGCGGGAAGAGAATCTCGTTGACGAAAAAGGCCCTTGGGTTGATGAGGCTCGCGATGGCGATGATGGGTGCCAGGATCGCGACCAGTGCGCCGCCGTAACGAAATCGCACGTGTCGATTGGTGTTGGGCGGTTGGACGAAGATCAAAGCAAAAGCGAGCGGCCATGCCGTGAGTTTGATCGCGGCTGCGACCGCGCTGGCAATGCCTGCGAGTACTGGTTGTCGGCGGTAGCTCAGAACAAGGGCGAGGAGCAAGAGAGCGACGATCGGTAGATCGTCACCGCCGGTGACAAGTGGCAGTGCACCCGTGGGGAGGATAAGAACGAACTGGAAGAGGCGAACGCGATCGTCGGCTGAGAGGCGGCTCAGCGCGAGTGCGACGACGGTAATCACCAAGGTAAAGAGTGTGAGACTCACTCTGGCATCGCGCAAGGCTTTGGGAATCGTGAGTCCATTGGGAACACCAAAGATAATCATCCCAGGCAAATACGGTACAAAAGCGGTAGCGTCGGTCTTTTTGGAGAGGTTTTGTGCGCCGGTGCCAACCGTGTTTGGCGCGTTTAGGTAACAGTTCTGGTTGTGGACAACGCGGTCGCCGCAGCGTTCGATGACCGCCACCTCGTCCTGTGCGTGAATCCCTGGAACGTTGTTGACGCGTTGAGCGATCGAGATACTCAACGGCACCACGAGACAGAAAAGAAATAGTGAGACGACGAGGCCGCGACGAGTGAACCGACTTTCTTGGGCTCTCTTGTGGCGGGATAACAGAAGCGCGATGAGCCCGACGAGGGCATAGGGAATGACGGCTAACGCCGCCCACTGTCGATAATCAGCATGCGTAGAGATGAGGAGTTGACCGATGGCAAAAATAGCAGAGGCCAGATAGAGCAACGAGTCCTGTTCGAGGGGGGTGAGTTGGGCGAAGATGCGCCAGAGTTTTTTGCCCGTTTGAGGCGAGGATAGCACGCCGGTATTCTAGTGCGCCAGGGGACGCTATAGGTGCAAAGGCGATAACGTCGCTGTGTCAGGAGATCGATGATGGCGCAAGCTAATGGCGCAGGTTGATAACGCAGGTTGATAACGCAGGTTGATAACGCAGGTTGATAACGCAGGTTGATAACTTGGTGTCGCTGCTGTCGTTCTTCTGGGGGGGGGTTGACTCTGTCGCACAACGAAGGGGGAAGGTCCTGCCTCCGGCGCCCTCGCCGTGCCGTGGATGGAGCTCGATGATCGGCGCGTCAGGCCATCCACGCTCTCTGGAGCCGGCACGATGTGCGGTTAGCATGATCGTTCATGACACGGCTGATCCTTCCTCGTAGCCAAGAGCACCTACCGCAGTGCGTCGAGGCGTTGGCGGTGGTGCACGCGGCCGTTGGTTATCCAGTGATCTGGCCAACCGACCCCTCGGAGTGGCTGACGGGAGAGGGTTTTCTCGGAGCTTGGGTGGCCACTGACGCAACAGTGGTGCAAGGCCACATTGGACTCAAGCACTCGTTGCTCGATGACGGGCGCCAAGTCGGTGAGATCTTTCGTCTCTTTGTCGTTCCAGATGCGCAAGGGACGGGCATTGGGCGCTTGTTGTTGGCTCTGGGGGTTGCACGGTCACATGCGCATGGACTGCTCCCAATGCTACGGGTGCTGCTGCCAGAGGCCCGAGATGTGGCCTCTTGGTATGAGCGTCTTGGTTGGCGACTCCACTCCACCCGGCTTGCGACGCACGGTCCGCTTGCGAGTCGAGGCTACTCGATCGCAACCTATCTGCTCGGAGACTCTGGGTCAACGGGTGGCGGTATGTGACGGTGAACCTGACCGTTTGCTGAAACATCGTTGGTTCTACCCCTCGTTGTGTGATAAGGTAACCCTAGAGTAGGGGAGGTCCGAACAACGTGGCAGATTGGGATGGCAAGGGTTTACCGCCAGCCGCGCAGCGCCGTGTAGAGTCGGCGGCTGCCTCATCACTTCGATCCTCGCTCCTGTCGATAACGTCAAACACCGGAATCGAATCCGTTGGTTACCGCCCGGTGAGTGAGGTGATGGGCAGCGTGGTTTTGAGCACCTACGGAGCGGTCATGCCATCATGTGGGGTCTATAACCAAGGATATGGAGCACCGTTCGGGATGAACTCCGGCATGTCGGGTGTCCGCATGGGTGGGGGTCAACAGTTCTACGGGGGCTATGAGCCCTATGTCGATGTGATAAACCGTGGATGGACGGTCGCGATGAACCGGATGCTCACCGAATCCAGCGCCGTGCACGCGCACGGTGTTGTCGGGGTGCAGCTGACTCAGCGGCGCTTTGAGGGTGGTGCGATCGAATTTATGGCGATGGGTACTGCGGTCCGGTCGACGGTGGTCAAAGATCATCATGGTCGCGACATCTTTACGACCCATCTCGATGGCCAGGACGTCTCCAAGCTGCTCCATCATGGTTGGATGCCGGTCCGGCTGATCGTTGAGGTGACGGTAGCGGTGCGTCACGACGATTACAACACCTTGAGCCAAGGTTCGATGTTCGCGCCCAATGCGGAGTTGACCGGTTTTAGCGACTTGGCGAATTCGGCTCGCTCCTCTGCACGACAAAGTCTTCGGCGCCACCTCAAGCCAAATGCTGAGGTTGGTGTGATCATCGACTCTCTCGACTCGAATATTTTCCGTAACGAACTCGGTCAGGGGCACTCGGACCATCTTGCCGAAGTGCGGGTGGTGGGAACCACGATTGCACAATCCGGGAGATCAGAGACTCGCATGGAGCCACTTCCTATTATCTATCTGAAGTCAAGAAAGACAGGAGCATAACGACATGGCTGAAGAGACCCTCGATCCACAGCAGCTAGGCGTACCAGAAGACGCAATTCGACGTTTACAGGAGATGAGGCCGGGACAGGCTACTTCCCTGTTTACCTCCGATCTGTCCGTCAACGAGTTCTTACTCGTGCGTGAAGCTGGGTTTCGACCATTGGGCCTGGTCTTTGGTTCATCCATTTACCATGTGGGTATCCAGGTGGGTCGTTGGAGTAGCAACCAAGAGCTCGACAAGCTGACCTCGGCGATGTACCATGCTCGTGAGCTCGCTATGGAGCGCATGCAGTCCGAGGCCGAGGTTCTGGGTGCCGATGGCATCGTCGGAGTACGATTGGACGTCGAGTTCAAAGAGTTCGGCAACGACATCGCTGAATTTATCGCAGTTGGTACCGCGGTGAAGGCCGATGACACCTCCATCAATTGGCAGAGTAACGGCCGTCCCTTCACCTCTGACCTGAGCGGGCAGGATTTCTGGACGCTGCTCCAGTCTGGATATGCTCCGCTTGGCATGGTCATGGGTACCTGTGTCTATCACATCGCGCATCAAGGGATGCTGAAGTCGATGGGCAATTTTGGTCAGAACACGGAGATTCCGGTCTATACCGAAGCGCTCTACGACGCCCGTGAGCTCGCGATGAGCCGTATGCAGGCGGAGGCGGAGGCGGTGCACGCTGAGGGTATTGTCGGGGTTAAATTGCTCTCACTTCCCCATCAGTGGGGCGGGCATACGACCGAGTTCTTCTCGATCGGGACCGCCGTTCGCCCACTGAGGGAGGATCATATCATTGCGAAGCCCCAAATGGTGTTGCCGCTCACTGACTTTTAGTCGTGCGGGGCCGACCACCAGTGCTGTCCACGCTGCACTGGACGAGAGCCTTGATCTATGCTGGTTCCGATGCGCCCCTGGGTGTGTCATGTCGAGACCTTCGACCAACGCCGCCAGGGCCGTCCTCACCACAGCGAGCCTCGACGAGATGGTACGGTCTCGAGTCCAACACGATGACGAGCGAGCCTGGCAATGATGGCGAGCGAGATGGTGCGGCACAGTGTTGGTAGAGTGGTTGCACTGGACCTCGACGGGTTCTGCTCCTTGTCGTGAGCGTTTCTGTCTCGGCAAGCAGGGCATCAAAGAGCAAATTGCAGCGACCATGAGCACACAGTCAACCATGAGCACACAGTAAGGAATAGATGATGGCGCTAGATCCAATACTCGGACAGCTACTGCAGAGTCTGCGTGACGGTGGCTCGAAACCAACCTATGAGATGGATCTCGGCGAGGCTCGTGCACTCGGAGAGGCGATGGCTCCGTTAGCCTTCACGACCGCCGACGAGATGAAGAGCGTTCGCGATATCACGGTTGGCCAGCTGCCGATCCGCGTCTATGTCCCCCCTGAGGCTGGGGAGGTGCTGACGTTGTTCTTCCATGGAGGGGGGTTCGTCCTTGGAAGTATTGCCTCCTACGATCGACTCGTGCGACGATTCGCGACATTGACCAAAAGCGTCGTCGCCTCAGTCGGTTATCGCCTTGCCCCGGAACACCCGTTCCCGGCCGCAGCTGAGGACGCGTTGAGCGCGTTGGCGTGGGCGCAAGAGGCGCTGAGTGACGGCTTCGGTCTGGATCTTCGCCGTCTGGCTGTCGCCGGTGATTCGGCCGGGGGTAATCTGGCGGCAGTTGTTGCGCTTGAGGCGCGGAACCGTGCGATCGACCTTGTGGGGCAGTTACTTGCCTATCCCGCCACCGATAGCAATGTGGATACGCCGTCGATGCATCGGTTTGCGACGGGCTACTTTCTGGAGCGACAGGAGGTCATCTGGTTCGGCGAGCAGTACTATCAGGATGAACATGCGCTCGAAGACTGGCGCGCTCGACCGGTCCTTGAGGACGCTACTGGTGTTGGACCCGCCATCATTGCACTCGCAGGATACGATCCACTTCGGGACTTTGGGGTCCAGTACGGCGAGCATCTTCGTGCGGGAGGTGTTCGGGTCAGCGTGCGTGACTACGAGACGCTCGTCCATGGTTTTCTCTCGCTTGGCGATATCGTCCCAGCCGTCCGTGAGGCTACCACCGATCTCTTCCAGAGGTTTGCACAGCTCCTGTCGACGGGAGAGCTACCCAACGGATAATCACTGGTTGTAGGGAGGATGTGATGAAGAGCCCTTGCTATTGATGGGCTGTATTGACGAACTCTGTTCATCAAGGGCGCATCGTTGAGCGTTGGGTCGTACGTCCCGTTGGATCGGTGTGCTCAACTTGGTGTGCGACCCAGGATGATGTCTCCGTTGCGTTCGTGTCGATGACTGTGGTTAATCTGTCGAAAACAACTAGCATCAAGTCAGGTATGGCACGGTTCGATCGCAATGAACAGCGGCGCACGATTCTCGGTGGCGGTTTGCAGGTTTGGAGCCTGCTCTTCTTAGGCTCATTGCTCGCTGCAGTTGCCATGACCTTCGTCTACCCCTCGGTCTCTTCACGCCGCGAGGTGGGTGCGGTGATCGTGGAGTTGGTGACGGCCGTTGGCTGGTTTGCGATTGGTCGACCCGTCTTTGACCAGCTGCATCGCTCAAAGAGTCGACTCGGTGTCCTCATTGGATCGCAGGTCGTCTTGCTTGCGATTGGCTCGTCGCTCAATCCAAACGCTGGCTATCTATTGATGCCGGTCTCAGCACTGGTCTATGCCGCGCTGCCTTTGCAGCTCTCCCTGCCAAGTGTTGCGGCGATCGAGGCGATGGTGGGTGTCCTCTCCCACTTCCTGGCACAACCATCGGTCCCCTATGTGGTGATCGCTGACTGGTTCGTGCCAACCTTCCTTGCTGGTTCCTTCGTCGCCGTCTTTATCTCTCGACTGTTGGACCAACAGGCCGATCTCTCCCAAAGTCTGGATGAGTTGCGGATTACCCAGAGCAGGCTCTCCGAGCTCTACCGCCAGATCGGCGAGAACAATGAGCGTGAGCGGCTGGCGGCACGCATCCACGAGACGATTGCCCAACAGCTCATTGGGATTCTGCTGCTCGCGCGGGGGGCCAAGGATGGCGCCATCGACGCCGAACTCATTGCGGAGGCGGCACAGACCGCCCTCGAAGCGGCGCGTGCGGTAATTCGCGAGGGGCAGCTACCAGCGACCACTCTCGCCTCGGTCGCTGACGAGGTCGAGCTCCTGAAGGATAAGCTCCAGTCCAGCGGGGTAACCTTGATCGTTGAGCACTTTCCGTCGACTGAGTTTTTGCTTGACTCGACGACGACCGAATGCATGACACTGATCCTTCGTGAAGTGGGTAACAATATTATTCGTCATTCGCGAGCACGGACCGCGCATCTTGATTTTATCGAAGAAGAAGGTTCGCTTATCGTGGTGGTGGAGGATGATGGGGTTGGTTTCGATACCGCACGTACCGACAACGATGAGCACTTCGGGCTAGAGCTGATGCGCCGACGAGTGGAGCAGGTCTTTGGTGACTTCTCCCTCGAGAGTCATCCGGAGGCAGGGACTCGCATCAAGGTCAGGTTGCCGCGATGATCAAAGTCGTCATCGTCGATGACCACCCGATCGTTCGCCGTGGATTGCTCGGCATCTTGGCCAAGGCGCCAGACTGCTCGATCGTCGGCGAAGCTTCTGGGGTGAGCCAGGCGAAGCAGGTGGTCACCTCTTCACAACCCGATGTCGTGTGTTGTGATCTCAAACTCCAGGATGGAGACGGTTCGAGCCTTGTCGCTTGGGTGCGTGACCGGACCCAAGCCAACGCACTGGTGCTGACCACCTATGATGAGCCAGCACTTGTCCGTTCGGCGCTGGCGGCGGGTGCCAAGGGCTATCTGTTGAAGGACGTGGAGGAGTCGATTCTCTTTGATGCGATTCGTCGAGTTGCACGTGGACAGACCTACTATGCCACTGCGCTGAGTATGAGAATCTCTCGTGACCTGCACCATGACGCGCTTCTCACCCAGCGTGAGCTAGAGGTGCTCCGGCTTGCTGCCTCCGGCGCTACCAACACGGTGATCGGGGTTGCGTTGGGTATCGGTGAGCCAACGGTGAAGACCTACTTTTCACGTATCTTCACAAAACTGGGTGTGAGCACAAGAACGCAAGCGGTCGTCGTCGCTATCGACCGTGGGTATCTTGACCGAAGTGCGGTCTACCGCGCGTAGCTGACTCCTCGGGTGCGCTGACGCCGGCCATGCCTCGCACCCGGACGCGTGGCATGCAAAGGGTGCTCCTCGTGGGGCCCCTGGCGGGCAGGACGTGGTGCAGAGAAGGTGGTGGAGTAGCACGGACGTGTGGGGTCCTCGCGCACCCTCTCGGGGGCACGGGCTGGTCCCGCAGGTGTCTCTGGTTGTGATCGTAACCGGCCGAGACGACCGCTGGCCATCCAGGCCGTGGCTAGGGTGCTAGCTACGGGGACCATCGATGGAAGTGAAGGAGGAGTAGATGTCTCGACCAACGAAGCCGGTCGCTCTAGTGACCGGCACCGCCCAGGGAATCGGGCGTGCGATTGCGGACCAACTGGAGGCAGATGGGCTCGAGGTGCTCAGAACGGATCGCGATGAGATGGACGTCACGGACGTAGCGTCTGTCGAGCAATTTGTCGCTACCGCTCCTCCCATTGACATCCTAGTCAACAGTGCTGGCGGCGTGCTTGGTCAGGTCCACCAGCCACTTGAGGCGGTGACTGATGTCGATTGGCAGGCGATCATCGACGTGAACTTAACCGGTACATTCCACTGCGTGCGCGCGGTTGTTGGGGGAATGAAGCATCGTGGCTGGGGAAGGATCGTCACAATCTCCTCGGGGGCAGGGAGGAGTGTCTCGCTGACGGGAATTCAAGCCTATGCCAGCGCCAAGGCCGCCCAGATCAGCTTCACCCGGCAGATGGCCCATGAACTCGGTCCCTACTCCATCACGGTGAACGCCATTGCGCCAGGCTTTGTCCTCTCTAACCCCACCACGATCGCACAGTGGGAGTCCTATGGAGAGGAGGGTCAGCGTCGGTTGGTCGAGGGTATTGCGCTCCGACGATTGGGTCAAGCAGCGGATATCGCCCATGGCGTCTCCTTCTTTGTCTCAGAACGCGCCAGTTGGATCACGGGTCAGACGCTTTCGATCGATGGTGGGAGTGCACTGTTTTGAAGGATGGTTTACCCGTGAAGTTGAGACAGCCTGGCAGTCGTCTCCGATACCTCCGGACCCTTGCGCATCGCCGGTTGAGAGGAAGAAGGAGATGGTATATGCCTGGTATTACGGCGGATGACAACGTGCCTAGAGAACGGTGCACGTGATCGAGTTGCGGGAACAGTTGCTAGTTGAACATAATGATACAGAAATGATGTTGTCTGGTTGGTTATTGTCAGCTGTCGCCTAGGGTTAGCATTGAGGAGGATCCATGACCGAGAACATCCACCAAGAACTCGCCAACCTGAACGATGAGTTTTTTGCGCACAAGCATGGCCGTGACCCGTTAACCGCGACGGAACTCGGCCTCCATGCCTTCGATGGTGAGCTACCCGATCTGACACGAGAGGGTGAGCGTACGACGGCCCAAGGGTATCGTGCCATCCAGAGGCGTATCGAGACACTCCTCGGTGACGCCGAGCCCAGCGGCGAAGGACTGACCTTCACGGAACGAATCAATCTTGAGGTGATGGATGCTCTTGCTTATGGCTCCGTTACGGAACTCGAAGACGAGCTCTGGGCCCGGAACATCTCGGCTGGCGGGTATGTATCCCCACAGGCGAGGATCTTTCAGACGGTCCCAGCTGCAGTGCTCGCCGATGCAGCGGGGGTCGAAAGCTATCTCGAGCGATTGAGCCAACTACCGGCACTCTTTTTGACCATCCGTGATCGCTACCAGCAGGCGGATCGCCAAGGACACTTCTCCACTGCAGCCGGTGTCCACCAAGCGATAGCCCAGCTCGACGGGCATCTTGGGCTCGATGATGCGCATGACTTGTTCATCAACGTCTCGTTGCCCACTGGCTTTGAGGGTGAACGCGAACGGATTCGTGACCTCGTCCATCGAGAAATCCGGCCGGCGATCGCAGTAGTTCGTGACTATCTTGTTGGCGATCCGACGACCCATGCTCGCGGCGATGAGGAGGTAGGTCTTTGTGTGCTCGGTGACGGGCAGGAACTCTACACCCGTGCGCTCCTTCGCCATACCACGACGGCAATGACCCCCGAAGAGATTCATCGTTTGGGCCTTGAGACGCTTGCCCGACTTGACGAGGAGTGGGCCGAGGTGGGTGACCGTGTCTTTGGTATCAGCGATCGGCGAAGTCTGTTCGATCGGTTGCGGGGAGACCAGAGCCTGCGATTCGAGAATAGTTCCCAGATCATCGAGGTGGTGACGAGGGCATTGGCGACGGCCGAACGAGCGCAGCCGCAGTGGTTCCCAGACCGACCGATTGCTCGCTGTGTCGTGGAGGAGATCTCGACGGCCGAGGCAGAGAACGCCGCCCTTGCGTACTATCGAGGTCCCTCAGACGACGGGACTCGCCCCGGTGCTCACTGCGTCTTGACGACGGTACCCACTGAACGCTTCCGCTATGAATACGAGGCCTTGGCCTTCCATGAAAGTGTGCCGGGGCATCATCTCCAGATCGCTACCGCGCAGACGCTCACTGAGTTGCCAGCGTTTAGGCGTTACCTTGACGCAGAGGTGAGCGCCTTTGTCGAGGGATGGGGGCTCTACGCCGAGCGTCTCGCCGACGAGATGGGGCTCTACAGCGGTGATCTCGCTCGCCTTGGCATGCTGTCATTTGAGGCGCTGCGTGCCAGCCGGTGCGTCGTCGACACTGGCATGCATCATTATGGATGGTCCAGACAGCGAGCCATCGAGTTCATGTGGGAAAATAGCGCCACCAATATGGCCAACATCACCAACGAGATCGATCGCTATATCGGTTGGCCAGGGCAGGCCACCGCGTACTTGGTGGGACGTCGAGAGATCGGGCGCCTTCGAAAGGAGGCCGAGCGACGGTTGAGTAGTGACTTCGATATTCGGGACTTTCATGGTGTGATACTCGGCCAAGGAGCGATTCCACTCGGCGTGGCGGCCTCAGTGGTCGATGCATGGGTGAACAACACAGCAGACCGTCGCAGGCCATGAGACCCAGCGTCACGGACTATGAGCCTCAGCGTCGCAGATGGCGTTTGCACGCTGGCGGGTGAACCGATGCAGGAGCTCTGATGGGGGGCAAAGCCGTGAAAGAGGATCTCGGTTAGGCTCGTTGGAGGAGTTCTTCGATTTCGGCTGCCCAGTGAAGCAGCGCAAGGTCTTCTCCGAAGGCAGCACCGAGTTGCAGGCCGACTGGAAGGCGTGAGCCCGCTATCGGGATCGAGATGGCTGGTTGCCCAGTCAGGTTATAGATACGGGTCATCACTCCCTCAAGGTATCCCTCTGGAGTATCCATCGATGGGTTCTGGCCCGGAGCCACCATCGGGGCGGTCGGGCCGATGAACATGTCGACACCCCTTGAGGCTGCAGTGAGTGCTGCGATTCCCGCTGTTCTCTCTTGGAGCGCAGCCTCGTAGTGCGCTGGTGTGATGTCGCCCCCGAGGGCGAGCACCCTCGCGGTCTCCTCCCCAAAGTGCGCGCGGTCAGCTAAGAGCTGGGGGGCATGGATCTGGTACGCCTCGTAGGAGATGATGGTCTCGAAGCAGTGATCGAGTTGTTCGAAGGGCTCAGGGTTCATTTCGTCGAGTTCATACCCGGCCTCACCCAACAGCGCCAGAACGCGATGCATTGCGTTCGCTACGGTTGCATCGAGAAGATCGCTATCGAGGTGTCCAGCGATAAAGCCGAGATGAGGCCGTGGGAGCACGGACCGTGTCTCGTTGGTATCGGTGAGGATGCGATAACACCGGTTGGCGGTGGCGACGTCTCGGGTGAGGATGCCAAGGTGGTCTAGGGTCGGTGAGAGGGGAGTAACGCCGTGCAGTGAGAGCTGCTGATAGGTTGGCTTGAAGCCAACCACACCGCAGTAATGGGCGGGAATCCGTACCGAGCCGCCGCTGTCAGTGCCGAGCGCGATCTGGGCAGCTCCGACCGCAACGATAACCGCGGAGCCACCGCTTGAACCTCCAGCGGTGAGCGAAGGGGCGACTGGATTGCGAGCGTCTGGCAGATCTGGATGGGGAGATCCCAAGGCATACTCGAGGAGGGATGTGGTAGCGAAGATATCGGCACCTGCCTCACGAAGCTTGGTGATGACCGGTGCCTCCACTTTGGAGGGCGGGCCGCTCATATCGATAGGATTTCCATTGCCAAGAGGAGTGCCAGCGACAGCGATGAGATCTTTGACGCCGATCTGATAGCCGTGGAGAGGTCCTGACTCCGCGCGTCGAGGGGCGTCAAGGTAGTGGACAATCGCGTGGAGAGGTTCGGCGAAACGATGAGCTCGATAGTAGGCGTTGACGAGGTCGAGGTTGGCCACCTCACACGTTCGTTCACCTCGTTCGATGGCCTGGATGATTCGACCGACGTGGGTAGTGAGTGGTCCCGCAAGGTCGCTCAGAAATTCGTTCACCTCGGTTGGCCTCCGGCGCACCATGAGATCGCGATAGATGCCGCTGTGTGATTTGGCGCTGTTGGCGTTAAATGCGGCGAGCCGTACGAGGGAACCTTCGAGATCCATGGGTTCAAAGCCATCAAAACCCTCTGGCTTGACCGGCGCCTGATCGAGTACCTCGCGTGCGATGGCGATCATGAGGTCGTGGTAGCGAGGATCGGAGAGCGACTGAGCGATGGAGAGGTCGGAGACGGCACCCGCCCAGAGCATCGCTCCATAGGCTTCTTTGCCCCAGAGATAACCCAGGATGTTGTCGGTACTCTTCGCGTACGGGAGTGCCTCGACCAGACGGCGTACACGATCGGTCACCTCGTTGGCAAAGGGCTCGCCGACGTAGAAGGCCCCGATGTTGCCCTGTCGGATGCGACCTGGCTCCATGAGGTCAGCACCGATGTTGATGAAGGCCGTGACGATCTGTGTGGGGTCAACGAATTGGGCAACGGTATCGAGGGTCAGACCATTCTGTACCGTCAAGAGGACTCCATCCGGGCTGAGGTGCTCGGCGACGAGTGCGCTAGCAGACCCGGTGTGGTGACTCTTGACTGCCACGGCGATGCAGTCATGGAGACCATCGAGCGCTTCGGCATAGATCGCCCCGGGATGGACGGTGAAGTTTGCGATGGGACCCTCGATGGTGAGACCATGCGATCGGATGGCATCGATGTGGGCATGATCGACATCGCACAGGGTGATCTCATGACCGGCGGCGGCCATATGCGCCCCAATCATTCCTCCGATCGCGCCTGCTCCCACAATCGTCATCTGCATGGACCGACTCCTCTCTTGATGCTGGACTTTTGGGTATCCATCGTTTACCCACAAACAGCTGCGCAAGGGCCCGAGTGCTTCCTTGGCAGGTAGACACAGGTGCCTGACGGCAAGCGTTGACTTTTCACATCGATTCTTCGAACGGTCTTCACTGAGCGGTGCTCACTCCCGAAGGCGTGAGAATCCTGTTTCCAGTTTATGAAAGGAAAGTAAATTTGTCAATTCAAAATGTAAAGATGATTACAACATTGCCCGGGGTCCGCTAGTATTGCAAACACTGGGCGGGGTGCCTAGCAAAAGGGGGAACCGGGTAATGCGTTCTAGTTGGATCAAATTTGCGGCAATCTCTGCAACGAGCGTCATGTTGCTCGCTGCCTGTGGCTCGACCGCATCGTCTTCGTCGTCGTCGACCTCGTCATCGACCACCAGGGTAAAAGGTGGAGTTGCGTACTTCGCTGAACAGCCGTTGTCGCCACCGACCTACATCTTCCCACTGATGAACGGGGCGAATGAGTCGAATGTGAACCTCTATGAGTTCGACAATCTGATGTTTCGGAACCTGTATTTCTTTGGCAAGAACGGCAAAGCCGAGATCAACTACACCCAGTCGCTCGCTGATGCACCGGTCTACTCGAACGGGGATAAGACCGTCACTATCCAACTCAAGGGTTGGAAGTGGTCCAACGGGGAGACGGTCGATGCGCGAGACCTCGTGTTTTGGATGAACTTGTTGGAGGCCAACAAGACCCAATGGTTCGACTACGTCCCTGGCTACTTCCCAGATAACGTCGTCTCGTATAAGGCGACCGGGCCGCTCACCTTTGTGATGCACCTCAATAAGGCCTACAGCCCGGCATGGTTTACCTACAATGAACTCTCCCAGCTCGTCCCGCTGCCGTTGGCCTGGGACAAGACCTCGGCCTCGGCACCGACACCAAGCGCCACGGACCCCAACGCACCAGACTTGACCACCGCTGGAGCACAGGCGGTCTATAAGCTCTTGAACGCTGCATCGACTTCCCTGTCGACGTATGCGACCAATCCGCTTTGGCAAGTGGTCGACGGTCCGTGGAGGTTGACGAGTTTTACGACCGAGGGCAAGGCAATCTTTGTCCCCAATACGAAGTATTCGGGATCACCGAAGCCGACCCTGTCGGAGTTTGTCGAGTTGCCCTTTACCTCTGACTCGGCGGAGTTCAATGTGTTGAGCTCGGGTAAAAGTATCAGCTACGGCTATCTGCCGGTCTCTGACCTCCCGCAGAAGTCACGAGTCGCTAGCGAGGGTTATACCTTTGCCCCCTGGCAGATCTTTGGCTTCAACTTCATGCCGATCAACTACAACAACCCCACGGTTGGGCCGATCTTTAAACAGCTCTATGTTCGCCAGGCACTCCAGGAGCTTGTTGATCAGCCTCAGTGGATAGATACCTTCTTAAAGGGTTATGGTACCCCAACCAATTCGCCGGTACCAACCGTTCCTCCAAATGCGTTCGATGATAACGTTTCTCGGACGATCCAGTACCCCTATTCACCAACGAATGCCAGAAAGCTGTTGACTTCGCACGGTTGGAAGATGGTCAACGGTGTCATGACCTGTGTCACACCAGGGAGTGGAGCGAGTGCTTGCGGGACCGGCGTCAAGAGCGGACAGACGATGAACTTTAATCTCAAGTACATCTCGGGCCTGAACTCAGCCACCGAAGAGATGACCGCCTTCCAGTCGGCAGCTTCACAGGCCGGGGTGAAGATCAACCTCAGCGAAGCTCCCTTCGCCGGTGTGATCAGTTATGCGTCGGCTTGTACTCCCTCACAGGCGGCTTGTGCATGGGAGATGGCCAACTGGGGAGGTGGGTGGAGCTACTCACCCGACTATTACCCATCGGGCGAGTCGCTCTTTGCCACTGGCGCTGCCTCCAACATGGGAAGCTACGAGTCTTCCACGGGCAATACCTTGATAGCGGCTACTCTGACCTCGTCGGGGGCGCAGGCACAAAGCGCTCTTGACGCCTATCAGAACGATATGGCCAAGCAACTGCCGGTAATTTATCAGCCTGAGGGGGATGTCCAGCTCTCGGAGATCGCATCGAATCTCCATGGTGCGACGCCCCAGAGCCCCTACGAGTACATCACTCCGGAGGATTGGTACTTTACCAAGTAGGGCTGGTTAGAGTTTGAGATGAGTACAAGGCCCAGACGCCTCTAGACCCTACAGGTCTGGAGGCGTCTGGGCGTAGCGAAAGGGCTGATGGAGTCGTGTTGATGATTGCAAGCGCCAACGGCGCTATAGGGATTGACGGTGTTTGGGCTGACCTTGAGGGTGGACTCGATCCAGTCACTGCGGTAGAGCGAGCGGCGTGGTTCGTTGAGGATAATCTCGATGACCATAGTGTTGGCACCGGTGGGCTACCAAACCTTGAGGGGGTCGTTGAGCTCGATGCTTCGATCATGGACGGCAATACCCGTCGAGCTGGCTGTGTGGCAGCGCTGGCGGGCTACCGTCATCCCATCTCCGTCGCCCGAGCGGTGATGGAGCGTTCCCCCCATGTGCTGCTGGTTGGGGAGGGCGCAGCGAAGTTTGCCCACGAGGTCGGTGCCGAGGGCGCCCAACTGCTCACCGACTCGGCGCAGGCCACCTGGCAGCATGCAGTCGATCAACTGGACCCTGGCCAAGCCGCGGATCCGCTGACGCGGGTGATGGCGCTTACTACCGATCCGGAGAAGGCAGCTGGTACGGTCAACTTTTTGTACCTTGCCGATGATGGTTCCATGGCCTCGGCCGTCTCAACCAGTGGCTGGGCGTGGAAGTGGCCAGGTCGAGCCGGAGATTCCCCAGTGATTGGAGCAGGTAACTACTGTGATTCGCGCTATGGGGCAGCGGCCTGTACCGGTTTTGGTGAACTCTCGCTTCGAGCGTCCACCGCGCGCATGGTCGTTCGCTATCTTGGGGAGGGCATGAGCCCAGAGGAGGCAGGGATTACGGCTATTCGCGACCTCGACAATCTCGTCGACTCGTCGAATAACTTCATTATGCACATCGTTATCCTCGCTGCGGATGGGCGTCACGCTGCGGTCTCGACCAAGGCGGAGGCGATGTATGCGATTCGAGAGGCTGATTGGGATAGCACCAAACTTGTGCCGCGTACCTATGTCCCCATCGAGGGCTAGGTCGGTTGCGCGCAGGCGCCACACCGGCGCCGACCGCGGATTGCGAACCCAGCACGTCGCCATCTTGTGACCAATGGGGGCCCGTTCGAATGAGAGAGAAGTCGATTACGAGAGTAACAAAGGAGCACCAACGATGAAGGTCTATATCAGCTTTGACATGGAAGGGATCTCGGGGATCGTCGATTGGGATCAGTGCACTGGCAATGGCCCCGCCGTTGCGATGGGCCAAGAGCTCACCCTTGCCGAGATCAATGCGGCGATCGACGGAGCGCTCATGGCGGGAGCCACGGAGTTTGTCGTCAACGACGCCCATTACCGGATGCAAAATCTCGATCCAAGACTGCTCCATGGCGATGCGACCTACATCTCGGGAGCCCACAAGCCGGGGTACATGATGGAGGGTCTCACCAGTGATTTCGACGTCATTTTCTTCATCGGCTACCACGGCAGCATCTCCGGTGTTCCTTCGGTCATGTCCCATAGCTATAGCCCGTCAGTCTTTACGGAGCTTCGGGTGAACGATGTCGAAGTCGGTGAGAGTGGCGTCAACGCGCTCGTCGCACTCGGCCAACGTGTTCCCATCGGCCTGATCAGCGGTGATCGCGCGACAGCCCTCCAGGCCGAACCACTCATGAAACAGGCGATCATGGTGCAGGTGAAGGAGTCGATCACCAGGTATGCGGCATCGAATCTGCATCCACATCTTGCGCACAAGCGCCTCAGTGAGGCTGCAGAACGAGCGGTGGAGGCCGCCAAGTCGATTGACCTCCCCGCGATTGACCTCCCCGCGACGATCACGATGTCCTTTCAGACCTCTGATCAGGCGGAGTTGGCCAGCTGGATCGCCGGTGTTGAACGGGCCGATCTCCGATCCTGCACGATCACCGGCCCTGATCCACTCGCCCTCTACCGCGCTTTTGTCGGTGTGTGTTATCTCACCCGTCAGGCACAAGGAAGATAGCGCGTGCAACAGCGCTTTCTCCATAGCGACCTCGCCCCGATCTCTCATCTGCAGATCCCCTATTTTGAGATTCATGGCGCCCATGATGGACCGACGTTGACGCTGGTGGCTGGTGTACATGGCTGCGAGTACACCTCCCAACAAGCGGTCCGGACCTTCATGCGCAGTCTTGAACCCTCCCGTCTCGGCGGCCGGATTCGAGCGGTGCCGACGCTGAACGTCGATGCGTTCTACGAGCGGAGCCCTTTTGTCTCACCCCGTGATCAGAAGAACCTGAATCGTTGCTTCCCTGGTGATCCCGAGGGCACCTATTCGGATGCGTTGGCCTACTTCGTGACGGAGGAGCTGATCAAGGGATCGGATTTCTTCATCGATCTCCACGCGGGGGATATGGTTGAGGACCTCTTTCGTTTCACGATCTACGATGATTCACCGGTGCAGGATGCATCCCGACTCCTCGCCGAGGCCTATGGGTTTCCCTTCTCTATCCATCAGCCGATGCTCGACCCAGCGGTGACTGGGGCGACCTCGCAGATCGCTGGCGGCCTCGGGATCCCCTCGATCATCGCCGAGTCTGGTGGGCGAGGTCTGGTCGAGAATGAGGCGGTCGGGCATCACCTTCGGGGTTTGGCGCGCACCGCCGCCTACCTCGGCATGTACGAGCCCACCGAGCCGATCGAACCAGACCTCGAGGTTCGTCATTTTCACCGGTTTGTCTGGCTGCGATCCAAGCACGAGGGATGGTGGGAGCCAACGGTCAGCGTCGGCGAGGATCTCCATGCGGGCCAGGTGATTGGTACGGTCAGCGATCTCTTTGGTGAGGTCGTAGAGGAGATCCAGAGCCCGGTCGAGGGTGTGGCGGTCTTTTTGACCTCCTCTCCAGCGATGAAGGCTGATGGTTTGGTTATCGGAATCGGTGCTGACGAGGAGGACTGAGATCGCGTACCATCGTGTGACGTCCCTCGTCCTCCCCAGAGCAATGAACGCCTTCATTATGGCAGGGGAGTCCGTCCTTTTCCGAAGTGATGGCATCGGGTTTGCGATGATCATTGCCAGAAGGCGCAGCCCGAGAATGGACCTTGTTCGTGGGCGCTGGTGAACTCGCGGTCAAGGATCGTGAAGTCGAACTCGTCGGTGTAATCACCCTTGAAGCGTTCATTTTCGACTAGATGTGCCTCTTTGCGCATTCCGAGTCGCTCACAAAGACGGATTGATGCAGTGTTTCTCGTATCGACGCTGGCAGTTACCCGGCGGATACCGATCTCCTCAAAGGCGAGATGGAGGACGCCATGGGCGGCCTCGGTGGTGAGGACCTTGCCTCCAAACGCCGGATTGAGGACCCAGCCGATCTCGTCGTTGCCGTCGCGGAGGTTCCTGATCTGGAAACTGATGTGACCGATGAGTGCTCCCGAAGCGATCTCCTCGACACCGATCAACACGCCGTCCCCGTCGTGTTCGAGGGAGTGCGTGGCCCATCGTGTGGCGAGACGCTCGGCGATCTGCTCTCTGGCCATCGGTTCGAAGGGGAAGAAGAGACAGACCGAGGCCAGCGAGCGATGCGCATAGAGCGCCTCGTGGTCCTGGGAGGTGAGGGGGTGAAGACGGAGCCGGTTAGTCGAGAATGGTTGGGTCAGTGCAAGGCGCATGGGTCGAGTATCGGGTGGTCAGGACGATCTCGTTGGGATCGACGGTGGCGAGGGATGTGATCGGCTGCGTGCGGGGGTTTTGATCGCAACCAGCGTTGGCGCTATTAGCCCAGGCGCTCATGGGGAGAGCTTGAGGATGGCCGGCTTGATGCAGGCGATGCTCTGGTAATCGGTGACACTTCTGACGTCGCTGCGGCTAAGAGGTCCAGATCGATAGCAGCTGATGGTGGTGCGGTCCACGCGTTCGCCGGACGTGTGTCTTCAGATGTGACCCTGTCCCTCCGCAACAGGAATGCTGATCAGAGCGTGTGATCACCAGGGATCGTCCTGCCTCTAGGTTGCACAAAGGCCTTGCACCTGGGTAAAAGCTGGCTATTCTTGACCCCCACCCCCACCCCCACCCGCACTTGCACGGCGTAAATCTTGGATGCACTGCCGACAGAGGGCGAAAGACGTCATGTGCAACGGGTGGCCAGCGATCGTTGCGGGAACCAATGGCGGGTCCACGGTGCGCGGATCGGCGTTGGGAGCCCCGTATCTCCGAAGCGAGCGTTGTTGCTCGCAGAACCACCGCAGAGTAGTGAAGACGGAGCTTTACCCGACATTCAAAGCCCATGCATACGTAGGCGTGACGGCCAGCCATGCCACAGCTAGATGGATCGAACGTACCGCAAGTATTGCGCCAGTCGTCAGGGTGCCTGCGTTGATCGGAGTTGGCCCACAAGAACAACCTTTGCCGTGGTGCAAAGGTTCTCGGACCGATCGGTCCATGCGACGAGGCGACGCAACGATCTGAGTGAAACGAAAGTAAGTCTGGATAGTGTTGCAATAACCGATTGGTGAACACCCTCGGGAGTTCTCCACTTCGAATCCGGTTCATCCTGCCGTATCTCTGGGGTGGCGTAGACGTGCGATGAGCTCTTCGGAGATAACTACATACTTCGAGACTGAGACCAAAACGTTGGTGCGGATTTCGGCTGGTTCCGATACAATCGATACAAGGGCCGGTGGTTGTCGATGTCAAGATCCGTGAGACTCCGTGGACAAGTCCGTCGTTGATCGCAACGGATGCGTTGCTGTGCCAGGCTCTCGGCCATTGGAGTTGGTGGCGAGTCCACACTGGCTGACTCCCGGGCTTCTCCGTATCCCTACCAAATCCTCCTGTCGATACTCGGTTGCGATTTACGAAAGCATCGACCTGGCTCTAGCAGGCAAAGGGCTGCTGCTTCTCGAGTATTCAGATGCCTCGTCAACTAACGTGATGCTCCTCCTTCACAAAAAACGTAGTTGGCGACTCTTGCAGTCCATCCAACTGCGAGGCCATCCTTCGCCAAGCGTCCTGATCGCATCTTTTAATTCGCAGAACCGGTACAACCTGATGAACGTTTTGCAGGGCCGTCTCCCTCTCCGTTGTGTCGCCCCAGAAGTCCACTCGGTGGCAAACCTTGAGGGAGACGGGTCGTGGCTGACGACTCTTTGTTTCGGAGCAACTGGTTACGACTACTCGTTGGTTGGCCTGGAGTATGCCCACTCCTTATTGCCGACTTCGTTCGTGGTGGTTGCACCTCAACCTGGACTCCTCGACGTGTTGTTGGCTGGTTGTGGACTCAGACCTCGAGTACCAGTCGTACTCGGCACCTCCATGAACACTTTGCCAGCTGCCCGGGCTCTGAAACACGTTGTCGCCGCTCTCAAAGAGAGTTATCTCGCTGAGATCACTTCTCTCTACAGAGGAGATGGACCCGAGTCAGTCCATCAGGCTAGGACCTCGCTCCGACGGCTACAGCTGCTTGCAGGGCTTAGCTCTACGAAACTGGAGACAAAGAGTGTTTCGCAGGTGTTCCACGCTCTTGGGGATATCCGAAACCTGGATATCGTGGTGGCATGGATGAGAGAGAACGCGGTAGATCAATCGCGAGTCGACCAGGCCCTAGGCCTGCGAACGACCAAATTCAATGTATTCCAGAAAAGTCATCCACTGCGCTCCCACAGACGACTCCTCGGCAGTGTAAGTACGGGGCCGCTCGAATCCGGTCTGACACTGTATTCATGGGCCACCAATAGCCGAGCCCAACTGACAAGGGCGCTGGTGGCGATAGATCTTTCTCATCCAAGCTTCGCCACTATTCATCGGTTTCGGCGACACCTTCGGCAATATTCGGATTTTGTGCAAATCTTTCCGGAATATCGACTTGCCGATATCGTTGTGAAGCAGACGTTGTCCAAACTTGGTCAGCTGTCCGACCTCTCAACGATACGGGCATACATGAAGAAGGCCTGGCCGGAGTTCGCAGAAATTGGTGCGAGCCGAGATCTGGCAAAGGTCGACATCGTCCCAGAACTTCTCCAGCTGCGCAGCCAGATCATCGATTCGACCTCCTGATAGGGACGAATTCTGGTGACCATGCCCGTCAAGAATCGATGAGTCGTTGCTGCCTGATCAACGTTTTCTCGGCCGCAGTATCAGTCCGAGTGCAGACTCCTGCGAACCTTGAGATGCTCCGTTGACTGGATGCATGTAGTTCACTGGCTAGGAAACCAGCCGCATGGCCCGCTAGAAAATCGAAACGTCAAAGGATGGGTGTGGTGGCCTGAGCTTGTTGCCATTATTTGATCGAAATAGTCAATGAGTTTGATGCGCAGCATCAAGACGAGGTGGAAAAGGCGCAGGCCTTGATTATCCTTCGGAAATCGTCGACTGCATCACTGCTAGAACGCATAGTTGACTTGGGCGAAGACGGGGAATGCCGCCCTTTGTTTGCGTTGTGTTCTTGGGCGAACCTGTCCATTGCCCAAATATCTGTGAAACCGTAAACCGCCTGTTTTCATTTTGATGTACCTTCATGTTCGACCCTGCCGCAAGGGTTAACGATGGATTCTGGATTACTTTTCAACCGCTCATTGGCTTTCGCTGTAGGGGAAGGCGAAGATCGAGGGCTTCAGTGTGTCAATAATTTCGAAGTGTAGCTTGACGAGTCGAGGCGTGAGAGGGTAATCTATGGTCTAGATCATTTAGGGGGATGCATGACGCTGAGCATCGAGTTGTACGTCGTTCACAGGCAAGAGAGGGTCATGTACTCTCTGAACGCATCTGCCCTATCTGACCAATGGGTGGCCAATGCGAGGGGGGAGGGGCATGCACATAGAGGATCTCAGGCGCCTTGTCGATGCGGGTGAGATCGACACCGTCGTTGTCGCTATGACCGATATGCAGGGTCGTCTGCAGGGGAAGCGTTTGGATGCGGACTTCTTCCTCGATGAGACACTCCAGGCTGGCACCGAAGGGTGCAGTTATCTTCTCGGCGTCGATGTGGATATGAATACCGTTCCTGGTTACGAGATCACCTCTTGGGAAAAGGGGTATGGTGACTTTGTCCTCACTCCTGACCTCTCCACGCTCGTTCCTACTCCTTGGGTCGATAAGACGGTGTTCTGTCATGCGGATTTGTCCTGGGTTGATGGATCGAGCGTTGTTGAGGGGCCTCGCAATATCTTGAAAGGCCAGTTGGCGCGTGCACAAGAACATGGTCTCTGGCTACAAGTGGGCACCGAGCTTGAGTTTCTTCTCTTTCAGGAGAGCTTCGAGGATGCCCGCTCGCAGTCCTATCGTGGTCTTACTCCAGCGAATCAATATAACGTGGACTACTCGATACTCGGAACTTCGCGAGTTGAACCGATTCTCGGTCGAATTCGAAGACAGATGAAGGCTGCTGGCATGGTGGTGGAGTCCGTCAAGGGCGAGTGCAACTATGGCCAACACGAGATCGCCTTCCGTTATTCGGAGGCACTTTCCAAAGCCGATGAACATGCTCTCTACAAGTTGGGTGCGAAGGAGATCGCTGGCCAGGAGGGGATGAGTCTGTCGTTCATGGCCAAGTTCAATGAGCGTGAGGGCAACTCGTGTCACATCCATCTCTCAGCCACCGATGAGGAGGGTCGTTCACTCTTCGCGGGTGATGATGGCAAACGAATCCATGGAGCATCGGTGCTGTTCGAACACGCCATCGCTGGTTTGTCGGCGACGATGCGCGATTTTGCACTGCTCTATGCACCAAATATCAATAGCTACAAGCGCTATGTCGAGGGATCCTTCGCCCCAACGGCGATCGCGTGGGGAATGGACAATCGGACCTGTGCCCTCCGTGTCGTTGGTCATGGTCAATCGCTGCGGGTCGAGAATCGAGTGCCAGGTGGGGACGTCAACCCGTATCTGGCTATCGGCGCGATGGTGGCTGGAGTACTCTATGGGATCGACAACGAGCTTGAACTCGATCCGCCGATGCAAGGGAACGCCTATGTGGCGGATGTGGAGCGAATGCCCACCAGTCTTGGTGAGGCGATGGAGCTCTTTACACAATCAGCCATTGCCCGCTCCGCGTTCTCTGATGGGGTTGTTGAGCACTACACCAACATGGCCCAGGTTGAGCTCGACGCATTTGGGCGTGCGGTGACCGATTGGGAGTTACAGAGGAGTTTTGAGCGACTATGAGCACCACGCAGAACATCGTCAATCCAGCCGACTTGAGCGTCTGTGCGACAGTCGAGTTCCTTGAGGTCGAGGAGGTTGATGAACTCATTCACCGGGCACATCACCGGTATCCGAGTTGGCGGGCAATGACCCCACATGATCGGAGACAACTGTTGCTCGCCTTTGCGCGCGAGGTTCGTGATCACTGCGAGGAGTTGGCTGAGGCTGAGATGCGCTCAGCTGGCCACCCGATCACCTCGGCTAGAGGTGAGGCCCTTGGGGTCGCTGATGTGATCGAGTATTTTGCCGGGTTTCCAGAGCACCCTTCGGGTCGTCAGATTCCGGTCGCTGGAGGCATCGACGTTACATTTCGCGAGCCGTTGGGTGTCGTTGGCGTGATTGTGCCATGGAACTTCCCGATGCTGATTGCGTCATGGGGATTCGCCCCAGCACTCGCCGCTGGCAATACCGTAGTTCTCAAACCGGCCGAGGCTACTCCATTGAGCGCGCTCATCCTGGAGCGCCTGGCCCTCAACGCTGGATTCCCCGAAGGGGTCTTTCAAGTAGCGCCGGGACGTGGGGATAGTGCAGGTTGGCGGCTGGCGACCAATGAGCTCGTGAGGAAGGTATGTTTCACGGGATCGACGCGAGTGGGCAAGCAGATTATGGCGGGTTGTGCCGATCAGATGAAGCGAGTCACCCTTGAACTGGGTGGCAAAAGCGCCAATATCATCTTCGGTGACGCCGACGTGGAGGCTGCGGCCAAGGCTGCCCCCTTCGCCGTCTTTGACAACGCGGGACAGGATTGCTGTGCACGATCAAGACTGCTCGTCGATCGCGCTATCTACGACGACTTTCTACCCATTTTTCTTGAGGCCACGGCGTCGATCATCGTCGGCGATCCCCACGACGATCGCACACAGATGGGGCCGCTGATCTCGGCGCAGCAACTCGCCCGCGTGCAGGGGTATGTCGCCGAAGCTGAGGTTATCTACCAGGTGCCGAACGTTCTCACGAAGGGTTACTACTTCGCACCGACCGTTCTCTCGGGTGCCGATGCCAGCGCTCCTTCGTGTCGTGAGGAGATCTTCGGACCAGTCGTCTCTGTGGTCCCCTTTGACACCGAGGCCGAGGCGCTCCAGATCGCGAATGACTCGATCTATGGACTCTCCGGTTCGGTCTGGACGAGAGATCTGTCACGGGCACTTCGGGTGGTCCGCCAACTCGAGAGTGGGAACCTCTCGGTGAACTCCAACTCGTCGGTACGGTACTCAACGCCCTTTGGTGGGTTTAAGGGATCAGGGATCGGAAGAGAGCTCGGTCCAGATGCACTGGATGCCTTCACTGAGGTAAAAAATGTCTTCATAGCCATCGAGGAAGAGAAGGGATAGGGAAAGAGTGTTACGTTTGGAGAACAAGGTCGCGGTGATCACCGGAGCGGCGAGCGGAATAGGAGCGGCGAGCGCAAGAAAGTTTGCTGTTGAGGGTGCCAAAGTCGTGGTGGTTGACTTGGATGAGGAGAAGGGCGCTGCGATCGCGTCAGAGATCGGCGGTCTCTTTATCCGCGCTGACGTTACCTCCGAGGAGGAGGTGAAGGCGATGTACGAGACAACGGTTGCCCATTTTGGCACGTTGGATGTGTGTTTTAACAACGCTGGGATCTCGCCTCCTGAGGATGACTCGATCCTTGAGACGGATCTGCAAGCGTGGCGCCGTGTCCAGGACGTCAATCTCACCAGTGTCTACCTGTGTTCAAAGTATGGTATCGAGACCCTGCTCGCGCATGGAGGAGGATCGGTTATCAACACCGCCTCCTTCGTGGCCCTTGTCGGTGCGGCGACCTCCCAGATCTCCTATACCGCCTCAAAGGGTGGAGTTCTCACGATGTCGAGAGAATTGGGTGTACAGTTTGCTCGCAGTGGAGTCAGAGTCAATTCGCTGTGTCCTGGACCGGTGAATACACCGTTGCTCCAGGAGCTCTTTGCCAAAGACCCAGAACGCGCCGCTCGCCGTCTCATTCACGTTCCCACAGGTCGCTTCGCCGAACCCGAAGAGATCGCCAACGCCGTCTGTTTCTTGGCCTCAGACGAGGCATCCTTTATCACCGCTACGGCCTTTATTGTGGATGGTGGAGTCCATGCAGCCTACGTTACTCCTCTCTAGAGAGCCAGTCCTGGATGAGCCAGTCACTTGCTTAGAGGTTGGAGTCCAAGCCGCTCCAGAGTGTGACCTTCGTACGATCTCCTCGAAAGATATCACGCGCATACTCGACAACCCGTCCACCAAGCGAATAGGCGATCCGTTCGATCTGGAGCCCGGGTTGTGCACCTCTCAGTCCAAGCAGCTCCGCTTGGGCTCTGCTCAGGCGGACCGACTCAAGAGTCTCGAGAGCACGGGTGGGCCGCTCACCGTAGGTCTCGTCAAGAATAAGGTAGAGCGAGCCGCGAAGGTCGTGTTCGATAAGGCCCGGAAATCGCTCGGCTGGAAACCAGGACTGCTCGATCGCCACCGGCTTTTCATCCGCAAGACGGAGTCGATCGATGCGGTAGCAGCCCGTATTAGGGGCGATCTCAAGGGTTTTCGCAAGTTCGTCGTCGGCTGGCTGCTCCACCGCAGCGAGCACCCGAGCTCCAGGGCGCAAGCCATTGTTTTTCAGCTGCTCGGTGAAGCCAGCGATTCTACTCAGATCGCAGGCGATCTTTGGACCCTGAACAAAAGTGCCTCCGCTCCTGCCGATTACCTTGGCAACCAGGCCTCTGTTCTCAAGGCGAACCAGAGCATGCCTGAGCGTCATGCGAGAGACACCAAAGTGCAGGGCGAGCTCTCGCTCGGCTGGCAGACGGTCGCCGCCCTTGAGCTGTCCGCTCGAGATAGCCTCAAGGAGCAGGAGTTCGATCTGTTGGTAGGGAGGAACCGATGACTCCTGTTTGAGCGTCGGAAAGTCGGTTAGGTTCGTTCCCATGTGCATCCATCTTATCAAAATTTCGGGGGAAAATGGATCGAGATTGCAACAACGAAGTACCAGATGAGATTCGCCGAGTTCTCGACATGACTGAGGTCCAGGCCTCAGTCGGTCAGTTCCTGACTTTGGAGATTCTCTCCGGCGGACTCACCAATGTCAACTATCTAGTCGCCGGAACACAGGGCAGGGTGGTCGTGCGCGTTGGAGCCAAGAACGCCGGATTGCTTGCCATCGATCGAGCGAATGAGCGAGCGAACTCGATCTGCGCAGCTGAAGCTGGTGTCGGTGCTCCAGTCCTCGCCCATCGTGAGGAGCCCTCCATTCTCGTGATTGGCTATCTTGAGGGAAAGACGCTCTCCAAGAAAGACATCCAGAGCGGGGTCTACCTGGAGGGCATCGCGCAGAGTCTACGTCGTCTTCATTGCACACGACCCTTTGTGTCGAGGTTTGACATGTTCGATATACAGGCTCGCTATCTCCGGATCGTCAAAGAGCATCACTATTGGCTGCCGAAGGACTATCTGCGTTATGCTCCCGCCTTTGCCAAGTTGCAAGAGGCATTATTGGTGACAGCGGAGCCGTTGGTGCCGTGTAACAACGATCTTTTGGCGGAGAACTTTATTGAGTCAGGGGGGATAATCCGTATCATCGACTACGAGTACTCCGGCAATAACGAGGCGAGCTTTGAGCTTGGTAATATCGCGAGCGAATCCGATCTCACCGAGGCGCAGCTCGCTCAGCTCTGCTCCTCCTACTGGATGGTCGAGGACGAGGTCAAGGTTGCTCGGGCTCGTCTCTGGGCAATGGCGGCCAAGTATGGATGGACGCTTTGGGCCTCTATCCAGGATGGTGCGGGGGAGCTGGAGTTTGACTTCATCGAGTGGGGCCTGGAGAAGTACGAGCGAGTGGTTGCGGAGTTCGAATCGGAGGAGTTCTCCAAACTTCTCCAACGGGTGTCTCGCGCATGAACCAGTTGGGACTCCCGGGTGCGCAGGTTGATTGACAACCTCCAAGAGATCGCCTAGAATGGTCTAGACATTATACCAAGGGGGGTTCAGTGCTGCTAGGCGCTCCAGTGGAGGCAGTGGCCTTTGATTTCAACGGGACACTTTCAGAGGATGAACCGCTCCTTGCAGATCTGTTTGTAGCTCTAGCCGAGGAGCAACTCGGCCTCTCGATCACGCGAGACTGGTACTTCGAGGAGCTTGTTGGACTCTCAGACCCCGAGATTGTCGATCGATTGATGCAACGGGCGAATGTGATCGACGACAGGGAGGTGGCATTCGAATCGCTCCTCGCTGCGAAGGTGGAGCGCTACTGCCAAGAGGTTCGCCGCTCCCCTCGCATTACTCCCAATGCGATCGCTTTTGTCAAGCGAATCGGGGAGTTGGTGCCGATAGTTCTTGTCAGCGGGGCCGTCCACGAGGAGGTTGATGCTGCCCTCATGGGTGCGGGATTGGATCACCTTTTCCACACCGTCGTCTGTGGTGACGACGTCGTACGTGGCAAGCCTGATCCCGAGGGGTTCGAGATCGCCTTGGTCGCTCTCGGGGTTGACGATCCGAGCCGGGTGGTGGTTTTTGAGGACTCGGTGGCGGGGCTCACGGCTGCCAAGACCCTTGGAATGTGGACCGTCAAAGTGGGTCTGAATCAGGTCGAGGCCGCAAGGGGCCTCTATCAACATTCGATGGACCGACTCTCGCTCGTGGCGGGAGCATGGTTCATCGATGATCTTGAGAAGTGTGTTTGACCGAGTCAGAAGGGAAGAGAGATGCAGGATTTGCCCGAATCGGCGAGGGTTGTGATCATCGGAGGTGGTGTCGGCGGCGCTAGTATCGCCTATCACCTTGCGCAGCTAGGCATGACAGATGTGGTGCTCGTCGATCGTGATGAGCTAACCAATGGGTCGACCTTTCACTCGGCAGGATTGGTAGGTCAGCTGCGAGGCTCGGTGACGCTGACCAAGATGATGATGTACTCTGCCCAGCTCTACCGTGAACTGGCCAAGGATCCGGAGACGGATCCCGGTTGGGTCGAAAGTGGTGGCATTCGACTCGCCTGTACCAAGGAGCGACAGGAGGAGCTCCAGCGTCAGGTGGGCTGGGCGCAGACCTTCGGACTCCCCCTCGAGGAGATCTCGGTCGCTGAGGCGAACCGCCTCTTTCCCCTCATGTCGAGCGACGAAGTGGTTGGAGCCACCTTTCTTCCCACGGATGGGTACCTTGACCCTTCGCAGTTGACGCAGTCGCTCGCGCGGGTAGCACGAGAGAACGGAGTTCAGATCCATACCAAGACCCGAGTGACAGGTTTGTTGGTCGAGGAGGGAAGGATACGAGGAGTCGAGACGGATCGTGGGGTGATCCGAGCGGACAAGGTGGTCAACGCGGCCGGGATGTATGCTGCAGAGATAGGGCGGATGGCAGGGGTCAGGATACCCGTGATTCCGTTCTCGCATCAGTATCTTGTGACGACCGGATTCCGATCCGAGGATGATCGAGTGAGACTACCCACGTTGCGAGACCCCGATCTTCTCGTCTATTTCCGTGAGGATGCAAGAGGACTGGTCATGGGTGGTTACGAACGCCACTCCAGGGCCGCCTTCTTGGATGAGCACCTACGCGATTCGATCCCGGGTGACTTTAACGGCCGCCTCCTGGATGAGGATTGGGACCGATTCGAGGAGATCACCACCAATTCAGCTAAGCGTGTCCCGATCATGTCCGAGCTCCAGATTCGAAAGCTCATCAACGGCCCAGAGGGTTTTACCCCTGATAATGAGTTCTGTCTTGGCGAAACCGAGGTCGGTGGATTCTTCGTAGCCGCTGGCTTCTGTGCCCATGGAATCGCCGGTGCGGGAGGCATCGGGAAGGTGATGGCGGAATGGATCGTCGACGGCGAACCGAGTCTTGACCTATGGGAGATGGACATTCGGCGGTTCGGTCGTCACTGGCGATCCTATGACTACACGCTGGCAAGAACGAGGGAGAACTACGAGACCTACTATGACATCCGTTATCCCAACCATGAGCGCACCTCAGCGAGGGGTCTGAAGCGCTCGCCCGCCTACTCATGGCATCGAGAGCATGGAGCGGTCTTTGGCGAGAAGTCTGGTTGGGAGCGGGTGAACTACTACTCCACGAACGAGGATCCCAGTCTGGAGTACCTCCGTCCGAAGGGTTGGGCCGGCATGAACTGGTCGACGGCGATCGCTCGTGAACACCTTGGAACGAGGGAGGGTGCAACCCTCTTTGACGAGTCCTCCTTCTCGAAGTTACGCATCGATGGACCTGGTGCCGCGCGGTATCTCAATTACCTCGCCGATAACGATGTAGCCAAGGGGCCAGGCCGCATTACCTACACCCAGCTGCTCAACTCCCACGGAGGCATTGAGGCGGATCTGACCATCACCCAACTCACCGGCGAAAGCTTTCTCCTGATCACAGGAACGGCGTTCGGGAATCACGACTTTAGTTGGTTGCGAAGCCATCTGCCAGACGATGGCAGTGTCAGGCTCACCGACGTCACCGGCAGCTACGCCTGTTACGCGCTCTGGGGTCCGAAGTCGCGGGAGATCCTCGCACCGTTGACTGATGCTGACCTTTCGAATGCCGGATTTCCCTACCTACGAGCACAGGAGATCACCGTTGGTCATGTGCCCGTCCTTGCGTTACGGGTTACCTTCGTTGGTGAGCTAGGCTGGGAGCTGTACTGTACCAGCGAGTATGGGATGAGCCTCTTTGAGACGCTTGTCGAAGCGGGCGAACCTCATGCAATGATGGTGGGGGGTTATCGCGCCATCGATTCGCTGCGCCTCGAAAAGGCCTACCGTGTGTGGGGCTCTGACGTGACTCCTGATGATGACCCAATTGAGGCTGGACTCGAGTTTTGCCTCCGTCCCGACAAACCTGGGGGATTTTTTGGGTCCGAGGGGCTCGCCAAGAGGGAGTCCTCTCGGCGACTTGTCTGCCTGGTGCTCGAGGACTCGAGGTCGGTTGCACTGGGCAATGAACCGATTCGAATGTCGGGAGCTATCATCGGGAGGGTGACCTCAGGTGGAATAGGTTATAGCGTCGGCAAGTCGATCGCCTATGGTTATGTCCCAGTCGAGTTGGCGGAGCCAGGGAAGGCCTGCGAGGTCTTCATCTTCGGCGAGTGGATCGGTGCGCTTATCGTCGAGGCGCCTCTCGTCGACCCTCAGATGAAGAGAATTCGCAGCTAGTGTCGGAGACTTCCACGATGAAGCCTGAAGTGAGAAAGATTTAACATAAATGGTCTTTACCATATAAGTTTTCGTGCTACGATCGGTGGCATCGCGTATGGAGCGAGTAACACCTGTGGGATCAACGTGAGGTGAACGGGGGTACCTTTCCTTCTTGGTCCTTCAGAGGTGTTCGTAGGAGTAGGGGGATAATCCGTATGGCCGACCAACAGCACATCGCCGATTCTCACGATTTGGCGTCCTTTGGCTATAAACAGCATCTACACCGGAGTCTGGGAACGTTCTCGTCCTTTGCGGCAGGCTACAGCTACATCTCCGTTCTCACCGGTATGTTCGAGCTGTTCGGGTTTGGCTACGCGTTCGGTGGTCCGAGGATGTTCTGGATGTGGCTGCTCGTCTGGGTGGGCCAGATGGCGGTGGCCTTCTGTTTTGCTGAACTCGCCTCGCGTTATCCCATCGCGGGTTCGGTCTATCAATGGTCAAAGCAGCTCAACGGGGCGATCGCCTCCTGGATGACCGGTTGGGTGATGCTCGTTGGCGACGTAGTGACGGTCGCTGCGGTGGCGATCGCCGAGCAGATCGTCCTCCCATCGATCTGGTCAGGCTTCGAGGTCTTCAAGAACACGACCCAGAACGCCGTGTTTCTTGGGGTTGTCGTCCTGGTGATCACCACGCTGTTGAATATGTCCGGTGTCCAGATCATGTCGATCGTCAACAACATTGGCGTCGTCGCCGAGCTGGTTGGTGTAGCGGTCTTTGTGGTGCTTCTGGCTTTCCACTTTCAGAGAGGCCCAGCCGTCGTCTTGCATGCAGAAGGGACTGGCCCCGGCATCCCTGGCTACTCAATCTTTGGAGGCAGTGTCGCCCTCCTGCTTGCGGTAATCATGCCGGCCTATGTCATGTATGGCTTTGATACCGCCTGCACGTTAGCCGAGGAGACAAAGGATCCCCGTCGCAAGGGTCCAAAGGCGATTCTGACGGCCCTGGCCGCCTCGGGGCTTGGCGGAGCGCTTCTCCTTCTGTTCGCAATCATGGCTTCTCCAACGCTGAACCCAGCCAAGTTGGGTATCGGTGGCCTCCCCTACATCATCGAGGCCGCTCTCGGCGCCACCCTTGGCAAGATCATGCTGGCAGACGTGGCGGTGGCGATCTTTGTCTGTACCCTCGCTATCCAAACGGCCACCATTCGTCTCACCTTCTCGATGGCCAGAGACAACAATCTCCCCTTTGGCAACGTACTCTCGAGGGTCTCGAAGAAGGTGAACTCGCCAATCGTGCCCTCCATTATTTCCGGTGTGGTGGCAGCACTGATTCTGATAGTCAATATCGGCAAGCCACAGATCTTTACGATCGTGACGAGCGTCGCTATTATCTTCGTCTACGTCGCCTACTTCATGGTTACCGGCTCGCTGTTGTTCAAACGGGGCAAGCGCGGAATGAACCAGAAGGACAAGGACGGTCTTTTCTCGATGGGTAAGTGGGGCCCGGTCGTCAATGGGGTAGCGTTCTTCTATGGAGTGCTGATGAGCATCAACCTGATCTGGCCCCGTACCGCCATCTACGGCCCTGGTGTCGATGCATGGGGTGGAGTCATCGTCATCGGTGTCGTCGTGGTCCTGGGTTATCTCTACTATCAGACCGTGCAGAAGCGTAAGTACGAGGCCCATGGAATCGTCGCCGATCACCGTGCCGAATCGAGCAGCGAGATGGTTGACTAGGCGGGTGTGTTGATGACGGCGGGTGTGTTGATGACGGCGGGTGTGTTGATGACGGCGGATGTGTTGATGACGGCGGGTGTGGCTATCACTTCCTCCTCGGTCGAATCTCTTGGAGAAGGGGAATAGGAGTTGGAACCGGCCAGGGATAGCGCCCTCACTATTGTCGGTGGTGGGATCATCGGGTGCGCCGTCGCTTACGTCCTTGCTCAGGCGGGATACCGGGACATCCAGGTGTTGGAGCGTTCGCAGATCTGCGGTGAGACCTCGAGTCGAGCCGCCGGGCTGGTGGGGCAGGTGAGAACGAGCGTTGAGCGCACCAAGATCGCCATGGCGTCGGTGGCGATGTTCCAGAGTCTTGAGGAGAAGACTGGAGTGACCCCGGACTGGGTGCAGAGTGGCAGCCTACGACTCGCTCTGACACCTGAGAGGGTCGTAGAGTTCGATCAGATGGCTCGGGTGGCTGCCATCGCAGGGTTGGAGGTCCAGCGACTGAGCGTTGACGAGGTCTCGGAGATGATACCCTTGGCCAAACCCGAGGCGGTGTTGGCCGCGCTGTGGTGTCCAACGGATGGCTATCTGCAACCGAATTCATTGGCGATGAGCTATGTGGCGGGTGCACGCCAACTCGGTGTCCGGTTCGTGACCAACTGTGAGGTCATGGGTTTTGGCGTGCGTGACGGAGCGGTGTGCTCAGTCATCACTCCGGATGGCGAGTTCGCGACTGAGCTGGTCATCAACGCGGCAGGCCCATGGGCGGGTTGGGTGGCGCGTATGGTCGGTCTCGAGTTGCCGATCGTTCCGGTACGACATGAGTACTTCATCACCGGCTCGACCACAGGCTATGGTTCTGGCGTCCCGGTTCTCAGGGTTCCTGATGAGCGGATCTATGTTCGTCCGGAACTCGATGGGCTTCTCTGTGGCGGCTGGGAGGCCCAGGCTTTGAGTATGAACCCCAAGGAGGTAGACGAGGGATCTCGGATGAACCCCGAGGCGGATTGGGAGGTGATGGGTGAATTCGCTAGCTCACTCACGACTCTGTTTGCTGGGGTGAGCGAGGCCGGCGTACGCAGTACGGTCGGTGGCTTTCCTGCCTTCACGCCAGATGGACGTTTTGTGATCGGTCGGGTTCCAGGGCTGCACGGTTATGTGATGGCTGCGGGGTGTAATGCGCATGGGGTGTCTGGTTCAGCAGGTATCGCTGATCTTGTGCTGGAGAGTCTGAGCGAAGATCCTTCCCCGTATGTGATCTCTCTGTCGCCCGGACGCTTCATGGAGGGGCCGATCGATCCGGATGAGGCACAACTCCAAGCGCAGCGGGTCTACGAGAATTACTATGCCGTCGCTGCGGCTGCACAGGGTGGTGCTACGATCGGGCTTTGAACCACAAAGCGCCCCTTATAACACTGTGCTCTACGAAACTAGAACGAAGTGCACTTTCAGTGCGCTAGTGACAGGAAACCAATCATGGTGCTGGGAAGCGAGGATTTGGAGGACTGAATAACTCCTGTAGTAGGAACTTTGCACGTGGCGGTAGCTCTACATGGGGGTACGCCTTCTCAAGTGCTTCGAGAGCCTCCGGAACGTCCTTAAATCCGGTAAGTGGCCATAGAACCTTTAAGTCATCCTCGTCCGCTCCCAGCCTGCTGGCGAACGCCTTCAGGAGAAACATGTACCTAGGCGATGCAACACGAACGGTTAACCATTCAGTTTCAAACAGCACTCTAGCATCTTGATCATTGCCCCGCAGGAATCCTTTCACACCATCATTCAACCATGACTCTGGAATACCTCTGGCTATGGCGATATCCATCGCCACCTCGTAGACGACTGTTTTTGGTTCGAAAATAGCATCGAGGTCACGGGTTAGACGCCGTGGTGAATAACACAAACTCATTGCAGAATCGCCAACGAGGAATAGTTCGGCCTTAGTGCCACGTGCTTGAAGTCCGTCAGATAGTTCGTGAAGAAGTTCTAAAACTTCCTCTGGATCGAAATATATTTTTTCATACATGCGCTAGCGCCGATCGGGGAAGAAACACTCCCCGGCTTGCAAATGCCGCTGGCGTATCCATGAAACACAGCGGGCGCAAGCCGGGAGAGTCGGTGGCAAACCACCACTCGTCCTCTACTGATCGCGTTGGGTCCAGCGCCCATGTGGGAATACGTAACTCAGGGTGGAAAGCAAGATGTTCGGCTAAACCTGCCAGCATCGCGTCAAAAGCCTTATTACCCGTGCTGCGCGGTTCAGGGGCGATCATCTGCTTTCTGTACTCATCATCAGCTGCTTCAAACTCGATGCAGAACTCCTTGACACCCCGAACCGCTTCGGGCCAGCCATATCGTTCCAACGCAATGGCGATAGCTGTTGCGAGGTCATCGATCGTCATGATCTACAATCTACCAAACAATGAGTTCCATCTGGGATGCAACTTGCAGCGAGTTGCGCGATGGAAACGCCGAGCTGTCCACCCAGTTGCCCAAACTACAACGTCGAGATCGCCATGACAGCTACTGGGATTGAGACAACACACCGCCCGAAGCCTAAATCAACCTCTCGCAATTGAGCACTCTAAGCCTCAATACCGTTCAGTTAAGGGTTTCTCTGTGGTAATGTGTGTATATGCCACGTTCTGGTTGGGTAAAGCCCGCAACTGATCGTCGATTATCCGATCTCGTTTCAATTGGTCTGCTTACGAGGGTGTTCCCTCCAGATGTGATTGATGAAGCGATCGATGATGCTGGCCGGAGGGAGATCCGCAACCGGGTTCTTCCTGCCCGGGTGATGGTCTACTTTGCCATATGTATGGCGATGTACTCAGAGGGTTCCTATGAGGATGTCTTCTCTCAGCTCTCCGATGGCCTGTCATGGTCCAAGGGATGGACTGAGTCGTTAAAGCCCCCGTCAAAGTCTGCACTCTTCCAGGCTCGACTCCGGTTGGGTGCAGAACCAGTGCATAATCTCTTTCGCCGGGTTGTACGCCCTTTCGCTACCCAAGATACCCCAGGATCCTGGTTTGCCAATAGGCGCGTGATGGCGATTGATGGCACCTGTTTAGACGTTGCCGACACTGTGGCTAACGAGGCCCACTTTGGTCGCCCTCCCTCGAGTCGAGGAGATCGCTCTGCCTTCCCTCAGGCACGTCTTGTTGGACTAGCAGAGTGTGGAACCCATGCGATCGTCGATGCCGAGGTCGGCCCCTGCACCAGCTCTGAGGTTGCATTCGCGCGAGAGCTCGTCAGCCGTCTTCGCCCAGGGATGTTAGTGTTAGCTGATCGGGGCTTCTATGGGTTTAACCTATGGGAACAGGCAGCAAGTACCGGTGCGGATCTGCTCTTTCGGGTTAAATCCAATACCACTTAGTTAAGGTCCGAGCCCACTGCCAGCGGCATGGCGCCTCTGTGGTGAAGTGCGTGAGGGACCAGTGATGACGATTGTGTCGCGTGGATGAACTTGTAGGTGAGCAGGATTGCGCT
>JAKAQR010000083.1 GCA_021819725.1 Actinomycetes bacterium
GTGATCTCGGAGGACACCTACGTGGGTTCTCGTGATCTGGCCGACTTCATGGTCAAGAATCATCTTGCGCAGTGTAGCTACGTAACCGAAGCCTCGTTGCGTACGCCGACGGAGCTCACTGGGCTCAGAGAGGGCGATGTTCTCATGCTCGAATCGCCGTCAAACCCTCTGCTCGTCACCTATGACATCGCCAAGCTTGCGCAAGCCTGCCATGATCGTGGTGCAGTCCTCGCGGTGGACAACACCGTAGCTACCCCGATCCTACAGAACCCACTAAGTCTCGGGGCCGATATCGTCGTACATTCGGCGACAAAGTTTATCTCCGGGCATTCGGATGTACTTGCTGGGATGGTGGTGGTAGCGGACGAGGCCCTCGCTGAGCGACTCTTCGAGGTTCGCGCGGTGGTAGGGTCGGTGATAGGCCCGGTTGAGGCCTATCTGTGTTACCGCGGTGCAAAGACACTTGGAGTACGGGTGAAGCACGCGTCAGAATCCGCGACCGAGCTCGCGAACTCCTTGGTCACTCGATTGGGCCGAGACGCCGTCTGTTATCCAGGCTTTGATCAGCATCTTGTTGGACCTGGTCGCCAGCAGAGTGCTGGTGGAGCGCTGTTGTCGATCATTCTCGACTCGGCTGAACGAGCTGATAGATTCGTGAGCGAGCTACGCGTTTTCCATCATGCAACCTCGCTAGGAGGAGTGGAGAGCCTCGCCGAACGGCGTTCGAAGTACAGTGGCGAGGAGCGGCTCCCGAGCGGACTCGTTCGGCTTAGCGTAGGGCTTGAGTCGACCGCGGACCTTTGGGCCGATATAGAACATGCACTAGCTGCGGTTGGCGTCTAGTACCTGCGTAGGCGTAGCCGAGTCCTGCGCCGATTGCTACATAAGCCGAAGATGGTCGGGGCAGTAGCATCGCCCTCCGCTTTGTAGACAGGCTTGCAATTGCTGTTGTACGGTGAGGGCCGTTACGATTTGATCATTTACTAGTCGTGGGCTCATTGTATTCGTTTGGTGTTCATTCAGGTGTGCACGGTTGATGGCTGATCACGAGCTCTCCGGTGCGGTTGGCGGTGGATTTAGGCCATTGGTGATCGCCCAAGGGTTCAGCGGGGCTTCGGAAATTAGAGGCAATCTATGAGCAAGCTGCTCCAGATCGCATGGCGCACGGTAGGGACGCGTCGCGAGTGGGGGATTGCCCACGAGCTCGATACTGGCCGCTTAGAGAACCTTTGCATCCTCGAGGTTGATGAGATCAGTTCATCGTTTGCACCGCAACCACCCGAGGCTTGTCACGACCGACGAGCCGGGAAACATCGTTTACGGCGCCAAAAGGGACAAGCGCCAAGGGAAGCGATGATGCGTGGAGTGCAGGCGTTGAGCAACGGCGTCGCGAGATGAGCGCGCACGATCAGGAGCGCTTGGCGACGCTGATCAATACAGAACAGCGTATGCGTATTCCTGCGAAACTTGCCACCCATTCTCGCTGCTGTCGATGGTGGTTTGGTTAGGTCAACCGTGGTTGTGAGAGTCTCTGGGTGATAAAAGCCTCCGTATCGGCGTGCGATCTGTAAAACTTTAGCAATAATTGTGATTTCGCCAGAAAATTGCTAGATTCCAGCTTAGAATCAAGAACATGTGGACTGGAAGGCATGACGGTGAGGGAACCAGACCGTGAAGTACCGCCCTCGGCTAGGACATCTTGTCTTCGTGATGTCAGTTGGGCTGGTTGCTGCTACTAGTTTTGCTCTGCATCTAGTGCTTGCACGGTGGATGCATTCGGGTGAATATGCGGCGCTTACTGCTTGTCTTGGTTTCATGGCGATCGTGGCCGTGCCACTCGGTGCTCTCGATGCAGAAGCTACCAAGTTCACCGCCTCCCGTCAAGAGTGTGATCTGCGCATGGGGAAGCTAGTTCGGACGTCGGTCATCCTAGTTACGCTGACGGCGCTGGCGTTGATAGCTATGTCTGGACCTTTGAGCGGATTGTTGAAGCAGCGATCCGTACTTCCGGTGATCATGATGGCTGTTTGGATGGTCGTTGCAGGGACCGGTTCGTTGGCAAATGGTTTGGTTATGGGGAAGAGACGGTTTGGAGTCGGCGGTATTGCCAACATCCTTGGGAATGGCGTAGTTCGGCTGGTAGTTGCCATCATTGCGGTGCGCCTCGGCTTTGGAGTTACCGGTGTAGTCGCAGCGTCTGTGTTTGGATCTTTGGTGGTGACCGCTGTCCTGCTGATAGGGATGAGTTCGTTAGAGCGATCGCGGCTGTGGGCCATGGGTCATGACAGTGCGAGAGCGGGCCAGAGCTTATTGTTAAGTCAGGTTGCTCTTGTAGGATTCTGGTTGACATTCTCCGAGATGGTGTTTGTTGCGCCACATTTCTTTGGTGGACGTATCGCCGGCAGCTACGCTGCATCTTTTAATTTCATGAAGGTTATTGGCTTCGGACCGAGTATTGCGTTGAACCTTGTGTACCCATACCTTGTAGCAGCGGGAAAAAGAGAAAGGCACCGACTCCTTTCTTGGCTAATAGTTGGAACAGGAGTAGTCGGTTTGATCCTAGCAATTCTGTTGGCAACCGAAGGAGCTAGTTGGGCGCGTGCAATTTATGGTCACCAATACATAATTGATCCCATGGTATTGTTTATAATTGGCCTGCAATTGACGGTGATTTCAATAGGTGGGATACTCGTGTTCTTCTTTCTTGCAGAGGGCTCTTTTGCAGCGTGGAGCTTGTGGTGTATCCCAATTATAAGTTTTCTTGTATTTGAACTTGGTACACATGCACTTTTGTCAGATTTGGTTGAGTTTCTCTTGGTCTCGTCTGTAGTGGTTGGGGCTATTGGGATCTCTATTCCATTGAGGATTCGCAGAAAACTGCGTAAAGGTCGTATTGGTGGAGCTACACGGAAGGAGCATGAGAGAATGGGAATTCTTGGTTGGGATACCGGAGGGAGAGATGACCGCCTCATTGACCTCACCGACTTGTCTGCAATGTTGCATAATGAGAACCAAGGTGGGGCATCTGGGCCTATGGTTTCGGTGGTAGTTCCCTTTTATAATCCTGGCCCTGAGAGACTGAATCGTCACCTGAAACGCCTTTCAGATCTCATGCTAAATCTGGGATGGAGTCACGAGATCATTGCAGTTTCTGATGGCAGCACAGATAATAGTAATTTGGTAGTCGACGAGTTGAACTTGCCTTCTGTGCATCTGGTATCCCTTGGAAGTAATCGTGGCAAAGGCTTTGCTATTCGAGAGGGATTCAAACGAAGTTCGGGTGAACTTGTTGCATATATCGATGGCGATGGTGATATTGCACCGGAGATTCTGGTCAAGTTACTACTTGCGGTCCGCGACAATGGGGCACGTGTTGGTGTTGGTCAAAAATGCTACTGCTCGCGATGGGTTCCACACTTAAGGCCTCTGATGTCGATAGTCTATTCATGGTTAGTGCGTATGCTGTTCCACTTTGGGATTCGTGATACTCAATCTGGCGTCAAGGTGTTTAGGAATGCGGATGTAAACTGGATATTAGACAAGCTTGAATGCTGTGGATTTGGAATCGATATAGAGCTATTGGCAATGTTAAAAGTCATGGGGATGCTTGGTAGGGTCGAAGTCGTTCCTTTCGAAGTTGCTGCTAGAAGGCCGACGACGGTCAACTTTTGGAGTGCGATCGCGGTCGTGATGGAGACCATTCACATTTTCAATAGGAGTAGGCGGATGCGCAAGGCACAGCTGGTACTAGCTCCATCGAGTAGAAGTGCTCCGGTGCCTCAACCGATTGACCGGGCAATAATACCTTCCGAGGCTGGTTAGTGCCTGGAAAGGGTAGGCAGTGAGGTTGAGGAACCAGAAGCGGGATAAGCAAAAGGTTGGTTGACATCGAAACAGAGACTGGGATGCTTGGCAAACTCGAGGTCGGCAGTCTCCACATCCAGGATCTGGACTTGAAGGATTTGCTCCGGCGTGGTGCGCGGAACGTGCGCAGATGGGTGATCCGCTACTCTCTCTACTTCGTGACCGCTGCAGTCCTAGGGCTGGTTGGTATAGTGGCATTTTGGCGGAGTGGGTACATCGCTGGTGGGGACGTGTGGCCCAGCTTCGCGGTTGCCCCCGGTTTGTTGCTCCATGGAAGCCTCGGAGTTTGGGGGTTTTCGGGTAACTTTTTGGGTTCGGCGCAATACGCTTCAGCCGATGTTGTTCTAGGCGTAATCGGTTACATTCTTAAATTTGTCATCGGGTCAGGCGCACACCGAGATGCGGCGTTTTATGTACTCCTCCTGGTTACTCAAGGCGTGAGCATCCAATTCTTCTCCTTACGGCTGTTCCCGAATAAAAGGATTGGTTCTGTTTTTACCGCCATCAGCCTATCGGTTTCGCTCTATGGTGTCATAAGCATTATCAATCCTGTTATTGGATTTGCCATGATTTGTTTCCCTCTGTCTGCGGGAATCATGATACATGCATTCGAAACGGGTAAGTCGGTCTCTCAGGGAGCGAGATGGGGTTTTTTGACGATCGGCCTCTTTGTGTTGGTCAGTACGCCTCCGCTCGGGGTCTTTTATCTGATTTGGTTAACTGCCTGGGGCTTCGTTGGATGGAAGCGTTCTGGAATGGGGGTCAAATGCTTTGTCGGAGCTGCAGGTGTGGCGGGTGTAGTTGCCATTGGCCTGAATGTCTGGTGGATATACTCCGCCTACCTCACTTTATATGGGTCTACCAATGTGGTTGCATTTGAGCCCGCTGGGCCCATCTCATTTGTGAACCAGCGTGCCTCTCTCCTCAATCTCTTATCAATGCAAGGTGTGTGGAGCTGGTCGCAACGTATTTATTTTCCATGGGCTTCTCTCTACTCGCAGTGGCTCATTCATGGTCTGCTCTATGTCCCAGGGTTCTTGGCGATAGTTGCTCTTATCGTTCATCGTAAGGAACGGAGGGTACAGCTACTGGGTGTGATCGGTGGTCTGTCCCTGATTCTTGCTCAAGGAACCCATGCTCCGTTTGGAGTGGTTAACGTGTTTTTAGTCAATCATGTGCCTTTGTTCTGGTTGCTGAGGGATCCTCAAGTAGAGCTGGACGTTTCGCTCTATCTTGCCATGTTTGTCCTTGCTGGAGTGACCATCAGTGATATTGGCTTGTTTGTGCGTCATCGCGAGGGTCTGGAGACCACGGCACTTACTGGGCTCCTGTATGTGGTGATCACGATTGTGCTGGTTGGCACTGTGGCACCGCTTTGGTCTGGCGAAGTTGTGCCTCGGACCAAGCAACCAGGCCAGCTGGGTTCGGAGAATGTGCATATACCTAAGTATTGGTTGGAGATCGCCCGTCATTTAAATGAGGCGCCCGGAGGGGGCGCGGTACTTATGTTACCCAATGATGACTTCTATCAAATGCCTTATGCCTGGGATTACTATGGTACCGATCAAGTTGCGCAAAGTCTCATTGATCGTCGAATCATGTTGCTCAACGCTTCCCAAGGGGGATATCTGTCAGGGAGCCAGGGTGACGAGACTCTGCTGCGTGGCCTAGTGAATGCGATTCAGAAAGGTGAACCGATTGCGGGCATTCTCAGAAGGCTTGATGTCAGATGGGTTGTCGAGAGAGGCGACATCATCTGGAATATGCCTGGTAGGTCTATTTTGAGCCCTTCAGTTGTGTTAGCAGATCTTCGATCGGATCCCGGGCTTCAAAGAGTAACATCCTTCGGTCCGCTACAGCTGTATAGGGTAATGGGTAGCGAAGGTCTTTTTCAAACAGCAGGTGGTCTTGATACTTGGACGAATACTCACTTGAATCCACTTGTCGTGGCGGAGAATTTTGGGAAAGCAGCTGGAGTCTGGACGAACAGAGGTCCGGATGTGCGAGCTGTTGGTAGCCTCAAAATAGTCAACGCATCTATCAATCATCCCTCGGTTACTCTCGCTCCTGGACGCGCAGTGTTGTTGAGTCCGAAGGAGGTTGGTCTTGAGGTAAGGATTTTCCGTGGTGAGTTGGTATTTCGAATACTGGGTCCTCGTCTACTGGGGATGACGAGTCGCAGTTGGATCCGCCAGGTTGTTTTTAGAGTAGGAGATATTGCTGGTCAAAGGCTTCTTGCACGTATCAATGGAGTTGACCTTGCAGTTGTCCCCAGTGTCCACTGGACCCGGCTTCAGGGATTTGCGGTACCAGATTCTGGCAATCTTTCGATCGAAATTGGAAAGCTTACCGCGCTGCGGGCCTCTAAATGGAGCGCATTGGGGAACTGCAATGATCGTCCTGTCCTACCAAATGCAGTCACTAAGTTGTCTTTGACGACGTCGGCAGATGGTGGGATTGTTCTAGGTGCTGCGCAGGAAAGCGCATGTTCATCCATGACTTCTATTGGGAATACGCGACGACAGATGGTTATCGCTCAGGTGGCTGCCAAGCACATCGCAGGCGTTGGTCCAGTGGTGGCGTTGATGTCTGGGAGACAGGTTCTTCGGAAGGTTGAGCTGCCTGCGAGTAGGAGCTATGAGACAACCTATTTGCCAGTTGGGATAGTTAAGCATGGCTCCTTGTCGATTATGGCATACAGTATCGGTGCTGGTGCTGGTGCTGGTGCTGGTGCTGGTGCTGGCTCGTTGTCCCTGAACGGGTATCGAGTCCAATTCTGGAATTTTATGAATGAGGGGTATAAGCAGATCAAGCTAAACCCTCAGATACTCCCGGGTTCTAGAGACAAGCTACGAGAGGTTTCTGCACACCCAGTAAATCTCATACCAAACGCCCTTCTCCATGGAGAGTTATGGTCGCCTCCGTTCAATGCCAATGATTATTTGAAGGTCAGCAATGCTGCTGCAGGGATTTCTGCCTCTGCTCGTAGAGGAGTGCTCACGCTTCGGGCAAAGGTCGATGGAGTTGGCGAAGGAGTTACGGTAGGTGGTGTTCAAGGGCAGTTGATTCATGTCGCTGTGGATGCGAGGTATCTTTCAGGTCAGGAGCCCGTCATGAAGATTGTGGATGACAATACCGGTAGGGTGATTAGCACCGTCTATGGTGCTAATGCCAGAGGGAAGTGGAGTCAGCTGAGCACCGATGTGACGATCCCTGGATCTGATGGGACGGTCTCAGTGATCTTATATGCCTATGCATCAAGTTCTGCAAGCGTGGCGCAGTATCGAAATGCGAGGCTTGAAGTGTGGAAAGCGGGTTCGGGGCAAGTCGCCGTCTTAAGCGGCCGCCTGGTGCGCGCGCATACCGCGAAGGCAAAAGCAGTTGGGAAAGATAGGTACCTTGTCAATATTCACAATGGCACACGTGTTTTGGTGATGTCGAGCTCTTACACAGCCAACTGGAGGGCCGTTGCCAACGGCCATAGGTTGCCACACTTCATGGTAGACGGTGATTTAAATGGGTGGTTGTTGCCACGAGCTTATACCGGAGTGGTGACTGTGGACTATGGTCCGGTGGGGACAGAGGGTTGGTTCGAGTTACTCATGGCGATCTCAATTGGTAGTCTTAGTGTCTATGGGATTATAGCCTGGGTGGGTAAGCTAGGAAAGGGTCGGTCGTGTTAACGGTCGTTATTCCCACGCTGAACGCAGGGAGCACCTTGGGGGCGTGTCTTGAAGCGCTAGAACGGTCGTCAGAGGTGCTCAGTGGGATCATCGTGGTCGACGGTGGTAGTGCTGATGATACTATCGATGTTGCGAGGTCCTTTGGGGTGACGGTCGTGACGAATGACAGGGGTCTAACGCGCCAACGCAACAGGGGTCTGGATTTGGTTGTATCCCGGTACGTATTGTTTATCGATGCTGATATGGTCGTTCCGCCGGAGCCGATTCTTGAGGGTCTAGGGATTCTTGAGCGTGCTTCACGGGTAACGGCGGTGGTATTGCCGGAGATTTCTACAGGAAGAGGCTATTGGGCTAGGGTTCGTTGGTTGGAGCGTTCGTGCTATGTCGACTGTTGGTGGATGCAGGCTGCAAGATTGTTCAGGACTGACGCAATCCGGACCATTGGTGGTTATGATGCCAGTCTCTATGCTGGCGAGGACTGGGATGTCGACCAGCGGATTCGGCAGTTGGGTTTCGTAGCTCAGACACCCTCTTCACTCTATCACTGGGAAGGACAACCAACCTTGAGGTCCTTGTTGGACAAGAAGGAGGGTTATACCGGGTCGCTTCCTGCGTATCGACAGAAATGGCCGCAAAGGGCAAGCTTGCAGCTTTCTCCTTTGGCGAGAGCCAATGTGCTTTTTCAACATTCAACATTGCTAATGCAACATCCCCTACTCAGTACTGGTTTAGGGATTCTCGGAGTTGGTGAGTTCTTAAAACTGCGAAGATCCGCTGATGCCCCCCTGCGCAATCAAACGAGGGCTCATTCTGATGGTCAAGGGAGTTAGCTCCGTGTGCCCCGGTGGTAACGT
>JAKAQR010000029.1 GCA_021819725.1 Actinomycetes bacterium
ATGAGGAGTCATAGGGCGCGACATGGTAAGGGTAAGCAAGGAATCCGAAATCGTTCATGTCCGTCGATGCCCGGGCCCTGGCAGAACGGAAAATGCGAGTCGCTTAACTTGCGACTTTCGTGACGAATTAGCTCTCCTATGCCACCGTTACTGAGCTGGAGCTGTTCTTAGTTCTACCATCGCTTCGATGATCGGTGAGGCCCCTCGGTATGAGGGTGATCGGGTGTTTCCCAAATCCATGCATGCAGCCAATAACGATAATCTCACGACCACCACTGACAAGGTGAATCCCTTGAGTTTTGCTACCTGGTGTTTGACGCGACGTCAGAGATAGGCGAACGGGACACCTTGATAGGAGCTGCGTTCATTCTGACGTGCAAATCCTGGGGCCGTTGGATGACTTTGCTGCGCAGCGGGATAGCTGTTGTGTGAAACTACTCACCAAATGGGACACTGAACCCCGCTTTCCTTGTCCGAAACCTCACTACCCCTCAGCAACTGGGCGTTGGTGCGCGAGTGTGCTTCGAAACCTGACGCGACGGCAAGTGGTGTTCGAAAGGCTCTGGCATCGCCGGAGGGGGAAGGGTTCGGTTACTTCCGGACGCCTGGGCTGACACTTCCCTGCTGGTGATGTGATGGAAGTCGAGCTCGACCATGCTCCTGGGGAGCTCTGACAATAGACAAGGCGACTCGGTGTTTTGGCGGGTCCGAACCCTTCCCCCAATGTCCAGAGCGCGGCCAGTCACACGCACTCAGTTGATAGGGAGGCGGAGGCAAGAAGGATATGAATAGCTACATCACGGAGCCAGAAGTTACAAGACTACTTGGGCGGGCCCATACAGGGCACTAATCCGCGTGAACACGGGTTGGACCGCCTCCAGTTGTGTAGGGTTCAGTCATCGGCGGGCCGCGTGGTTCACAGACTTCATTTGGACAGAGTAGTCTCTTCCCACCACACTCAGTGAGCTGGTTCAATTCGCCGTCCAACCATCGCTTTGATGGTCAATTGGGTGCTGTGGTGCAAGCTCGGTAGCCGCTATCCACTGCGCAAGTGACGTGAGGCGCGAAGGGGTGTGAGCGAGTGCCTCGAGTTGTCTCGATAGCAATGCGAAATCTGTCTCGTCGGTGATGGGCGCCTTTGCCGCGTTCGAGCGCTCGCTGATCTGGGAGCGCTAGGCGCGGGCATCGAGCTTGCGAAGCGCAAGGGCGTCTACTGGGGCCGAGGTGGTCCCTCGATCCAGATGCGTATTCTGCGTCACTCAACACACTCAGCGCTTTTGAAAGAGTGTTCTGCCAAATTGTTGCACGAGTTAGCGTTGGATCAAGTTGGGGCGAGCATGCCACTTCTGCGCTACCGATCGCGACCAGGGCCTGTAGTGTTCAAAAGGTTCGCCAAGTTGGCGCGTGAATTGTCACGTCCTTGGTCAAGGCAAGGTGAACCGGTGTCCGACGCTCAAGTGGATCCGCCCTGTTGCGGCTCCGGGAAGAGCGATCAATGAACGGCCATGGATTCGTTGAATAGCTAGTCACCACGCGTATGACTGACGTAACGCAACTGATGTGCTAGCATAATGCAACATGAGGATAATTTATCTCCGCAACGTGCCGGACGAGGTAGTCGAACGTCTGGAACGACTGGCTGTCCGTGACCGGATGTCCGTGGCGGCGGTGGCCGTGAGGGAGCTTGAGGAAGTGTCACGCCGGGTGGACAACCTGGTGCTGCTTGACAGTCTCCCGGATCTCGGCGTGGATCCAGCCTCAATTGTCGCCGATCTGGACGCTGAACGCGTCGAGACGTGATCGTTGTAGACGCTTCGGCGGCGGTTTCCGCGCTACTGAACGCTGGCTCTGCTCGTCAGGCGCTCACCGAACAACAGTTGCATGCTCCTTACCTCATCGACTCCGACATCGCTAACGCGCTTCGCCGTAGGGTAGCTGCCTCGCGAATCGACCCCAAGGACGCATGGACGGCACTCGATCACTGGAGGCGACTTGGCATGTTGCGCTATCCCATTTTCCATCTCTTAGGACGTATCTGGGAGCTTCGGGAAAACCTTTCGGCTTACGATGCTTCCTATGTTGCTCTGGCCGAATCACTTGGTTGCGCTTTGCTTACTGCGGACACGAGACTCAGCCATTCTCCAGGAATTCGCTGTCTGGTGACCGTTGTGCCGCGATAGCAAAGGCCGAGGCCGCGAGGACATCGACGCAATCATCACGGCGCGGACGGACGCTGAGGAGTAGTAGAGGTCAAACTCGGGGGAGCGCAAAAGGTGGCGGGCGTCGAATCGCTGCACACTGTCATCGACCAGATCGGCACCTATGTATTCTGCACTGACCCTCACTACCCGCACATTTACCAAGGAGGCTCGCCTAACTGTTACAGCAGTCGTGCTGCGTCCGCTCTCGGTGGCACTTGACAACCCCGATTGAAACTTGATTTAGGCGCTAGTCCAGCAGTGCTGGCTTCGATAGCCGGCAGCCACCGAGTATGGAACTCCCCCTGGGAGGCGGGACGCCACTCAATGCTGAGCGTTCGGTGCGGGTCCGCGTGGGCTTGACAGGTCTAGTACAGGGTGCTGTCATGCTAACGACGGGGCTCTATGTGGCGGACGAGTTGGTTCACAGATAACTGGGTCTCCACTTAACTCGGAGTGATTCACCCTGCAAGCTTCGCGGAGCCTTTCTTGCTGCTCTTCAATGTAGTAAAGGGCGGCTGAGTCAAGCGCAACACGGCGTTCTTGGCGCGACTTCGTCGGCCCGAGATAGGTGCCCGACTCGGTGGTATGGCCAAGAGATCGCGAGACATGAAGGCTATCTGCGCCGATGTCTTGCCAACGCAAAGCACACAGCTCTCCTCTTCTCATACCCGTAAGGGCAGCAAGGGCAATCACATTCACCCACTGGGGGTGGCGCTCCTTGGCTGCTTCAAGGATGCTGTTGAGCTGAGAGACATTTGGGGCGACAATGGCCGTACTGCCAAGCTTTCGTGGTGTCACGAGCAAGGCGACATTGTGCTCGACCCAGCCCCATTTCATTGCCTGGTTGAGAGCACCTCTGATGATGGCATGAGTCTGTCGAATGGTTGCCGGAGCCTTCCCTTGGGCGATGAGGGATCGGTAGAGAGGGTCGAGATCTAGTGCTCGGAGCTTATGGGCGGGGATTGAGCCAATAGCGGGCAGGACGTGGAGTCGGATGCGCCACTCATAGCCCTGCACGGTGGTCGGAGAAAGACCCTCTCTTGTGATCCCAAACCATTCGTTGACAACCTGTTCGGTGCTCACGTCTGAGCTTGCGGCGAGAGAAGTAGAAGAGTCCTGGACCTTGACCAACATCTGTTGTAACTCGCACTGAGCCTTGCGCTTTGTGCCCTTGACGGTCGCCCACTCGCGCCGACGCTTGCCGCTCGCTGGGTCACGCGGCAACTCCACCATCAGTTCCCACACACCAGGCTTCTTCTCTCGCAGTGACCCTCGCACGAGAACAAGCACGGCAGATCGACGATACTATGTCGGTCGAGCTGTGCAGTGCTACCTCAAATATAGCCTCTGGCCTGGTGGGCCGCCAGGGTCTCGAACCCTGCACCTTGGGATTAAAAGTCCCCTGCTCTACCGGATGAGCTAGCGGCCCGTTGGCGCTCGCAAGAGCGAGCGCTCGGTCCTACAGACTACTTCTTGGTCTCCCAAAAGATATCGCTAATCTGTCCAATGCTTGCAAGCAGTTGATCAGCTACGGCAGTGTCGTTGGTGCGCTTCACTTGACTTGTGAGCTTCTTGGCGCTCCAAAATACCTCATGGAGCTGCGGATACTTCTCAAGGTGGACAGGCTGGAAGTACTGGTACCACAGAACGTCAAGATGACGATTGACCTCCTCAGCACGCTGTTCCTTGATCAAGGTGGCGCGATCTCTAAAGTACTGATCATCGGACGCATTGTATTTTTCGACGATAGCTTTGATGGATTCAGCCTCGATCCGTGCTTGTGCAGGATCGTAAACACCACATGGTAGGTCGCAGTGCGCTGAGGCCTTGGCCGGAGCGCGTAGTGTGTCTACCAACGTGAGTATTTTTGTGAGGTACATAAGTTGTCCTTTCTACTGTTGTTATTGGACGACAGTAGCTTACCAGGGTTAGTCGTGTCTGATCGGACCCCTCCCGAGTTCACTGTGCGTCGACGTGCACGCCTAGCGTTGAGTCTCCCTTCTCTAGTGATGGCATCAGGGGCTTTGGCTTGGGCAATGGTGCAACGATATGAGGTGGTTGGAGACTCGATGTGTCCGACGTTGACCCATGGAGACAGGTTGTTGGTCTTGAAGTGGCGATGGGTACCAGTTGGGCGGATCCTCGTTCTGCAGGATTCGCATTCGGACGACCCCTTCATCAAGAGGTTGGTACGCCGTTCGCATTCCTCGATTTGGGTCGAGGGTGATAATTCCCTGGGTTCGACGGATAGTCGTCAGTTAGGTTGGTTCTCGAACAAGAGTGTTGTTGGCTGGGCTATCTACCGTTATTATCCATCCAGTAGGGCAGGAAGCTTGATCGGTGAGTAGAGTAAGTTGGTAGCTGCAAAGGGGTGAGCATGGCGGACCTTCGGGTTCAGATCAACCAATGGTTGGAAGAGGTCGACGAGTTAAACCTCGACAAGACTCCGATAGAGTCGTTACGTTCATTGCGTGACGTCGGTCGCCGACTAGAAAATTCTGTGTCGTATGCAAGGAGAGTACTGCAGACTCGACTAGACATCGCAACCGAGCTTGACGCTACTCGACCGACTTCGATCGTCTCAGTTGTTGCGTCGCATGCAGCTCCATCTCCACTGGCTGAGCGTCACGTAGAGGTTGAGATTCCTGAGGACGATATGGTGAGTGCCGAGACGTATCTCCGCTTGCTGGTTGGCGGTGATCGAACGCACTCGCTAGATCTTCTTGATGAATCGCAGCTAGCTGGCTATCAAGCGCGCCTGCAAGAGGGCGAGCGGACGATCTCTGGATTGCGGCGACAGTTGCATCAACGCCTAGATGCGTTGGGTGGCGAACTGGTGCGCCGTTATCAACAACATCCCGTGACTGACGTATAGGTTCTCCGTCATCCCTGCTTAGGGAACAATAACCGTGCCCTTGCGGTTAGGCTAGCCATGTTAGCCAAGTGTGCCAGGGGTGTTCCATCTTGAGACTTGCAGTGATTAGCTACCATGCCTCTCCCATGGCCGTGCCAGGATCTGGTGTGAACGGTGGCATGAACGTGTATGTGAGGGCTTTGACGACTCATCTTGCCCGTGCTGGGGTAGAGTGCGATATTTTTTCCGCGAGGGTGGGCGCTCAGCACGAGAAGTCCGTACGGCTGGAGTCTGGTCTCTGGCTCCATTCTCTGCCAGTACAACCCAGCGCGCCAGTTGGTTCAGCGCCTGACTACACCGGAATTCCTGAGTTCGCTGACCGTGTAGTGGAGCATATGGTGCGGTCTTCGATCAGTTATGATGCCGTGCATGCAAACTATTGGCTATCTGGGGTCGCTGCACATAGAGTAAAACACGACCTTGATATTCCGATGATCACCACTTTTCATACACTCGAGAAGGCCAAGCGTGCACACGGGGCGTTGGTTGATGACAGATCGAGTCTCAGAATTCATCAGGAGTCTCGCATTCTCGGTTGTTCGGACGCCGTGTTAGCCTCCGGAGACGATGAGGCGAGATGGTTGTTAGAGATGTATCAAGCGCCTGAGGAGAAAATCGTGCACTTGCCTCTTGGCATTGATCGAGCCTTCTTCGCACCCGGGCCGTCTGGGCCGGCCAGAGAAGCCATCGGCTTTGACGATACGATTCCCATCATTCTTTATGTCGGCCGCATCCAGTCGCTCAAAGGGACAGCGTTGGCGGTAAAAACCCTTGTCGAACTGCGTAAACACCGTTCGGCTCGACTCATTATTGTTGGCGGTCCATCAGGCGTAGATGGTGAGCGGGAGTTTGCGCGTGTCTTGGCTCTTGTCGAAGAATATGGCCTTGATGATGCGGTGACCATCGTTGAACCTATGTCACATGAGCTCCTGTCAACGTACTACCGCGCGGCGGATGTGGTTATCGTGCCTTCGGTGAGCGAGTCATTTGGACTCGTTGCCTTGGAAGCCATGGGCTGCGGCACGCCGGTGGTGGCGACGGATGCGGGAGGACTTCGGACGGTTGTCGATGATGGTTACTCTGGGATCTTGGTTAAAGATCGTCAACCATCGGCCTTTGCTCAAGCCATTGAATCGTTGCTGGCGAACCCAGTGCACTATCGAGCGATGTCGCAGAGGGCGTCAGCGTGTGCCGAATCGTTCACTTGGGCCGCCAGCGCGCGAAGGCTTATCGGCGTTGTGGAACGTGTGGTTCAGCAGGAAGTATTGGTTAGCTGCATGAGTTGTGCGTAGCTTCGGCGGCCGGTGGCAGACAAGATCTTCAATTGATCTCCCCCCCCATGACCAGTGCGGTGTTGGCAGGTCGTTTGTATTGCCCGAGTAGCTTGGAGTTTATCATGCATGATTTGCTGGTAGTTGGTGGCGGGGTCATGGGTGGCGCTTTGGCCGTCGGGATTGGTCGTGCCGAAGGCGGACCTCGTTCCGTCGCGATCCTGGATCATAGCCCCGAAAAGGCTCGATCCATTGCCTCTCGTTTTCCAGGTGGCGTTGCGGTTGACAGTGTGGAACCCGCAAAGATGTACCTGTTGGCGGTCAAACCCCATCACATACGTGGTGTGCTCACAGATCTCCCTCCTCATTCCAAAGTAATCTCGGTCGCAGCGGGAGTGCGACTCGATCAACTCCAGACCTGGGCGCCGGCTGGTGGCCAGGTTATTCGAGCAATGCCCAATACAGCCTGTGAGATCGGGGCGGGAGTCATTGCCATTAGTGAGATAGATGACAGCAGTTTCTTGACGGCCACTCGGGAGCTCTTTGGTCTCGTGGGTGAGGTGTTTGTTGTACCTGAGAAGCAGTTCGACGTCGTTAGTGCGCTATCAGGCAGCGGACCTGCCTATGTGTTTTTACTGCTAGAAGCGATGCAGGAGGCTGGCCTTACCCTTGGCCTTCCAGCCTCGGTGGCCCTCGAATTGGCGCGTGCCACCGTCCGCGGAGCGGTACTCTTGGCCGACGCCAAAGGAGAAGACCCTCGGACCTTGAGGTTGGCGGTGACATCTCCAGGTGGGATGACCGCAGCAGCAATCGCTGTGTTTGAAGAGCTTGGCTTGCGACACCAGACACTCGAAGCGGTTCGTGCCGCCACTGTGCGGGCGCAGGCACTCTCAGATCACGCCGGCGAGTGAATGACTGCCGATGTCGGTGTCTGAAGCGGGTCCTAGCGTAACGTTTCGGCTAGGCAGGACTTGTGCGATACACTGAACAAGTCAAAGGTTTGCGTTTTTGTTGCGGTGGTAGTGCATGTCTGTCATACTTTTAAGTATCAACGAGTCCGATGTCGGTGTCGATTTTGACCGATTTGCGCTGACCCGGCCTGGCGAGGATGGGTTGCGTTCATCCCTTAGGGGTCTCGTCGAAGGCGGTGTGATCGAGGAAGCGTTGTTGTTGAGCACGTGCGCACGTACCGAGCTCTACGTCATGGCGGATCAGTTTCACGCTACGGTTGATGAGGTTGCAGCTGCCCTCGCGCAGTCGTTGCAGTTGCCAATAACGGTGGTGCAGCCGGTTACACGTGTGCTCTATGGAAGGGCGGCTGTCCGGCATCTTTTGAGGGTTGCCGGGGGTTTGGAGTCGGCCATAGTGGGGGAGAGCGAGATTCTTTCACAGGTCAAGCAGGCCCTGTCAGCGGCGCGGGAGAGCAAAATTGTCCTTGGCTCACTTGGTCGGTACTTCGAACGTGCACTTGAGGTTGGAAAGCGCATTCGGAACGAGACACTGATTGGTTCTGGAAATGTATCAGTGACCTCGGCCGCCGCTTTGCTGGCCATGACCTCAAATGCGGCACTTGCTGATGGTACTCCTCGTGTTGGCGTTGTCGGTTCAGGAGCTATTGGGTCGGAGGTCGCTCGAGTTTTGGTCGATCATGGTGCTGAGGTGACGTTGATGTCGTCGTCTCCGGAGCGTCGGGATCTTCTTCATCGGGAGCTCAGCGGTGTCAGGGTGGTTGCAACCAGCGAGCTGTCTGGCCAACTCGCTTCGCTTGACACCCTCGTAATGGCCGGATCCGCCGTTCCGATGGTTCTCGATGCTTCAATTCTTGAAGGATTTTCGGGTCTACGCATTATTGATCTCTGTCGGCCGCGCACTATCGAGCGGGGAGTGGCCGAGGTCGCAGGTGTGGTACTTGTGGATCTCGATGATGTCAATCGCTTTGTGTCCGATCAGTTGGCGGAACGGATGGAAGCGGTCGACTCGGTAGAGCTGATCATCGAGACTGAACTCGCCGATTTTGGGGAGCTGGCCTGGCTGCAGGATATGAATCCCGTGCTTCGCGCCCTCTATGAGGAGGCAGAACGGGTTCGCGAAAGCGAGTTAAGCCGATCACTAAAGCGACTCGGGGCTACTGATCCAGGGATGATTGAAGAACTTGAGTTACTGACGCATCGGCTTGTGAACAAGCTGCTGCATCATCCTGCCACGTCATTGCGAGAACAGACAGGAGCAGAGGGCTTCGCGGAGTTTCTCGAAAACTTCAAAACTATCTTCCGGCTGTGACAGCCCATCGATCATGACGACCCCTTTGAAGATAGCTACGCGTGGTTCAGAACTAGCGCTGTGGCAGGCGATGCATGTATCCGCCGCGCTCCCGGTTCCGTCAGAGATTACTGTGGTCGAGACCGAGGGGGATCGAGTACAGGATCGTCCGCTTGCAGAGATTGGCGGTCAAGGGGTATTCGCTAAGGAGATTCAACACCACGTTTTGCACCATCAGGCTACGTTGGCGGTCCATTCTGCGAAGGATCTCCCGAGCGTGACGGTCAGTGGTCTTCAAATTGGCGCTTGGCTCCCTCGCGCTGACCCTCGGGACATGCTTGTCGGTTCTACGTTAGGGGATCTTCCAAACGGTGCCCGTGTTGGGACCTCGTCAATCCGTCGAGCAGCGCAGCTCCTCGCCCTGCGGCCAGATGTCGAGATTGTGCCACTTCGCGGAAACATTCGGACCAGGCTGGAGAAAGGGCAACGATTGGACGCAATCTTTGTTGCAGCTGCGGCGCTCCAACGACTCGATATCTGGCCGGAGATAACGGAAATTCTCAGCCCAGAGTTGATGCTGCCACAAGTTGGACAGGGCGCGATCGCCATCGAGTGCAGAGTGGACGATGATGCTACCCTTGAGATGCTTGCGTCGGTCAACGACTCTGCCACAGAGAAGGCGGTAATTGCAGAGCGGAGTCTCCTTCGGGTCTTTGGTACTGGCTGTAGCCTTCCTATCGGTGGACTTGCCGAGTTGAGCGGCCACGGGCTTATGTTGCGCGCGATGGTGGCAGCCCATGATGGAACGAGAATCCTTCGCGGTTCCGCCAGCGGTGACGAACCTACCCAACTTGGATCCGCACTTGCTCGTTCACTCGTCGAACGAGGAGCCCTTGCGCTGTTAGCTGATTCGGATGGGGAGTAGCATCGGATGGCACGTGTTGTACTGGTAGGAGCCGGGCCAGGAGATCCAGGACTCATCACAGTGCGAGGCTTTGAGTTGCTCAGGTCGGCCGATGTCGTGGTGACGGATTTCCTGGTAGATAGCCGCCTTAAACAGCTGATCCCCGCAGATGTCGATATCGTCGATGTGGGGAAACGGCCGGGTGCGACTTCGTTCTCCCAGGAAGCTATCAATCAAGAGCTCATTCGTCTCAGCCGGTCTCACGGCCTTGTTGTCCGTTTGAAGGGTGGAGACCCATTCCTTTTTGGTCGTGGCGGTGAGGAGGTTGATGCACTCCTTGCGGCAGGTATCTCCGTCGAGGTGGTGCCTGGTGTTACGTCCGCGCTGGCGGCCCCAGCCTACGCCGGCGTTCCAGTGACGCATCGAGGGTTAGCCGATGGCTACATCGTGATCACTGGACATCGACATGCTGACGCTCCCCTTGACTACGATTGGTCGGCGCTGGTCGCGTCAAAACTCACCATCGTGGTCTTGATGGGAGTTGCACGCCGAGGGCTGATCGCCGACGCGCTCATGGCCGCAGGCATGAGCGCGAATACCCCCGTCGTTGTGGTTGAGTCGGTCACCTGGCCCCAGGAACGATCGCTTCGAACAACCGTTGGCCAGCTTGCAGCTCAACAGATCGGATCTCCTGCGGTCATCGTCATCGGGACCACGGCGGGCCTTCACCTGGATTGGCGAGGATCTCTGCCGCTGGCCGGCATGAGCGTTCACCTCTTACGCCCCTTCGATCCGCATGATCGACTTGCTGAAAAGCTACGTGCAGACGGGGCCACGGTGATGCAAGCGCCTGCGATTGAGATCCAGGATCCCTCGGATGGCGGTCGTGCCCTGCGAGATGCGATGCGCAACATCGAGCGATATGATTGGCTGCTCTTTACCTCGAAGAACGGTGTTGAGCGGGCGATGGAAACGATGGTCGATCTGAGACGATTGGCCAACATTAAAATTGCGGTGATCGGCTCCGGGACGCGCGACGCTCTCGAACGCTATCGAGTCGGCAGCGATCTCATGCCCGCTGAGTTTGTGGGCGAAGCGTTGGTCGATAGTTTTCCGGCTGGGTCAGGGAGGGTGCTATTCCCACGGGCGCAGGTTGCCCGTGAAGTGGTACCGGACGGGCTACGCGCCAAGGGCTGGGGTGTCGATATTGTCGAGGCCTATCAGATCGGTGTTCCTGTCCCGTTCATGAAGGAAGATCTTGCTAGCACGATGGACGTCACTGTCTTTACCGCTGCGTCCACGGTGAGGGGCTACCGTGAGCAGTACCCAGGTGTGTTACCCAAGCAGGCGGTTGCCATCGGTCCTGTGACGGCGGACCGCTTGCGAGACCTTGGCGTCGAGCAGATCGTTGTCGCTGAGGAGTATTCGGTAGAGGGCCTGACTGCAGTGATCAGACGCCTCGCCGCCTCGTCGACACAGGAGTAGGTGGGTAGGCTAGAGGGAATGGAACACTTTCGACGCCCACGACGACTGCGTGCGACGCCTCAGATTCGCAATCTTGTGGCAGAGACGCACCTTCATCGTGAGCAGTTTATTCTACCGATGTTTGTCCGTGAAGGACTTGACCATCCTGCACCGATCGCTGCCATGCCTGGAGTGGTTCAACATTCCACGGCGAGCGCAGTGGAGGAGGTCCGCTCTCTTCTTGACCATGGAGTGGCTAGTGTACTCCTCTTCGGGGTGACTGATCATAAGGATGAGGATGGTAGCTACGCCTGTCGTGCTGATTTTGTGCTCCAACGCACGATCCAAGCGCTGAAGGAGACCTTTGGTGATGAGGTCTTTGTGATCAGTGACCTGTGTCTCGACGAATACACCACGCATGGGCACTGTGGTGTGCTGGATGAGCGAGGGAGGGTAGACAACGACCGTACCCTCATTCGTTACCAAGCACTGGCGCAGTCGCTGGCGCAGGCTGGCGTTGACATGGTGGCTCCCTCTGGGATGATGGATCATCAGGTCGCGGCGATACGAGAAGCGCTCGATGATAGCGATGCTGTTGACTGCGGCATTTTGGCCTACTCGGCCAAGTACGGGTCGGCCCTGTACGGGCCATTTCGAGAGGCAGTTGACGTTGAGATCGCTAACGGAGGCGACCGACGGGCGTACCAACAGGATTATCGCAATCAGCGAGAGGCGCTCTTTGAGGTTGAGTTAGATCTCGCTGAGGGTGCAGACATGGTGATGGTGAAGCCAGCATCGTTCTATCTTGATGTCCTTTCCAAGGTCCGTTCGGTATGCCCGGTCCCGCTGGCTGCTTACCAGGTTTCAGGCGAGTACTCGATGATTGTGGCGGCCGCAGCGGCGGGATACATCGATCGTCAGCAAACGATTCAAGAGTCACTGACGGCCATCGTTCGCGCTGGAGCAGATTGTGTACTGACGTACTTTGCAAAGGAGGCGGCAACATGGCTGTAATCGACGAGGACGCTATGACGAATGAGGCTGCGTTCGCTAGGGCCTGTACGTCGTTGGTTGGCGGAGTCAACTCGCCAGTACGTTCCTTTAATGCAGTGGGGGGAGTCCCCTTCTTCGTGCGTGAGGGTCACGGTTCCTATGTTGTTGACGTTGAGGGCCGTCGTTATCTCGATTACATCCAGTCCTACGGAGCGATCATCCACGGCCACGGCGATCAGCGAATCTTAAGTGCACTGTACGAAGCGGCTCGCCGTGGAACAACCTTCGGGGCTCCGACGCTTGGTGAGGTCAGATTAGCGGAGAGTATCAAGGCGAAGGTACCTGGAGTCGACCTGGTACGTCTCACGAATTCAGGCACCGAGGCGACTATGACCGCGCTGCGCCTAGCTCGTGGCGTGACTGGACGTTCCAAGATTATCAAATTTGAAGGATGCTATCATGGGCACTCGGATGCCTTGCTGGCTGCAAGTGGTTCCGGAGTCGCATCGCTGGGTCTGCCTGCGTCGGTTGGCGTGACTGCTGCGGCGGTACACGATACGGTGGTACTCCCCTTCAACGAAGTTCCTCAGATCGGTGAGGATATCGCCGCCGTTATTGTCGAACCAGTCGCCGCCAATATGGGACTGGTTCCAGCGGCACCAGGCTTTCTATCCCAGCTTCGCTCGCTCACCACACAGGCCGGTGCCTTGCTCATCTTTGATGAGGTGATCACTGGATTCCGTGTGGCAGATGGTGGCGCATCGACCCTGTTTGGCATCACGCCAGACCTATGGTGTTTTGGGAAGGTGATTGGTGGGGGACTACCAGTCGGCGCCCTGGCAGGCAGAGAGGATCTGATGGCGCAGCTTGCGCCAACGGGCCCGGTCTACCAAGCGGGGACACTTTCTGGAAATCCACTAGCGACGGCGGCCGGAGCTGCTGCGCTTGATCAGCTGAACGTGGCCAGCTATCGAATGTTGGCCGGGCGGGCTGAACAGCTGGCATTGGGACTCACCAAGGTGATCGAAGAGGCCGATCTTGCCGTTCAGGTCCAGCGAGTGAATGGACTGCTTGGACTCTTCTTCGCTGATGAACCCGTCACCAACTATCGTCAGGCGGTTGCATCGGTTGAGCGGGGAGTCTATCCCTACTTCTTCCACGCGATGCTCAAACGTGGCATAGCGCTCGCTCCCGGACCCTATGAGATTCTGTTCCCTGGGCTTGCGCATACCGTCGATGATATTGACAAGACCATCGATATTGCCTCAGCAGCAGCGGCTGAGGCTCGTGACCAGTGGCATCAACACCACTAGTTTCTTGGACCTTCTGGAGGGGCTGAAGCGGTCGCGCCACCATCGGGTGGTTGACTATCTTCCAGCGATAGGGCTGCCGACTCGACCATACGACGGCCACTAGCAGGCCGGAGGCCCTAGAGTGGCAGGCGCCACTGGCAGAGGGCTGACTAACCGGCCTCGCGTTCGCGCAGGCGCTGTGTCAAGCGGTAGATCTGTTCGATCCGGTCGGGGGCTGAGCCCGGCATGAGATTGGCCATGATTGCTACGACTGGAGTCATAGTCGCCTTCGAGCGCATGGCGAGCCAGACCCCGGAGGACATCAGTAGTGGATTGGAGATCGCTTTGACGAAGAGGGTTCCAACTGCGTAGTAACCCGCGTAGCGAGTCTGCAATGCTGTGGTGAAACCCGCTATCGGGCGAGGATCTCCTGTGCCGAGGCTCTGTGTGATGGCATTAGCGGCCATCCGACCGGTCTCGTATCCGTAGGAGATTCCCTCGCCATTGAAGGGATTGATGCTCGCCGTCGCGTCACCGACCATGAGGAAATTGGGTCCAGAACGTGGTTCAATACTAAGACCCATCTGTAATTTTCCGCCGGTGGCTTCGCGGGCGCTTCTATCCGCCGGGAAGTGCCATGCGTCTTGCGTCTGTTGGAGAAACCGTTCTAGGGCATGCGTCGTATTCATCTTGCGCCATCGAGCGCTGTTTGAAAGTAACCCAAAGCCAACGTTGGCGGTCCCATCTCCGGCTGGGAAGATCCACCCATAACCAGGTATGGTCGCACCGTTCTCATCGCGAAGATCGAGGTGAGACTCGATCCAATGTTCGTCGGATCGATCCGTCTCGAAGTAGCCGCGGATTGCGAGCCCGAGAGGTTTGGCCACATTGCGGCGAGCTCCAAGGGATCGAGCGATCCGTGCGTTCGAACCTTCGGCGAGGACGTAGGCCTTCGCCGTTAGGGTGGACGCTTCGTCCGTCTCGATGTCCTTGACACGCAGCGACTGGATGTGTCCCCCCGCGAGCGTCGCTTCAATCGCTTCATGATGGTAGAGCACGGTCGCACCGACGCTAGCGGCACGATCGAGGACCGCTTGATCTAGCACGGATCTTCGAACAACGTATCCATAGTTTGGATAATCAGGTAGATTTGGCCAGGGCAGCTCGTAGGAGCGGCCATAGGCGACCGCACGCAATCCATGGTACTTCTGCTGTGTGTCGAGCATCGATTGCAGGCCCATGGCCTCAAGTTCAACGACGGCCCGTGGGGTCAGCCCATCACCACAGGTCTTGTCGCGGGGAAACTGCTTTTTCTCCACCACGATGACCGAGACTCCACGCATGGCGAGCCAAAAGGCGGTTGCCGCACCCGCTGGGCCGCCCCCGATGACGATCACATCAGCTGAGTGCTCTTCGTCGATATTTTTATTCACCTCATCTATCGTAGACTGAGGCGGGGCGCTAGTTAGTGATTCACCAAATAGGTTGGTCCTTTGGCAATCAGAGTGGGTCGATCTCGTCTGGATTTGCACGTAAGGGTAGAAACGTATCAAGATGGAGGTGCACGTGGGTGGTTTTCGCGTCTGCATTGGCAATGGTACCGATAGAAATGGGGTGAGGTGACTCAATACCTTCCGATAGTCATCATGCTGGTCCTGGGAGCACTCTTCGCATCGGGTTCCTTTATAGCCTCAGGTCTTTTTGCTCCACGGCGTCCGCATCGGGCCAAGTCGGCACCCTACGAGTGCGGTATTGTCCCGAGGACTGAGCTGGCGGAGCGTTTCCCTGTGCGGTTTTACCTTGTAGCGATGATCTTCATCATCTTTGATATCGAAATCATTTTCTTATACCCCTTCGCAGCGGCTGCAGGCGAGCTAGGCACCTTTGGGGTGATTGAGATTGCGACCTTCGCTCTCGTCGTCTTCATCGCCTTTGCATACTTGGTAGCAAACGGTGCACTGAGTTGGGGACCAAAGCGGGGCGCATCGGTCGAGGGTCGCGTCGCGCGTCGGGTCGATCTTGGAGAGCTGACCGCATCGATGGTGCGAGGAGGACGCGACTAATGCCACTGGAGGACCTCAGCTACAACTTCCTTACTGGCAACGTTGAGAAGCTGGTGCAGTGGGCACGCAAGGCTAGCGTCTGGCCGGCCACCTTTGGGCTTGCGTGCTGTGCCATTGAGATGATGGCGAGTGGAGCAGCGGATTTTGATCTTGCCCGCTTTGGTATGGAGGTTTTTCGAGCGTCGCCTCGGCAATCAGATCTTATGATCGTTGCTGGCCGTGTGTCACAAAAAATGGCACCTGTTCTACGCCAGGTGTATGACCAGATGATGGAACCCAAGTGGGTCATCTCAATGGGTGTGTGTGCTTCGACTGGTGGAATGTTCAACAACTATGCAATCGTACAAGGTGTCGATCAGATCGTTCCGGTCGATGTCTACGCGCCTGGGTGTCCTCCTGGTCCAGAGACGCTGATGCACGCCATTCTCACCCTCCATCATCAGATCCAAACCGGGGACATCTTGCGGCGTCGTGCAGCCGGTGAGAAGGGTACGACTCTTCGCATGATTGGTGAATCATCCACGACCAAGATGCTCGGAGGTGTCGAAGACCTTGTCTGAGGTGATAGTGATGGAGAGGTCAGAGTACCTCTCAACGGTTCGTGCGCGCCATGACGACGGTTACATCTATCTGGCAGACCTAACCTGTGTCGACTATTTGAATGATCAGACGCGGGTGATCGATGGGGATCTTCGACCGCAACGTTTTGAGTTGGTCGTCAATCTCCGATCATTTGCACCACCGGCGATCTTGCGTCTGCGGGTTCAGGTGCCGGAGGCTGACCCCGTGGTCCCATCGATCTTTTCGCTGTATCCGGGGGCAGAGGCCATGGAACGAGAGGTCTTTGATCTCTTTGGTATCCGATTTGAGGATCATCCTGACCTCACGCGGATCCTGCTGCCGGAGGACTGGGAAGGCCATCCACTCCGAAAAGATTACGGAGTGGGGAGAGTACCGGTGCAGTTCAAGGAGGTGAAGCGTAACCGATGAGTAGCTCGATTTATACGGTCATTCGACCGGATGGGGACAGTCGATTCGGGCTCGTTCAGGAGACCTCTGAGGGACTCCAGGAGCTTGGCGCTCGCTCGGCAACGACGGCAGCTGCCCTTGCGAAGGAGACCGGGTCGACGTTGCGCATTCCAGAGGGTGAAGCCGAGCTCGAGGCCGATTCCGACGATGGCCGCATGATCATCAATATGGGTCCGCAACACCCTTCAACCCACGGGGTGCTACGTATCATGCTGGAGATCGAAGGCGAGACGGTTCTTCGTTCCAAGCCCGTCGTTGGGTACCTCCACACAGGGATGGAGAAGACAGCTGAGAACCTGACCTATCTGCAGGGCACCACGAACGTGACTCGAATGGACTACCTGTCTCCATTAAATAACGAGCTGGTCTTTTGTCTAGCCGCCGAGAGCCTGCTCGGTATCGAATTGCCCGAGCGTGCGACCTGGATTCGGATGCTGATGTCAGAACTCAATCGCATCGCATCGCATGTCATGTGGTTAGCCACGAACGGGATGGATCTCGGGTCGACCTCGATGATGATCTTCGGCTTCAGGGATCGAGAAATGGTACTCTCATTCTTTGAGAAGACCTCTGGACTACGGATGAACAACAACTACATCCGTGTTGGGGGTGTCGCGGCAGACCTTCCTGATGGTTGGGAGGACGATGTCACTGCTATCGTCGATACGATCGAGGCTCGGACCAAAGATTACGATGAACTCATCACCGGACAGCCGATATTTCGCGAGCGGGTGGTGGGCGTTGGCCTTCTGAGTCCTGCCCAAGCCGTTGCGCTTTCAGCGTCAGGTCCGATTCTTCGAGCCTCAGGAGTGCCCTGGGATCTGCGCAAGGAGATGCCATATCTCTACTATGATCAGGTGGATTTTGACGTTATTGTCGGGAGCGTGGGTGACACCTACGACCGATATGCGGTCCGACTTTTTGAAATCCGGGAGTCCATCTCCATTGTTCGCCAGATACTCGACAAAATGCCAAAGGGCCCCTATCGAGCACTCGACCCCAAGGTGACGCCACCTCCGAGGGCACGGATCGATGAATCCATGGAGGCACTGATCCATCATTTCAAACTCTTCACCGAGGGCATTCGCATCCCTCCTGGTGAAAGCTATGTAGCCATCGAGTCACCTCGAGGTGAGCTGGGTTGTTATATGGTCTCTGATGGCTCGGCGAAGCCGTTCAGGATGCACATACGCGGACCATCGTTTGTGAATCTGCAGAGTCTCCCGGTGATGCTCCATGGTGGAATGTTGGCAGATGCCGTCGCAGTCATATCGTCAGTAGATCCGGTAATGGGAGAGGTGGATCGTTAGGTGTCGCGTTTCTCAGGTGAAATGTTGAGTCGTGCAGAGGAGCTGGTTTCACTCTACCCAGATCCTCGCTCCGCGACTATCCCACTGTGTCATCTGGCACAGGAGCAGGATGGTTATGTAACGAATGAGGCCATGGCCCATATCGCCGAGCTCGTAGGCTCAAGCGCGGCGGAGGTCCAAGGGACAGCCTCGTTCTATGACATGTTGAAGTTAGAACCGGTTGGGCAGTATGTGATCGGTGTCTGCACAAATATTGCCTGCATGCTTCGCGGAGCCTATGAGTTGCTCGAAGACGCCGAGGCGGTCCTCGATACTCCAGTTGGAGCGACTACCCCCGATGGTCTGTTCACCCTCGAGGAGGTGGAGTGTATCGCCCACTGCGATCGAGCACCGGCGGCACAGGTGAACTATCGCTATTTTGGTCCGCTCGACCGGCAGAGTTTTGCGGCACTCATCGCCAAGCTTCGCAACGGCGAACTCGATGACGAGGTTCCACCACACGGAACACTTCTGCGGATTCGCAGAGAGGCGCCCGGTGTGATCCCGATGGAGGAGATCGATCGCTACCGAGCCCAGGAGGCAGAGCGGGAGCGGCAAAGTGACTGAGCGAATTGTCGGAGCTCGTCTGCAGTATGAGGACTCTGCGACCCTAGAGCGGTTTTTGGCCACTGGTGGCGACGATGGACTCCGCAAAGCAGTGCTCGAGATGCGTCCCGAGGAGGTCGCAGCCGAGGTCATGACTGCCAACCTCCTTGGTCGCGGTGGTGCCGGGTTTGAAGCTGGTCGTAAGTGGTCGATGTTGCGCAAGGCCCCCCGTCGTTATCTGGTGATCAATGGGGATGAGAGCGAACCGGCGACCTTTAAGGACCATCTCTTAGTTGAGCGCGATCCCCATCAGCTCGTCGAGGGCGCGACTATCGCAGCCTACGCAATTGAGGCCTCCTTCGTGGTGATTTATCTGCGAGGTGAGTTCGCGCTCGGCCTCGAGCGGGTGCAGCAGGCGATCAATGAAGCGTATGCGAGGAATGCATTGGGACGCTCGATCTTTGGGTCCTCGTTCTCGGTTGACATCGTTTTGCAGCCGGGAGCGGGTGCCTACATCTGTGGTGAGGAGACATCGCTGATCGAGTCGTTAGAGGGCAAGCGTGGGTTTCCAAGGATCAAGCCACCATACTTCCCGGCGGTGATTGGTCTCTACGGTCAACCCACCATCGTGAACAATGTGGAGACGGTCTCGAACTTGCCCTGGATCATCAATCGAGGTGGTGAGGCGTTTAAAGAGCTTGGGCAGGGACGCTCCACCGGTACGCGACTCTTTGCGCTCTCTGGCCAGGTGCAGAGGCCTGGGCCTTATGAAGTCGAGATGACTAAGATCACCTTTCGAGACTTGATTTATGGTAATGAGTACGGTCAAGGGCTGAATCCTGATCGGTCCCTGTTGGCGTTTATCCCGGGAGGCGTCTCGGCGCCATGGTTCTTCCCAGAGCACCTCGATATCCCGCTCGGACAGGATGAGGTGGCCAAGGCTGGCTCGATGCTGGGGTCTGGGTCGGTCATTGTGATGGATGATTCCTCCTGTCCGGTCCGGTCCGCTTGGCGTATCGCAAGGTTCTTTGCCCGAGAGTCGTGCGGACAATGCACCCCGTGTCGCGAGGGAGGCGCCTGGATTGACAAGATTCTGCGACGTATCGAGGAAGGGGAGGGAAGAGAGGCTGATCTCGATCTTCTTCTTGACCTGTGTGACAACATCTCGCCTGGGATCAAGTGGCCTCCGGCACAGACCACGATCTGCGTGCTAGGACCTTCGATTCCTCCGTCGGTCAATGCAGCCATTCAGCATTTTCGTGATGATTTTTTGATCCATATTAAGGAAGGACGGTGCCCTCATGCCTGATGAATTGGTCACCGTGACGGTCGATGGCCAATCCTTTCCCGTTCGCAAGGGAGTGAAGGTCATCGATGCGCTCGATGATGTTGGGGTCCATGTGCCTCGATTTTGTTACCACCCGCGCATGAGCGCGGTTGGGATGTGTCGTATGTGTCTGGTGGAGGTGGAGGGTCCACGCGGACCCTCTTTGCAGCCATCATGCTTTATCGACATTGCTGATGGCATGGAGATCCGTACAGAGTCGGAATCGGTCAAGAAAGCCCAGCATGGTGTCCTTGAGTTTCTATTAGCGAACCATCCTTTGGACTGTCCAGTCTGTGATAAGGGTGGGGAGTGTCCTCTTCAGGACCAGGCCTTTGCCCATGGTTCAGGCGAAACCCGCTTCGTGGAGGAGAAGCGACACTACGCAAAGCCAATCCCGATCTCGCGGTTGATCAAACTCGATCGTGAGCGCTGTATCCAGTGTGACCGGTGTACGCGGTTTGCTGATGAGATCGCCGGAGAGCCCCTCATCGACTTTGCTGGTCGTGGCGGAACACTGCGCATCTCAACCTTTTCGGATGTGGATTTCGACTCCTACTTCTCCGGCAATGTGGCGCAAATCTGTCCAGTGGGTGCGCTTACGGCGACGCCGTATCGGTTTAAGGCACGGCCATGGGACCTCCTACAGTCGTCCTCGACCTGTCTACAGTGTGACATGGGTTGCCAGGTCAGCCTCCAATCGAGCCAAAACGAGTTGACAAGAATGCTGGGGATTGACTCTGACGCCATCAATCATGGGTGGCTCTGTGATCGCGGCAGGTTCTCCACCAGTGAGATCAACAACCTTGAGGCTCGGGTGAGTCGACCACGGGTACGGGATCAAGACACCGTGGTGGATGTCTCGTGGACGAGGGCGCTACGGCTCGCGGCGGCGACCATCAAACAAGCTATTGATGAGCGTGGTGCGTCCTCAGTCGCTCTGCTTTCGGGGGCCTCAATGACTCTCGAAGATACCTACGCATGGGCGAAGCTTGCGAGCGATGTGGTGCGCACGAACGCCGTCGATGGAGCCGCTGACGTGCGTGTTGATGGCACACTGCTCTTGGCGAACCCGGCGTCGATCAACGAGGCGTTGAGTGCAAAGACACTGGTCTTGTTCAACGTTGACCCAAAGAACGAACTTCCAGTGATGCATCTGCGCCTGCGGGCCGCGATGCGCAATGGGCTTCGGGTCGTTGAGGTGAACACGACACCAACCGACCTTACGCCAATGGTCGATCGTTGGGTAGCCATTCAGCCTGAGGACATGGCCCATACCATCGATGTGGCAGTGGACGCTGTAGGAGATGATCCCGATGGCGTGGTGATCATGGCAGGCTGTCGTGAACGCGCGATCAGTACCTCCTTGAATACAGCGTTGGTGGCAGCGATGTTGCACCGACTCCCGGAGGCGAAGGTGCTGAGTGGTGTGGCTCGTGGGACGAACGCGTTGGCGGTGGGATTCACCCCGAACGCGCCCCAGGGAATCCGTGCGACAGATGGCGTCGCTCCATCGTTGAGCGCGGACGCGATTGTGGCGGGTGCGCTTCGAGGCGAGATAGCGGTCCTGGTGGTACTCGATACGGATCTGACGCGCCTTGGACTCTCCGATGAGGATCTTGTCACCTTAGGCCAACGAACCACTGTCATCGCGTTGAGTTCGTTCGAGTCGGCGACGACCCAGCACGCCTCCGTTGTGTTGCCGTTGAGTGCCTATGGCGAACAGCAGGGCTCGACACTCAACATCGAATGGCGACATCTCCGCCTTGGTCGGCAGGTGGAACCGGTTGCTCAGGCGAGGCCGGCGTGGGTGGTGGCGACAGAGCTCGCCTCCGCGCTCGGTGATGAGTTGGGGTTCTTGACGTTGGCAGACATTACGCGCGGTCTGAGCCAGTCTGGTGGGCTGTTGGCCGGGCTGGGTTATCACTACTTTGAAGAGGGTCTGGATGGACCACTCTTTCCAAGAACGCGGACCGAACCGGTGGCGAGTCGCCGGATCCTCGATCCGATGGCGACGCCAGGCATCGCCTCCATCGATCGCCAGGGGGCCAACTTTAGCTCCGGTAACGTCATCGAACCCAGTGAGGCCCCAGGTTTCGGACTCGGTGGAGGGGAGACGCCAAGAGCCCTTGCGTCGGCTTCGGTTGCCAAATGGGAGGGGCCGGTTACACTGGATCCGCTCTCCGATGGGGAGTATTGGCTGCGATTGGTACCCCGACTCTACGATCCTACGCCCGAGCTGTTGGCCAATCCTTTCTTGAAGTCTGCAGTTCGTGAGCCGGTACTGGTCCTCACCCCCGCCCAGGCTGAAAGCCTTGGATTGGCTGAGGGGGACCGGTGTCGCCTCGAGGGGGCGGAGACGGTCGAGGTGCTGGTTCAACTCGTCAAGGAGGATGCGATGGCGTTGACGGTTCGTGGGGTGACACCGGGGACACTGCGGCTCTTGGGTGATCAATCGTGGGTCAAGGTGAGGGTGGAGAAAATCAATGGGTAGCGATCCATTATTGGCGGGACACATCACGTGGGTTGTTGTGTTGATCGTAGTGATCAAGGTGCTCGTCGCCTTTATCGCGCTGATGGTGTCGGTCTTGCTTGCGATCTGGATCGAGCGCAAGGTGATCTCCGACATGCAGAACCGTATTGGGCCCAACCGCGCTGGACCTTTTGGAATTCTGCAGAGTTTGGCCGATGGGATCAAGCTCTTTTTTAAGGAAGACCTGATCCCCGAGCGCTCCGATAAGTTCATCTTTAAGTTGGCCCCGTATCTGTCGGTGATTCCCGCCTTCATCACCTTTACTTTGGTGCCGGTCGGAGGGATGGTCGACATCTTTGGCCACAGGACCGAACTCCAAGTGGCCGATCCACCGATCGGAATCCTGCTGCTACTAGCGATGTCTTCGATATCGGTCTACGGCGTTATGCTTGCTGGCTGGTCATCGGGATCGAAGTATCCGCTGATAGGTTCGGTACGGGCCTCGGCGCAGATGATCTCCTACGAGGCTGCGATGGGTCTATCGATCGCCTCAGTCGTGCTCTTGACTGGTTCGCTATCGACGAGAAACATGGTGTCTCAGCAGCTTGGGACGTTCTTTGGATTTATCCCACACTGGAACATCATTCGTTTAGGGGTGATCCCCTTCCTTGTCTTTATTATCGCCATCACCGCGGAGGTGAACCGCCCTCCCTTTGACCTCGTCGAGGCGGAGCAGGAGTTGGTCGGAGGTTTTCATACCGAGTACTCCTCGATCAGATTTGCTCTCTTTTACCTCGCGGAGTACATGAACACGATCACGATGTCGGCAATCATGGTGACGATGTTCTTTGGGGGGCCAGATGGCCCTGATCCACACTTCTTGCACTGGCTGTGGCCGATCATCTGGTTTATCGTCAAGACAGCCATCTTTTTCTTCATCTATGTCTGGTTCCGTGCAGCACTTCCTCGTTTGCGCTACGACCAGCTGATGGACCTCGGCTGGAAGGTGCTGATTCCGGTCATGTTGGTGTGGCTGTTGGTGGTCGCCGCGATGCGCGTCTCTAGACCGCTCGGGTTTGGCATGGTGGGTCTTGGTATCGTCGGCGGGTTGCTGCTCTATCGGGCCATTGCGGTGGGACGCGATCGGAGTACATCGCGAGAGCTGGCTCGACCTTCGCGAGTGGAACTTGAGTCACCTCAGGACAGGAGGGAGGAACATGGGGATTCTTAGCGGTCTAGGCGGCTTCAAGATAACCTTCAAACAGATGGCGGAGCCACGCGTGACTCGCCAATACCCGGAGGAGAAAAGGCCCAAGCCGCCACGGTTTCATGGCCGCCATGTTCTCAATCGATATCCCGATGGCATGGAAAAGTGCATCGGCTGTGAACTCTGTGCTGGTGTTTGTCCCGCTCGGTGTATCTATGTGCGTGGAGCTGATAACGATCCCGAGGCGCCAGTCTCACCCGGTGAGCGGTTCGGTTTCGTCTACGAGATCAACTACTTACGCTGCATCCACTGTGATCTCTGCGTGGAGGCATGTCCGACCGAGGCCATCACCGAATCCAAGATGTTTGAGTTCTCCTTCACCAGCCGGGAGGATGCGATCTACACGAAGGCTGAACTCGTCGTTGATGATGAGGGGCATCCACGTCGGACCCCTTTCGAGGATTGGCATGACGATGATGAAGAGGACACCTCGGGATGGGTGCGAGCCACCGCTCCTTCGGGGGATCCAAACTTCGAAGGAGTCGCTGGATGGTCTGGCGAGCTGGGCTATGGCGTTCGATTGCCTGAGAGGGGTCAGTCGGATATCTCGGAGGACGAGATGGCTGCGGTGTTCTCGTTACGTGAAGTCCTCTCGGATCGTATTGCTCGAAAGATTGGAGGGAAGGTCTGGTGATCCTGGCCTCGGTGATATCCGTACCTCAACTCATCGTCTTTATGGTGTCGGTGGTGATCATCGCTATCGGTGGTGTCGGGCTTCTGACGGCACGGTACCCCGTGCACGCCGCTCTGTTTCTGGTCATGACCCTCTTTGGGGTAGCGATCCTCTTCATCGAGGAAGGTGCTGAGTTTCTTGCGGCGGTGCAGGTGGTGGTCTATGCGGGAGCCGTGGTTGTGCTGTTCCTGTTTGTGATCATGTTGCTTGGCGTCGACCGTGAAGAGATTGCGAGTTTCGCGGGCGATACCGTGCGTGTGGGGCTTGCAGGAGCGGGCGTCGTCTTGATCCTCGCCGAGCTGTTTATTGTGGCGACCGGTGCATGGGCGACCGGTGCGCATTCTACGGCGGGAAAACTGAGTGCAGGTTCGAATATTGGAGTGCTTGCACGCTCGGTCTTTACGACCTATCTCCTACCATTTGAACTGACTGCGGCTCTCCTGGTGATCGCGGTGGTGGGAGCAGTGATACTGTCTCGCCGCATGGGGGCCGAGACGGCAATACTTGGCCAGTCACCGGTTGGCCAGTCACCGGTTGGCCAGTCACCGGTTGGCCAGTCACCGGTTGACCAGTCACCGGTTGGCCAGTCACCGGTTGGCCCGGTTCAGGAGGTCGAACAGTGACGATCCCTGGGAGTTGGTATCTGGTAGTCGCGGCATTGCTGTTTGGTCTTGGGACCTTCGGGGTGTTGACGCGGCGTAACGTCATCGTCATGTTTATGTCTGTTGAGCTGATGTTGAATGCGGTCAACTTAACCTTCGTCACCTATGCCAGGATGCTCAACGATGTTGGTGGCCAGATCGCGGTGTTCTTTGTGCTCGTAGTCGCGGCTGCTGAGGTGGTCGTTGGACTTGGGATCATTGTTGCGATCTTTCGACATCGTGCGACTGTCACCGTCGATGATATTTCGAGTTTGAAGGGCTAGAGATGGTTGTTTTGGGTTTGGTGATCGGCTTTCCGCTGCTTGGTTTCCTCGTCTTGCTTGCCTTTGGGAAACGGATGGGAGACCCTGGAGCTGGCTGGTTTGGGACGATAGCAGTTGCTTCGAGTTTTGTCGCCGCGGTCGCAACTTGGATCGTTCTTTTGACCAAGCATGGGTCAAATCGGACCCAGCTATTGCACTTATTCCCTTGGTTCCATGCGGGAAGTCTGCAGGTGAACATCACCTTCCGGGCTGATCCACTCTCTGTGGTGATGATCCTCTTCGTCACCGGAGTTGCGGCACTTATCCACCTCTATTCGATCGGCTACATGAAGCGAGATGCGCGCTTCCACCAGTTCTTCGTCTACCTCAACCTCTTTGTCTTCTCGATGCTCGTCCTCGTGACCGCCAACAACCTTCCGCTGACGTTTCTTGGATGGGAGGGAGTAGGGGCTTGTTCCTATTGGTTGATCTCGTTTTGGTTTGAACGCCCGACCGCTGCCAGTGCAGGCAAGAAGGCCTTCATCATCAATCGCATTGGTGACATGGGTTTCATGCTGGGAACCTTCCTGATCTTTCTCAACCTCCATTCGGTCAGCTACTCAAAGGTGCTACCCGAGGCTCACCAACTGTCTAGCGGGACAGCCGAGGCGATCGCACTCTTGTTCTTCTTGGCAGCTGCGGGCAAGTCAGCGCAGTTACCGCTGTTTACTTGGTTGCTTGATGCCATGGAGGGACCAACTCCTGTCTCGGCTTTGATCCATGCCGCGACAATGGTGACCGCAGGGGTTTACCTAATGGCACGGCTGTCGCCGATCCTTGCACTCGCTCATGCCGCGTCGATGACGATTGCGATCATCGGTGTGATCACCGCGTTCGTGGCGGCGATGGCGGCGACTTCGCAGACTGACATCAAAAAGATTGTGGCGTTCTCAACGGTCAGCCAGTTGGGCTACATGATGCTTGGCATCGGAACGGGTGCCTACATTGCAGCGATCTTTTTGATGGTTACTCACGCCTTCTATAAGGCGCTGATCTTCTTGTCCTCTGGATCGGTGATCCATTCGCTCGACAATGAACAGAGCATCCGGCGCATGGGTGCGCTTGCGAAGCTGATGCCGATTACTGCATGGACCATGATCATCGCCTGGCTCTCCATCGCTGGTGTGCCGCCGTTTTCTGGTTTCTTCTCGAAGGGCTCCGTGCTTGAGGATGCCTTCGGTCGCAACGAGTTGCTCTGGGTTGTTGGTGTGGTGACCGCATTGTTGACGGCGTACTACATGGGCCGTCTCGTCTTTGTGGTCTTCTACGGCAAGGCACGCTGGGAGGAGATCACCCATGGTCACGATCCACATGAGTCGCCCCGTATCATGACGATCCCGCTGATTGTGCTGGCCGTTGCGGCGGCGACTGCAGGTCTATTGAACCTGCCCTACGGTGGCCTTCGTTTCCTACACAACTGGCTAGCGCCGGTATTCGGTTCCGCCTTGGTCACCTATCATCTCTCGAGTTCAGAGAAGGTCTTACTCCCGGCCACCGATGCCGTCGTTGCTCTCCTTGGTATCTTCTTGGCATGGCGTCTGTGGCGCAATCACTCCGAACGTAAAGCGCTTGAACCCGCGGTGCTGTTCAAGGGCTGGTATATCGACACCTTCTATGATCGTACCTTTGCGCGCGGAGGTACGGCCTTAGCGAAGCTCGGCGATCGAGTCGTTGACCCCACCATCATTGACGGAGCAGTTGGGGGTGTCGCTTGGCTGTTTCGTTGGGTGGGTGGACTTGGTAAACGAGTGCAGTCTGGATTGGTTCGGAGTTATCTCCTGATAATGGTCGCAGGGATCGTGGTAGTCCTTGCGTATGTGCTCGTGAGTGCGGCGCGGTAGAGAGGAATTCGATGACGTTACTCGATTGGCTGATAGCACTTCCCGCCCTAGGAGCTCTGGTGGTACCGATGATGGCCCTGCCGCCGGAGAACCAGAAGTTGATTCGATATTTTGGGATTGCGATCTCCTTGGTGGAGTTAGGTATCGCCATTGGTATGGCGATCGCCTTTAAGCTTCATACAAGTTCCTATCAGTTTGTCACCAAGGTTCACTGGATTGGAGCCTTTGGAATCGCCTGGTACCTGGGAGCCGACGGTATCTCGCTGGTGCTCGTACTGCTGACGGCGGTGCTTTTCACCATCGCCATGTTCGCGATGAAGGGGGTAAAGGACTATCGAGCCTATGTCGGTTGGATGTTGCTCCTTGAGGCAGCATGCATGGGTAGCTTCACTGCGCTTGATCTCTTCCTCTTCTTCGTCTTCTTTGAGCTGACGCTGGTACCTAGCTATTTTTTGATTGCCGACTTCGGCTTGGGGGCATCGGGACGCGCGGCGATCAAGTTCTTTGTCTATACCTTTGCAGGCTCAGCCTTTCTACTAGTGGGTATCGTCTCGTTGGTCTTTATCCATGACCACCAGACTGGACATCTCACCTTCTCGTTGCCAGCGCTTATGCATACGAGGCTTCCAAAAGATACCGCGATCCTGCTGTTTCTGGCCTTTGCTGCCGCGTTTGCCGTCAAGACGCCGATCTTTCCTTTCCATACCTGGTCGCCGGATACCTACCGCTCTGCTCCCATCCCGGCCGTGGTGATTCTGGCGGGCGTCATGGCCAAGCTTGGTACCTATGGTCTCATACGGTTCAACCTGGAGCTATTCCCCGCGACCTCTCGGGAGCTTGCTTGGTTGATGCTGACGCTTGGAGTTGTCGGCATTCTCTACGGCGCGATCGTGGCGGCTGGTGAGCGAGATCTTGGACGAATGGTCGCCTACTCATCGCTGTCGCATATGGGGTTCATCGTGCTTGGCATCTTCGCCTTTTCGGCCGAAGCCCTCTCGGGGAGCACGCTCCAGATGGTGAATCACGGTATCTACACCGCTGCTATCTTTCTACTGTTGGGAATGATCTATGAGCGGCGAGGCACCTTGGATATGAACAAGCTCGGAGGCCTTCAAAAAAAGGCGCCCATCTTCGCAGCCGTCTTCATCCTCGTCGTCATGGGTATGATCGGTCTGCCGGGGTTGAATGGATTCGTCGGGGAGTTCTTAATTCTTATCGGTACCTTCATCACCCATCGGTGGTGGGCCGTGGTTGCGGTTCTCGGTGTTGTCTTGAGCGCGATCTATCTCCTCTGGGCCTACCAGCGGGTGTTCCATGGAGAACCCAAGGACGATCGCAGCTTTCGTGATTTGGCGCCGCGTGAGGCGTTGTTGCTGCTCCCCTTGGTCGCCCTCATCGTCTTTCTGGGGATCTATCCGATCCCACTTCTGGCACGCATCAACCCGTCGACTGCGGCAATCGTTCACCATGTCACTACTGCCCCGGCACTCGGGAGATCGACCGTGTCTGCGAATGTAACTGGAGGGGCAAAGTAGTGTTTGGAACGCTTGTATCACAGTTGCCAATTCGGCTTCCAGCGATCTCCTATCAGGCGATCGCTCCAGAGATGATCCTCTTTGGTGCGGCACTCGTCGTACTCGCACTGTCGGCTACCATTGGCCGACGTGAGCACCCTGAGCTCTATCGTGGAATTGGCCTCCTGGCCGCCCTGGGAGAGGGGGCTTGGTCGGCGAACCTTTTGCGGCTGGTCGATACCCATGGACCGTCCCTCGCGATCGCCGGGGCTATCGCCAACGATGGTTTTTCTGCGGTCGTGGGCATCATTGTTGCTGCCGCGCTCGTGCTTACCATGCTGATTGGGCCAGGGTTTGTTCGCTCGGTTGCAGGCCAAGGGCCGGAGTTTGTGACGTTACTTTTGATATCAGCTACGGGAGCGATCGTCATGGCCCAGGCGGATGACTTGATCGTTATCTTCTTGGGGTTAGAGATTCTGTCAATTGCGCTCTATATCATGGTAGGGTTCCGACTTCGAGATGGTCTCTCACGTGAGGCGGCCTTTAAGTACTTCATTCTCGGCGGTTTCTCTTCTGCAGTGTTTCTCTACGGCGTAGCGCTCGTCTACGGCGCGACCGGTTCGACGAACTTATTGAAGATCGGTTCGTTCCTTTCGACACACGTGTTGATCAACAACGGGGTACTCCTCTTTGGTATCGCGTTGATCTTGGTGGGTTTTGGCTTCAAAATCTCTGCTGTTCCCTTCCATGTGTGGTCCCCTGACGTCTATCAGGGGGCTCCTACCTCTGTTACGGGATATATGGCGGCGATGGCTAAAATCGCTGCTTTCTCTGCCCTCTTGCGAGTACTCACGGTCGCCTTCCATCTCCAGCTCCAGTATTGGCGGCCGATTGTGATCGGACTCGCGGTGTTGTCGTTGGTGTTCGGCGCTGTTTTTGCCTTACGACAGCGCGAGATAAAGCGAATGCTGGCGTACTCGTCGATCAATCACGCTGGCTTCATTCTGTTGGGAGTCTTGGCGGCAACGAGTGGGGGTACTCGTGATGCGTTGTTCTATCTCGCCGCCTACTCGGTCATGGTGATTGGAACTTTTGGCTTGATCTCGTTGATCCAGGTCGATGAGGGGAAAACGGAGGGTTCTCTGTCCTTGACGGAGGTCCGAGGACTCGGACAACGGAGGCCTGCGGTCGCAATCCTTCTCGCGATCTTGGTGCTCGCACAGGCGGGAGCCCCCTTTACGAGCGGATTCATCGCCAAGTTTTCCGTTATTACCGCGGTGATCGCCGTCAACGAGTACTGGATCGCTGTCGTAGCGATGATCACCGCAGCGATTGCTGTGGCCTTTTACCTGCGGCTTGTCCTCGCCCTGTTTGCGCGTGACGAACAGACCGTCGGCGTCGGCGATGCCCTGTATCCCGTACCCATCCGCGGAGGAAGTGATGCGGGAATTGTCCAGTCATCGCGAGCGGCGCAGGTGCCGATCTGGATTGGCATTTGGCTCTCTGTTGCGGTCACAGTGTTCTTTGGAGTATTCCCGACGCTGTTGTTGAATCTGGTGGCTAAAGGCAAAATCTTTTTGTAGTGTGATCGTCGGTCATGACGTCGTACTCGGTATGCCCCCAACTCATCGAGCCTCTCGCCGTACTGTGGTGGCGATGCTAGAGATTGTCGGCGGACGACTGCAGCTAGGTCAGCAGTAGCATGAGGCACGTGCGCTTCACTCTTCCCGTCACCGTCCGTCGTGGGGTCGGTGTCCTCATCACTGGCCTCATCGCTGGTGTGGGAGTGGTGGTGTTCCGGTGGACGCTTCGAGCGCTGGTGGAGCTTTTGGGGTATGCCATTGGTGTCAAGAGGCTGGTCGCGGTGACGGAGATCTCCCACCTGACAGGTGGGCGGCTGTGGTTGTTGCCGGTCTTTGTTCTGATCGGTTTTCTCCTGGCCAAGGTGGTATCCGTGAAGAGCGGGGTCGCACGCCGGGGCGAACGGGGAGCGGATCGCGTGATTGAAGTCGTCAACGGATTGACGGTGGAGTTACCGATGCCTGAAGCGTTGGGTACCGGAGTGGCAGGTGTGATCGCACTGGGTGCTGGCGTCTCGGGAGGACCTGAAGGCCCAATCGCCATGCTCGTTGGGGGTCCATTAATTAACTGGTTGCCACGATTGGGTTTGGAGAAGCGGGACGTACGAGTTTTCGTGGCTTGTGGTGTGGGTGCCGCACTCGCCTGTCTGTTTCAGGCCCCGCTAGCAGGTGTCTTGCTTGCTGGGGAACTCTTTGTTGTCGGTGGGTTCCTTGGGGTGGTCATACTGCCTGGCCTCTTGATCACCGCTATCGCCTGGGGTGTTGATACCGCGGTTTTCGGGGGCTCTCCACTGATCGGGCACCTTGCGTTCGGTCCTATCCATCCCCAAGCGTACGCCACTGCCGTGGTGGCGGGTGTGATCGCCGGGGCGATTGGGCTGCTGTATCGTTGGTGGATTGTCGTTGCAGGGAAGGAGCTTACTCGATGCTCTCGATCAGCCTGGTGGCGATGGGCGGTGATCGCCCTTGTGGTGACGGTGATCACGTCGGGGATCGCCTTCGTGGCTCCCGAGGTCCTCTCCACCGGGACGGGCTGGATCCGGCTGGTCACGCTCGGTGCCGTGCTGCGGTCATGGCCCCTTTGGCTGCTGCTGCTGGTTCCTGTTGCACGACTGGTGCTCACCGGATTGAGCCTGTCGGCCGAGGCTCCGATCGGGGTGCTTGGTCCAGCGCTCATTATCGGCACCTTTAGTGGCGCCGCACTCTGGCGGCTGGCGGCTTTGGCACACGTCCCGATGAGTTTCGGCTCGTTGGCGGTGGTCGCGCTGCTCATGTTTGCCGCTGTGTTCGGCTCGATTGGCAGGGTCCCGCTGTCGATGATCGTGATCGCACTCGAGGCGACTGGATCGATGATGATTGCGCCGTTGTTGGTGGTCGCGGTCGGCGTTGCGACGATCATCGTCCACCGACACGGAATGACCATCTTTGGTGCCCAGGCCACCCCAGGTCAAAGCCCGCTGACGCCGCTAGGTTGATGAGGTGACGTGCTCCTCTATCGAGGTGCTGTTGTTGAGGAAGCGCCCGATGACTGGAAGATCCCAGAGCGATTCTGCTTTGCCTGCAGCGATGGCGATGGCCGGTACGTTCTCGATGCTGTCAACCACGAGATATCGCGGCAACCAGGCCGGTTCGAACTTTGCGTTGAAGTGCCAAAGTGATTCGATCTGCATGGAGTCGGAGAGTCGACCAAGGACCCAACGCTCGACTCGCGAAGGTATGCCTGAACCCCGCTCGCCGGCCAAGACCGCGCGCATGGCGGCAAAGTTGAGGCTTAATGTCTGGTAGCCCTGATCGTTCAGTTGCCGGATCGTCTCTACGATGAGGAGATCGAACATACCATTGGGGTGTTCACCGAGGTCACGCCGCATCAGATCAAGGGAGTAACCGTGTACCGCGGGCGCGGGAACCCACTGGCAAAAGCCCGTGATCGTCGCGTCAGCGTTACGACAGACACTCATCAGAAGGTCTTTGTCGTGGGGATCGAAGACACGGCCGAGCGTCATCGAGAAACCGCGTTCGTGGTCACCGCGACGAGATGAGGCCATAATGGCGAGGATCTGGGTACGATCCTGTTCGGCCAGCTGTAACGGGTTGACAAGGCTGACCGAGTACCCGTACTTTTTCATTCTGTTGACGGCTTGACGTAAGCTTTTGTGACGTTTTCCGGTCAAGTCCAGACTTGAGAGTGTGACGAGCGCCTCATCGCCGATGTAGTAGCTGCGCATGTTGAGGTTGTGGTAGATACGTTGCCATTCGGCGCTGGCCCCAAGAATAGCGATCGAGCGTCCTAGCCGCTTCATCTCGGTAAAGAACTCGATGAAGGCCTGTGGTGCGTTCGATCGAGGTCCAATGGGGTCAGGCGAGACGATGATCGTCGATCCGAAGATGCCATAGGCGATCACGACTCCATGGCGTACCCAATGGAGTTTATCGTCGCGTAGGGCGAAGTAATCGAGGGTCCCTTGCGGGTGCGACGACAGGATGTGGCTGAGCGCGGTAACGCTGAGATCAGATCGGGAATCGAGGTGAACGTAGGTCGTGAGTGGCGCAATGACGGTCCAGATCGTGATGAGCAGGAGGACTACCATCGCAAGTTGCATGGCGTCGCGCAGGTAGGGGTGATTGAAAGGTAGGGGTGCGTGGGTCGACACCCCCACTGAGACCGCGATGATCTGGCCAAATGTTGGCACGATTCGATAGAGTTCCTGCCGGCGAAAGAGCAGATGGGCGACGATGGTGGCGCTGTCGGCGACGATCCAGAGGAGTAGGGTGGTTACCACAATCCTGCCCAGGCGGGTAAGGCTCGGCCGAGCAGGGGTCGGCTGGTCGAACGCACGTCGGTTGAGGAGGAGTATCGTCAAGACGACGCCGAGGACGATCAGTGTGGGTAGGTCACCACCACGCGCAAGGTTGGCCAAGAAGGCGATGAAGCCGACGGCGACGGTGATCTGGAACGAACGTCGCCGACCAGCGTGCAGGCCAAGGGCGACGGCGATCATGCCGACGCCTGCTGCTGTGGTGATCGCATTGGCGTAGCTGCGTACGAAGAGTGCGAGGTTTGGGAAAAGCGTCGACACGAGCCTGAAGTGGCTATGAAGGGGTGGGATCAGGGAGGTGGCGAGCTCGGTTAGGCCACCCAAGAAGACCACGATGGCACTCACTCGTCGAAAGGGCAGGCTTGGGCTACGCGGGTTGTCGTGCACTACTGGTGAGTAATTTGGCCCATCAGGGATACTCGCGAGGAGATCGGGTTTGGGTTGATGGAGGTCCTTCGAGGCCAGGAGTCGCAGTAGCCGTGATGGTGCGACGAGTCGCTGAAGCGACCAAAGGTTGATCCGCAGGGTTGCCCCTGGCTCTATCTCCAGCCAAGAGGCGTCGGACGCGGCGACGTAGAGTGCGGGAATTGGGAGTCGCGTTGGCAATCGGATAACGGTTGTGGAAAATGTCCCAGGAGAGGCAAAAATGCCATTGCCAGTGGTGATGAGTTCCTTCGTTCGCGTCGCGGCGCTAATCATGCCATGATATCCATGCTCGGTGAACTCATCGAAGCGGAGACGCTCCGAGGCGTTTGGATCGAGGGTGCGCAGGGCGGAGTCCAGTGGGGTGTCGAGGATGCGCAGCGTTCCTCGACTGGTGAAGAACGAGACCGTAACGGCGAGAAAAATATCCAGGACGATAGCCATCGCTGCCAGCTCCGTATTAGTGATGAGGGCCGACTGCCGGCGTAGGAGAGGTATCGCGAGGAGAATTGGGATCCGAATCGCCAAGATGATCACCAAGGGGATGGTTGCCCAGAGAACGAGCGTGCGTAGCCTCTGGTAGAAGGATCGTGAGGCGATATAACGGGCGATCGATGCCTGGGGGTGGAGCTTGTTGGCGTCGCGGAACCGACCCCCTTGTTGGCTCAAACGGGCCAGAATCGTGTCGCGTGGATCGGTCGTCTGGCCCTGGCCAGGATCGACGAGAATGTGTTGTGTGCCGTGGTCCTCGTAGGTGAGATCGAGATGCGAACATAGCTCGAGCTCGCCCTTGGCGTCACCACGAAAGCCAGCGGATTGGCGAAGGCGATCGATGTCGGCCTGTGGGGTGACGAGGTAGGAGCGGTAGTGACGCTGCAGAAGGTCCATGAACAGCGACAGATGCGTGGAACTGTTGTGACCGATGGGGCCGCAGACGATGACGACATCCTCATCACTCAGACCCTCGGTGGCCTGGTGGTACTCATTGTCAACGGTCTGAGGTTGGTCGAGCACGGCACTCGAAAGGACGATTGCCTTCTGGCCCGGTCGAAGATGATAGGTCGCCCCCATTGGGGATACTTAGTCGCGGAAGTTGACGAATTGCAACGGAACGTCAGCGATCTGCTCTTTGAGTTGGGTCATGACTGCTTGCAGATCGTCACGCTTTTTGCTGGTGACCCGCACCTGCTCCCCCTGGATCTGTGCCTGGACGCCCTTGATGGCCATCGTTTTGATGGCTCCGGTAACCTGCTTTGCCCGCTCACCCTCGAGGCCAGAGATGAGACGGATCGATTGGCGTACCGTACCCTTAGCTGCGTCCTCCACCTTTTGTCGGTCGAGGGCCTTGAGCGAGACAGAACGCTTGACAAGCCGTTCTTCGAGCACGGTCATCACTGCTTTGAGGCGGTCCGGCGTATTCGAAGCGAGGGTGATAATCTGGTCACTCTCATTCAAAACCACTGAGGAATCGGTGTTCTTAAAGTCGAAGCGCGTAGCGATCTCGCGACTTGCCTGGTCAACCGCATTTTTAACTTCTTGGATATCAATCTCTGAAACTACGTCGAATGAAGGCATACTGGTAGACTATTATGTCCTCACCAGGGTCGGTGCCCGAGTGGCCAATGGGAGCAGACTGTAAATCTGCCGGCGTACGCCTA
>JAKAQR010000084.1 GCA_021819725.1 Actinomycetes bacterium
ACTAGGTTGAGACCAAAGGTCACATTGGGCATCCATGCAAGATCACCACTATTGGGTTGAACCGCTGCGAACTGAGGGGCCTCGTGAACTTGGAGACACCGTCCAATGTGGCATGTGTCGGCGCTGGGCAACACCATTAGCGGTGCGTCGGGTCATAAACGATGATGTCTTCACATTTCTCCACGGCGCGGCGCACTACGATTGCGACGGTTCACAATGCCTTCTGGATCCGTGACAGCGATGGACTTTGCTAGGTCTTTGTCGTCGAGTGATGGCACCAACCAATCAGGTTGGTGCTCCCGCGGAACAACCAATCAAGCGGCCCACGGGAGCCAGCGTACAGCATTGAGCCTCCTTGGTCCGAGACAATCTCTCCTGGGATGTGATAGACTGCGAGGACGTTACGACACCCGGTCGCCGCATTGCAATAGAGAGCACCCAGTGAGCAAACGCCATTCCCACACCACAAGATCTTGAGATGACGAGCAACACCAGCCACAAGATCGGTATTGCCACCGTTTGGATTGTACTAGTGACCTGGCTCCTCCCAATTCTGATCGACCTGGCTTTTTCGCATGGCTTCACCGGTTGGGTTGCTTATGCGCCGTTGAGCGGCAGCATCGCTCCTCTGGGCAGCACCGCCGTCGTTGCCATGACGAAGTTCGTTCTCTTGGTCCCGCTCATCGTCCTCGTACTCTGGTGGCTTCGGCCACGACTTGGCCGACTCATCATTGGGCTCGCAAGCACGTTGCTCATCGTCGGATCATACCTTGCCATCCATCACGAGCTGCTGCGGCCGACCAACGCTCCACCTGACACCACCCAACGAATGCTCAACGCATTGACGTTCACACTCACCTTTTCTTACTCCTGGCTCGCTGGTACAGCGGTCATCCTCATGGGCGTCGCAATCCTCGGCATCCTTGTCCTCGCCCTTCTCTCTACGCCGTTGCGCAGCCACCGATAGTTAGCACGCCGACAGACTCGACCAACTCAAGACGCTCGCCTGTGGCCCCTCCTAGATGCCGACCCTGGCCAAACGATCCCTCGCTACCGCTCTACGAGACGCCCTATCTTGGGTTCCCTTGACACCCCGTCAGGCAAGGCGATCGGCGCAACAAATCCTTCGAAATCCACGATTGCGACTCCTGGGTTACCCGACATCTACCCAACAGGTGAACGATCAGCTGCTCGTTGCTCCAACGGAGTGAACGATCCCGGTGCCAAGTGGGGATCCGCAAACTCAAGGGCTCGCTCTCGTGGAGTTGACTGCTCTGGGAGAAGGCAATGCCAACCGTTACATCCGAGCCCGGCATCATAGATTAGGCTCGCTCCGCCATTGAGACTTACAGTCTCAATTATACGGATTGCCAACGGAGAGATGAACTCTACGCTACGGTGTGAAAGAGTGCCACCGCCGCCACAGACTATCCAGCACACCACGACTGGCACGTTCTCACATCGCCACCAACGATGTGTCGCATGCTACCAACGAGAAAGCCCAGCGCAGGTTGGTCGATTCTTTGGCCGTGCACCCATTTCAGGGATCTCCATTCGCCAAGACCACCGATCCCAGGCATATGAACACCCGCGGCTTCAAGACAAGGTCTTTGCCCAAAAGGTACCTGGCTCAGGCGCTCACTGCGGCTCCAACATCTCGAATGCACCAAAAAATGGACGAATCCTAATCAACGCAGCAGCACCCCCCCCAACGAACGACGGCTCCTGACCGCGTCCATGATCAGTAGTTCACTTTCCCCCGGCTTCAGCAGCGCCATTAGAACCACCGAGTCCACAGCGTGAATCCCGGCCAGTTTCACCTGACGTGTGGTCTGTATATCCAACGTCTCTGCGGACTACGAATCACCGGTGTCGTACCCACGTCCCATAGTGGAGAGCATATGAGTGGAATTGGACGGTTGAGTGATGTGAGCATGCAGGACTTCTCCAGGCGTCACGACCCACTACTTCTATGTGGCGAGTCTCGCTCCGCCAAACGTTGGCCCAAACCGCTTCGTCTGTTTGAAGATGCACCCAAAACAATTCGTCGCAACAGCCCATCGGTGTGTCATGTGGATATATCTGCGCGTTGGCATGTAGGCACGATCGACTCCGGTCCTGAACGATGCACGTCATGGAACGATCGCACGTCAGACCGGATGAGAAGCATACGCTCCAAGAAGGGGCTAGGGTGGCATGGGGCGCGGGATGGCACGGTCCAGCCTCGGTACAACAGGAACTTGGGTTATCCGAAAGCATGGGTGGGAGATCCATCGGATTACGATCGCGGTCATGACGACGATGGAGAAAGGGCGAGAGGCGTGGTGGATCCAGAGCACACGACGGCTGGCTATGAGAGCGAGCTCGAGCATCTCGATCGCGAGATTGCGGCGCTCGTGAAGGGAACGCAGTTGGCCCTGACAGCTGCTCGGAAGGCACAACGAGCCAGTGCACAAGGAAACCAGAGTGAGCTTGTCGCTGCTATCGTGGCCGTCCGAGACCGATTGGCCGATCTTCACGAAAAGGCTAGCGAGCTCACGAGAGATGCCGACTATGACCTCACCGCATGGATGCAGTCTGGCGGCTACGCTCGGGAGCTGATGGCACTTGCGGCGGCTTCACACCTTCCGATGGTCGAGTCCGACAGCAAACTGCTCTGTTATCCGTCCGTACTGCAGGTGATGCCGGCCGAACAGGCGATCACCATCGATCGCAAGCGAGTGCGAGAGGTGCGGCCCAGCCGGGTTGTTGATGTCCTACGGGCGAATAGTCAACGGCGCTCTCGCTTTCGAGCCGAAGCTTTTCTCGAGGCGCTCGCCTCGGCCTACGATCTCTGGATTGCCCATAAGGGTGGACGTCACGGATCTCACGTGAAGTTGATGAACCTTTACTCCATCCTCACACTGCTCAATGGTTCGCGTGCCTACTCAAAGCAGGAGTTCGCCCGCGATATCTATCTGCTCGATCAGAGTGGGTTAATCGAGACGAAGGACGGCCGGATTCTACGCTTTGCTGCAAGCGCTACGACTCGTGGCGGGGGCGTGTTGGAGACGGTAGCAAAGGGTGGGCAGGTCAAGATTTATTCGACGATTGCTCTGGAGGGTCCAAATGATTGATCCAGACGGCTATTGCGAGTTCTTCCAGACCCAGTACCTCAACTCCTACATCCTTGAGGGTGGCGCAACCGTCAAGTTCTGCGTTGGTGAACCGGGCAGTCTGATGCGGATCGAGGTCCGCCTGTCCAATTCAGCACGCGAGGCAAACATGGTAACCGTGGCGGTTGATGCCGCTCGCACCAAGGTTCACATGATAGACCAACTGTTCTCCGCCGTAGCCCGTACGCTCGACTGGGACCAACTCGCAAGGACGGCAGTCAATCGCGTCTGCCATTCGTTGGGTTATGAAGTGCCCGCAGGTAATTCCCGCATCACCCTCGCAGAGCTTGCTGAACTCTACGGCTATGACACTCGCGAGCTCCTCCGCGATGTCAATCGAGGATTCCAGACCGATATCTTCAAGGATTACGCAATGGTGCAGGACTTCCGTATTGCGATGATCCGTCTGTGCCAGTTCGAGTTCAAGACCGGACAGGTGACGGACGCCGAGGCCGATGCCATCAAGGCGTGGCTTCACGGGGAGCTGGGTCAGATCTCCCTTCTCAGGAATACACGAATCTTTCGCCGCATTACTCGGACCAACGCGAGGTCGATGTTATTTTCGCTGGTCAGGTGGTTGACAAAAAATGGCCACACCGGCCTACTACTCACCTTGGACCTCCAACAGTTCTTTCGGCCGCGATACCTTGAGACGACGGACGTGTCGCTGCGATACACCCGTGCGTCCATCATCGACACGTATGAGTCGTTGCGGCAGCTTATCGACAACACGGATGAGTTCCAACACATGGTCACTCTTGTCTGCCTGCCGCCAGAGTTCGTCAGCGATCGCACGCGAGGTCTAGATCTCTACCAGGCTCTGAAGCTCAGAATTTATGACGAGATACGAGACGAGACACGCGATAATCCATTTGGGACGCTCGTCCGACTTGCCGAGTCCCATGAGACGGTTGGCCTTGTGTCCGGTTTCAGGGGAGAACCGCTATGACCTACACACGTCATGAGGATCGGCCGACAGGTACCGTGACAGCGCTCAGAGCGCTGGAGGCTCTTCGTGCAGGAGTACCCAATCGAGAGAGCGTCCTCCATTTAGGAACAATGCAGAGTCAGGTTGTCGAGAGATACTTGGCGAATCTCGAAATCACGGCTCGACGAGCGAACTGGGAGTCGATGGATCGCGTTCCAGCCGGCCTGTTGATCGCGGGAGGCTTCGGAAGTGGCAAGAGCCATCTTCTCGAGTACCTTGCCCAGCGTGCCCTCCAGCAGAACTTCGTCGTCTCTCGTGTCGTCATATCAAAGGAGACTCCCCTCTACAATCTGTCGGCTGTCTATCGAGCCGCCATCAACGATGCACGTGTTCCGGGTAGACCGGGATCGGCAATCACAGAAATCGGTACCGGTCTCCAGACGGAGTCGCTCCGATTTGCGCAGCTCTATCGATGGTTGGCGACCGATGGCAGCTTCGTCGATCACCGCCTCACCGCCACGCTGCGGATGTTTGAGCAATTTGCCAGTGGGGACGAGGAGTTTGTCGATAAGATTCTCCAGTTCTGGGCGGGAGATCAATTCGGAGTAGCCGAGATACGTCGGCGCTTGCGCGAGGCAGGATGGCTGGGCGAGTACAACATACGATCCACGAGGGAGGATGTTTTGTGCCGCGATAGGTTGTCATTCGTCTCTCGGCTGATCGCTGCAGCCGGATACTCAGGCTGGGTCATCCTCCTCGATGAGGTTGAGTTGATCGGAAGGTATTCGCTCCTGCAAAGGGGTCGAGCGTACGCCGAGGTCGCGCAATGGCTCCAAGGGCTAACCCGTGATCCCAGCGCCCCGATCACCACCGTTCTCACCACCGTCGACGACTTCGAGAGTGAGGTCTTGGTGGCTCGGAACGATCTCGAAAAGGTCCCATCTCGCCTCTCCTTGATGGCTCAAGCCTCCCCCCAGCTTCTTGAGTTGGCAAATCGAGGCATGGAACTCCTCCGCGATCACCAAATGCACCTAGAGCCTCCAACTAATGAGGAACTTGATCGCACCTACCACGCAATCAAGGCGCTACACGGAGAGGCGCTCCGTTGGAGCCCGCCCGATGTCCAAGGCATAGAACGTCTCCCGTCCAACAGGATGCGCCAGTACGTCAGAGCGTGGATCAACGAGTGGGATCTCATCTACCTCGACCCAAGTTATACCCCGATCACGCTCTCGACCGATGTGAAGGTCGATCTTGGAGAGAACACCCAGGTAGAGGATGAAGCCTCCTCACCATGATGGATAAGTCCGTATGCTCTCGGATGCAATTGCCTGGATCTTGAGCACCGAGGGGTGTCTCGACCCTGAAGAGGTTAGTGCTATCCTGTCCCCACCATCCACAGGGCATACGGTCATGCGCGACGCCGTTCTCGCGGCGCTAGAGTCGCTCCCGGTATTCGAACGATGTTCGATGAGAAGCGCTGCATGGACCCTGACCGGGCAATGTCCACACCCAAATCCGAACGTACCAGGCGATACCGAACTGGGACTCGCGCAGCTCCCGTCGATGTTTACTTGGCAGGCAGAGGCGCTCGAAGCGTGGCTCGCGGTGGGCTCGCGTGGCCTCATCGAAGCCGTTACCGGTGCTGGAAAGAGCCTGGTTGCGATGCACGCAATCGAAAGAGCTGTGTCTCGAGATGGGCTCGCACTCGTCGTCGTGCCGACGCTAGAGCTCCAGAGTCAATGGCTACGCCAACTCACAATCGCCTTTGCCAGGCGGTATATCGTCGAGGCCTACCGGGATCGAACTCGGAGAATCTATAGCGAACCCCAGATCGTCGTCGCGGTCATGAACTCGGCTCGGGACATCAACTTCGCCGTTCGCGGGCACGGGGACCTGCTAGTTGTCGATGAAGTCCACCGCTGTGCGACACCCGCAAACGTGCGCATCTTGGACGACCGATTCGACTATCGCCTCGGCCTGAGTGCGACGATTGCGCGACCTGACGCTGGCCATCACCGTTATCTCGACCCCTACTTTGGGCCTGTGGTGTACCGCTACTCCCACGACATGGCGGTACGTGATTCCGTCATCGCCCCCTTTTGCCTTTGTCTGTTGCCAGTGCAAATGCACGATTACGAGCGAATGACCTACGACGATCTCAGTCGACTTATCAGCGTTCTCTTACGGGCCTTCGTGGCGCGTTACGGCCGCCCGCTCTCCGGTAACGACTTCGTAGCGACCCTCATTCGGGCCTGCGCGGGAGCATACAGCGCCACGTCCCCCGGTATAGAAGAGGTCGCTCTGAGGCTGCAGCAGGCACTCTTTCAGCGACGGGCTCTGTTGGACGGCCTGGCCTCCAAACTCGAAGCGCTGGCTGAGCTTGCACCGGAGATCCACGACGCGAGACGATGCCTTATCTTCAGCCAGAGCATCGCCTCGGCGGAGGCGTCCGCCCGCGTCCTCCTCCAGCAAGGTGTCAGCGCGGCGGCCATCCATTCCGGAATGGCCAAGGTGCTGCGGCGTCAACAACTCGAACGCCTCGAGCGCGGTGAGCTCGAGGCCTTGGCTGCCCCTCGCCTCCTCGACGAGGGGATCGATGTCCCCGCAGTGGGATTAGCCATCATCGCGACTGCGTCAGGTTCAAAGCGTCAACTGATCCAACGCCTTGGTCGTATCCTGCGGCGAAAGCCGGATGGAGGCGTCGCAAAGCTCGTGATCCTCTACGCGAGTGGCACGGTTGAAGACCCTGACCAGGGTGCCCATAGCGACTTGCTATCACGACTCATCACTGTGGCGGACAGCTTTGAGATTATCCCCATGACCCGGGCGTCCTTCTCGTCGTTCGACGCCAACCACGGCTGAGTCTGTGCTGATCACCACATCGGGGTCGCTGGCTGCAACCACGCTCGGCTCTGTCATGCGGCCCCAGAGTCATGGTGAGAGCAAAGCCAGAGCCTCCCTACGCCTCGTTGCTTGGCACAGATAGCTGGGTCATTGCGACGATGGAAGCAGCCAACTCCTGGATCCGTGTACCAGGGCCAGTCGTGTCTAGGTGCCCGGTCCTAGCGAGCGTGGACTCAGCGACCCCCTCTTTGGTCCTGGTACCCTATGCGCTGTGCAATCCGGGCAGGGACTGCAATCCGGTCACGGGTTGAGTCGTGCCCCCGGGCGTCTGTGCCCCTGCGAGTCGCTGACTTGGCTCCTACCCTCCCAAAGACACAGACTTTGCCATCTCAGGTCGGTTGACTCTTGCTGCTAGAACTCGATGGCTCATAACTCGCTCACGTGACCTCTCCACAGTTGCGCGCCGACAACCAGGTAGGTTACTTCGGTTTCAGCGGTGATCACGTGGGCGGCGGGCTCGGACACCCCAAGGAAAGAACAAGAGATGCCCAATGCGCGACCGGTATCCTGCATCAACACACATCTCTTGGGCGAGTTCAGCGATAATCTGACCGCTTTACCCGGTGGTGGGCCCTTCCAACGCTCGGAGCTCAAGCTGGTCCCATCGCTACCTCGAGTAGCACCTGATAAACATACGGAGCAAGAGCCGAACCCATGGAACCAGCACCCCACCATCACCATCAAAGAGATTCTTCCGGAGGCTCTGGCCCCCACAGCAATCTCCGCAAGAGTCTTCTTCGTGCAATCGCCTTGTGGAGTCCCATCAGTAACCGCAACTGCAAGGGTCGATCCTTGCGGAGTCCATGGGAAACGCGGGGGATAGCTCCGTTGGGCCCTCGCATCCCGGGTCCCACCTCCCGTGCAATAGCCTGTTGTCGCAGATACTGCTCATACCAGTAGCGACGTCTACGCCCGAACACAGTGCGCCGCCTTTCCACACCCGGACCGCCCGCCACGGATCCCAGCGCAGCCGCTCAGCGATCAACAACTGCCCTTCCGATGTCCACTCAGAGGCTTACGATGTGCTTCGGGTGTCCCATTCACGCAAGCCTCACCCTCACCCCAGTGTACGGCGAACGTCTCGAAATGTCCACCAAGCCGGTGGTCGTGCGCCAAGCCAAGACAGCCAGCCCTTGCTCACTTG